>CP069300.1:5503750-6207500 GCA_016839165.1 Bradyrhizobium sp. PSBB068
ATCGAGCCATCGCTTTGAAATCACATGATCGCGTTAATCAGCACAACCGGCCTCGATCCCGACCGTCGGCGACTGCCGGCGACCATCTGCTTCGATTCTATCGCTCAGTTCAATGAAAGGTCCCTGCGTGCACCATCTCAAACAGCTTGTGATTGTCGCGATAGTCGACGTGGACACCAATAATGACTGGCCCCTCGGTCTCAAACGCCTTCCTCATAATCGGCGCGATATCATTCGGCTCCTCGATCATGAGGCCCTTCGCACCAAACGCCTCGGCGTACCGAACGTAATCGACAGGGCCTAGATCAACACCAGTGGTCCGGCCGTACTTGAGCTGCTCCTGGACAGCCACCATATTATAGGAGCCATCGATCCAGACCATGTGGACCAGATTCGCGCGCAAGCGCACTGCGGTCTCGAGCTCCATAGCGGAGAAAAGGAAGCCGCCGTCTCCCGATACAGAGAGAATCTTCTCGGCTGGCCTTACGAGGGAAGCGGCGATACCCCACGGAAGCGCTACCCCCAACGTCTGCTGACCGTTGCTGATGAGGACCTGGCGAGGCCGAAAGCTGTAGAGATGTCGTGCAAACCAGAGGTGAAACGATCCAATGTCGAGACAGAGCGTCGTGTCTCCTCCAACGAATTGCTGCAAGTCATGCACCAAACGCATGGGATGGATTGGCGTGCCACCCCGGAGCGCGCTCTCGGTTCTCAGAAATTGCCGCTCGGCCACGATCATATCGAGGACCTCCAACGACAGCGGCGATCTCGTGCTTCGCTTGACTGCTGGCGTTAGCGTCTCCAACGTTTGATCGATACTGCCCGTCAGCTCCACAGTTGGCGAGTAGCAGTTGTCGAGATCAGACGGCAACACGTCGACATGAATAATCGTACGCTTTCGCTTTCCGTTCCAAAGCGACGGCCAGTACTCTACCGGATTGTATCCAATGGTGATCACGAGATCGGCCGCCTCGAGGAGCCGATCCGCCGGCTGGTTCGCGATCTGACCGACGCGCCCTCCGAAATTCTCGAAACTCATTGCTCCTACGGCACCTGCTGATTGGAAAGTACCGACGACAGGCAAGTTTCCCTTGGTCAAGAATGACTGCAAAGCACGGTTGTTGGATGGTTTACTGGCCAACATGCCCAACAGAACCACCGGATTGGACGCCACGTTGATGAGACGTGCAGCCTCCCTGGTTGCATTGGCATCGGCGGGGCCGAGGCCACAAAACGCCGGCACTTCTAAAGGCTCGTGCGCGCACGGAGCGGTCATGATATCCACCGGCAGATTGACGAAAGCAGCGCCAGGCCGCCCAGATTCGGCCGCGCGGAACGCGTTGGCTAGGACCTCACCCAACTGGTCGGGAGCGCCGACCGTCGCACTGAACTTGGTCACTGGCCTCATGATAGAGACAGCATCCAACGTCTGGTGCACTTGCTTCAATGCATCAGACGTCGGTACCGATCCGCCAAGCGCGACGACCGGGTCCCCTTCGGAATTCGCCGTCGCAAGGCCAGTCGTAAGGTTCGAGATGCCTGGGCCAGAGGTCGTGAGTGTCACCCCAGCCTTTCCAGTCATGCGCCCGATACCACCCGCGATAAATGCGGCATTCTGCTCGTGGCGGCAAACGACTGTCTTAATCTTGGAATCGGCAAGAGCATTGAAGACGGTGTCGATCCTGGCTCCGGAGACTCCAAGGACGTGCGTAACGCCTTGAGCTTCAAGAGTTCGAACTACCAGTTCAGCCCCGGTCTGCGCCCTAGTTTCCACCGCTTGGGCTTGGCGGCTTTCAGTGGGCTTGTTCGGCATAAGCGAGCTCCTCGGCTGTGTTCTTGCTAAGATCTGCCTTCAAAAAGGCTTCTGACTCCGGCAGCGCAAGATGAAACTCCGTTAGCGGCTCAAAGCCGAGGTGAAGCGACTTTGCCTCGACATCAAGTAGATGCCCGCCGTGCTGCCGGTCCTTCGAGATGAAGTGATAATGATAACCCGCAACACTAAACGCACTTGAGAAGCCAGGAGACCACAGCCCCACTAAAGTTCCGTCGATGTCCGCGAAACTGAATTCGCTCTGCGTCTTCGCGGCATCGACAAGACGCCCGCCGGACGGAGGCGGATTGACGGCCCGCGTGCGAACACGCGTAAAATGCCCATCCAATCGCATTGCGTAGAAGATGTTTCCAGAGCTGCGAAACTTGTCGCAGCAGATTTCCAACTCTTTGAAGCTTGCCACAGGCCCAATGTCGGCCTCGGCGTCTGGGTGAAAGCGCGTGACCACCGCGAAAGGTGCGCCAGCGCCCGCAGTCGCTTCCGATACTCGTCCGCTGCCCAGAACTTGAAACGCTCGGCCATCAAGCACGACCAATTCGCCATCCAAGTGCGCGAAAGTGCCCAGCCCGAAATCTCCATGCTCCAGGATCGATCGGACGCTAACTTCTCGATCGAAAACGCCTGCCACCAAGGCACCTGATATCGAGACCTGGAACAGCGTATGGATCGATACGCCAAGGAATTCTGATAAGGCAGCTGTTACGACAGACGACAAAGGTCGACCGATCCTTGCCACCTCAGCGTCCAGGGCCATTTTCAAGGACAGAGGAATATTCGTTGTCAGATCGGCCATTCGATTCCTCGCATTTGGTCGGCAGAAGTCTTGCATATCGATGCTGCGCTTTATGTTCTTCCGAGATGGACGCATTTTTCTTCCAAAGCACGTCGTTGCGGGCCAACGCGTGCGCAAAATACTTTTCACGATGAATCACCTTGAGTCGTCGACGCCGCGGCTGCACCACCGAATGTCTCCGCACCGATAGTGGGACGCCTGTTGAGCGACGGCTCAACCGTTTGGCATATGCTTTGGTGGGCAGCGGCGGAGCTGAAAAAGATGCGGCTCTTGAACTCCAGCTCATAGGCGGAGTACGCCTATTTTTCGGCAACACCGTTCAAGCGGCGCGCACTTCGCCATTGATACGGCGTATTATTCATGAAGCGTTTGAACACGCTAGTGAAGTGGGCCTGAGTACGAAAGCCTACAGTCAAGGCGATCTCGGCAAGAGACAGATCGGTTTGGCTCAGAAGATGCTCGGCCCGCCGTATTCGCTGACGAAGCAGATAGTCGTGAGGACGCATTCCAGTGGCTGCTCGAAATTGCGACGCGAAGTGCATTCGACTTAGTCCAGCGGCTGCAGCAATATCTTGCAGCGAGATCTTATCGGTCAAATGACTATCAATGTATTCGAGAACCCGCTTGAGGCGCCATCTCTGCAGCGCGCGACTTGGCCGGCAGGGCGCGCCTGCTTCAATGTTCTCTTCATCGGGATATCCCGAATTGAAGTGCAGTCCGACCATCCTGGCTACGATAGCAAGCCGCAATGCATCTGCTTGTATGCCGGCATCGCCACTTTCCATTGCCTGAGTGGTCCTAAGAGCGTCTGACAGCCTGACTACAACTGGATCATTGCTATCGTCTGCTAACACGTCATAGAGGACCGATGGCATGGCCATTCCGCCCAATTTGGCAACGTTGCGAGCGGCGATCGCCAACACCACATTCAGGTGCTGAAAAGCGAGCGTAATGCCTTGGCTGTCATCGCGAATTTTGCCAGACTTCCGTTCATCGGCAAGGCCGCTGAAGTGCAGAGACTCCTCCTTTTCCGC
The DNA here is from genome assembly GCA_016839165.1 of Bradyrhizobium sp. PSBB068. Classification (NCBI taxonomy): domain Bacteria; kingdom Pseudomonadati; phylum Pseudomonadota; class Alphaproteobacteria; order Hyphomicrobiales; family Nitrobacteraceae; genus Bradyrhizobium; species Bradyrhizobium sp. PSBB068. The sequence goes on from CP069300.1 coordinate 5,507,409, forward strand.
CGGCGGAAGGACCGCGCCCATGTCAACTCTCTCGCGCGAGAGAGTGAACTCGCCTAGGGCTATGGGTACTGGTTGCATTTTGAACGATCCTCTCTTGTTGTCGCCAACAGTCAGAACCATCCAAGCGCACCCAGCATCGCTCGATATCTCAGCATCAGCCGAAGACAGGTCCTAACCGTCTGAGACTACAATAAAGAGCAGATGCCGTTTTGCGCCATTCTACAGGTGAGTCGGCGTTCGAAACCTTGGTATCTATCGCCGCCCACTCGCGAAATCGGTCTTAGAACGTGGGAATGGCGCACCGAACTCTTCGGTCGAACCCAAGACGGTCGATAGTCCGAGTTGGACCGCGTCCCAGCCAGGCTGTGGTTTGCCGTGAGAGATCAATTTCCCGGTCTGTTCAAGTTTTCCACACTCAGCAAGTCCACGCAGGATCGACGCTTTGGTACGTTTGCATGCTCTACGCGCGCAGCGCGAGCTTCGGACGGAAGGTCCAGTTCAGCCGGACTGCGCGGTTCATTCCGTTCACAAAACTCAGCCTGTGAACGTAGGCATGGAAAGACACGGGCGAGACGACCCTCCGACGTGTCGTCTCGCCATCCTTGATACAAGATACCGGGCGATTTCAACGCGATTTCAGCACCTCAAGTCTGAATTCGGCCCCTGAACACCCGAAAAGAAACGACAGTGTAGACCAGCATTAATGGAAACACGAACAAGCCCGCACCCCAGAACATGAAGGCGAGACTCGCATGCGGCGCAGCAGCATCACGAATAGTGATCTCAAACGGTATCATGTAAGGCCAGAACGAGAGGGCTAGCGTGGCGAACGCTGCCACGAACACCAGCGCTACCATGTGGAAAGGCCAATAGTCATCGTGATGCTTGACGCTTCGCGCGAGAACGCCGGCCGCGATTGCACCAATCGCGGGAAAAATGAAAAGATAGGGCCGCTCGAGCCATCGATGAAGAATGGTCAAGTGTTCAAAGAGAGCGTGTATGAAGACGACTATAAGAAACACCGTCATTGCGATGGCGAGCACGCAGATATGACGGCGCGCAACATCACGAACTTCGCGGTCGCACTTTCGGACAAGCCAACAGGCACCAAGCAAACCATAACCAAAGCAAAGTCCAACACCGCATATGACTGAGAACGCCGAGACCCAGCCGAACGTCCCGCCGGAATACTGCCCATTTGTGAACGATAGTCCTTCGACCAAAGCGCCAACCATGGCCCCCTGCGCAAACGCTGCAACTAAAGATCCGCCCGTAAGGCTCATATCCCATATCCAGCGCGTGCCCTCTCCCTGATTGCGAAACTCGAACGCGACTCCGCGCAAGATCAACCCCAGCAGCATGACAATGACTGGCAAGTAGAATGCCGACAGCAGAGTAGCGTAAACGACTGGAAACGCTCCCCAGAGAATGACCCCGGATACCACCAGCCAAGTCTCGTTTCCGTCCCAGACGGGCTCGATTGCACGTAACATCTGACTGCGATGGTTCACGTTGGCCGTGGCACCGCATAAGATTCCCACGCCGAGGTCAAACCCGTCGAGCAACAGGTAAATCAAAGTGCTGATGGACAGAACCGCAACCCAGAACATCACCATCATCATTCTCCTGCTTTCAACTCGGAACGGGCACCAGACCCTTGACCAAATACGGTGGAGATGCCCGACGGGGCGCCATATGGCGTTTCAGCGGCAACAGCATGCGGACCGGCGCGCAACAACCTATAGATGTAGTAAACGCCGAATGAGAATATGAAGACATAGGCAGCACCGAACAGCACCAGCGTCGCGAAGGCCGCCTCTGCCGTCAAAAATGGTGTGACAGCCTGCGATGTGCGCAGAACTCCATAGACCGTCCACGGCTGCCGGCCAATTTCCGCCGTATACCAGCCCGTGAGGATCGCAATGAATGGTAGTGGGAAGTTGAGAAAGATGAGCCAGAGCACAGCTCGGCTGCCTTCGAGCCTGCGCTTGAACGCGAGGTAACAGCCGAACCAGGAAAGCACGAGCATGATCATGCCACAGCCGACCATGATCCGAAATGCAAAGAACGGAGCAAGGACAGGCGGCCTGTCCTGAGCCGGAAAGCTCGTCAATCCGACTTCCTTCGACGAGAGACTCATGCTCGCGATGATGCTACCGAGGACCGGGATCCGAATTTCGTATCGATTGGTCTCCGTTGCCGGATCCGGCAAAGCGAGCAGCACCTCGCTTGCTGGCTGTTCGTCATGCCAGCGCGCTTCGATAGCGGCGAACTTTGCCGGCTGATGCTGATGGACGTAGTCACCGACCAAATGTCCGAACAGGAGTTGAATGGGGATGAGCACTGCCGCGAGTCCAAGACCCATGTGCACCATCACCCGCGCTTCGGTGAGGTGGATGGAGCGCAGCAGATACCAAGCGCCTGTTGCGGCCACACAGAATGCACTGGTCAGATACGCAGCGAGCAGCATGTGGACGAAGCGGACGAGGACCACCCAATTGAAAATGATCTTCGACCAGCTTTCAGGAACGAATACGCCGTTCTCTACGGCGTAGCCCACCGGGACCTGCATCCAACTGTTGTTGGTCATGATCCAAAATGCCGACAACGTCGTTCCAAGCGATACCATTGCTGCTGAGAGGAGGTAGAACCACGCTGGCACTCGGCTACGGCCGAACATCAGGATGCCGAAAAAGCTCGCCTCCAACATGAAGGCCGTGAACGTCTCATATGACAACAGCGGCCCTTGGATCGGCCCGCTCATCCTAGACAGTTCGCTCCAATTCGTTCCGAACTGGAATCCCATAACGATGCCCGACACCACGCCCATCCCGAACGCAACACCGAATATCCTGAGCCAAAACTCGAAAAGAACGCGATATGCTCTACGGCCCGTACGAATGTGCAGTGCCTCAAGCAGGGTAAGCCAGGCAGCCAAGCCGATCGTAAAGGCCGGAAATATTATGTGAAACGAAATCGCGAATCCGAACTGAATGCGCGAGAGGAGCAATGCCGTAGGATCCATGGGAGAACTTTCCTTTGTTCACGACCACAGATTGGTTTTGGCTAGATCAACGAGATGCTCGCCGCGACCGTTGAACAGCGCCTTCAACATGTAGAGCGAGAAGCTCTTTGCCATGTCGAGCGTAATGGCTGGCGGTGCGGGAAGACGTAAATTTCCTCGACCGCAACTTCCGGCGCAGACAGCGAGCTCTCCCGTCAAGTGAGCTTCCGCACCCGCTGCGAAGGCTGCCGCTTCCTGGTGGCGCATGCGACCACACTCGATCCTGCCGTCGCGCCGGATCGCGCCCGTCAATCCGTTCAGGCTGTCGCCGACGATTCCGCAGATTCGCCTAACGCCTGCTGCCGTGAGGTTCTCTACGAACATCTCTGCAACCTTCGCGAACATAGCGACCTCTCCTTGTTTTCGGCGATGACGTGAGTTCAATCGCAACGCCGTGCGATCGCGTCCCTAAAGGCCTGCAAGCCTATGAGAGTTTCGTGCCCTGGGCTTCTTCGAAAGAACGGCTTTTGCGGACATACACGTTCTGTCCGCAATTCAATGACGCGACCGCAACATCGCGCAAGCAAGCGATCATTCCTCGTCTCACATAGACGACGGACGTACGAACGCGGGCGGCAGACACGTCGCTAGACAGAATCAGCTTGTTGCAATCCAGATGAGGCTAGCTCACATACTTGCAGCGGCCGCTTGGCGAGCTAACAGCTCGTAGAAATCGCCTCGCAAGTAAAGAGATCTGATCGAAGATATCTGAGCGCTACAATCAGGCTCTGTCGAAGGACGCGGAGCCATCAACCGTCTCCGTCATCACGGGCGTCTCGCTAGTCGAGGACGCACTCGACATCCGAAGATGATCTCGGTGCCCCTCCAACGAGGCGGACTCCCGCAAATAACCGCGGCCCGTCGAACGGCCCGCCGACCGACAAGCATTCCTGGCCCGGCAGCAGACCGAGGTATCGAAGAATCAATCGCTCGAGTTCGTCGCGATGCTTTGAGATGACAAGGACGGGGACGCTTGGCCGAAATTCCGGAGGATCACCCCCCTCCCTTGTTACTGGGCAACGTAAACCGGAGAATTGCGCCCTGATCCCCGTTTGCAGATGCCCACAAATGGCCGCCGTGGGACTCAACAATACGCCGACTGATGGCTAATCCCATGCCAGTACCTTGCGCCTTTGTCGAGAAGAACGGCTTAAAAATGTGCTCAGGCTCGCCAGCCGGAAGTCCACAGCCAGTATCACTCACCGATATCAGCAATTGACCATCATGAGTCATCCCCGACTCCACCTTCAGTTCACCACCGGTCCCCTGCATGGCTTCGATGCCGTTTAACATCAAATTCATCAGCACTTGTTGTAGCTGGACGCGATCCGCCAACGCGTCGGGAACAGTTGAATCGAGCTCGTTCCGCAATAGGACGAGACAGCGTCTCGCAGCCGGGTCAAGGACACCGGTCATCTCTCGAACCAAAGCGTTGACGTTGACCAATTCCCGCTCTGATCTTCCATGACCATAGAGAGCGCGCACCCGCCCAATAATGTCAGTCGCGAACGATAAGCTCGTCATTACGGCCTCGGCGGCTGCGCGCGCTTCATTGATGTCAGGCGTATGTGCGAGCAGCCACTGTCTGCACGCCTTGGCATTAATGATTCCAGCCGCGATCGGCTGCTGTACTTCATGCGTTAGTGCCGCAGCTAACTCTCCCATCATGTTGACGCGATTCATCTGGGCAAGTTCATGACGCAATCGCTCGCGCTCGAGTTCCGCACGTCTGAAGTCGTCGATATCAGTCAAAATTCCGTACCATTTGAGAATCCTACCCTGCTCATCGTGCAGTGGCACCGCGCGCACGAGAAACCATCGGTAGTCACCCTCCGCACTACGATGACGCGCCTCGTTCTCGAATGGCTCGCCGCTTCTCATCGACTGCTGCCATTTGACGATATGTTCAGAAAGGTCATCCGAGTGAATCGCCGATTGCCAACCCGCGCCCGCCGTCTCCTCGACGGTCAATCCAGAGTACTTGACCCACCGGTGGTTTATCCAAATACCTCGTCCATCGGGCTCAGCCGTGAATGCTATTGAAGGTATTGTATCGATGATGCCGCGAAGCTCTGCTTCGCTCCGGCGCAACGCGTCCTCGGCTGCTCGCCGTGCGGCCCGATCGCTAGCCTCACGCAGCGCACGCTGAACAGCTGGGATGAGTCTCGACAGCCGGCTCTTCAACACATAGTCGGTGGCGCCGACTTTCAGAGCTTCAATAGCCGCTTCTTCGCCGAGAGTACCAGAAACGAAGATGAACGGTAGGCCGGGGTGGACACTCATCGCCAAATGCAATGCGGACAGTCCGTCGAACGACGGAAGCTTGTAGTCGGAGAGGATCAAGTCTGAGTTGCCGACATCTTGGAGCGCCGTCAAGAACTCCGCGCGGCTCTGGATACGGATCACATGACACCTAAAGTGCTCGGCAAGCAGCGCTTCGATCAGATCAGCGTCGTTTGGATCGTCCTCAAGCAGTAGGATTTTCACGGTCCGCGTACTCATAGGGCTTTCTTTGCACTTCCGGGGGGAGGCTGGTTCACGATCCCCCAGAACAATCCGAGTTCCTTAACCGCATCCACAAACTCGTGAAAATCGACTGGCTTGACCACGTATGCGTTTACACCAAGCTGGTAGCTATCCAACACGTCCTTTTCTTCGTGCGATGAGGTGAGCACGACCACCGGAATCATCTTGAATTGTTCGTCGGACCTAATCTTCTGCAATACCTCCAGACCGTTGACTTTCGGCAACTTCAGATCCAATAGGATCACTGCCGGATTGCCTTCGGCTCGCGAAGCAAAACCCTCTCGACGACAAAGATAGTCCAGCGCCTCCTTGCCATCTCGAGTGACAACAACCTCGTTGGCGAGCTTGTATTCGTCGAGAGCCGTGAACGTCAACTCAACGTCTCTCGGGTCATCGTCTACGATCAGAATTCGCCTGAGTTCGCGCATGATGCGTCTATCGCCCTTTCCACTGGACACTTTTCCCTTGGCAGCGAAACATAGAACGTCGCCCCACGATCAACCGCCCCTTCTGCGCGCACTGATCCGCCATGCCGCTGGGCGATACGCTGAACGGTTGCCAAGCCAATTCCTGTGCCTTCGAACTCGTCAGTCCGATGCAGGCGCTGAAACACCCCAAATAATTTTCCCGCGTATTCCATATCGAATCCAACACCATTGTCCTTCACATAGATCTCCACCGAAGTCGCACTCCCCTCCAATGCGCCCACTTCGATTCTCGCCGGCTTTCGAAGGCTCGAAAACTTTACTGCATTGGAAAGCAAGTTCAGCATGACTAGCTTTAGAAGTGAGCGGTCTCCATGGCAGGCGGGAAACGCGCCAACCTCCCAGTGGATGTCTCGGCCATTCGTCTGCTGCTTAACTTCCGCAATCGCTTCCGTGATCAACCCTTGTAGATCAACGGTAGCCATCCTGCTTTCCGTTCGCCCTATTCTGGAGAACGTCAAAAGGTCGTCGATCAAGCTGCCCATTCTCTTTCCAGCATCGAAGATCGTCTCGACATACTTCTGGCCTTTCTCGTCCAGCGAACTCGACGCATGTTTGCGTAATAATTCCGAAAACCCGACAAGATGACGCAGCGGCGCGCGGAGGTCGTGCGAAACGGAATAAGTAAACGACTCTAGCTCCTTGTTAGCCGCAGCCAGTTCCGACGCGCGCAACGTCAACTCCTGATTTAACCTACGTATCTCACCCTCCCGCCGCTGGCGCTGATCGAGCTCGATCTGGAGGCGGTCGCGCGCTTGACGAAGGCTTTCTTCGCTGCGTCGACGGACGCTGCTGAAGAACGTCACTGTTACTGCGGAAAGCACGAAGATCACGAAATAGGGCAAGTCTTGTCCAGATACGTAGAATGTATAGATTGGTTCGACAAACAGGTAGTTGAAGGTCGCTGCAGCTAACACAACGGCAACTGCAGCGGGACCACTGCCCGCGTACCAAGTGACGATTCCAATCGCGAGTACGAGAGCCGGCAGCTCTGCGTCACGCAAATCGTATGATTGCAGTACCAACGCGACAGCAGTCACAATAAGTATCGACGTGACGGCGAAGACATAACGCATGACTGACGACCTAGGCAGCCGAAAGTCTTTTATCTTATGTATCACTTCCGATCACCCACGGCACGCCGCGGCCACAAGATGTAAGCGCCGAGGCCTGAGCGACACCGATGATTGCGATCATTGCACACTTTGTGTCCTATCGCCTACTCGGCTAATTTGTCCCTCGGACGGCTTAGTGCGCAGTCCTGGTGTCAGCGCAAGCGCTTCAGCTCGGTAAACAATACATCAACAACAGGGATGACCGACTTCAAAGCGGCCACCTTATTTCCAAATCGCATGATCAGGACACTGCGCCACGGCATAGAGCGTAAGTTACGGCTCTGAGGTGATCGTCGTGTCTCTCTCGTCTATTCTCGGCACGTGTGCCGGATCGTAATCGAGGTGCAGCAATGTCTTGGATCAGTGAGCCGTGCGCGGCCCATATCGACCCTAGGATGGCGCACGCCGCCCGTTTCGTTGATTGAACCCACGCCGGATACCAAACAAGGCTCCTAGCTGAAATGCCTCGGGTCGATCGGCACTGCCGTGCCGACGACCTAGCCGAGGAGTATCCGCCCTACATCTGCTCCTGCGGGGCAAGCCTCAGCATTGTAGGTCATCGGAAAAATCACGGTCGAGCTAGTTCCCTGAGGTCCAGATTTCACGTCGATTGTTCCATGTAAGCGAGAGACAAGAGCTGCAACGATCCGCAGTCCTCGGCCAGGCACAGCGCCTGGATGAGCCACGCCATTGTCACTGATCCGGCATGCGATCATGTTACTCGTCGTGAACAGTTCCAGATCGATTTTACCCGTACCGCTCAGGAACGCGTGCCGCGCAGAATTCGTAATTAGCTCAAACACGATCATTCCCAATAGCCAGCAACGTTCGGAAGTGATCCACACGGGACAGAGAGACAATGCCAGCTCAATCTTCCGGCTCTCAAGCTTCGAACGACAGAGAGCCTTACACAGCTTTTGAAGGTAGCTCGTCAGTTCGACAGTCGTGCTGCACTCCGGCATCTGCAACGAGTGATGGACACTAGCGTAGCCTTGAAGCCGATCCTGCACGGCAGCAAGCGTCGCTTGCACCTCACTGTTTTGACTACGCTTTGCCGCGAGCGAAATAAGACTGATGGCTGACGACAACTCATTGTTTATTCGGTGACTGAACTCGCGCAGTAGCAGATGGTCCGATACGGATCCGTTCTCAGGACGCGCAACTCTCGCCGAGCCGGTTTGCTCACCAAACCCCATCTAATCACCTCTTCACGTTCTAAATCGGTCAACGATCGTGCGGCCAACTGCCGCTCGACCCCTTGGTGCGCATCCAAGGGTGGGTTTCTATAGCAAGGCGTCATTTCTCGGTCTTTCCAAGGGCGAGACGCAATTCCGCGATTGCACGTCCACACCTTTGGCGATCGCTACCAAAGCGGGGCAACCCGCGACGGCTTAGTGGGTGCGGCCAAGTATCGGGTCCCTAGCGACAATGCCATTCGCCTGACGAAAGCCTCAGCGCAAGACCGCGCCACAATGCTAAACTGACTGCGATCACTAGCTCAGCTCCTGCGCGGGATATGCTGTAGTATGAGGCCGAAAAATATCGCTCGCGATTTCCGCACCCCAAATTCGGAGCTACCTAGTAGCCCCGCCAACCACGCAGCTAGGCGCGCTCAACTCTAGAATTGAGCGGCACTACGGACGAAAGGTCACAAGCGTGACGATCAAAAGTTTGATGTAGCCAATGAAGCTGGGTGCTGAGGCCATATTATGCGTGAGTCGAGATCCACCTGACTGCTGATAGAAGGCCAATCATGCGAGTTCAATAGTTCCAGTCGGATGTGAAATACTCTCCATGCGATCCAATATAGACAAGACGATGAGGGCTACCCCCAGCCCTTTGCCAGGCTCGAACGCGCTTCCTCCCACCGTCGAGCCGACTGGGCCGTCCGCTCCCCCCCCAGCGGGCGGCCCATTTTTTGGCCAACCGCTTGATCGGCATTTGCCGTGTCGGCAGCGACCTTCGTAAGCGAATGTGGGACTCTCTCCAGGCTACGCATTATTTAGTTCCGTTCCTCTAACCCGCGAAGCCTACCTGTCAAGTTGAGGAGTCCTCAGGACTCTGCTCGCTGCCTCTCAATGCGTCCCCTATGTATTCCGGACCGCCAGAGGACGAATCCTTTGCAGCTATTGTGGAACATATGACGCATCGCGTCGCGGTGATGTATCTAGGAAAATTTGTTGAAGTCTTGAAGTCGCAACTAGGCGGCAGATATTTTCAAAGCCTCGCCATCCCTACACTCTGGCACTGCTGTCGGCCGTGCCGGTGCCCGAACCTGATGCAGCACGGAAGCGCATCGCTTGGGCGGCGATGTGCCCAGTCCGATGAGTCCTCCGAGTGGCTTCCGGTTCAGCACTCGTTGCCCTTTCGCGTTCGATTGCTGCCAGCAGGAGGAGCCGTCGCTACAGGCGGATGAAGATGACCGAACCGTCGCGTGCCACCTATACGATCTGCCCGACGCTCACACGCTTCGTACAGCGCAGCTTGGCGGCACTATACGTCGGCATCAATTGGCTTTCCGCTGGCGAACCATTTCGGCAGTAACAAGACCAGGCTTTCCGCCAAAGTGAGCAATGACGTAGTTTGATACCGCGGCGAGCTCTTCCGCGGAATATGCTTTGCCAAACGGCGGCATATATGCCCTGACTTTACCCGAAGCTAGGTCTGCACCCGTGAGCAGTATCTGTATCAAGTTAGTACCTGTAGGGTCGTTAACAGTCTGGCTACCTGCGAGCGCGGCGTACGATGTTTGCTGTCCATTGCCGTTCCACTGATGGCAACTTGCACATGCGCCCTCGAATATTCGTCGTCCCAACCCGTCTGCATCTTCTTCAATGCCCGGTCCCCAGGGGCTTGATACCGCCATCGCTGGCGAGGAGAGGCTGATCTCGGACCCTCGCTGCCCTAATTGCGGTGAGATCCGCTTTAAGTATGCCACCAGTGCGTCAACATCCCCAGATGCCAGATACTGCAGGCTGTCGGCCACCGCCTCTCCCATAGGCCCGCCCGCGGATCCCCTGTTCGCCGCGTGCCCACTGCTTAGGTATTCGGCGAGAGCATTATCGCTCCAGCCGCCGACGCCGAAGCGTTGATCCGAGCTAATGTTGTAAGCACGCCATCCTTCGACGATGGCCCCTGCGAATTTCTTAGAGTTGTCAAGGGCGAACGCCATGTTCCTCGGGGTGTGACATTCGCCACAATGACCGAGTGCCGATGCCAAATACGCTCCACGATTTTCTCTATCGTTCAAGCTCGGGTCCGGTCGGAATCGTCTGTCTTTGAGGAATAGGAGATTCCATATCGCCATTGACCAACGTTGGTTAAAGGGAAACGATAGACTGTTGGCTCGTGGTGGCGCGTGAACCGCCGGAAGGCTGAACAAATATGCCTTGATTGCGACAGCATCTTCACGCCTCATCGCGGTGTACGACGTGTATGGAAATGCTGCGTAAAGATAGGTTCCATCCTTTGCAATTCCGCGGTGGAGCGCACGTACAAAATCATTGTCGCTCCACGACCCGATCCCAGTCTCTCGATCCGGAGTAATATTAGTCGAATAGATTGTCCCAAACGGAAGGCGAAACGCGACCCCGCCAGAGAATGGCGCGCGACCAGGTGCACTATGGCAGGCGACGCAGTCCGCTGCTCGCGCGAGGTACTCTCCCTTCGCAATCAAGGCAGGTGACGACTCGACGTCGGCTGCAACGACTTCAGGATCACGATCGAGCAGACGCCACGTCAGACCGGCACATAGCGCCGCAATGATGGCAATTGCGAATGCCCCCATGACGCGCAAGGCCCGACCTTTCCTGCCAAAGCTGTCCCAGAATCTGATGTTCATTGTGTCTGGGCCACCTGCTGTGCGAACGGAATACGGCGCAGACGCCGACCAGTCGCAGAATAGATCGCATTCGCCAGTGCCGGTGCCGCCGCCACGGTACCCGTCTCCCCGATCCCACCGATTGGAGCATCAGGATTGTTCACTAGATGGACCGATATTTCAGGCGCTTGGTTCATGCGAAGCATGCGATAGTCATTGAAGTTGCTCTGATCGACCCGACCATTCGTAACCGTAATCTCGCCGTAAAGTGCCATGGTCAGGCCGAAGATCATCCCTCCTTCCATTTGTGCTTCAATGATATTCGGGTTGACGACTGGGCCACAATCTACGGCAATGTGCACACGTCTTAGCCGTATTTCACCTCCGGAGATCTCCGCCTCAAGCACCGAGGCAACATGAGTATTGAAGGAGAATTGCAGCGCAACCCCCCTGCCCCAGCCCTTGGGAAGCGGCTTCCCCCATCCGGACTTCTCAACAGCGAGATCAAGCACCGAGCGGCCGCGAGAATTCTTTTTTAGAAACTTGCGCCGAAAGTCGACCGGATCCTGGGATGCAGCCGCAGCAAGCTCGTCCATCAAGCTTTCCACGACGAATACGTTGTGCGTCTGACCAACGCCGCGCCACCATAGCGTGTCGAATACGCGAGGTTCGCAACGAACGTAGTCGACCAGAGTTGCTGGTAGTTCGTACGGGGTTTCGGTGGCCCCTAAGACGGCGTCTGGATCAAGATGGCCGTCCTTCTGCATTCTGGATGGACGCCATCGGGCCGCGACGGACGATCCGGTCACACGATGGGTCCATCCGGAGATATTGCCTTGTGCGTCGAGCCCCGCAGAGACCCTATCGTAGTAATAGGGTCGATACAGGTCGTGCTGGATGTCCTCTTCGCGAGTCCAAATCAATTTTACCGGATACGGGAGTTGCTTTGCAATTCGTGCTGCCTGATGGATCGAGTCTACGTCGAGACGACGACCGAACCCTCCACCTAAATACTGATTATGAATGTTGATCGACTCTTGGGGCAAACCGGTAACGAGCGCGACGGCAAGTTGCGCGCGAACCGGGACCTGTGTGCCCACCCACACATCCGCACCATCGGCTCGAATGTGTATCGTCGTATTGATCGGCTCCATTGGAGCGTGGGCCAGAAAGGGAAGTTGGTACACAGCATCGATCCGTGTGACGCTACCCGCAATGGCGGAGACAGGGTCTCCCTCTTGTTTTGCCACGACGCCCGGCTGCCGGGACGCAGTGTCCAAGTCCTTGATCAGATCTTCCGTTGATACACTCTTGTTCGGTCCCTCATCCCAATGGGGATTTGCGGCGGCCAGGCCTTGCGTTGCAGCCCACATGTTGTCGCCGATTACCGACACCAAATCATCAAGGCGAACGACGTCGCGGACACCGGATACGCGCTTGGCCGCGGCTTCGTCGATAGAAACAAGGCGACCACCCCTGACAGGACAGGCAGCAACTGTCCCGATCTTCATTCCAGGGACCTTGATATCAATTCCGAAAGTCGCCGTCCCGTTAGCCTTTGCCGCACTATCCAGTCGGTGAGCCGATGAGCCTATCAGCCTAAACTCTGATGCTGGCTTGAGCGGCACATTGTCCGGAACGGGCTGTCGCGCCGCATCTTCCGCGAGTTCCCCATACGAGGCGCTGCGTCCGCTTGCGGAATGGGTGACCATCCCTTGTCGCGCTACGCAATCCTCGAAGACAACCCCCCACCGCTTTGCGGCCGCCATGATCAGCATAACTCGAGCGGTTGCACCCGCCTGGCGAAGTGGAATCCAACTACTCCTCGTTGATGCAGACCCGCCGGTTTCCTGCTGGCCCAGGATCGGGTCGGTGTATAGCGCCTCATTAGCCGGAGCCGCCAGCGCTTCGATCTGATCAAGACGCACCTCGAGTTCCTCTGCGATCAGCATGGCGGCCGCCGTGTAGATACCTTGGCCCATCTCGACACTGCGCATAATGAAGCTGATGGCTCCTCTTCCATCAATGCGAATGAACGCATTCGGAGAAAATTCGCCGCCATCCACTAAACGTTCAGATCCATACGCGAACTCGGGAAGGCGCATTTCGAGGAGAAGCCCCCCGCCGATGGCTACTCCAGCTCGTAACACCGACCGACGAGAAATTTCACTTATCATGACAAGCCTATCAGGTATTGACCGCGGCGGCATGGATCGCTCGTCGGATACGCACGTAGGTGCCGCAGCGGCATATGTTCCCCGACATTGCCGCGTCGATGTCAGCGTCGGTCGGATTTGGCACATGCTTCAAAAGTGCCGCAGCAGTCATGATCTGACCTGATTGACAGTATCCACACTGAATGACTTCGTGCTCGAGCCAGGCTGCCTGCACCTTTGAGCCTTCGGTAGTGGCGCCAATCGCCTCGATCGTCGTCACTGGGCGCGCGCCGACGTCACCGATTGACAGCACACATGATCTAAGCGCAAGCCCGCCGACATGCACGGTGCATGCTCCGCATTGGGCAATCCCGCAACCGAATTTCGTACCGGTAAGACCGAGAACATCGCGAATAACCCACAGCAAGGGCATATCAGCCGGCACGTCCACGTCATGCGTCGCGCCGTTGATGTTGATGTTGATGATGGCCACAAAACCTCCCGTCCTCTGCGGCACTAAGGGCAACGTAACGGCGCGCGCGGCCGACTCCCATCTACCGCATCAAGATGTGATCTCGTGACGTTGCGAGCCGAGATTGGCAATACCGCATTCCAGCACATCGCCTACCTTCATGAAGCGATTTTTACCGAAACCAACGCCAGGCGGCGTGCCCGTTGCCAAAATGTCGCCGGGAAGCAACGTCATGTGCGATGAGAAGTAGGCAAGCATCTCGGGGACACCGAACAGCATGTCGCTTGTATTGCCACGTTGCTCGTAGTTTCCGTTCAACTTGGTCCAGATATCGAGCTGCATTCCATCGACACCAGTCGTTAAATAGGGTCCGATCGGGGAATATCCCGGTCGCGACTTGGCGCGCACCAAGTGTTGCTGACCTTCTTCATCGACCTGCGTTGCGCGATCCGAAACGTCGTTCACACAGACGTAACCGAAGATGTAGTCGGCTGCGGCGGCAGCGCTGACATCTTTCGCTTCCCGCCCGATCACGATTGCCAACTCGACTTCCCAGTCAAGTTTCACGTTCTGATTAGGACCACGAGAGATCGGATCGAAGGGTCCCGTCAGTGAGCTGATCGCCTTCAAGAACACCTCAGGTTCCGTCGGCGGCTTCATCTTGAATTCTTCGATGTGCTTCTTGTAGTTGAAGCCCGTCGCCGCGATCTGCCGAATGCCATCGATTGGCGCCAGGTATGTGACGTCACCGGCGATCGGAGAGAGGCGAGAGGTATCGACATTGATTAAAGCACCTCCAGCTATCGCGTCCGGGTTGATGTCGGAAACAATGGGCCGCAGGTCGAGGTGCTCACTACCTTTCAGAATTACCGGAACGGCGCCTTTGTCTGTTAGTACACGCGCGAACTGTTGCATCGTCGGTTCTCCGTCACTTTGTCGGTTAAAGTACACATCGAGATATCCGACCTACCAACGCGGCCAACCTCCGTCTCCCCCGAACGAACGATATTGTCGCGAAAACACGGCACCTGAAGACGAAGCCGAGTCTGTCGCCGACCACTTCGCTAGGCCGATACGCCTGCTGTCGCCCACCGTCGGCACAGCCTGCAAATTGAGTCTCATCGTTTGCGAACGAAGAACGCACGCGATCTTCGGACGGGATTCTGTCGACGCAAACATGTCCAACCGCTCTTTCCGTTCTTTTGCGAAAGACCAGCAACTATTCCTCTTGCAAGTAGACAACACTGACCGCGACCGCCCTTTCGAGGATGAGCAAGATGACCAGGAGCACGAACTGCTACGCCACCATCACCGCGCTATTGGCCGCTACCTCCGCCCAAGCCAGTCCGTGCGCTCCTTCAATCGCGCGCGTTCAGGCACAGATCGACGCCGCCATCGAAAGACAAGCAGGAACCGATGGATGGAAGTCGGAAAGCCTCGACGCACTGCGCGGTTATCAGCCGACGCCGCGATCGCTGGCGGCCACCGAAGGCAGCCATCGGCGGGGCTTCGAACAGGCGCTCGATGCATTGGCTCAGGCTCGCGCCGCCAGCGACGCCGGGGACTCCGCTGGCTGCCATCGGGCGCTCACCAATGCGCGCGCCGCGCTGCGCCCGTAGTCGAAACGTCGTTGCAGGCGGCAGTATCCTGGTCAGGCGTGGAGAAGCGCGAAGGCACCGAGACGTGGCGCCGATGATCATCAGCGAATGCCACAACACGCTCCGGAGTTCGTTCATGCAGAAGCTGAAGGCTGATTGGGCACGGGTCAGGACTGACACCAAGATCGCGATGAAGAAGGATTGAAAACAAAATCTGAGCAGCGGCGTCCCGCGGCGACGTTGCACGATCGCTTAGCGGGCGACGGATCCAGCAAGCGTGTAAGACTCTCATGAATGAAAGGAAATAACGATGGATCGGATCATGACGATTTGCGGGGCTATCTTTGTCGTAATCTTGACAACGGCGGCGCCAGCTTACTCTCGCGGCGGTGGCCATGGTGGCGGCGGAGGCTTTCATGGTGGTGGCGCGCATTTCGGCGGCACCGGACGCTTTCGAGCCTCTTCAGCAGGAATTCGTGCCGCTGGCACTCTTCACAGATCTGCGATGGGCCTTGGTCGTCTAAATCACGTCGATGCGAATCGGCTCGGTGCTGGCAGATTCCATCACAATCGCACCCACCGATGGGCGTACGCGCGCGGCTTAGGACTTGGCGGCGCTTTGGTATCAGGCGCATACCTTGGCTGGCCCTACTATGGTGACGGCTACGACGATTGGCTCCACGATGATTACGATGTTGCCACTGCTTCCAACTTTTGCGCACAGAGGTATCGCTCGTACGATCCGAATACCGGGACGTATATCGGTTACGACGGAAGGAGGCACCCATGCCCCTAGCGATGGCGACCTAAGGAACTGCCTCTACGAAGACCTCAGAGTTTCCGCTGTGCTTCGTAGTTAGAAGGCGCTTGAACAAGCCGTTCCCGGCGCGGCGCGTATTTTCCAAAGCCCGTTTTCGTCACAGCATTACGGGAAACCGGCTGACGAATGCGAAGACTTCACGCGAAGTGTTCAGCCGGCTCCCAGAAGGAGTCGGCTGAAGCATCTTTTTTCGTACGACCGGATACCTCGACCTTCTCGCCAGTGCGATCCTGGCTAGCACGAGAAGCACCGCAATCGGTGTGCTCATAGCGTTAGGTAGGCCGAGCGGGCGAGTGGCTTCATCTAGTTATATCCAGAGTCCGAGCGTCGGGCCATCGACACCACCGGGTGGATTTATTGACGCAGATGCGCAGGAATCCGAGCCTCGTCGAAAGACTTCGAACGCGGTTGTTGTCGCAAGCAAGGCTCAAGGCCTGGCATTGAGGCGCCGTCGCTACTTCCAGATCAAAACACAACGCGCAACGTAGACGAAGACCAGGGTGTTTGTGATACTGCATGCTAACTTCAGAGCGGCCACACGGGTCCTTGCGCATTTGAGCGTTCGGCTTGGGAATTGGCGTGCGTCTCGGCAATACGGGATATGGCAAATTGCTATACCGTTCCGGTGAAGCAGCTGCTTCTGCATCGCAGCGAGTGCTAAGGGAGCCGTCGCGTTGAGCTACAAACGAGGGTTGCCATACGTGGTTGTGGGAACAGCGATTGTCGCAGTTATCGGCATTTCGGAAGCCACACTGAAACCTCCGGAAGTTTACACCAATCGCTTCTGCTTGTTGGACCAGGGCAAACGAACATGTCGCTTTCAGACACTCACTCAATGCATGACGGCGATGCCGACTTCAGACTCCGAGTGCGTGAGAGATACGGTGAAGCCCAGCACACTGAGAAGCAAGATACGTCGCTATTGCAGCGGTGACCCCGGCGCCGCTAGCCCACTTCGGTATGCCTGCACACGCTGGCTGTGATGAGATTTCCATCATAGGCGCGAACGTGAAGCGGATCATGCGCCGGCAACGACGGTGACCCCGTCAATCCGCAAGGAAGGCCTCCGGCTCATGCGCATCATGCAGCGCTCACTCTGCTCTTTATCATTGGCGTGCAACCTGGTTCGGAGCACCACACATGCGAAGACGGCTCAAATGGCACAGGGGCGCTTTCGTCCTGTGCATGTGGCTCGCAACCGGCGCGATCGGGAGGCCCGTTGCAGCAAATGCCCAGACGACATCTTCAACTCCGCCGTCGTCAGGCGCGCGAGCAACATCGCCATTCATGATGGAGCCGAGCGGCGCGCCAGGCATTCCGCTCGGCGCGACCGAAATCGCAACGCCCGGCGTAAGTCCGATCATCCCCTCGCCAGGTACAGGCATCGGGAATTGCGCCGGCTCGAGTGCTGCTCCGTCATCGAAAGCTCCATTCGACGGTGGCGGGATTTCCGGAAGCGCGCCGCTGTCGTGCACCGACAGCAGCATTCCTTCGTCTCCCCTGCCCTCGTCGTCGACGGCCGGACGTGCCGGGGTTCCCTTGGGAGCGACCGAGATCGGCAATGCCGGAATCAGCCAAGTCGCGCCCGTTGCGGGCCCAAGCACACCAGCCAATGCGGTTTCGATCACCGGTTTCGGCCATCCCTGAGATTCATGAGAGGAACACCACCGTGAAACGCAGCTTCATTGTCGTGCTGGTCGTGCTCGCCACTGCCCTTGGCGGCGGGAGCGTCTGGTACTTCGGCAAGAGAGCCCGGCCGGCCGCAGCGAGCCTGCCGGCGTCTGCCGCAATCCCAGTGGTCGCTGCCACGGTCACTGGCAGGAATGTCCCGATTTACCTGCGCGGCATAGGCACGGTGATCGCCTACAACACTGACGTCGTGCGCAGTCAGATCCAGGGACAAATCGTCCAGATCGCCTTCACCGAGGGCCAGACGGTCAAGGCCGGCGATCTGCTTGCACAGATAGATCCCCGTCCATACGAGGCCCAGATCGAGCAGTTCACAGCCAATCGCGACCGCGACCGGGCCCAGCTGACGAACGCGGAGGCAAATCTTTCCCGCTACACCCAGCTCGGCGACAAGGGATATGCCACTCCGCAATTGATCGAGACGCAGAAGGCGCAGGTCGCGCAGCTACAGGCCGCCGTCAAGTCGGATCAGGCGCAGATCGACGAAGCCAAAGTTCAGCTCAGCTACACGCGCCTGACGTCGCCAATCCCCGGCGTTACCGGCGTCAGGCAGATCGACGTCGGCAACGTCATTCACCCGACCGATCCGAACGGCCTTGTCGTAGTGACCCAGGTGGAGCCGATCTCGCTGCTCTTCACCCTTCCGGAGGCGGATCTCCCGGAGATTCAGCAGCAGTTGACCAAGGGACCGCTGAAGGTCGTCGCCTACAGCCAGGACGACAAGATCAAGCTCGACGAGGGTGAGCTGCTTCTCATCAACAACGAGATCATCCAGACGACGGGCACACTTCAGCTCAAGGCTACTTTTCCAAATCGCGATCACCGGCTATGGCCGGGACAACTGATAAATGCCCGCCTGCTGCTCGACACCCGCAAGGACGCCTTGACCGTCGCCGGCTCAGCCGTGCAGCAGGGCCCGAACGGCGCCTATGTCTACGTGGTGAAGCCGAACCAGACGGCGGAGCTCCGCCCAGTCCACGTCGCGCAGATCAGCGACGGGCAGGCGCTGATCGATCAGGGCCTGAAATCGGGCGATGTCGTCGTGATCGACGGACAGTACCGGCTCAAGGAAGGCAGCCAGGTTCAGGAGCTGCACGGCAAGGCCGCGCGCGAAGCGGACCTGCAAAGCTCTGTGCAGGACGCGCTGCCATGAATTTCTCCGCGCCCTTCATCTTACGGCCGATCGCAACCGCCCTGCTGATGGCCGGCCTGCTGCTGTGCGGCCTTGCGGCCTATCCCCTGCTTCCGGTCGGGGCGTTGCCCAACGTCAACTTCCCGACCATTCAGATCTCGGCGCAGTTGCCCGGCGCCGATCCGCAGACCATCGCATCGTCTGTTGCCACGCCCCTGGAACAGCAACTGAGCCAAATCCCGGGCGTCACGCAACTGACCTCATCGAGCGCGCTCGGTGTGGCTCAGCTGACCGTGCAGTTCGAGCTCTCACGTACTGTCGACAGCGCGGCCGTCGACGTCCTGTCGGCGATCAATGCCGCCAGCCCCTATTTGCCGCCGAATATTCCCTATCCGCCGACCATCCGGAAGGTGAATCCGGCCGAGACGCCGATCATGTTGATCGCGCTATCGTCGGATACGCTTCCGATGACGACCGTCGATGCCTACGCCGAGAATATCCTGCTGCCGAAGATCTCGCAGGTGCCTGGCGTGGGCCTGGTTGGAATCGGCGGGCAGCAGAAGCCGGCCATTCGTGTCCAGGTCAACCCGCAGGCCCTTGCCGATCGTGGCATTGGCCTCGAGGATGTCCGTAGTGTGATCGCCGGAGCCAACGTCGATCTGCCCAAGGGCACGCTCAACAGCCCGCGCGTGACCTACACGCTGAACACCAACGACCAGTTGTTGAAGCCGGCGGCGTATGACGACCTCATCATCGCCTATCGCAACGGCTCGCCGGTGCGGATCCGCGATATCGGCACGGCGATCGAGGGGCCCGAAAACAATCTGCTGGCCGGCTGGTACGGCAAGCAGCCCGCCATCATTCTCGCGGTCCAGCGGGTTCCGGGCGCCAATGTCATCGAAACCGTCGATCGCATCAGGACGTTGCTGCCAACACTGCAGGCGTCGGTGCCCCCCGCAATCAAGGTCACGATTGCCGCAGACCGGACCGCGACCATTCGCGCCGCCGTCTCGGACGTCCAGTTCACCCTGATGTTGACCGTTGCGCTGGTGGTGATGGTCATCTTCCTGTTCCTGCGAAATTTCTGGGCCACGATCATTCCGGCGGTGACCGTGCCGCTCTCGTTGATCGGCACGTTCGCTGTGCTTTACGTGCTCGGCTACAGCCTCGACAACCTGTCGCTGATGGCGCTGTCGATAGCCGTCGGCTTCGTGGTCGACGACGCCGTGGTCGTGATCGAGAACATCGTGCGGCATCTCGAAGCGGGGCTCACGCCCATGCAGGCGGCGCTCAAGGGCTCCAGCGAGATCGGATTTACGATCATTTCAATCACGCTTTCGCTGATTGCCGTGTTCATCCCGCTCTTCCTGATGGGCGGCTACGTCGGAAAGCTGTTCCAGGAATTTGCGATCACGATCACCGCAGCGCTACTGCTGTCGTTGATCATATCGCTGACCCTGACGCCGATGATGTGCGCGCGCCTGCTCAAGGATGAATCGCGCAGAAAGCACGGCAGGCTCTACCTGTTGTTCGAGAGGGGCTTCGATTCCCTGCTCGCGCTCTACGCGCGCGGCCTGCACGTCGTGCTGCGCCACCGCTTCGCGACGTTGCTGGTGATGCTCTCCACCATCGCGCTGACCGGCTACCTCTACGTCGTCATCCCGAAGGGCTTTTTCCCGCAGCAGGATACCGGACAGATCGTCGGCATTACCGAGGCCGCGCAGGACATCTCCTTCCCCGCGATGTCCGAGCGTCAGCAGGCGCTCGTGGGCATCCTGCAGAAGGATCCCGACATCGAATCGGTAGCAAGCTATATCGGGCCCGGCGGTCCGACCGCGACGCTCAATCAGGGGCGCATCTTCATCGTTCTGAAGCCCAAGCCGGGACGCAAGGCGAGCGCGGATCAAATCATCAACCGGCTGACGCGGGAGCTCGCCCACATCCAGGGCATCAACCTGTACATGCAGGCGGCCCAGGACATCACCATCGGCGCGCGCCTGTCGAAGACCCAGTATCAGTACACGCTCACCGACGCGGATTCCAATGAGCTGTCGCACTGGTCGGCGATCTTCCTGGACAAGCTGCGTGCGCTCGATGTCATCACCGACGTCGCCAGCGACCAGGAGAATGCCGGTCCGATGCTCGACGTGACAGTCAACCGCGAGGTTGCATCAAGCTACGGCATCCTGCCCTCGACGATCGACAACACCCTGGACGACGCCTTCGGCCAGCGAATCGTCTCCACGATGTTCACCTCGTTGAACCAGTATCACGTCGTGATGGAGGTCAATCCCAGCTTCCAGTACGGGCCCGACGCGCTCAAGGGCATCTATGTCAATTCCGCGAGCAACCAGCAGGTGCCCCTCAGCACGCTCGTGCATGCCGTCATCAAGCCGGCCCCGATTCTCATCAATCACCAGAGCATGTTCCCATCCGTCACGGTCTCGTTCAACCTGAAGCCGGGTGTCGCACTGGGCGACGCGGTCTCGGCGATCCAGAAGATCGAGCGGGACACCGGAAAGCCCGCTTCGCTGGCCACGTCGTTCCAGGGCAACGCCCAGGCCTTCCAGTCCTCGCTATCAGGTACCCCGCTGCTGATCGGCGTGGCGCTGATCGTGATCTACATCATCCTCGGCGTGCTCTACGAGAGCCTGATCCACCCGATCACGATCCTGTCGACCTTGCCTTCCGCCGGCATCGGCGCGTTGCTCCTGCTGCTCGCTGTGCACATGGACCTCAGCGTGATCGCCATCATCGGCATCATCCTGCTGATCGGCATCGTCAAGAAGAACGGCATCATGCTCGTCGACTTTGCCCTCGAGGTGCAGCGCGAGCATGGCCTGAGCCCGCAGGAGGCGATCTATCAGGCCTGCACGCTCCGCTTCCGGCCGATCCTCATGACGACGATGGCCGCGCTGCTCGGCGGCGTGCCGTTGATGGTCGGCACCGGCACGGGCTCGGAGCTGCGCCAACCGCTCGGCTACACCATCGTGGGCGGCTTGATGCTGTCGCAGATCCTGACCCTCTACACCACGCCGGTGGTCTATCTCTACCTCGACAAGCTCGGCGCGTGGCTCACCCGGCGGCCGCAGGGCGCCTCCGAAACATCCCCGCCCCCCGTCGCGGAAGAAACGAGGATTGCATCATGAATCCATTCGACAAGGTGACGACCGGCATGACCGCAGAAAAGGTCGTGGTCGTCACGCCCGAGATGACAGTCGGCCACGTCGTGCCGGGCATGCCCGCGGTGTACGGCACGCCGATGATGATCCTGCACATGGAGATGGCCTCGGGGTCGGCCATCCAGCCGTTCCTGCCGGTCGGTTATGTCAGCGTCGGCATGATGGTCAACATCCGCCATCTCGCGGCAACACCGATCGGCCGCACCGTCCGAGCCATTGCAAGGGCCGTCGGAGTCGAGGCAAAGAGTATCCTGTTCGAGGTCGAGGCCTGGGACGGCGACCGCAAGATCGGCGACGGCACCCATCGGCGGGGCATCGTCAACGTCGCCGAATTCGAGAGGCGGTTCGGCGTGACGAAGCCCGAGGCGGCGGTCACCTAAATGATCATGCGCTTAAGGTTCGAGATGGTCTGAACCGCGCCTCTGCTTCGCTGGGGTTGACGAAGCCCTACGGATCGTAGCGGCTGCGATGGTGGAATCGTGCCGGTGATTTGCCCGGCGTGTCGATTCGCCGGACATCGCGCAGGCGTCCATCAGCTGCTTTGCATGGGGTTGTTTTCGATGTTTTGCTGTGCGGGCCGGAAATCTCGCGACCATACCCGATCGTTGCCTCCGGCTGCTCCGCCGGAAGCTGGGTCCGAAGCTGCGATCCTCGATAGCGACGGCGCACGGTCCCCGACTTCGCCTCAGGCGGGCTTCTTCAGTGATCGAGCAGCACGGCGGCTTCATCGGTACCGCTGGATCGCACGAGCCGGATCGGGATGCCCTTGTAGGACGGCGTGAAGCTCAAGGGATCGCGGGCATAGAGCGGGACCAGCGAGTTGGTCTCCGGGTAGTACGCGGCGCAACAGCCGGTCGGGAAGGAATAGCCGACCACGCGGAAGTTGCGCACGACCCGCTCGACCCCGTCGGTCGATTCCGTGATCAAATCCACACGGTCGCCTTCGGCAAATCCCCGCCGTTTCATCTCGTATTCGTTGAGGAACACCACGTCACGCTGGCCGAACACGCCGCGATAGCGGTCGGACATCGAGTAGAGCGTCGTATTGTACTGGTCATGGCTTCGGATCGTGCTGAGCCACAGGAACTCCGGGTCGCTCTGTGGGGGATCCTCGCCGCAGCCTTCGAAGACCAGGAAGTTCGCCTTTCCGGACGGCGTCGCCCAGATGCGCTCGCGCGCCGTCGAGTTGAGATGAAAGCCGCCGGGAATCCGGATACGGGCGTTGTAGCCCTGAAAAATCGGAAAGACGGCTTCGATCGCCTCGCGGATCAGGTCATAGTCGG
This sequence comes from Bradyrhizobium sp. PSBB068, assembly GCA_016839165.1. Taxonomy (NCBI): domain Bacteria; kingdom Pseudomonadati; phylum Pseudomonadota; class Alphaproteobacteria; order Hyphomicrobiales; family Nitrobacteraceae; genus Bradyrhizobium; species Bradyrhizobium sp. PSBB068. The sequence goes on from CP069300.1 coordinate 5,530,751, forward strand.
CGGCAAAGCCGTCCCAATCGACCACCGTGCGATCGCCGAGCGTCGCCTTCGCCATGCCGGCGATGATCGCCACCTCGCTGCGCAGATGTTCCGACGCAGGCTTGTTGCGTCCGCCGGAGGCGTGCACCATGGACATGGAGTCTTCCACGGTGATCGACTGCGGCCCGCCCGCCTGAATGTCGATTTCGGTGCGTCCGAGGCACGGCAGGATCAGGGCATTGCGACCGTGGACCAAATGGCTGCGGTTGAGCTTGGTCGAGACGTGAACGGTCAGATCGAGATTGGACAGCGCCGCCCGCGTCGACTGCCAATCGGGAATGGCGGCGGCAAAGTTTCCTCCCATCGCGAAGAAGACCTTGGCCTCGCCGCGGATCATCGCTTCGAGAGCCGTTACGACGTTGTGCCCTGGCGCTGCCGGTGGCTTGAAGCCGAACCGCTGCTCCAGACGCGCGAGCAGTTCCGCGCTGGGCACCTCGGTAATGCCGACCGTCCGGTCGCCCTGGACGTTGGAATGGCCGCGAACCGGGCACAAACCCGCTCCTTCGCGCCCGATGCTTCCGCGCAGCAGCGCCAGATTCGCCATCTGCTGGACGTTGTTGGCGCCGCGAAAGTGTTGCGTGATCCCCATCCCGTAGACGAAGATCGCGCGCTCCGATTTCATGTAGGCCTTGGCCGCATATTCCAGATCCTCGCGCGTCAACCCGGACCGGCGCTCGATGTCGGGCCATTGCGTGCGCTTGAGGTCATCGGCGAGCGCCTCGATGCCCACGGTGTGTCCGCGGATGAAATCCCAATCCAGGATCTCGGGCTGCTCCGCGGCGCGTGCCGCCTCATCCGCCTCGACCAGGATCTTCATGATCCCCTTGAGTGCGGCGACGTCGCCGCCGACCCGCACCTGGAATAGCTTTGAGCTGATCGTCGTCGACGACAGCGTGATCATCTCGACGGGGCTCTGCGGCGCCTGGAAACGCTCCAGGGCTCGCTCGCGGAAGGGATTGAACGAGATGATCGAAGCGCCGCGGCGAGCCGCGTTGCGCAGGCTCGTCATCATTCGCGGGCTGTTGGTGCCTGGGTTCTGGCCGAAGATGAAGATGCAGTCCGCCTTGTCGAAGTCCTCCAGCAGCACGGTCCCCTTGCCGACGCCGATCGATTTCGGCAGGCCGACGCTGGTCGCCTCGTGGCACATGTTCGAACAGTCGGGGAAATTGTTGGTGCCGTATTCGCGGACGAAGACCTGATAGAGGAAGGCCGCTTCGTTCGAGGTCCGCCCGGACGTGTAGAAATCCGCCATGTTCGGATCGGGCAGCGCCCTCAAGTGGCTGCCGATGGTTTGGAAGGCTTCGTCCCAGCCCACCGGAAGGTAGCGATCGGAGGCGGCGTCATAGGCCATCGGATGAGTGAGCCGTCCGACCATCTCGAGGTCGTAGTCGCTCCAGCCCGCGAGTTCCGTGACGGTATGCTCTGCGAAGAACTCTGGCGTGCAGCGCTTGGCTGTCACCTCCCAGGCGACCGCCTTGCCGCCGTTTTCACAGAACTCGAATGACGAGGTGTGCTTGGGATCGGGCCAGGCACAGCCGGGGCAATCAAAGCCCTGCGGCTGGTTCATGCGTCTCAGTGTCGCTGCACCTTTCACCGGGACCCGTTGTACCAGCAGAGCGTCGCTGAGCGCCTTGAGCGCCCCCCATCCGCCGGCAGGCTCGCGATAGGGACGAACCGATTTGCTGGTCATTTGAGATCTCTTTTGGTGCCACGATCCTGCTGTCAGTTAGGATCATCGCGCGAGCACCGTCTTTTCAAATCGGACTTCGCTTTTCGCGATCGCACAAGCACGGCGACCACCATCGACGGAGTCCGATCGGGCCAACACGCCTCGACAGTGCGTTCCGAAAAAAGAGACGCCCTTCGCGGAAGCCTGCAATGCACGGCGCCTATAGGCTCGCTCAAGGAGCCTGCCGCGATGAGTGCGGCTCGTTTCAACCACATTTCAGGAGCAACCAACATGTTCTCACGACGGGATTTGCTGGCTCTTTCGGCGGCGGGCGCGGCCGCGGTCAGCGCCGGGGCGCAAGCAGCCACGGTTGGCAACCCGGACGAGCCGGCTCAGGGAGCCATTAACGCCAAAAGCCCAGGAAGTCTGTCCGATCCCGGACCGCAAAGCCCGGAGCTCGCGAAGCAATTTCCTTCCATGCAATCGCCGCCAGCAACTGACGTAGGTGGTCTGCCGATGGATTGGGCTTCGTTCAATAATGCACCAAGGCGCATACAGAACGGCGGCTGGGCTCGTCAGGTCACTGTCAATGATTTTGCGATCTCGAAAGAAATATCCGGCGTCAATATGCGGCTTTCCGCGGGCGGCATTCGCGAGCTGCATTGGCACCAGGCCGCCGAATGGGCGATCATGACGTATGGCAATTGCCGCGTCACTGTTCTCGATGCTGAGGGTCGGCCTTATGTCGGCGACGTCAAGGCCGGCGACCTCTGGTATTTCCCGGCGGGCGCGCCGCATTCGCTGCAGGGACTCGGGCCCGACGGCTGCGAGTTCGTGATCTGCTTCGACGACGGCCATGCCAACGAATTCAATACGCTGCTTGTCACGGATTGGTTCATACATACGCCGCCGGAAGTTCTGGCAAAGAACTTCGGCGTCTCGGCCGATACCTTCGCGAACATTCCGCTGCACAATCTCTGGATCTTCCAAGGCAAGGTGCCCGGCGCCCTCGCCGCTGATCGCGAAGCGATCGCAAAACATGCCGAGGCGCCGCCCTATCCATTTATCTTCCCGCTTAGCAGTTCGGCTCCGGTCAAGGAAAACGCCGGTGGAACTATCCGCGTGGCCGACAGCAGCAACTTCAAGGTTGCCACGACGGTCGCGGCAGCGCTCGTAACGGTGCGGCCCGGCGGTATCCGCGAGATGCACTGGCACCCAAACGCTGATGAGTGGCAATACTACATTAAAGGGAAGGGGCGGATGACGGTATTCAACACGGGCCCGAATGCCATGACGACGGATTTTTCCGCAGGCGACATCGGCTATGTTCCGCGCAATCTCGGGCACTATGTCGAGAACGTCGGCGATACCGACCTGGAGTTCGTCGGCGTATTCCGTGCGCCGCGCTACGAAGAGGTTTCACTGTCCAACTGGCTGACGCACACTCCGCCGGAGTTGGTCGCCCAGCATCTCAATCTGGGTGCGAAGCTGATTGCTCAATGGCCTGACACCAGTCCCGGCGTGATGCCAAAGACCTGAACGACAAGAAAGGCCCCGAATCCAGCGCCTCTCTTTTGGCGGCTTGCGACCTGGCGCCTCTGAGGCCGCGCCGCCATCCCATCACAATCGTCTGATCCGAGTACAGTTGCAACCGAAGATCCCGGTTGCCCAAACAAGAGCTGCGCCGGTACCAAGATCGCAGCGTAAGCCCACGGCTATTTGGACAGACCGCAACCATCTACCGCAAACGAATGCCAGCTTGCCAACAAGCATGGTCTCGAAAGACATCAGGCCTGCCAGCGGTGGCGGCGACCACATAGTGCGAGAGCGAAAGTCAATAATGCGATCGGAACAATCAGGCCGCCGGCGCCCAGCCGCTTCGTTGCCAATGCTCCGGCCGCGGCGCCCAGCAGGAACATCAGGCAGATCGTGAGTATGACTTTCGCGCCGCGCACAGCCTCGCGACGGGGATCCGTTACTAGGAGATCGATGGCCCGGAGCGTGTTTCCGGTCACCGTGACCGAGAGGTATTTCCAGCGTTCGACCAGCCTGAAGCTAGCTGTCTGCAGCGCAACCCCGAAGGCGACTCCGATCACTGCAACCGGCTCGGCAAGCCGGTGCAGCAACAGCATGACCACGGTCAGAGATACGATCTCGCCCGCGAGACACAGCAGCGGCGCTCGGACCGTTGTCGCCACCCATGCGCCCGCGACAAAGGCAAGGATCGGAGGAACGTGATGAAGCGCCTGGAACCACTGTCCGCTCGCAGCATACACTCCGAGGAAGACGACATTTCCGGTCTGCGAATTCGCAAAGACGCCACCGAGCGAGAGCCACGTGAAGGCGTCGATGAAGCCGCCTGACATACTCAGCAGACACGCGACCAGCAGCGACTGTTCCGGCACGCAGGCTGCAACCTGCTTCCTTGCAGCCGAGTGCGGAGAGAGAGCTTCCATGGCTATCTCATGCAATCATCGATCGACAAGCGGCTTGCCGCGGCGATCGTCTGGCCAGAACGACGCGATGCGGGTGCGTGAATATGCCGTATCCATCATCGCGAGCAGCGTTATCCCCGCCCCTTCCGCCGTCCCGATAGCCAGCGTCGTCGGGGGCGACATGGCAATCACGAACGGTACGCCGATCACCGCCGTCTTCTGCACCTTCTCGACGGAGACACGGCTGGTCAGCAGCACAGCTCCGCCTGGTGCCGAGTGCCCATCGGCGGAAACCGCCCCGGCGAGTTTGTCGAGCGCATTGTGCCGGCCGACATCCTCTCTGACCAATGCGAATCCGGCCGCCGCATGCCAGAACGCCGCCGCGTGCAGGGATCGCGTCTGCTGATTGAGACTCTGAAGCGGAGCCCGCACCTCGATGGTTTCGATTTCGCTCACGTGCTCGACGATGCCCTCGGTGAGGGTGAATCCGATGCCGAACTCCTCTAGATCAGACGGCGTCGCCATCATCACGGCATGCGTTGATCCATCGTAGCTCAGCGCAATGGCCGTCTCTTCGGCAACGAGCCGCGACGTGTGCAGGCTATGGTTCCCGCGCCAGGCGATCTCGTCATGCGGCGTGCATGTCGAACCCGTTATCATGGCTCACACCGTTGCAGGCTGGTTTGAACGGCGGGACGCACGCGCCCTCAGTGCCAGGCCAAACAGGATCAGGCCCCAGCCCTGGAAGATCAGGTCTACCACCAGCATCACGCCAAGGAGCAAGAGGCCAATGGCCGGCCATGCCGCAACGACCACGGCGCCGACGCAGACGGTGAGCGCTCCGGCGGCGACGAGCCAGCCCAGCCCGCCGCGGGCCGCGCATGGAAACCGGCCCAAACCCTCATGATACCGGAGATAGTAATAAAAACGCCCGCAGTCAGAGACGACGTCAACGACGCGAAGATCGGGTCGTAGAGGATGATTGCGCCGGCAGTTGCATAGACGACTCCGGCAAGCAGCCAGAGCAGAACGCCGCCCGGTCCGCGCGCCGAGAAAGCGTGAAAGATCTGGATCAGCCCGGCGACTGCGATGGCTGCGCCGATCACCAGCACCGACGCCAGACTCGCCGCCAGCAGATTTGTCGATGCGACGCCGCCAAGGATCAACTCACCGACGCCAAGGGCAACGAACCAGCCCCACCTTGGCGCGATCGCGTGGATTGCAGCTCCAAGCGCCGGCTTCACATTCAAAGCATTTGTCATGATCTGATCCTTGTCGACGAGCCGGGTGCGGTCGTAAGTCGCTCAGGAGATCAGCCTAGGCGCCGCCGGCGCAGGCATCTTTCAAGAAGTCGGCCGACATTGCCCATCCGCACGATGAGGCATCCTCGCAAGAGACGCACGATAGCGAGCGTGCTTTTGCGCAACTGGAACTCCGATCTGGGAATACCCTCGACCGCAACGTTCGTAGGTTCGGTGAACGTTACCTTGCGGAGGTCGCTCCGGCTCATCTTCATGAGCAGGCGTCACTGCACCAGTTTCGCACTAGAAACGACCGGGTCGAGGCGCAACGAACGCGATCAAATTCAAACAAAGAGATGAAGCCAGCCGCTATCCCGCCGCTCATGACGGTCTGATCGCAGGGCATTGTGCACAGTCATGCCACTGGAATTCTGACCTGACCGCGGCGAGGCCCCGGTTTCCACGCCGCACATGAGGGAAGAGCTTGTCATGTTGATGGCGCTCGACGAACTCAAGGACGGCGGCCCGAAGATCCTGAGCGGAATTTCCCAGAGGAACATTTAACCAATTCGGCGGCGCATCAGGTTTGAAGGGGTCGTGCGGTTTCCCAAGTTCGTTTCGCGATCCTCGTCCGGGCGCCTCTCCGTCGTTGAAACGTATGTTGCATTTGTTGAAACACTTTACGGCTTCCCGAACGATGCTGTCCGCTAGGAGCGCGACCAAAATAAAACCATCTCAACATTCCTCGCTAGTGTGGCTGCGGTTCGGTGAACTCACGTGCGACCAGGGACATCGGGCGTTTGGGGAAGACACCGTGACGTGGTTGCACAGCACGCCTCGCGGGTCCGGCGCGCAAGAGGCGATAGATGTAAAACGTACCGAACGAGAAGATGAAGACGTCGACCGCGCTAAGCATAATGATGGAGGTCAAGGCCGCAGGCGTGGTCAAAACGGGGGCACCGCGTCAGCCGCGGGCCGGATGGGGGATGGCGCCGCCCCTGCGTTCAACCGCGCTCGAAGGCGAGCTACCATTTACGCTTGAGCTTACCGCCGAGGACTAGTTGAGGACCTCGATCGAGCCGCAGCGCGCTTGGCGCCATCGGGCATGTTGATCCAGCCGGCGTAGTCCGATGCGACCTGCTTCGCCCCGTCGAGCAGCTTGGTCAAGAACACATCCAAGTCCTCGGGGCGAACTGGTCGGCCGCGCCATGTTGGGCGGCCTTCGTGCGGGGAACGATGAAGTCACCGCGGGAGAGTAAGTCGCACTGCACCCGTGACCATTGGCGTATTCGCCGATCTCGGGGCACGCCTTCAAACGGCGACCTGCCTAGCGACGACGTGCATTTTAGAAACTATCGAGCATTCGTGGAAAAGTTAAATTGTGGCGGCATCATCTAATGCGGTAACCAAGCGCAATCCGGTCACGGCTCTGTTGTGCCGGGCAACTTGAACTCCGGCAGAAGAACAATGACCTCGATGTCCCTCCCGCTCGCTCGATCGATCATGATCGTGAACTTGCGCAGCGCGGCACGCCGCGCAATTCCACCTGCCGGATTGGTTCGAGGTATGCGACCGGCGAAAGCCAACAGCGACTCGCTTGATTGTGAATGACGGCTGACGAACCCGAACTGAAGGCGCAGATGCTGGCAAGCCGGTGTGGTGACGCGATCGCCTACCATGCGCTTCTTGCGAACCTCGCACCACGGCTGCGCAGCTACTACGAGCGCGAGCTGATCAGACTTGGACACAGCACGGACCAAGTGGAGGATCTTGTCCAAGAGACGTTGCTGGCGATTCATCAGAAGCGTCAGACCTACGATTGCAGAGCGCTGTTCACGCCATGGCTGCAAGCGATTGCTCGCTACAGGTTGATTAGCTTCCTTCGCAGCAGAGGCGCGCAGGCGATCGAAACCTCAATCGACAATGGCGAACGTCCGGCGGCGAATCACGATTGCCTGCGGATCGAAGCGAAAGTAAGCATCAAGGTCCATCGCAGCCTGAAGATCCTAGCTCCCTTGATCGGAAGGGGCCGCCGAGGTTGAGGTATCGTAGCCGCCTATGCCCTGACAATTTAAGAGCCTCCTACAAAGCTGGGGGTGGGAAGGGGATAGGGTGAGCAGCTCGAACCTCCTCCGGATCGGCAACATGCCGACGCCGCGCGTCGATGGTCACACGCAGCGAGAGCAGTGTGACCGCTGGTCCCAGTCGCAAAAAATCCATCCTCCGAACACACAGCCAAAACCTACGGTTTGGGCGGCGACTAGGGGTACCATCGCAAATTAGCCGCAACGGCCTTTATCGCGCACTCCTTGTTTTTGCTGCTCAATTCGAACAATGGGTTAGAGAGGAGGGAGCGTAGTAGCGGAAGCACCCTCCTCCGAACCCGCGGCGAAAAAACTACGGCTTTCGCGAGGAATTAGCGCAACATTGCGGAGTTCTTCGGTGATTTCGCGGTAGATTCGAACAATCGGATACTGGGGAGAGCTGTGGCGTAGAAATGGCGGAGAGAGTGGAAGTCGAACCCACGAGCCAAGCCGTTCAGCGGTCGGGATCGCAGGCTAAGCCAGCCGCACCAGTTTCGCACCAGAAACGATCCCTCCAAGAGCGATAAACGCGGCCAAACATCACAAAAAATGCCGAAAAATCAACGGCCGCATCCCTTTTCCGGCCGCTCATAACGGTCTGGTTGCAGGTTCGAGTCCTGCCGGGCCCACCAAAGAATCCAGTGCGACTATCGTGACGTCAGGCGCTGCCTTTCCTCATCCGTCAGCTGGCGCGCCTGCTCCGCCGTCAGGTCGCCGCTCCCGACCACGCGAAACATGCTGTCCGGATCGTAGCTCTGCCGCTCTTTGTTGCGGCGGCGACGCTCGTCATCGTCGCCCGGATCCGACGTGCCGTCGCCGCCGCCATAGCCGAGCACCTCGACAATGATGACCGAGGGCTGGCCAGTGCTGGCGGCCGGTGCCGCCGCCGTTGGCTGTTGGGCCGCACCCGCGGTGTTGTTCGCCGCAGTCAACGCGCCCACCGGCGGCCCCTGCACCACCGGCACACCGACCGAAGTGCCCTGCACCTGGATGTTGGCGACGTTGAGCACCCGAAGCGCTTCGAGGGTGAGATTGCCCGACACGCGAATGCCCGCTTCGCCGGCATCGATCGTGCCATGCGGCGCGAACAGGTCGACGTTGCCGGGGGGAACACCGGGAACGCCGATCAGGGTCGCGATGCCGGCACCGGTTTGCGGCGTGTTCGGCGTCTTGGCGGCGCGGCCATACTGGTCGTAGACGACCAGCGGCGGCGATGTCACGATCGAGGTCTGCTTGCCCTTGCCGGCGTTGAGGTCGCCATTGGTCGAGAACATCAGGATGTCGCCACCGAGCTCGGTGAAGACGCGCGACTGCGCCACCACCACGCTCCGGTCGGTGAAGATGTTGACGTCGCCGCCTTCGAGCGTCAGCAGGCCGGGGCGCGCGGTGTCGGTCTGCCCGGTCAGGTTGGGCGTCTGGTTCTCGATGCCGAGCGACACGCCGCCGCCGGGCGCCAGAATGTTGATGCTGCCACCCTGCTCGGTGCGGATGCGCGCGAGTTGGAACAGCGACAGGTTGCCGGCATAGGCCGTGGTGGTACCGCCGATCACGCTGCCCGGAAACAGGGTCTGGATCGCGCGGTAGGCGCGATCGTAACCCTTGCCGCCGGCACCTTTCCCGTTTGCCGCTGCCTCGCCGCCCGCCTTGAGCTCGGCGAAATACACCTGCTCGATGAACGGCAATTGTGCGGCCGGCGCAAGTGCGCGGAAATCGGCCAACGCCTGGTCGCGACCGAGGGTGACGCCCTCGTTCCGGCTCATGTAGCTGGTGAGCTGCGCGAGATAGCCTTGCGTCGTCGCATCCATGTTGCGCGGATCGAGATAGAGGCTGATGAAGTCCGCGTTGTCGGGGCCGTTGGCGCCGGTGCCGACTGCGACGCCGATCGAGGCGCCGGTCGGCGGCAGCAGCGGATTGTCCGCGTTGCCGACCGACGTGATGCCAAGGCCCTGCGTCTTATACTGACCCAACTGAGCGAAAATGTTGCGTCCTGCAAGGACGGACAGCGCGCCGGGACCCTCGACGCGAATGTTGAAGAAATCCGGGTAGGCCAGACTGCAGGGCTGGCAGCTGACGATGTCGCGCCCGGCCTGCACCAGCGAGGCGTCACCGGGGCCGGCATTCTCGATATTGATAATCGGCTGGACGATATCGAGACCGGCGCGCACCTGCGCGCGCTCCGACGTCGCTAGCGCGAGCCTCGTCAAGCTCCCCTGGACCGCATAGGCATGGACGGTATGCGGATCGTTGAACTGCACCAGGTTCGACGGCAGCGACTGGGAGCCACCGAACGTGTCGTAAGGCGACGGGTTGGTGAATGTACTCGCATAGTCACTGCCTGACGGCGCCGAGGCGCCATTGACCTGGGCCGACAGATCTGCCGCCGTCATGCTGACGCCAAAACCGACGATGTCCTGCTGGGCCAACAGATCGAGGCGGGCCGTCGGTGCGGCCAGTGCCGCGAGATAATTGTAGCCGAAGGTGCTTTGCGCAACGGTGCCGGCCCGGATCGACCCGCCGGCCGCCGTCAGCTCGAAGATCGGCGGCACGAAATCGCCATTCACGATGATGTCGCCACCTTCCGTGAGTTCGCTCAACGCGCTGTTGGCCGTCATGCTGGTGAAGAAGCCGTAGGGCCGCTGCACGTTGTACTGATATGAGGGCGGCCCATTGCCTTCCAGACCGGCCGGGATGCGATAGCTGGTAAGGCCCAATGGATCGGGCTGCTGCGTTACTCGCGTCGGATCGCCGATGATCGCGTTGATTCCGCGCCGAGACACCACATTAAACTGGGCGTCGCCGATCAGCAGATCCACCCGCGCGGTCGACAGGGAACTGGCCGCCAGTGGCGCCATCCCGATCTCGCCAGCCTGGATGTCCGCCGTGCCACGCCCGACCAGCAGATTGGCGTAGTTGATGCCGCCTCCCACCGCCAGCGAGAGATTGCCACCACCATACACCGCCACTGCGCCGGCTGCGGTCAATCCGCCTGTCGTCGGCACGCTGATGTCGACATTTCTGAGGTCGCCGTCGACAGCGACACCGACGTTACCTCCGCCCAGCGCACCGAGTCCCCTGAACGCCGCCACCGACGGGAATGAATCGTATCCACCCTTGAGATAGGGTTGATAGTAAGTCCCGAAATTGATGAACCAGGTTGGACTGGCCGCGAACGGCTCGGTCCACAGCCAGTAGGTATCGAGCGCGGAGGCTGCATAGTTCTTGCTGCTGCTGGTGTCGGCGCCGATCAGGCTGCCATGCACCTTGACCGTGAGATTGCCGCCGCCGGTCTGATAACTCGGATGGAACGCCTGGACCGGATAGGACAAATCGTACGACACCTTATGACGGTGCGCGTCATAGCCATACCCGAGATAGGTATCGTACTTGTACGTGAACGCCGACTTGATCAGCGCGCGCGACGGCACAGCGAAATCCGGCGACGCCTGCTCACCTGCGGTATAGATGCCGAACGCGGTCTGGATGTCGATGTTTCCCGCCGCAGCAAGGTCGAGGTCGCGTGCTCCGGTGCGCACGACGCTCGGAATCTGCACGGTGACATTGGCGTCGGTCAGATAAGAGGCGGCAAAGATGATGGAGCCCGGCTCCGGATTGGCGATCGTGGCGACGGGGCGCAGCACAGTCGGCACGACGGCCAGCGGATCCGCCGCCGCGAGATCCGCGCCGGCCACCAATCGGAACGTGGCGGAGCCCGAGCCCGCCGGCAACGGCGCCGCGATCGCGAAGATGTTGCCGTCCGGCGAACCGACCGGCGCCGCAAAGCCGTCGCTGAGGCTGCCATTGATCAGCAGGCTTCCGGCCGCGCGCAGCGTCAGCACCATCGGCTCGCCATTGTAGCGGTAGGTATGCAGATCGATTCCCGAGTTGGTCCTGGACGCATTTTGCAGCAGTCGCAGGTTGCCGCCACTGTCCAGCTCGATGCCGGGCATCAGGTGGAACGCGGTAACGGAGGTGCCGGTCAGCGACCCGATCCCGGCCTTGATATTTGCTGCGGCGATATAGGCCCGCGCATCACTATCTGCCATCGCCAGGCTGGCGTCGACATAGGGCGAGCCGGTAACGTCGTAGACCTTGACCGCCTCGACATCGATCTCGCGCGCGCCGACAACATGGACCCCGCTGTTGCTGATGCGCACACCGGTGGTGCCGTCGGCGTTGACCGTCCGCGGCACGCGCAGCCAGAGCTGTCCACCGTTCTGCGCGATATTCGGATCGGCACCGGCAACGTTGATCGTCGGCGTGCTGCCGGAGCCGGCGTCGACATCGAACGTCAACATGCCCGAGCTGTTACCGGCGAGGCCGAGCGTCACCGTACCGCCCCTGGCCGCGGTGGTGCCGGCATTGAGCACCGCATGCGCGCCGAGCTCCAGATTGTTGCCGGCGATCAGGCGGATGGTCGCATTGCTACCGCCGCTCGCATCGATCAGGCCGGTGACGGTGATGTTGCCGCCGTTCGCGATCAGCTCGACGTCGCGGGCCGTGATGTTGCCGACGTTGATGTCACCGTTCGTCAGCGTCAGCGCCTGCTCGCCGGAGAAACCCGCGATGCTGCCGAGCAGCGCGCTCGCGTTGCCCGAATTGACTGTGACGATCGCCTTGCCGCCGATGTAACGCGGATCGGCGCTGGCCAGCAACTGTCCGTCGAGATGGGCGGTTCCGTTCGGCGCGATGACGGTGAGTGTCCCGGCGTTGCCGCCCTGGTCGGAATCCACGACATCGAGCATAGGCATCGTCACCGAGCCGAGCCGGCCGCCACGCAGATCGACCACCGCGCCGGAGGCGACCGCGACATCGCCGTTTGCGGTCTGCAGTGTGACGCTGCCGGCCGGAGCAATCCGCACCACATCGAAGAACGGCGTCACCGCCCCCGCGACGTTGGTGACCGAGCCGGCCTGCAGCGTGATGCCGTTCTGCGCGGTGAAAGCGATCACGCCGGAAGGCAGGTTGATGGTGGTGCCCTGGACAATGCTCTGCGCCGAGACCGAGAGCGTCGCGCCGTTCGAGGTGGCGACCGGCTGGCCGGTACCGCCGGGCAGCGCGGCAAAGGTGACCGTGCCGGCATTGGCGACAAGCTGCGTCAGCGCGCCCGCCTGTGCCGTCACCAACGGCGTCGCGATCGTCAAACCTCCGTTGACGCTGAAGGTGCCAGGCATCACCTCGCCTGGAGCATAGGAGACCGTGCCGATCTTTTGCATCGCGCCCGCAGCGAGCGGGCCCGCATAGGAGACGCCGTCGATCACCTGCCGGGACGCCGCCAGCGTCACGGTGTTGAAACCGCCGAAGGCAAGGCTGCCACCGCCGCCAAGCGTCAATTGCGTCGCATCGATCTCGAACGCGCCCTGCCCGGTTCCTGTCGCCGCGGCGCTGGTTGCGCCGCCGTTCAGCGTGATCGTGTTGGCGCGGAGCTTGACGCTGTCGGTGGCTGCACCGAAGCCGTTGATCGCCGACGCGCTCAACGTCAGCGCGGCGAGCAGTGGCTGACCGGTCACCGGATCCAGATCACCGAGATCGACTGAGCCATAGACGTTGATCGCCGTGGACGCCGACAGCACCAAATTGCCGGTCGCTGGCAGATTGCGCAGAGGGTCACCTTCGGACAACTGAGCGAGCAGGCTGGCGCTTAGGTTGAAGCCTGACGCGCCACCGGTGCCGAAATTGATCACCGGCACGCTGACCATGACGGTCGGCGCCGCAAGGCGGGCGGACGGATCCATGCTGATGGTGTTCGATGCGCTCAGCGCGACCTCGCCGCCGCCGAGGACTTGCGCACCCGCACCGATGCTCAGCTTGCTCGCTCCACTCCCTGCCGGCAACGTGACCGGCAACACCGGAGCGTTGGACGCCAGCACGAACGCGCCTGCCCCGCCTCCGCTGACACGCGCCAGTGCAATCGATCCCAGGGTCTTGCCGGTCTTTGGATCGTTTGGGAACAAGGTGGAGATCGCGCCGAACGACGTCGTGTCGATCAGCGCACCGGCGCCGACCGTGATCGCGGTGCTCGCCGTCAGCATGATTTCGGGCGCGGTCAGCACCGCTCCACTGTCGATCTGGAGCTGCTGCGCCGCCGGCGTGATGGTCAGCACGTTGCCGTACAGGCTGCGCGTACCGCCGATCAGAATGCTCTGGGCGCCAATGCTGTCGAGCGCATTCGCCAGCAGTCCGGTCATGCCCGGCGCTGCGGTGCTCCCCGGCGCGAGGATCTCGAGATTGGACGCGACGATATCGACCTGCCCGCCCCGGCCGCCTGCCGGAGCCGTGAAGTCACCGAACCCGCCGGTGGCCGGCAGCGACAGGCTGTTGGTCGCACTGATGACGAGTTGCCCCGCGTCGATCGGCAGATAGGGAGCCGCGATGCCGCTTGCGGCCGCCTTGGACGCATAGAACTGGCTCGCCGTGGTTTCGGCATATTGCGACTGCTGTCGGACGACCGAGCCCGGCGTGACGATGTAGACCGAGGGAAGCGGATCGTGGAAGCCCGTATTGGCGACCTCGCCGTAGCCAAGTATGCGGTAAGAGCCGTCACGCTGCGCGAAATTCGACAACCCGGTAGCGGAGGTCTGATTCACCGCGACGGTGACCTTGAAGGCGCCGGGCAACAACGCGTAGTGCCCCGGCAGCAAGGTGTAGGTGCCGGCCGGCAGCCCGGGAGCCCCACTCAGATAGACCTGCTGACCGACCTGCAAAGCAACCGGCGCCGCCGCACTCTGCGTCGGATCGCTGAGCTGCATTTGCGGATCGCGCGGCGCATAGCGGTTACCGAGGCTCGGCAGGATCGCGAATGTCTGGGTGCCATCAAGCGTATCGACCGAGCCGCCAGCACCGCTGACGAACTGCGCGCCGTACATGTCGCCGCCGCCGGATTCGTCGATGCGCGCGGAGCCCACCCCACCGGACGCTCCCGCGACCGTCAGCGCCCGGCCATAAAATGAGATCGTCTTGGCCGGCGGCGCGCTCATCGTGTTCGCCGTGCCGCTGTTGTCGTAGCCGTAGATCCAGTCGGTGTTGCCAAGCGGTGCGCCATACGGGATCAGCGTGCCGCCCGCCGACACCGAGGTGATGCTGCCCGGGAGCAGGTTGATCGCGCGCGTGCCGGAGGGATTCTTCGGGTCTCCGAAGGTGATCTGCCCGAGCGGCGCCAGCAGGACGCCGCCCTGGTTGATGGTCGGCGCGACGATCTGCACCGATCCACCCACCGACAGCGGTATGTAAGGCGTCTGGCCGTTGCCGATGAAGCTGACCACGCTGTTCGGTCCGGTCGCCTGAATCACGAACTGACCACTGGATACGCTCGAGGATCCGTTGTTGATCGGCCCGGTGCTGACCGGATAGATTTCCGTCCCGGTGAACGTCACGTCACCGGCAGTCGCCAGCGTGGTCGTCTTGCTGCCGTAAAGGGGCGCATTCTTGGAGGTTGGCACCAGGCGGATGTCGCCCAGGCTGTTGAACGACATGCTGGCGAAGCCGGGCAGCGACACCGCCCGCTGAACCGGCGTGTAGAAATTGAGGTAGTTCGTGACATAGCTGTAATTCGCGCCGCTGCGCAGCCCGCCCTCGACGTCGATCAGGCCGGCATCGACCTCGAGACGCGCGGTGCCGGCCAAGGGCGTTGCGCCATAGCTGCCCAGTGGCACGAAGCTGGAATATTCGTTGATGTTGCGCTGTCCACCGCCGATGTCGACATAGGGCGCGCTGAGCCGGACGCTCGCGTCCGGCGTCGCGCTGATGTTGGTGGCGTTGATGGTCAGGCTGCGCGTCGCGGCGAGATTGACGCTGCCGTTGAATACCAACGCATCGACTGCGCCGAGCGACACCGACGCGAAGCCGCCGCCGGAGATCTGGTCGGCGCCAATGTAGAGCTGCCCGAGCAGGTTGCCCGGGATCGCCTGCCCCGGCGACAGACCCGCCGACATCAGCGGCGGCGCCTGGCTCACGATGGTCTGGAAGATCGGCTGCAAGTATTGCGAGACCCCGGAGCTGTCGGCGACATAGCTCCCGATCGTCTGATCGATCGTCAGGCTGCCGCCCGCCACCCCGGCCCCTCCCGCCTGCGCCTTCATGGTGGCGTCGAACAGCAGACCGAGCGATGCCCGGATCGCGACGCTGCCGCCTGCGGTCGCAATAGGTGACTGGGTCGTTCCGGATCGACCCGCGGCCTGGCGTATCGTCCCCGACGCCCCCGACACGTCAATGATCGCCCCGGCTTGCGCCACGACGACACCGAGCGGTTGCTCGCCATAAGGCTGGGTGGCCGAATAGGGATAGTAGAGCGACGGCTGAGCGTCCTGATTGATGTTGACCTGTCCGCCGCCGAGCACCGTGTTCACCGGGCGCCCCAACGGGTCGAGTGTCGAGGTCACGAGCCCAGGCGCCAGCAACCGGGCGTCCGCTCCGATCCAGAGCGTCTGCGTCGCAGCATAGAACGGCCCATTATAGGGCGGCGTACCAGCCGCTGATCCAATCGGAACCCAGGGACCGGGCACGCCGGTCAGATCGAGATTGATGGTGCCGGCGGGTGCGTTGATCGTGCCGTCGACCGTGAGTTGACGGCGCGCGTGCAGAGATATCGTCGCCTGCGGATCGGCGTTGATCGCGGCACCCCGCTGAACATTGAGATTGCCGTTGAAGGCGTCGATCGCGCTCAGGACCAGGTTCACCGGCGCCGACGGCTGATACGAGGGCAGCGCCCTCGCCGTCGCGACATCAGCGACATCGCTGCCGCTCGGCGCCGATACGGCCTGCAGATTCGGAATCAGATTGACCCCATGCAGCTCGAGATCGGTGCCGGCAGCGACCGTCAGGTTCTGATAGCTGTAGAGCGCGTACTGGCTGAAGCCGCCGCCGGCGAAGAAGCCCGGCGACAGCCGCAGCACACTCGCGGGATCGACCGGCGTGAGGTTGCTGGTCCCCTCGGCATTGATAGAGCTGACCGTGCGGAGCGTAAGGATGGCATCTCCGCCGATCTGGATCGCAGGCGTGGCGATGCTGAGCGCCCCGCCACGGGTGAAGCCATAGGACCGTACCGTGCCGTCGAGATAGACCCGCCCCGGATAGCTCTGCGCGATCGTCGCCGAGTTGTGCAGCGTCGCGCCGAAGCCGTTGCTGATCACCGTGATGTTGCCACCGGTTCCGACCGGCAGGCCGTTGCTGGTCTTGATCCGGCCGTTGCCCTGCATCCAGCCACCGCTCGACGCATCGATCATCGCCCCGGCATCGATCCGAACGCTGCCATAGGCGGCCAGGCTGACGTTGCCGCCGTCATAGAGCGTAGGCGTGGCGGTGCTGCCGCTGAGGAAATCGTTGACCCACAAGCCGCGCGTATCGATCACTCCGCCGGAGTGCAGTTCGACGTCGCCGGTCCAGATCGTCGATCCGTTCTGCGCAGCGTTGACGGTGACCGAGCCGGCCCGCGCCACCAGTTGGCCGTCGATCGAAATTCCCCCGCCGATCAGGGCGATAGACGAATTCAGCGCGATCGAGCCGCCGGGGGCAACCTGAAGCGTGGCGCCGCCCACGATGCTGATCGCCGGAGATACGGCTTTGCTGACCGGATCGGCCACGCCGCCCCGCGCATTGATGGTGATGCTGCCATAGTTCGCCTTGTCGAGCAGATCAGCCGGCAGATAAACCGTCTGCTGCCAGGACGCCGGCAACAGCGACGTCACGCTCGGAAGATCCGGCGGCGTCACCGACGGCGCGACGACCACGCTGGAGGGGGCAACGCTCGCATCGGATGCCCCGATGGTGAACGCCGCGCCGGCCGGAAGCGTGTTGGCGGTCCGCTGATACGGGCCGTTGACCGTCGCCGCGACAACCGAGGCGTCGACCTCGGCAGCGTTCGCAATCACGCTCAGGGCGCCGGCGGCGCGTCCTTCGAGATAGGCCGGCTGGTATCGCTGATCGGAGAAAAATGGATTGGCATAATACTCGGTGACACCCCAGTGGGCATGATTGACCGTAAAGCCGCCCCCGATCGAGATGTAGGTCAGATCGGCAGGGGCCTGGTTGGCGCTGTAGATTCTGCCATCCGAGCCGATCAGCCAGGTGACCGGCACGTAGCCGGCCTGGTGCGCGAGCGAGCCGCCGGAAATATTGATCGACGCACCAGGTCGCAGGACGACATCGCCAGTGGAATAGACGACCACCGTGCCGCCCATGGTCAGGCGCTGGTCGATCGGCCGGTCGACCTGACCGAGCCAGCCCGACACCTCCAGCAGGCCGCCCGCGGTGTAGACCCGGTCCGAAGCCACCGGGTTGAGTTCGTGGACGTTCACCCACACGTTCTTGCTGGAGAGGATGCCGCCGCGTTGCAATGGCGAGTCGCGCAGCTCGTTGGCGCGCACGTTGACCTGCACCACATCGCCCGACGCCGCGACCGGCACGCCCTGCAACCCTGAAACGTCGATCAGGGACCCTGCGTCGACGAGAACACGCGCACCATCGCGGTTGGAGTTCGTGTTGATCTTGGCAGCGGGATTGTCTTGCAGATAGAGCTGGTCTCCGTAGCTCGATGCCTCGAGCGCCACGCGCCCGGACGGCGCGATGATCGCAGCTCCCGCCTGCACGTTGACGAAGCCGCCTTCGACCAAAATCTGCGACTGCGCCTGCGGCTGCGTGTCCTTCGCAGTGAGACCATCCTCCTCGGGGAGCACGGCGGTGACGCTGCCGCGCGCGAGCTGCACCGTACCGGTCTGCGTCGACACCGCATAATGCGAGGAGCTGTCGTAGCCAAACTCCCCCTGCAATCCCTGCTGCGCGGACAACAGGATCGAACCGGCCTGATTGACCGAGGTGGTCGCCACCAGCACACCGGATTGCTGCAAGTTCATACCGACCAGCGTGACGTTTCCGGTCGGCGCCGCGATCAGGCCGGTGTTGCTGACCGTGCCGCCATTGAGCACGTTCAACACCAGGCCCTGCTGGCTCGTGCTGCCGCTCGTCGTGACATAAACCGACGTGCCGGCGGCGAGCGCGGCCTGTCCACCCGGCGTCACGATGCTGCCGCTGTTCTGCACATTGGCGCCGAGCAGGAATACGTTGCCGCCTCCCGTGGTGACGGATGCGGGCGGCGCCGTGACGATCACGGCACCAGCCTCGACGATGACGTTGCCGGTTGGGCCGCTGCTGTTGCCGAAGATCGGCGCCTTCAGATTGCCGGCATTGTCAAACGGCGAGCGATTGAGCAGGCCGGTCTTGAACTGTTGATCGGTGATATTGAGCGTCGAGGCCACCAGCGACCCGACATTGACCTGGCTTGCACCACCGAAAATGATACCGCTCTGGTTGATCAGCAGCACCTGGCCGTCGGCCCTGATGTTGCCAAGGATCTGGCTCGGCCCGACATTGCCGGTCACGCGATTGAGCGCGACCCAGCTGCTGTTGCCCTGCTGGTTGAACACGACATCGGTCTGGGCGCCGACATTGAAGCTCTGCCAGTTGAGGATTGCCTGCGGCGCGGTCTGGGTGATCCCGACACTGGTGCGCCCGTTCACATTGGCTTGGGTCGGAAGGTTGGCACCGGACCAGAGGCCGGATCCGGGCGCAACCTGCAGCCCACCCGGCGCAAGACCATCGGGCACCGCCAACTGCGGCAGCGTCCGCGACGTGCCGGCCGCCTGTGCGGCATTGCGCGCGGCCGCCTGCGCCGCTTGCATGGCCTGGATCGCCTGGGCCGCCCTGGTCAGCGCTCCCGAGCTCCTCGCAGCCGCGTCTGCTGCCTGCTGGGCCCCAGTGCTCGCCGCATCGGCCGCGTATTGTGGCGCCGCGACCGTCCATGCGCCACCAAACGGCCTCGCATTCGCAGGATGCGCAGCGAGCAACAATGTCGCCAGGCTCGTGCCGGCCATCAACCCGGCGCGGGACATCTGGCGCGACAGCGCGCTGCCGGCCAATTCACCGCGTGCACGGGGATGATGGGTGGTTTGAGCTCGAGCCGGCATGACACGTCCTTCCAGCGAACATCGCAGAGGTCACACCAGCGTGACGGGAAGCCCCGCTCAAAACTGCATGGGTTTTTTGTGAAAGTTTCGTGTCACCGCAGAGCGGCCGGGAGAATGTGGGAACCCAGTCAGCTCAGCAGCACGATTCCGCCAGGCAGCAACCGCACACGCGCATCGAACGCCTGCTGGATCTGGGTCAGGATCTCATCCATGCGATCGATGCGGAAACGACCGCTGACGGGCAGCCGCGCGATCTCGGCATTGACAATGAAGATGTGGCCAGGCCGGTATCGGTTGATCTCGTCGACCACATCGGCCAGCGGCGTGAAGCGGAACAGCAGGAAGCCGCGTTGCCAGGCGGAGGCAATCTCGATATCGGCAGCGGCAAGGCTCTCTCCCCGCGCGTCGTAGCGCAGTTGCTGCCCTTCCTTCATGGCGATCAGCTCGGCCCCACGCTCGACCTGCAGCTCGCCGTTGAGGCAGGTCACACAAACCGGCCGCTCGCCGCCAGCCGATATATAACGCACATCGAACTGCGCCCTGTTCGCCAAGATCCAGCGGTCGGCCGCACGGACGCCAAAGCTGCGACCGGCTGTGGCGAACGCAGCCTCGCCGGAAAGCAACTCGATCCGCGCCGCACCGGGATCGGCGGGCCGCAACGCGATGCTGGTCTGCACGTTCATCCGGATCGAAACATCGCCGGGCAGCGCCACGCTGCGCTGCTCGCCGGTGCCGGTGCGGTAGTCGGCCGCGAGATCCGACCAGGACGGCCACAGGCCGAGCGGCGGACGCGCCAGCGCATAGACACCCGCAGCGGAGGCCGCGGTCGCGAGCCCACCACCGAGCAACACACGGCGATTCAAGTGCGCCGCGCTCCGCGATTGTCTGGCCATCTCGGCCGCCCGCACATTGCGGCCCGCCGGTGCAAGGTCGCGCCACAGGCGGCTTGCTGCAGCGAAGGCGGCAGCATGCTCGGCGCTCTGGGCGCACCAGCGCCGCAGCGCCTCGGCATCCGCCGCGGTGGCCTGCCCGGAGGTAAGATGCCGCACCCAGCCGACCGCGTCCCGCTTGAGCGGATCAAATCTCATGTCGTCGTTATCCGTCGCGCTCATGGCTGGCGTCCGCCTCGTGCCTGCCTACGCCGGGGCGTGGCGATTCTCATCACCCCCCTCACAATGACGTTTCCTGCCGGGCGAAACCGCATGTTATCCGTCGCTCCGACCACGCCGCGCCAAACAATATTCCTGCGCCCGCTGCAGCTCCAGATCCACCAGCCGCAGGGAAATGCCGAAGCGGCGTGCTATTTCCTGCCGCGGCATCTGGTCGAGGCGTGACGCGAGCAGAATCTCACGGCGGCGCGCCGGCAGCTCGTGCAGAATGGCCTCGAGCCCTCGCAGGTCCGACCGCGCGCGTGCCACGTGCTCGGGACCGGGCGCACCATCGGCGATCTCGAGCAACCCGTCGACTTCGGCGGCGCTCAGAATCCGGCTATCGGCGTTACGTAGGCGATCGCGCGCCGCATTCATGGCGACGCCAAAAACGTAATTGCCGGGATTGCCGACCACACCAACCGAATCCGCCTGGGCGATCCGGAGCCAGGCGTCGTGCAGCGCCTCACCCGCGAGTTCGGACGATCCCAGCCGTCGTGTCAGCCGGCGCTTGAGCTCATCATAGCGCTCCACCAACAGGCGTCTTATCACGGCAAGGGACGTTTCAGTCATGGCGTGCCGGAGAACCGTCACAGCCCATCGTGATGCCGGATCCCTGCGGGACCACCACCAGGGTCACAGGCTGGGCAAGGCCTGCCGGCGGCGCCATATCGACCTGCATCCGGCGCAGAGCATGATCAATACCAGCATCGAGCGAGGCGCTGCCCGCCGAGCCCAGTCGCTCGAACCGTTCGACCTTGCCGGCCGGATCAATCCAGAACTGCAACGCGATCCGGTAGCCGCCCGGCCGCGCATCGGCCTCCGCACACAGCGCGGCCCGAAGGCTGGTCTGTAGTCGCGAATAATAATGATTCACCGGCGCCGGCAGCGCCGCCTGCGCCATGGCCGGTGTCGGATAGAGGATGAAAGACGTCTCTCCAAGCACGCGCGCCGACAGGCCGGTGCCTGCAAGCAGGCGCGCGAGCGCGATGCCCGCGGTCATGGGTCCCCGCACGGCGCTGGAATGCCGTCCGGCCGTCAAGTTGCTGTTGTAGAGCACGCTCCGACCAGCCACGTCACCATACTGCTCCAGCGCGGCCGCCAGCGGCTGAGCTGCGATATCAAAGTCGATTTGTTTCCCTTCTGCGGATGCTTCCGGCGCCGCCAAGGCAAGACAGGCACCGAACATCAGCGCACGGCACAGCCGGGCGCTCCGGGCTTGCGCTGGCGCATCCGGGGTCAACTCGGCTCCTCGCGTTACAAGATTGTCATGGTCGGGCGGAGACCATAGGCAGGCCGTGTAACAGTCTCATGTCAGGACGATCGGATGGCCGGCATGGCACAGACGAGGCGCTTGCGCATATCGTCGGTGAGCTCGCCGAGATGATTGTGCAGCACCGAGCCGGCATTGACCGGATCGAGATGGGCCGAAATGAAATCGGCGACGTCAGGCCCGTTGGCACCGACGCCGATCAACACGCTGATCGACGCGCCAGATCAAATTCAGCGGTAGCCATATTCGACCGCGAGCAGCAGGATGGCCAGGCACAGCGTCACCATCGTCGCGAACAGCGGGATAATGAACCTGACCCATTCACCGAATCGCACGCGCCCGACGGAGAGAAAAGCGAGCAAGGTGGGAGAGGTCGGTGAAATCAGGTTCGGCAGCCCGCCCCCGAAGAGAAACGCCAGGACGACCGATTGACCACTTACACCGGAAAGCGCGGCGACAGGTGCGAACAGCGGCATCGTCAGCGCCGCCCTTCCCGAAGTGGATGGAACCAACAGATCGACGATCATCTCAATCGTCATCAGACAAGCAGCTGCGGACGGGGGCGCCAGATCCGCCATTCTGCTCGTCAACGCAAAGATGATCGGATCAAGCACCATGGCGTCTCGCAGAATGAGCTCCACAGCCTTGGCGAGTCCGACAAGTACGCCGGCGAGCAGCATCGCCTTCATGCCTTCAAGAAATAGCTGGCATGCCTCCGTCGGCCGGATCCGCGCAATCAGGGCGATAGCGGTCGCGAGCCCGATGTAGGCAGCAGCGAGGTCTGCATGTCCCCAATGATGCCACCGCACGCCGTAGACGACGGAAAGGACGAACACTGCAATCGTGAGAAGAATGGCCAAATGCCGGTGCGAAAGCCGCCGAGCCGACGCCTCGCTGATTGGTTGCTGGCCAAGCGTCAGACGCGCCGTCTTATGCAGCACGAAAAGAACACCGACCGACAGGAGAATGACGAACGCCGCCAGTCGAACGCCGAGACCACTGAAGACGGGGACACCGACGGCCGTTTGAGCGACAACCAGGCCGATCGGATTCGTAACCGACGTGAGGTAGCCGATTTTCGCCGGTATGATCACGATTGCGGCAGCGAGCACACGATTGAATCCGAGACGTTCTCCCAACGCAACCGCGACGGGGACGAACGCGATGTATTCCGAAATCAGTCCGACAAAAGATGCGCCGAAGGCGATGGTCAGCATCAGGAGCGGAATGAGCAATCTCACCCTCCCTCCAGTCAACGCAAGCAAACGGTCGAGCCCGGCATCCAGCGCTCCCGTATTTCGGAACACCGCGAAGGCGCCGCCAATAAACGTGATCATGAAAATGAGGGAGGCCGTCGCCGTAAGGCCGGCTGGTATCGCCTTGAGCGTCGTGACCACGGAGGCGGGTGCAGCGACCGCGACACTGCTTGCTTCGCCTGAGAACAGCGCACCAATGCGACGGTCTTTCGCGATGAAATGAAAGCTGCCCGGTTCGACTGCTCCCGTCGGCGAGCGGTTGTAAAGCCCTGACGGCAGAACGAACGTCAGGCCGGCCGCGAGGACAATCATGAACAGCATGATCGTGACAGGGTGGCGGGACGAACTCCTCCGAATTCCCGTCTCCACCATGGTCTGCTGATGAGCGGCTGCCACCATCGTCAGTGCACCGGTCCAATATTATCCATCGTGCGCCGCCGGCGTCAGATCCCAGAACAGGCCGGTCATGATCCGCAAGCCTTCTTGTATCAGCGGTCCCAACACATGCTCATCGGGACCGTGCTGCTTGCACCCTGCGTAGGAATGCGGCACCCAGATCGTCGGCACGCGCAGCTGACGGGCGAATGCGTCGCTCGGCAAGGAGCCGGCTCCGTTCGGCACCACAATCGGAGGAGCGCCGACGGTACGCGCGATGGACTGAACCGCCCAATCCACCCAGGGACTGGCAGGATCGGTACGCGAGGCGGGATGAAAGTCGCCTTCCCGTGCGACGATCTTGACCTGCTGGAAGCCGTTCTGATCGAGAAAGCCGCGCAGGCCGTCGAGAAATTTTCCGCTGTCCACGTCGGCCGTGAAGCGCAACTGGCACGTCGCGCGCGCAAACGGCTGGACGCCGTTGACCGGCCGATCGGGTTGCCCGGCGACGACGGCGAGAACGATGAAGCTCGTCCAGCCGAACATCTTCTCCGCACGTGTCAGGCCAGGCTCTCCCCAATCATCGGCAATGTGCGGGAAATCAAATCCTGGATCGACCGCGCAATCCAGCAGCATGGCTCGAACCGCCGGCGGGATCGCGTCAGGTCGCCATTCCGGCACCAGGATCTGCCCGCGCGTTGTGGTGATGCAGGTCAAGGCATGCGCGAGGATGATCGCAGGATCCTCCAGAACGCCGCCCCAATGGCCCGAATGGCGACTGCCGTCGCGCAGGTGGACCACAAGGTCGAACGACATCACACCCCGGTTGCCCAGCTTGATATCCGGCCGCTCAACCTTCATTCTCGGACCGTCCGAGGCGAGAAAGATGTCCGCCTGAAGCTCGTCGGCGTGGTTGCCGATCACCTCAGCCAGTCCGGGAGACCCGACTTCCTCGCCCATGTCGATCAGGATTCTGGAATTGAAGCCGTGCCTCCCGCGGACCTTGAGCACCGTTTCAAGCGCAGCGATGACGATGCTGTGTTGGGCCTTATTGTCCGCAGTCCCGCGGCCGTAGTACCGGTCACCTATCCGGGTCAGTTTCCATGGCGATAGGCCCTCACTCCAAAGATCGGGCAACCCCTGCACGACGTCGCCGTGACCATAGGTGAGTACGGTCGGCAAGCCCTTGTCCTCGGTCCGGCTCGCGATCAGGAACGGCGCTCGGCTCGCCACCGAATTGTCGACCAGGCGGCACGCATAGCCCATCCGCTCCAGCGTCGGGACCATCTCCTGTTTCAGATAATCGAGCAGTACGAACTGCCGCTCCGGAACCGAGCTCTCCGTGGGAAAGGCCACGCGACGGCAAAGATCGTCAACGAACTGTCCGCCGGAAAAGTGCTCCTGGGCGGCACGCAGTGCTGCTTCGCGGCTCACAGATATTCCCACATCATTTGAGGTGTTCTTTTCAGGTGCGGAGAAGCTGAAGCATAGAATTAGATGCGTCAAACCAGTTTTATTTCGCCTATGGCTAAGTTAAATTGAGCCTATTATGAAGAGTGAAACCTTGCCTCCGCTCAACAGCTTGCGAGCTTTTGAAGCTGCCGCCCGACATCAGAGCTTTGCTGCCGCAGCAGCTGAGTTGGGCGTGACGGCGAACGCGATCAGCCACCAGGTGAAGAAACTCGAGCAGCACATCGGGACGCTGCTCTTCGAGCGCCTACCGCGTGCTTTGGTTCTGACCACCGAGGGCCGCGATTTCCTGCCGGACGTGACTGCCACATTCGATGCCTTGCGGATCGCGGCCGCACGGGTCGCGCATCCGCAACGCCGTCACGTCGTCGCGGCGACCGCGCCCGCGGTATTCGCGATCGGCTGGATGCTGCCCCGCCTGCAGCGGTTTCATCTTGAGAATCCGCAAATCGAGCTTCAGCTTTCGACAGCACGCCGACCCGTCGATCTGGAGGCGGAGGGGCTTGATGCGGCGATCCGGCACGGACGGGGCGAATGGCCGGGACTGATCGCGGATCATCTGTTCGGAGATGCCATTCTGCCCGTGTGCAGCCCGAGCTATCTTTCATCTCGTCCGCCGGTTCGGACATCGCATAGCCTGCTCGCCGAGACGCTGTTGTTTTCAGCCATTGCGCCGAACGATTGGAACGACTGGTTTGCTCACGCTGGTATCAAGCAATCGACAGGCATTCGGCGAAGGCTCAATTTCGGCAACTCAACGCTCCCGATCCAGGCGGCGGTGCAGGGACTGGGCTTTGCACTCGCAGACGTCAACCTGATCGAAGATGAGTTGCGGGACGCCCGGCTTATCGCTCCGGTGGAAGAGCCGAAGATGGTGAGGGGAACAGCCTGGTATCTCACCTATCGGCCGGAGAACGGAAGCCTGGCACCGCTTGATGCGTTCCGCCAATGGATCCTGAGGGAAACACTGCGGGTTTGATCCCGATGCTGCGATCCCGCATCAGGCTGGCCCCGCGGGAGCAACGTTCGTTCTCGGCTCGGCGGTTCCGCATCCCCATGATTGCCTGATGGAGCCTAGATCCGGAAAAGTGCGAAGCGGTTTTCCGAAAAGATCATGCTCAAACAAGGAGCTAAAGCGCGATGACGCTTCACTCCGGTCTCATCGCGCTTTGGATGTAATTCTCGAACGCCAACCGCTGCGCCGGCGTCAGATGCAGGCCATGCTTGGTGCGCCGATCCAGGAAGTCGGCAGGCCTCCTCGCCCACTCCGTCTCGCGCAGATACGCCGCTTCGCATTCATAGAGATCGCCGCCGAAATGCCGGCCCAGGTCGGCCAGGACCCGGGCCGAACCCAGCAGTTCGCGCGCGCGCGTCCCGTAGAGCCGCGCATAATGATGGACAAGCTTTTGCGGTAGATCGCGATAGTCGCGCGCCAGCGCGCGCGCAAAATCATCGAAACTGCCGCCGATGTCGCCGCCCGGCAACGGCCTGTCAGCGGTCCAGGCCGGCGACAGCTTCGCAAACCACGGCGCGAGGCGCTGCATCGCCTGCTCAGCCAGCCGCCGGTAGGTCGTGATCTTGCCGCCGAAGATCGAGAGCAGCGGCGGCGCCCCCTCGGCGCCGTGAACCTCGAACACATAGTCGCGCGTCACGGCCGATGGATTGTCGGCATTGTCGTCGTAGAGCGGGCGGACGCCGGAGAAGGCGTGCACGATCTCGCTTGGCTGCGGCGGCATCCGGAAATAGCGGCGCAGCACCTGAAACAGGTAGTCGGTCTCGTCCGCGCCGATCGCAACCTCCTCGGCACGGCCATCATATGGAATGTCGGTGGTGCCTATCAGCGCGAGATCATTCTCATAGGGATTGACGAAAATCACCCGGCGGTCGCTGTTCTGCAGCAGATAGGCTTGCGGCCCGTTCCAGAATTTCGGCACCACGATGTGGCTGCCCTTGACCAGCCGCACGTTCTGGGCAGAGTTCAGTCCCGTCACGCCCTGGATGACATCCTGCACCCATGGCCCGGCGGCGTTGACCAGCGCTCGCGACCGCACGACCTGCGCTGTTCCGTCATCGCCCTGCATCTCGAGCAGCCAGGTCTCGCCGTCCCGGCGCGCGCGCAGCGCTCGCGTGCGCGACAGGATGCAGGCGCCATTCCGTGCTGCATCGATCAGATTGAGGATCACCAGCCGGCTGTCATCGACCCAGCAATCCGAATACTCAAAGCCACGCCGGAACTCTTGACGTAGCGGTGCGCCCTCCGGACCCTGCGACAGATCCAGGCCGCGGCTCGCCGGCAGCTGCTTGCGGCCGCCGAGATGGTCGTAGAGCAACAGCCCGGTGCGGACCAGCCAGGCCGGCCGCTGCTCCGGCGAATGCGGCAGCACGAAGCGCATCGGCCAGATGATGTGAGGCGCCGAAGCCAGCAGCACTTCACGCTCGATCAGCGCCTCGCGCACCAGGCGGAATTCGTAATATTCGAGATAGCGCAGGCCGCCATGGATCAGCTTGCCCGAGCGCGACGAGGTGCCCTCGGCGAAATCATCCTTCTCGCAGAGCAGGACCTTCAGACCACGGCCGGCGGCGTCGCGGGCGATGCCGGCGCCGTTGATGCCGCCACCGATAACAGCGATATCGACCAGCCCGTGATCCCTGCCTGCGACCGGCGCAGTGCCCTTCATCGCTTGTTGCTACGCCGTTTCTCGGCGCGGCGTGGCGCCGCCTTTGCCGTCGCACGCGCCTTGCTCGGCTTCGGCGCCTGCAAGCCATAGGTGGAGAACCCCTTCGCGGTGTCGGCAATCTCCTCGTCGGACAGGATGATACGCGAATCGAGCGCGAGCGAGAGATAGTACTGCCGCGCGATGGTCTCGAGCTCGACCGCGAGCCACATCGCCTTGTCGAGATTGGCGCCGAGCGCGATCATGCCGTGGTTGGCGAGCAGGCAGCCATTGCGGCCCTCCAGCGCCGCGATCGCGTGGTCGGACAACTCCTTGGTGCCGTAGCGCGCGTAGCCGGCGCAGCGGATGTCGGTGCCGCCGAATGCCGCCATCATGTAGTGGCAGGCCGGGATCGGCTTGCGCGCGATCGCGAGCACGGTCGCATAGGTCGAGTGGGTATGGACGATGGCGCCGACATCGGGCCGCGCGCGCGTGATGTCGAGATGGAAGCGCCATTCGGTGGACGGCTGCAGCGGTCCTTCCCACGCGCCATAGTCACCCTCGAGCGGCATCGACGCGATCATCTCCGGCTTCATCGAATCATAGGGGGTCGCCGATGGCGTGATCAGCATCCGGTCCTTGTAGCGCGCGGAGATGTTGCCTGATGTCCCCTGGTTGAGTCCCGACGCATTCATCCATCGGCACTTGGCGATAACAGCCTCGCGCAATTGTCGTTCCTCACGGGTCATTCGGACTGCCTTTCTCTTCAGCATGGATTGCGTGGCGGCTCGCCGGCCAGGAAACGGCGAACCTCTTCGGCCGCCTGCTCGGCGGCCACGGTGACGGTGCGCACGGAGGCGCCGGCGATGTGCGGCGTCAGCGTGACGTTGGGAAGCCGCAACAGCGGCCAGTCCGCCGGGACGGGCTCGACCGCGAAAGTGTCGAGCATGGCGCCGCCGAGATGCCCCGATGCCAGCGCATCATGCAGCGCGTCGTAGTCGACCAGCGGACCGCGCGCGGTGTTGATCAGGTATGCGCCCGGCTTGATTCGCGCCAGCGCGTCGCGCCCGATGAAGCGGGTGGTCTCCGGCGTGACCCGCGCATGCAGCGTGACGATGTCGGCGCGGCCGAGCAACTCGCCCAGCGCGACATGCTCGACGCCGTCATTGCGGTCCTGGGCGCTGAGCTGGACATAGGGATCGGCGACCAGGATTCTGCAGCCGAACGCCTTCAGCAGCTTGACCACGCGGCTGCCGATCGCGCCGTAGCCGACGATGCCGACCGTCATCTCGCCGAGCTCGCGCCCGGTGCGGTCGGCGCGATAGAGATCGCCGCGCCATTCGCCTCCGCGCAGTGCCTCGTGGCCGCTGCGGATCAGGCGGGTCTCGGCGAGAATGGCGCCGACGGTGAACTCCGCCACCGCGCTCGCATTGCGGCCGGGCGTATTCACCACCAGCACGTTGTGGTCGCGCGCCGCCTGCATGTCGATGTTGACGGGGCCGCCCCGCGACACCGCGATGAACTTGAGCTTCGGCAACCGCGCCAGCATCGACCGCGAGATCGGCGCGAGGTGCGTGACCAGCAGCCCGGCATCGCCGATGAAGTCGATGATCTCGTCAGGCTGCCCCATGAATTCCTTCAGGCCGTCGAGCTTCGAGCCGGCGTAGCCATGCTCCATCGGCTCGTCCGGCCAGGGCTGCTCCAGGGTGCGGATATCGACGCCGTTGCCGCAAGCGATGCGGATATGCTCGGCAAACACCGACGGCAGCATGAAACGGTCGCCGACGATGGCGATGGAGTTAGACATGGTCGTCTCCGGCGCGTAGCGCGGCGAGTTGCTTCCAGACCGGCCGCGACGCCAGCCTTGCATCGAGATAGGTTGGAAAGATGCTGGCGTAGCGCTTTGCCAGCGTGGCGTCCGGCGATTGCGGCGCGCTCAGATGCGGTGTGACCCACTGTTCCGCACAGGCGCGCATGTCGGGATGGGCATCGATCGCGACCGCCGCGATCATCGCCGCGCCTGCCGCACCGGCCTCGGCCCGGCTGCAGATCCGGACCTCGCAATCCAGTGCAGCCCCGAGAATGGCGCCGAGCGCGCGGCTCTTCGCGGCACCACCGGTGATCCTGACATCGCGGGGCAGCGCGCCTATCGCGGCGTAGCAATCCCGCGCGGCGAAGGCGAGGCCCTCCATCACGCCGCGCATCAGATCGCCATAGCGGTGGCGCGAGCGCAGGCCGAAGAATTGTGCGCTGGCCTCATGCGAGACGAACGGCCCGCGCTCGCCGGCATCGGAGATGAACGGATGGAAAAGGACCTCGCCGGGCCTGGCCCGCAGCACCTGGTCGTCGAGCCGGAGGATCAGCTCGGTGCGCGTGCGCGTCACGCCCTCCGCCGCCAGCAAGTCGCAGGCGAGATCGAGCATCCAGTCGATGTTCAATGTCGCCGCCATGTTGGACTGCATCTGGGCATAGTGCCCCGGCACCGGAAACGGCATGGTGTAGCCGGTTGCCTCCCGGTTCAGCGTCACCGCGTCCGCACTTGGCACCAGCCGCATATGCATGCCGGTCGAGCCGATGATGGTGCAGCCGACATCGGGTGACGGATCGTAGAGGCCGGCGCCGAGCGCATTGCAGATCACGTCGACATAGCCGAGGCAGACCGGCACGCCCGCCGGCAGGCCGATCTCGATCGCGGCCGCTGCGGTGAGCGGATGCGTCATGACCGCACCGTCGACGACGGGCGGGAACAGCCGCGTCAGGTCGGCGATCCCGATCAACCCTGCGGTCTCCGCGTCGAAACCGCGCTTGCGGAAATCGCCACAGGAGAATGTCGCTTCCGACGGATCGGTGGCGCGCTCGCCGGTGAGCAGGAAATAGAGCCAGTCCTTGCAATGAAAAGCCGTCGTCGCCCTGGCGATCGCCTCAGGCATGTGCGCCTGCAGCCACGCCAGCTGTGGTCCTTGCTGGCAGGCGTTCAGCCCGGAGCCGGTGCGGCGATAGAGCGGTGCGTTGCGCTCGCTTGAGCGGATCTCCTCGACCAGCCGCCCGGCTCGCGAGTCCAGCCACAGCAGCGCCGGCGCAACCGGCCGGCCATCATCGTCGATCAGCCAGGTGCCGTCGCCCTGCCCGGTCACCGCGATCGCCGCAATGCGTGCGGACAAGTCAGGTACTGACGTTGCGAGCGCGCGAATGACTGCGATCGTATCGCTCCAGGTCCGCGCCATGTCCTGCTCGACGTGGCCGCCGGGCGCGCTGCTGTACGCATTCGGCCGCGAGACGTCGGCAAGCTGCTCGCCGGCCAGCGTGAACGCCACCGCCTTGATCAGCGAGGTACCGGCATCGATGCCGATGATGACGTCGCGGCGTGCTGACGCGGTCATGGTCGGGACACCTCCGCATGGCGGATGCAGCTTCCGTCGCTGCCGAAGATGTGCAGGTGACGCGGCTCCAGCGCGAACGAAACGATTTCGCCCGGCCGCGCCGCGACGCGGCCCGGCGTGACCGCGATCAGCATGCGGCCGCCGCAATCACCGGCGATATGCGACTGATCGCCGAGCCATTGGTTGGAGACGACCTTCACCTTGATGTCGCCGGCGCCGACCGCGATCTTCTGCGGACGAATGCCGATGCGCACCTGCGGCGTGCCGGCGAGCGCCTTAGCTGCCGCACCGTCAAGCCCATTGATATCGAAGGCCATGTCGGTTCCGGCCGACAGGCGGAAGCCGCCGTCCGACCGCGCAACCTCGGCATCGAACAGGTTCATCGGCGGCTCGCCGATGAAGCTCGCGACGAACAAATTGGCGGGCCGGCCCTTCAGTTCCTTCTCGCTGGCGAATTGCTGCAGCACGCCGCCTTCCATCACCGCGATGCGATCGGCCAGCGCGCTGGCTTCGGTCTGGTCGTGGGTGACGAAGATCGCGGTCATGCCGCGCTCGGCGAGCAGGCTCTTGATCCGGCCACGCAGCACCGCGCGCAACTGCGGTTCGAGCTGGCCCATCGGCTCATCGAGCAGGTAGAGATCGGCGTCGCGCACCAGCGCCCGCGCCAGCGACACGCGCTGCTGCTGCCCGCCGGAGATCGCACGCGGATATTTGTCGAGGATGTCCTCGATCTCGACCAGGCGGGCAATCTCGTCGACCCGACGCGTCACCTCAGAGCGCGGCAGCTGGGCGGATTTCAGCGCGAAGGCGATGTTTTCGCGGACGGTGAGCGGCGGATAGAGCGAGTAGCCCTCGAAGGCCATCGCGACCTTGCGGCGCGCCGGCGGCAGCACGTGGATCGGCCGCCCGCCCAGCGCGATCGATCCGGCCGAGACGTCCTCGAAACCCGCGATCATGCGCAAGGTCGAAGTCTTGCCGCAGCCCGACGATCCCAACAGCGCGACGATCTCGCCCTTCTCGACCGCCATATCGAGCGCCCGCACCGCGTGCACCGGCACCTTGCCGCGGCTGCGATAGAGCTTGTCGATGCCGCGAAGTTCGAGCATGTCCATGATCATCCGCTCCTATGCCGCCTTAAGCCGGCACGATGGCGCGATCCGGAGCCCGGTCGCGCGATCGAACAGCATCGCTGCATCGGCCGCGAAGCGGACGAAAACGCTATCATCGGCCACGCCTTGCGGCGCATCCGGCGGCAGCGCCGCCAGCCATTCCGTTCCGTCGGCAAGACGGAGCAGCAACACCGCCCTCTCGTGCATCGGGGTGATCGCGAGAATGCGCGCCGGGATGGCGTCGTCCGCAGATGCCGACGAGATCGCGATATCCTCCGGTCGGACGCCGAGCCAGCATGGACCGGCAGGCGCTGCGCCATCGGCGGCGCCGAGCCGCATCCGGGCGCCGGCCACCACGGCCGACAGCATGCCGTGCTCGGCGACCGGCGAAACCTCGGCAAGGTTGATGGTCGGATCGCCGAACAACCGCGCGATCGCGACCGACCCGGGCTGGGCGTAGATATCCGCCGGTGTCGCGACCTGCGCGAGCCGGCCGTCGATCAAGACCGCGATGCGGTCGGCGATCGCCATCGCCTCGCGATAGTCCTGGGTCACATAGAGCACGGCGGCGGTCCCGCGCCGCAGCAGGTTCGGCAGCTCGAGCCGCATCTCGTAGCGCAGCTTGGCGTCGACGTTGCGCAGGGGATCATCCAGCAGCAGCACGTCCGGATTGCCGATCAGCGCCCGCGCCAGCGCGGTGCGCTGCTTCTGTCCGTTCGACAATTCGCGCGGCGTATGGCCCAGCACGTGCTCGATCTTGAGCAGCTTGCTGATCGCGGCAACGCGACCGGCAACTTCGTTGCCGCCGGCACGCAAGCCGCTTGCGATATTGTCGCGGGCGGTCATGTGCGGGAACAGGGCAAAATTCTGGAACGCCATGCCGATGCCACGCCGCTCGGGCGGCGCGCCGACCACCGAGCGGCCGCCGATCAGGATGTCACCGTCGTCGGGCTCGAACATGCCCGCGATCATCCGCAGCAGCACGGTCTTGCCGCTGCCGGACGGTCCGAACACCGCGACGATTTCGCCAGGCTCGACGGCGAGCGACAATCCGTCGGCGGGCCGCGCCACACCGAACGCCTTGCTCACCGCATTGATCTCGAGACGTGCCATCGGATCAGCCTTTCACCGCGCCGAGCGAGAGCCCCTCGACCAGATAGCGCTGCGCATAGAGCGCCAGCAACAGGGTCGGCGTCACCGAGAGCACGATCGCCGCCGCGATCTGACCGTACTGGATTCCGGACGCGGTGACGAAGGCGAGCGCGCCGACGGTCACCGGCTGCTTGTCGGCGGAAGCCAGGATCAGGGCGAACACGAAATTGTTCCAGCAGAAGATGAACGACAGCAGCCCCGCCGCGGCGATTCCCGGCCCTGCCAGCGGCACCGCGATCCGGGTGAAGGCCTCGCGCCAGGAATGCCCCGCGAGCCGGTAGGCGTGCTCGATATCGGGGCTGATATCCTCGAAATAGCCGCGCACGATCCACAGGATCAGCGGCAGCGCGATCAGCTGATAGACCCAGACGATGCCGAAGTAAGTGTCGTTGAGCCCGAGCTCCTGATAGTACAGCGACAGCGGCAGCAGCACGAGCAACGGCGGCGCGAAGCGGAACGACAGCAGCGTGAAGGCGATGCTCTCGCCGAGGCGGAACTTGAAGCGCGCAAAGGCGTAGGCCGCCGGCACGCCGAGCAGCAGCGCCAGCAGCACCGCCGCGCTCGAGAGCACGACGCTGTTGAACAGGTTGCGCATGAAGGAGATCTGCAGATTGCCGGCCGCGGTGCGCAGCTGGCCGGAGATCAGCGCCTCGTAATTCGCAAGCGTCGGCTCGAACAGGATCCGAGGCGGAATTCTCAGGATCTGATCGTTGTTCTGGAACGACATCAGGAAGATCCAGACGATCGGAAACATGAAGAAGATCAGGATCAGCGTGAGCGCCACGCCGCGGAAGATGCGGCCGGCAAGGCTGGAATGTTCCATCGCGCCTCTCCCCGTCACGCGTGGCCGTGCGCACGCGCGCGCAACCGCAGCCAGTTCTTGATGAAGATGTTGGACAGGATGTTGGTGATGAGCCAGAGGATCATCAACAGCGCCGCCGACCTGCCGACATTGGTGTACTGGAAGAATTCCAGATAGGCCTGCACCTGGAACACCATCAGCCGGTCACCCGGTCCGCCCTGCGTCATCGCATAGATGATGTCGAACTGCTGGATCGAATCGAGCAGGCGGAACAGCGATGCCGTGATGATGTAAGGCGCGAGCATCGGCAGCGTGATCCGGAAGAAGACGAAGCTCGCCGGCACACCGTCGAGCGCCGCGGCCTCGAACGGCTGCCGCGGCAGCGAGCGCAGGCCCGCAAGCAGCAGGATCATGATGAAGGGCGTGTAGACCCAGACATCGACCAGCACGACCGTGAACAGCGCGCTCGACGGATCGGAGGCCCATTTGAAGTCGGTGACGCCGAACAGGCCGACCAGGTAGGACAGGATGCCGAAGCTCGGATTGGTCATCAGCTTCCACATCAGCGCGGCGATCGCCGGCGCCGTCATCAGCGGCAGCAGCAGCATGATCGACACCGCATTGTGGAAGCGGGTCGGCCGGCGCAGCAGCAGCGCGATGCCGAGGCCGAGCAAAAGCTCGAGCACGACCGTCACAGCGGTGTAGGTGATCGATATCCGGAACGTATTCCAGAACGCCGGATCGGACAGGAAGTCGATGTAGTTGCCGGCACCGATGAAGCCGCGCAGATAAGGCAGGTTCAGCCGGTAACGCTGCAGCGAATAGACCGCCGCGGTCACGAACGGAACCAGGATCGCCACGCAGACGAGCAGCGCCGGCAGGCTCAGCAGATAGGGCAAGAGGCGCACGCGCGGCCTTGGTTTGGCCGGCGCTGCCTGCGCGTTCGTCTGGAGGAGTTGGACCATGCTCATGATGATATGAGATCGCGTTTGGCTGGCAAAACGCCGCCGGCTCGGAATGGGACAAGGCTCCGAGCCGGCGGATGGGTGCGGTGCGGGGGATCAAGCACCGCACAGTTGGCCCGTCAGCCGAGACCGGCCTGCTTGAGCTGGCGGTTGATGCTGTCGGCGAGCTTGTCGAGCCCCTCGTCGACACTGACCTCCTTCGCCACCATCTTCTGCAGCGAGGCCGCCCATTCCGTCGTGAGATCGAAGAACAGCGGCTGCGCCGTGAAGTAGATCTTGGCGCCGGGCGACGACATGTCGTGCTGGTCGAGATAGCCGGGATAGGACTTCGCGATACGGTCGCGGAACTCGCTGTCCTTCCACACCGAGGCGCGCACCGGATTGACGAAGTCCATCTTGCGTGCGCCGAACAGGTCGTGCTCGACGGAAGCCGCCCACTGCATGAACAGCCATGCGGCGTCCTTCTGCTTGGAGAAGGTCGACATCGCGAGCGACCAGATCCAGACGTTCGGGGTCGGCGCCTTGGCGGCCGGATTGGCGGCAAACGGCGCGTAACCGAGATGCCCCTTTTCCTTGTTGTCGCCACCATTCATGAAGTAGCCGAGGATGTCGGCGTCGAAGATCATACCGGAGGCGCCGGCGCCGAGATCGGTGCCGACCTGGTACCATGTGTAGGTCGACCAGTTCTTCGGGCCCGAGGTCTGGATCATCTTGACCCATTTGTCGTGGAATTCCTTGGAGGCCTTGGTGTTCATCGCGGCCTTCAGCTTGCCGCCCTCCATCACGAAGTCCTTCTGGCCGAAATTCGAATAGGCCGACAGGAAACCCGGATGGATGGTCGCCCAGGAGCGCGAGCCGCGCACGCCGACACCGTAGGGCCCGCCGGCGTCCTTTGTGATCTTGGCGGCGACCTCCAGCATCTCGTCGAGGTTCTTCGGCGGCTTGACGCCGACCTTGTCGAAGACGTTGCGGTTGTAGGTGATGTTGTTGAGCTCATAGCCCCACGGGATGCACCATTGCTTGGCCTTGCCCGAGCCGAGCTCGGAGCCGGCGACGCCGTCCCATGCGGTGGAAGCACGCAGGCCCGGCAGCACGTCGTCCCAGGCGAAGGCCGGGTTGGTCTTGGTAGGATCCTTGATGTAGGTGTTGAGGTCCTCGATCCAGCCCGCCGGACCGTAGGTCCAGGTCATGTAGGCGCCGGTCATGAAGGCGTCGTACTGGTCGGATTTCGACGACAGCGCCGCCGTCACCTTGTCGAAATAGACGTCCTCCGGAAAGATGTCGTAGGTGACGTTCATGCCGGTCAGCGTCTTGAACGCCTCGATGTCGCCGATCATCGCATCGA
The DNA here is from genome assembly GCA_016839165.1 of Bradyrhizobium sp. PSBB068. Lineage (NCBI taxonomy): Bacteria > Pseudomonadati > Pseudomonadota > Alphaproteobacteria > Hyphomicrobiales > Nitrobacteraceae > Bradyrhizobium > Bradyrhizobium sp. PSBB068. The sequence goes on from CP069300.1 coordinate 5,567,102, forward strand.
CATAGGGGTGCTTGTTGAGCAACAGCTTGACGCTCTTGCCGCTTTGGGCCTTCCAGTTGAAGTCCGCGGCCATCGCCTTCGACATCGAGGAGGCGAAGGCGGCGTTGGCGGCAAGGCCGGTGATGCCGAGCTTGGCGGCGCCGTCGAGGAGATCGCGGCGGCTGATGCGTTTGGCAGCGTAGGAGTCGAACAGATTCTTCTCGCGATCGAACATGTATTTCCTCTCCTTGTTGACGCTTGTTTTATTTGTCCTTCCGGGTCTTGCTTCTTGTCTTGCCGGATGTGGTCTCCGGCTTGTCTGTTGTGAGCGCCTTTGCAGTCACCTCGTCGATGATGAGGCCGTGCAGCACGCCGCTGCGCAGCACCCCGCGCAGCGCGGTCACCTTGGCCGGCCCGCCGGCGATGGCGACGATGCGGTGCTTTCTGAGATCGGCCATGCTCATGGAGGTGGCGCGGGCCGAGAGATCGGTGTCCAGCACCGCTCCGTCGGCGCTGAAGAAATGGCCGAGCAGATCCGCGCAGGCGCCGACGCGCTTCAGCTCGGCGACCTCGTCGGGCTTGATCATTCCGCTCGCCACCAGAAAGCCGTCATGGCTGACCTGGCCGATGCCGACGAACAGCAGCGAGGCCTTGCGGGCCAGCGCGAACACGTCGGCGATGCCGAATTGCTGCATCAGCACGGCGCGATCGGCGACCGAATTGGCGAACACCGGCACCGGCAGCAGATATGCTTCCGCGCCGGTACGTTCGGCGAGGCGATGAATCACGTCGAACGGATTGGCGGCAAATTTCCGCGTCAGTCCGCCGAGCAACGACACGAATTGCGCGTCGCGCGCCGGGGTCTGCGGCATCTGCTCGACCACGGCGGCGAGCGTGCGGCCATGGCCGACGCCGATCACCTTGTCGTCGCCTCGCTCCAGGATCTGGCGCAGGAAGCTCGCGCCTTCCAGCGCCAGCGCCTTGAGCGGCAGATCGCTCTCGCCGAGATCGGGCGCGACGCGGCAGAACGATAGGCCGAAGCGCTGCGTCAGATCGTTCTCCAACGCCACGCATTCGGCGACCGGCCCCTCGACGAAGACCCGGATCATGCCCTCGCGGCTGGCGCGCGCGATCAGGCGGTGCGCCTTGGTGCTCTGGATGTTGAGGCGGTCGGCGACCTCCGACTGGGTCAGCCCGGCCGCGAAATACAACCACGCCGCGCGCGTCGCAAGCGACGCCTCGCCGTCGATCGTCGGCAGCCTGTCGGGCGGTGTGGCCATGTCCGGAAAAGTCCGCTTGCAAATTTCTTCACGTCCTGCAAAAAATTGCAGAGGCCGAACGGGGCGTCAATCCCCCAAACGTGCTGCAGCGCAACCAACGTCGAAGCGCGGGCACGAGAGAGCGGTGAGGTCGGATGGGAGGCTTGTATCTCGGCATCGATGTCGGAACCGGCGGCGTCCGCGCCTGTGCGATCGATCCGCAGGGCGGCATCCGCGGCTTCGCTTCGATCGCGCTGCCTGCGCCGCGCGTCGACGGCAACGCCATCGACCAGAACCCGGAGCTGTGGTGGCAGGCTGCGGCCGCAGCCATCCGCAAGCTCGGCGAGACCGTCGGTCTTGGCGACGTCACGCGTATCGTCGTCGACGGCACATCGGGCACGCTGCTGCTGGTCGATGCGGCCGGCCGCCCCTGCTCGCCGGGGCTGATGTACAATGATGCGCGCGCCACGCACGAGGCCGCACGCGTGGCGGCAGTCGCACCGCGCGAGAGCGGCGCGCATGGTGCGAGCAGCGCGCTCGCCAAGCTGCTTTATCTCCAGAACGACGGCTACATCGGCGATGCGCGCCACGCGGTGCATCAAGCGGACTGGATCGCTGGCCGGCTTGCAAACCACCATGCCATCAGCGACGAGAACAACGCGTTGAAACTCGGCTACGACCCGGTCGCGCGCGCCTGGCCGTCCTGGCTCGACCAGCTCGGCGTGCGCGACGATCTGCTTCCCGAGGTGCTGGTGCCGGGAACGGCATTTTCCGAGATGGATCCGCAGGTCGCGCGCTCACTCGGGCTGCCCGCCACAGCTCACGTCGCGGCCGGCACCACCGACGGCGTCGCGGCCTTCATCGCGACCGGTGCCGATCAGCCGGGCGATGCCGTCACCTCGCTCGGCACCACGCTGGTGGTGAAACAGCTTACGACCCAGCCGATCTTCGCGGCCGACCAGGGTGTCTATTCGCACCGGCTCGGCGAGCGCTGGCTCGCCGGCGGCGCATCGAACTCCGGCGGCGCCGCGCTGCTGCTGCATTTCAGCGCCGACGAGATGGATCGGCTGACGCCGCAGGTGATGCCGGACCAGCCGACCGGGCTCGACTACTACCCGCTGCCAAAACCCGGCGAACGCTTCCCGATCGCCGATCCGGCGCTGGCCGCGCGGATCACGCCGCGACCGGCCGAAGATTGTCGTTTTTTCCAGGGCCTGCTCGAGGGCATCGCCTCGGTGGAAGCCCTCGCCTACCGGCAGCTGGCGCGACTCGGCGCACCGCATCTGCGCCGCGTCATCGGAATCGGCGGCGGCGCGAAGAACGATGCATGGACCAGGATCCGGCACCGCGTGCTCGGCGTCCCGGTCTCGCTCGCCGAACAGACCGAAGCAAGCTACGGCGCCGCGCTGCTCGCGCTGAACGGAGGTCCGCCATGAAGGCCGATGCGACCGCGATCGCCGGCCTTCATGTCATCGCCGACCGCTTCGATCACGTGCTGCTCGACCAGTGGGGCACGCTGCACGAGGGGTTGGCGGTGTTCCCCGCAGCGCTGGATTGCGTGGCGCGGCTGCGCACGGCCGGCAAGCACATCCTGATCCTCTCCAATTCCGGCAAGCGCGCCGTCGGCAACCAGCGGCGCCTTGCCGCACTCGGCCTGCCGCCGGAGGCCTATGACGGCGTGCTGTCGTCGGGCGAGGTCACCTGGCGCGGCCTGCACACGTGCGACCAGGCGCCCTTTGCCGAAATCGGACGTAGCTGCTTTCTGATCTCGCGCGACGGCGATCGCTCGATCGTCGACGACACCGGCCTCACGGTCGCTTCGACCGTACACGAGGCTGATTTCATCCTGCTCGGCGGCCTTGACGATGATATGGCCGAGCCGGAACGCTGGCGCTCGCTGCTGACGGCGGCCGCTGCCCGGCAATTGACGATGCTGTGCGCCAACCCCGACCTCGTGATGTTCGGCGTCGCGGGACTGATCCCTGCACCGGGCGCACTCGCCGCCTTCTATCAATCGCTCGGCGGCACCGTGCTGTTCGTCGGCAAGCCGCATCCACCGATGTTTACCGCCGCGCGCGATCAATTGGGACGTCCCGCGCCGGAGCGAATCCTCGTCATCGGCGACTCCCTCGATCACGATATCGCCGGAGGCCGCACGGCCGGCATGCTGACCCTGCTGATCGGCTCCGGCGCCCATCGCGCGACGCTTGCGCAGGCGCACGACCTGCCGCAGGCGATCAAGGCCGCGGCCGGCGCAGCGGCGCGGATGCCGCACTGGACCATGGACCATCTGACCTGGTGAGAGCCGAGATGCGACCGCCTCAAATGCTGAACGAACTGTGCCGCATGTCGGCACGCGTCGGCCGGAATATCCTGCTGGTGCAAGGCGCCGGCGGCAATTCATCAGTCAAGGAGGACGACGTGCTGTGGGTCAAGGCGTCAGGCACCTGGCTCGCCGACGCCGAGGACAAGGACATCTTCGTGCCGGTCGCCCTGTCGGCCGCGCGCGCGGCCCTGGCGCAAGGCGACGAACGCGTGCCGCTCGCGCCGGACGCCGGAACGACGCTGCGCGCCTCGATCGAGACCTCGCTGCATGCGCTGATGCCGCACAGGATCGTGCTGCATGTTCATTCCGTCAACACCATCGCGTGGGCGGTGCGCAGCGATGCCCGTGACGAGTTTGCCCGGCGTCTGGACGGACTGGCCTGGCGGTACCTCGACTATCACCACCCGGGACTGCCGCTGGCCCGCGCGGTCGGTGAGGTGATCGCACGGGATGCGATCGACGTGCTGATCCTCGGCAATCACGGCCTGGTGGTTGGCGCCACGACCTGCGACGCGGCGGAAGCCTTGGTGGCCGAGGTCGAAAAGCGCCTGGCGCTGGAGCAGCGTCGCGCGCCGGCCGCGGATCATGACGCGCTCCGGAGGATCTGCGCCGGCACGATCTATCGCCTGCCGCGCGATCCGCGCGGCCACGACATTGCCACCGACCGCTACAGCCGCGCGATCGCGACCGCCGGCTCGCTCTATCCCGATCACGTCGTCTTCCTTGGCCCGGGCCTGCCGGTCCTGGAGCCTCACGAGAGCCTGAACGTCAGGACCGCAGAGACCATCGCGATCGGCCTGCCGCCGCCGGTTGCGCTTCTCGTCCCCGATGTCGGCAGCCTCATCCGCGAGGATGCCAGCGACGGCGCCGAAGCCATGTTGAGCTGTCTCGCGCTGGTTACCAGCCGGCTGCCCCTGACTGCACGGGTCAACTATCTGACGGCAGAGAATGAGCATGCGCTGCTCAACTGGGACGCCGAGCGATATCGCCGGCAACTGACCGCCGATCGCTGATCCGCCAGATCGCGATCTCGGTGGCGCCCCGCCGCGTCATCCCTGCTCGGCGGAGAGAAACAGGCGATAGGCCGGATTCTCGCTCTCGTTCCAGTAGGGATAGCCGAGCGCATCCAGCGCTTGGACGAACCGGGCGCGCTCCTGCGGCTTGACTTCGATCCCCGCCAGGATGCGTCCATAGTCGGCGCCGTGATTGCGGTAGTGGAACAGCGAGATGTTCCAGTCCGGCGCCAGGCTCTCGAGGAATTTCAGTAGCGCACCAGGACGCTCGGGAAACTCGAAGCGGTAGATCACCTCGTCCCTGAGCAGCGGCGCGCGGCCGCCGACCATGTAGCGCACATGGTCCTTGGCCATTTCGTTCTCGCTCAGGTCCAGGATCGGATAGCCCTCGCGGCGAAGCAGCTCCATCACCTCCCGCTTCTCGGCCTCACCGCGGCTCAGCGCGATGCCGACGAAAAGCTGCGCCGGCGCGGTGGTCTCGGCAAAGCGGTAGTTGAACTCGGTGATGGCGCGGGAGCCGAGAATGCGGATGAAGTGCCGGTAGCTGCCCGGCTTCTCCGGCACGGTGACCGCAAGCAATGCCTCGCGATGCTCGCCGACCTCGGCGCGATCGGCGATGGTGCGGAGCCGGTCGAAATTCAGATTGGCCCCGCTGTTGACGGCGATCAGGCTGCCGTCGCTCAGCGCACCGCGCTCGGCATAGGCTTTCAGCCCGGCGAGCGCCAATGCTCCGGAGGGCTCGGCAACCGATCGCACGTCGTCGAAGATGTCCTTGATCGCCGCGCACATCGCGTCGGTATCCACGGTGACGACCTCGTCGAGCAGGTCGCGGCAGAGCCGGAACGTCTCGGTGCCGACCTTGCGGACCGCGACACCGTCGGCGAACAGTCCGACCTGATCAAGCGCGACGACGTTGCCCTTGGCGAGCGCGGCCGCCATCGACGCGGCATCCGCCGGCTCGACGCCGACGACCTTGATCGAAGGGTTGAGGAACTTGACGAAGGCGGCGACGCCGGCCGCCAGCCCACCCCCGCCGATCGGCACGAAGATCGCCTCGATCGGATCGGGATGCTGGCGCAGGATCTCCATCCCGACGGTGCCCTGGCCGGCGATCACATCGGGGTCGTCGAACGGATGCACGAAGGTCAGGCCGCGCGCGACCTCGATCTCCCTGGCCTTGGCTTGCGCGTCGTCGAACGCGTCGCCATGCAGGACGACATCGCCGCCCAGACGCCGCACGGCTTCGACCTTGATGGCCGGCGTCGTCCGCGGCATCACGATGGTTGCGGGAATACCGAGCTTGCGCGCCGACAGCGCGACGCCCTGGGCGTGATTGCCCGCCGATGCGCAGATCACGCCCATCCGTCGCTGCGCGTCCGGCAGCCTGACGATCTTGTTGTAGGCGCCGCGGATCTTGAACGAGAAGATCGGCTGAAAATCCTCCCGCTTCAGCAACACGGATCGCGACAAGCGCTCTGACAGCCGCGGCATCGGATCGAGCGGCGTCTCGACCGCCACGTCATAGACCCGTGCGGTCAGGATGCTTTGGGCGTAGTCGCGGAGTGCGTTGGCGGTCATCGGGTCGCTTCTGTCGATGGGAGGCAATCCTTATCGGTTGCACCTGCCCATCGTCGGCGCCGACCTGGCGAGCAGACGGCACGGGACCGCCGCTGCATCCCGCCCGAAGCATCGCATGACCGGAGGCGCGAGTGAAGCAAAGACCGCCGGCGGGCGGACGCTGCCAAAATATCGAAAACAACCCCATGCAAAGGAGCCGGCGGCGGCCAGCAACTTGACACGTCGGGCAACTCAGGGATATATTTCTAATATTCCGAAATATGCGGGCGAACGCCTCCGGCACCGCAGCTCAATCGGTGCCCCATCCAAACATGCCGCCCCGGCGTTGATCGGCTCACGCCATGAGACGCGACGAATTCCATTCCCGGCCATGGTCACCGGGGGCTTCCCAGCCCGTTTCGGTGACGATCAGCGTGTCCTCGAGCTTGATGTAACCGCGCGCAGGATGCAGCAGCGCGGTTTCGATCGAGATCACCATTCCCGGCTCAAGCGGCCGGTCGGCGTCATATGGCGTGTAAGGGACCGGACCGGTCGCGGTCAGCCGCGGCGCCTCGTGGCTGACCAGCCCGATGCCGTGGGCGGTGAAGTCGAGCACGGCGCGGTTCGGCGACGATTTGACCATAGCCTCACCTGCCGCGATGATGTCGCCGCCCATCGCGCCCGGCCGGATCACGCGCCGGGCGGCCTGCTGAATGTCCTCGACTTCGTGCAGCAATTCGCGAAGCTCGCTGTCGGGCTCTCCCAGGATGCCCATGCGGCTGAGGTCGCCGATATAGCCCCGGTAGTTTCCGCCGGAATCGATCGAGATCACGTCGCCTTCCGCGAGGCGCTGGTTCGAGGGCGCGCGGTTATGGCTGTTGCCTGCGGCAATCAGGCAATATTCGAACACCAGATCGCGCGCCTGTTCCTCATGCCGCAAGCGGGCGACGACCTCGTTCTTGGTCATGCCTGGCACACAGTTCCTGAACGTCGCCAGCATCGCATCGACGACGCGTTCAGAGGCTTCCCTGATGAGATCGAGTTCGGCGGGAGATTTCACGGCGCGAAGCCGTTCGAGGGTGAAATGAGCTTCGCGCAGTTCGACATCGTCGAGCCCGGCCCGCAGATGATCCCTGGCATCGGCCGGCAGGAAGCTCGCCTCGATGCCGACGCGCTTTGCCGGAGCCCCAAGCTTGCGCACATGATCGATCGCGAGGCCCATCGCATCGATCGTTCCCCAGCTGCCTGTCTTGACCAGCGGTGTCCATATCCGTCCGAGATCGTGCTCGAACTTTTCCATGCGGTTGCCGATGTAGATCGCATTTTCCGGATGCCGCTTCTGATAGACGAACACCGGCAGATAGCGGCTGGTGCCGATCGCCTCCATGACTTCGAAGAAGAAGAAGCGATAGCCGCCGAGCAGGTACTGCACATTGTGACGCGAGGTTGCGATCAGGATGTCGAGCCCCGCCTCGTCCATCAGCCGGTCGAGCTTCGCGGTGTCGAACGGCGCCGCGGTTGCGATCGTGTCGTGCGCATTGTCCATGATATGACCCTTCGTCTTCTCAACTTGCCGTTTTCGCGGCCAGCGATTTCGGTGCGGCGCCCGCATTCTCACCGAACAGAGCCACCGGGCGACCGTGCGGCTCGACGCCGAGGAACGTGAAGGCGAGCCCAATCAGAAGGCCTGCGCCGGCGAGAAAGCAGAACGCCGGCATCACCGCCGCGGCGGTTGCGCTCGGATGCACGAGATTGTCGGCCCCCGCGATCAACGCAAGACACAGCGGCCCGACGATCTTGCCGACCCCGTTCGAGAGCTGGGCGAGGCCGACCGCGCGCCCCGAAAGCTGGACCGGGAAGATTTCCGCGGGATAGGGCCCGATGTTCGAGAACCCGCCGTCGAAGAACACGGCGCCGATGATCAGGAACACCAGAAACAGCGGCACCGAACCGGCAAAGTCATTGTGGAAATAGGCGGCGAGCGCCAGCGTGACCGCAGTGCCGTAGCCCATCAACTGACCGCACGGTTTGCGGCCGATCCGATGCGCCAGGAAGGCAAAGCCGGTCCGACCGAGGACGCCGGCGAGGCTGACATAGATGAACATCTTGGCCGCCTCCTGCGGCGCAACGCCGAGCAGCAGCGCCACGATGGTCGGTCCCCACAGGAAGACGCCGTAGTTCGCCGTGCTGGCGCCGAACCAGACCAGAACGGTCAGCCAGAACCGCCGCTGCTCGGCGAAGAGATCGGCAAATGTTGCGGAGCTCGCCTGTTGCAGCGTGGGCAACGCGAACGTGTCGCCACCGACCCGGTAGAGTTTCCGGATACTCGCCTGCGCCTCGCGCACGCGGCCCTTGCTGATCAGCCAGCGCGGCGATTCCGGCATGATGATCATGGTGAGAATTCCGAGGATGATCGGCAGGAAGCCGACCGCCGCCAATCCGCGCCAGCCGACCAGCGGCAGCAGGAAGCTCGCCGTCACCGACGCCGACAGCACGCCGAAGGCGACCGGCACGACCACGAGGCTCGTGACCAGCGTGCGATGACGGGTCGGGGCGAATTCGACGATGGCCGGAACCGCCGCGGCCGCGCCCGCGGCGAGGCCGAAGCCCACGAAGAAGCGCAGGACCGCGAACGCAATCCAGCCGTCTTCCGGAATGAACGCGATTGCGCCCGAGGTCAGGCCGCACAGCATGACGCCCGCCACCGCCAGCGGCTTGCGCCCGAAACGATCGGCAAGGATCCCGGCGGCGAACGCCCCGAGCATCGCCCCGATCCCGGCGCTCATCAGCATGATCGAGGTCTGCCCGAACGTCAGGTGCCATGTCGGCGCCAGCACCGAGACCAGAAACCCGACCACGAAGAAATCAAAGAAATCGACCACGCCGGAAATAGCGAAAAGGATGATCGATAGCCAATAGCGCGTCGTCACCGGCGCTTCGTCGAACGGCACTGCGTTCGCCTGCTCCATGGTCTCCCCCTGTCGTTGTTGTCAAGCCGCCTTCTTCTTTGAACTCAGAAATGCCGTCACCGCTTCCGCCACGCGTTCGGGCACCTGGATCGAGGCAACGTGGCCCGCGTTTGCGATCGTGCTGGTTTCGACCTGGGCAAGATCGCGGGCGAGCGCGAATGTCTCCGCATTCGGGATCAGCCGGTCGTCGCCACCGACCAGCAGCAGCGTCGGGCGATCGAAGCCGGCGAGATCGGCGGCGACGGGCTGCGCGAGCAAGGCGCCGCGTCGCGCTTTCTGGCCGTCGTCGCGGCTGGAGCCGCGGAAGATCTCAATCAGCTCGGGCCGCGTGCGCAGGTAGTCCGGCGGGAAGAAGAATTCCGCGATTTTTGGTGCGTTGCCTGCGGTGTCACTGCGGTACGACGCGAGCGCACGGAAGGCATCCGCGTTGACGTCCAGCGGGCTTTTGTTGACCTTCCAGGTGCTGCTCAGGACCAGGCGGTCGATGCTGCCGGGATGGCGCGCCGCCAGCACTTGCGCGATCTGCCCACCCAGCGAGGTTCCGAAAACATGGGCACGATCGTAGCCGAGCCCTCGGATCAAGGCCGCGGCATCGTCGGCCAGATCGGCCAATGAATAGGACGACGGGGGATTCCTGGTGGCGCCGGAATCGCGCTGGTCGTAGGCGATCACGGTGAACCGCGTCGCCAACACCGGCGCAAGGCCGTCGAACATCGAGTGATCGGCCTCGCCGCCATGCAGCAACACGATCGGTTCGCCGCGTCCCGTCTTCTCATATGCCGTAACGATGCCGTTGGCTTCGAGCGACTGCATCGGAGACCTCCCTAATGCAGCAAGGTCGAGAGCGCGCCGGCGAGCTCTTTCGCCGGATCCGACGGCAGCCACGGCATCCGCCACGCCACGTGCCCATCCGGGCGCACCAGCACCGCGCCGCGCATGCCGAGCTGGAAGCCGTCCGCCGGGTCGGCCGACGGCAACTGCTTCAGCGACAGCGGCATGCCGGTCTTCTCCGATACCTGCTTGCCCGCCTCCAGCCACTCGCTGCCGAGCGGACCGGTGACGACGGTGAATTCCTTGTCGAACCAGTCGAGTGTCGACTTCTTGCGCGACGGCTCGAGCCACATATGCGGAAAGCGCGCACCGGGACGGTCGGTCGGCGTGTAGTAGCGGGAGTTCATCGCCTTCGCGACGGTGCCATCGGGGATCACCGCCCCCTCCTCGTAATTGTGTCCGAGGTTCTGCCCGATGCTGTGCAGGTGATTGTCCATGTCGTTGATCCAGAATTTGATCCGGTCCGGATTGCGCGAGCGAACGGCGTCATCAGTCAGCCCAAAGCGCAGCCGATTGCCGTAGCTGAAATTGGCGTTGGACTGCGCGATCGGACGGCGCTCGCTGGAATAGCTGTCGAGCAGCTTTTCGTCCGCGAGGCCCTTCAGCACGAATGCGAGCTTCCAGGCGAGATTATGCGCGTCCTGAACGCCAGAGTTCAGGCCGAACCCGCCGGTCGGCGGAAAGCGGTGGGCGCAGTCGCCGACGAGAAGCACCCGGCCCTTTCGGAAGGTCTCGGCGACCTGCATGCTGACGCGCCAGATCGAACGATTCAGAAGCGTGACGTCGAGATCGGGAATGCCGACATGGCCGCGCGCGATCTCGATGAACTCCTGGTCGGTCCACGGCCTCTCACGATCGTCCTTGGTCAGGCCGATCTGCGTCACGGTCAGCCAGCGATCCCGGCCATTGGTGTTCAGGATGGCGGCGCGCGGCAGATCGGGCGTGTCCGGGACGATGATGAAGCCGGCGGCCTCGCGCGCGATCGGCAGCCGCGACAGGTCGGCGCGCCAGTATTCGTTGGACATCACGGCCAGCGTGGATGGTCCGACCATGTCGATCCCGGCGCTGCGCCGCGTCTGGCTGCCCGCGCCATCGGCGGCGATCAGATAGGTCGCCGTCCAACGTGTGACCTCGCCGGTCTTCTGGCAGCGCGTCGTGACGTTGACGCCGCTGTTGGTCTCCTCGAACGATTCACATTCCGTGCTGAACAGCACCGTCGCGTGCTTTGACTTCTCGACCACGCGCAGGATCTCTTCCTCAACGGCATCCTGGGCGACCAGGCTTTTCCAGGCAGGCGTATGACCGACATTCGGTTCGGGACGGGTGCGGCCGAACTCGTGACCCGCGATGCTGTCGAGGAACACGAACATGTCGGAGTTGTCTTGCAATCCGCGCTCGCGGATCGCCTGCTCGATGCCCCACTGCCGGAAGATCTCCATGGTGCGGACCCAGCAGCCGCGCGACTTCGGATGATCCGTCGTCGTCGTGCTCTTTTCGACCACCACGCAGTCGATGCCGAAGCGGTCGAGCAGCAGCGACATCGCCAGGCCCACCGGCCCGCCGCCGGCGATGAATACGGATGTCCGGCGTGCCTCATCGGTCGCGATGCCCATCCTCGTCTCTCCTCCGTTTGATCGTTGCGGAGAGACTGCGCTCTTTTTGGTATCTCACAAGAATATGTTTGATATGGTATCCATCTCGATATGAGATGGAGTGCCTGTCATGGACCTGCGGCAGATCCGCTATTTCGTCTCCGTCGCCGAGCGTGGCGGCTTTGCCGCCGCAGCCAGCACGCTCAACATCGCCCAGTCGGCGCTCAGCCGCCACGTCAAGGAACTCGAAGACGAACTGGGCGGCGCCCTGCTCGAACGCGGCGCGCGCGGCGTCTCCGTCACGGAGTCCGGCAAGGTGCTGCTCGCGCGCGGGCGCTGGCTGCTTGGGACAATCGACGACATCAAGGCCGAGGTGCGCACGGAGAACCGCGAGCCGAGCGGCACGGTGCGGATCGGCGCGCCACCGAGCCTCGGCGATGTCCTCTACGCGCCGCTGGCCCAGACATTCGTGAAGCAGTTTCCGCGTGTGCGGCTCGAGTTGAACGAGGGGCTGACCGAGAATCTGTCCGAACGCCTGCTGCGCGGTGAGCTCGACCTGGCGATCGTGACGACGCCGCCTCCCAATGATCATCTCGACTATGAGGTGTTGATGTTCGAGCAGGTGTTCCTGATCGGACCGCCGCGCGATCCGCTGTTCAAGCGCGGCAGGCTGAGCCGCAAGGAGTTCGACGCCCTGCCGTCCGCCGTGGCTCCGCTGAGCCGCAACCCGTTCCCGTCGACGACGCACTCCGCGGTACGGGTCGACAACAGCACGCCGATGAAGCGCATGGTGGCGTTGGGCCTCGGCTATGCCTTGCTGCCGTTCTCGGGAATTCACCAGGAAGTGGCGGCCGGCGCGCTGTCGGCGGCGCTGTTGCCGTGGATGCGCGCCGAACGCGTGCTGGCGCTGCCGCGCGGCCGGCCGGTCAGCCGCGCCACGCGTGAAGCAATCGCCGCGCTGAAGACGATCTGCAGCGGCCTGATCGATGCAGGAATCATCCTGACGGCGCCGGCGCGCAAGACCTGAGCAGCTCTTGCCACCGCAACGGCCTGCTACGGAACCCGGCGTGATTTATGTTTCAGTAAGCAAGTTGTAGCTAGGATCAAGCAGTGCGTTGCGTTTGCGTATGGGAGACTTCCAGTGATCGACTTTGACGAACTTCGTAGTATCGCCGCGGACGTTCGTATCTTCATCGACGCATCGGAAGACAAGGGTGGTGCCTTGAAGGCCATCGTCGACGCCTACGACGTCGTGCTCGGCATTTTCCCGGCAGGCCCCGGCATGGACCTTCACGTGGTCAAGGGCAACGAAGTCCTCAATCACATCGCACAGACCCAGGCCTCGTCGGGCTTTACCCACACCGCCATCGCATTCCAGACCCGCGAGCAGGCTGTTGCGCTTGAGCAACTGATGGCGGCCTAGCCATCGCCAACGCGCAGCTGACGGCTGCGCATTTCGCTTTGAGATCAAACGATTGCCGCCCAGGCGGCGGGCCTGATGTGCACTTTGTGCCAATCCCGCCCAGGCCGTGCCGTCTGGAAACGAAACCGCCAATCCCGTGCCGTCGCCCGCGTTGCCTTCCCGGGCAAAACCGGCAAGAATCCGCGCCGTCTCGTCGTGCGAATCGAACCCATCGGGGCGGGTTGTGTCGGGTTGTATTTTGTACTGATTTCACGTCATTTGGTATCGGCAGATTGGTCGCGCTACACTTGTGGGCGTGGATATGGGCAAGGACCTGTCGATTCACACCGGCGAGCTTGACGGCTTCGAGGGGCTCCACGACGCCGTCAAAGGTTCGCATGTCGAAGTCATGCAGCTCGAGCGCGGCAAGCTGCGCGGCACGTTGTCCCACGTCGGGATCGGCGACTTTTCGCTCAGTATCGGCGCGTTCAATGTCGGGGTCCGCACCCAGCGCACCTCCGCCGACGACAAGCTGATCATCGGCATGCTGCTCAATGCGACGGACCGCGTCACGCATTGGGCATTCGACATGCAACCGGCCGACGTGCTGGTGATTCCTCCGTCGGTCGAGCATGACGGCGTGTTCCACCGGGCCTCGTCCTATGCGGCGATTCGCTTCGACATGACCGATCTTCCCGAGCTGTTCGGCGGCGAGCCGCGGCTCGCCGATGCCGAAACCTGGCAAGCGAAGAACCACTTCCGTGCCGACCCCGCCATCGGCATGAGCGCCGCGGACCGGCTGCCGCAGATCGTCTCGCATCTTGCACGGTATCCGGACGCGCTGTCGGAGGCGTCGGCCGAATTCTGGAAACGCGCGATCGTCGACTGCGTGAGCGCGACGGTCGTCACGTCGCTGCCGCCGGACGGCACCAGATATCTGCCCTCGGCGATGAGGCTGGTGCGCGACGTCGAGGACTATCTGCGCACCGCGGGCACCCGCCCGGTCCATGTCTCGGAAATCTGCACCGAGCTTCGGCTGTCGCGGCGCAGCCTGCACCGCGCCTTCCACGAGGTGTTCGGCGTCGGCCCGGTGACGTTCCTGCGCTACAAGCGGCTCTGCATGATCCGTTCGATCCTGCGCGAAAGCACGCCGGAGCAGACCACCGTGTCCAAGGTCGCGATCGAACAGGGCTTCATCGAGCTCGGACGCTTCTCGCAATACTACCGCGCGATGTTCGGGGAGTACCCGTCGCAGACGCTTGGCTACGCCGGCTAAAGCGCGATGATATTTGGTTGAATCGTCATCGCGCTTTAGCTCTTTGTTTGAGCATGATCTTTTCGGAAAACCGCTTCGCACTTTTCCGGATCATGCTTTAGAGCCCGCAGGCTCATTTCGATCGCCCCGGATCGCCATTGCCGGACAGCACCTGCGCGGCGCCGCCGATACCGCGGCGAAAGGCTTCGTCGAAGGTGACACCGCGGAATTGCCATTTGTAGTCCCGGCCATGCCAGGCCATCCGCCATTGCGTGGCCCAACCCAGATCCTTGTCGTCCCAGACCAGTTGCCCGACCAGGATGGCCCCGCCGCCCTGCGGTGCCACGATCGGGGCAAGCTTCGCCGGCTGCGTCTTCAAGAGCTCGGCCGCGGTGATGCCGGCATTGGTCAGCGCGGACGCATCCGGCAGCACGAAACGCATCCCGCGCTTGCCGGCCGCTGCCGCGAGCGCGTCGCGCTGCAAATCCGACTGCGTGCCGTCTGATGTGACGATATAGTCCTTCGGGCCGTGCAGCATCTCGACGAAGACGCCGAGCACTGGCCGCTGCGATCGCCACGGCTTGAGGCCAAGTCCGGCGAGAATGCCGTCGATCTTACTCTGGTCGAAGGCCACGGTGAGGTCGTAAGGCCGATCGCGGGTGCCCTGCTCGTCGTGATGCGGCTTGCCGGCATACTGGTCGTGATAGTCGAAACTGCTGACGAACTCCTTGGCCCTGGATTTATAGCCCGCGAGCCGGCGGTCGCTTGCCAGCATCGGCTGGCCGGAGACCTTGATCAGGACGTCCTCCAGACAGGCGCCGAAGCCGATGATGCGGTTCGGCTCGCCCTGTCCGGTGACGACGGTCTGCGCGCGGTAGAGGCTGTCGTCTGCCGCCGCGATCGCGACACCACAGCAAATCAATGCAGCGGCAAGCAGCATGCGGACCACGCTGCGCGCGAAGGTGACGATTGGATCGCGTCTCGTCGCAAGCACGGCAGCCACGGTCACCTCCGCCAGATCATTTCATCGTTCGGCATGGGTTGGCGGCATGTGCCGCCGGCACCAAATTGTTCCAGCATAGGCGCCATTCCATCGGCCGCACCTCGCGCACTGGCCATGCGCGGCAAGCCTGACATATGCTCGCTGGATACGCGGCGGTGCCGGGTGCGCGGCCCAAAACGAGAATATCGACGAGAACACCTAGCAGGAGGCGTCCCGTGAAATGCTACGAGTTGCAAGGCCCCGGCGGCGTCGACGCGCTTGCGCTGGTCGACAAGCCGGTTCCGCAGGCAGGCACCGGCGAAGTGCTGGTGCGGCTGAAGGCGGCGACGCTGAACTATCGCGACCTGCTCACGGTCAAGGGCGGCTACGGCTCGCGGCAGAAATTTCCGCTGGTCCCGGCCTCCGACGGCGCCGGTGTGGTCGAGGCGGTCGGCGCCGGCGTCAAACATTTCGCGGCCGGCGATCGCGTGATCGGCAGCTTCTTCGAAAGCTGGCTCGGCGGCGAGCCGAGCGAGGCGCGGATGCGTGCGGCGCTCGGCGGCAGCGTCGACGGCGTGCTGACCGAATACCGGGTCTTCCCGGCGCAGGCGCTGGTGCGCACGCCGGGCTATCTCAGCGACATCGAGGCTGCGGCATTGCCATGCGCCGGCCTCACGGCGTGGAGCGCGGTGGTCAAGCTCGGCGACATCAAGCCGGGACAGACGGTGCTGACCCAGGGCACCGGCGGCGTCTCGCTGTTCGCGTTGCAATTCGCCAAAATGTGCGGCGCCCGCGTCATCGCCACCTCTTCCAGCGACGCCAAGATCGCGCGGCTGAAACAGCTCGGTGCCGATGTCACGCTGAACTACAAGACCACGCCCGACTGGGGCAAGAAGGTGCGCGAGCTGACCGGGCGCGGCGTCGATCTGGTGGTCGAGGTCGGCGGCGTCGGCACGCTGAACGAGTCGATCCGCGCCACCAGGATCGGCGGCACCATCGCCTTCATCGGCGTGCTCGCAGGTCCCGCCTCGTCCGACTCGCGGCTGCCGCTGATGGTGATGCAGCAGCAGCGCCTGCAGGGCGTCACTGTCGGCTCGATCGAGGATCTGCAGGCGCTCTGCGACGGCATCAGCATGCACGGCGTCAAGCCTGTTATCGACAAGGTGTTCGCATTCGACGAGGTCAAGGACGCGTTCGCCCACATGGCGAGCGGTGCCCATTTCGGCAAGATCGCGATCGCTATCGGGTAGCACCTGGAGCGCCAAGGCCTAGCGTCCCGTGAACTGGGCCTTGCGCTTCTCGACGAAGGCCTTGCGGCCTTCCTGCGCGTCGGCGCTTTCGCGGATGATTGACTGCAGCTCGATCTCGCGGCGGAACTGCTCGGCGTAGCTCGCGTGCTCGCTCTCCTCGAGGAGCTGCCGTGTCGCGACCAGCGCCCGCGTCGGGCCATCGGCGAGGCGGCCGGCGAGCACTTTTGCCTCGTCGAGCAACTTTGCGTCATCGACGACCTCGCGCACCAATCCCCACTCCTTGGCCCGCTCCGCCGACAGCGGCTCGTTCAGCAGCATCAGGTCGAGCGCGCGCTGCCGCCCGATCAGGCGCGGCAAGAGCCAGGTCGAGCCGAGATCGGGCACCAGGCCGATTCGGCTAAACACTTGGATGAAGCTCGCCGAGCGCGCGGCCAGGATGATGTCGCCGGACATCGCAAGGCTGAAGCCGCCGCCGGCCGCGACGCCGTTGACCGCGACCACCACCGGCATCTGGCATTCGCGCAAGGCCTGCATCGCCGGCCAATAATGCTTCATCACGCCGGTATAGATGTTGTCGCCGAGCGAGTTGAACGCCTTGAGATTCTGCCCGGAGCAGAAGCCGCGCCCCTCCCCGGTCAGGATCAGGGCGCGAATACCCCGCTCGACCCCCATCTCGCCGATCGCACGCGCGAGATCGCCGAGCAGTTCCGGTGTCATCGCGTTCAGGCTGGCTGGATCATTCAGCGTGAGGATGCCGACCTTGCCGTCCCGTTCGCGCTTCACGCTGCTCATTTTCCGCTCCCTGAAACTGGTTCTTGTTGTTGCACTGACAGTGCCATGCCTGACATGCTACGCCAACGTGCCCCGCCCGCAACAAGAACAGCGAAAGCAACGCCATGTCCGATCAGTTCTCCAACTCGCAAGTGATCCGTAAGCCGGCCGTCAGCACCAAGGGCGGCATCGTCGCGGCGCAGTCGCGCCGGGCGGCCGAAGTCGGCGCCGAGGTCCTGGCGGCGGGCGGCGATTGCGTCGACGCCGTGATTGCAACCACCTTTACCCTTGGCGTGCTGGAGCCGTGGATGAGCGGCGCCGGCGGCGGCGGCGCGATGGTGCTGTATCGCGCCAAGGAGAACCGCGTCGAGGTGATCGACTACGGCATGCGCGCACCCGACGGCCTGCGCCTGGAGGATTATCCGCTGACCGGCGGTGCGGCCTCCGACCTGTTCCCCTGGGCTCGCGTGAAGGACGATCGCAACCTGCATGGCCCCGGCTCGATCGCCGTGCCCGGCGTCGTCGCCGGCATGGAGGAGGCACATCGCCGCCACGCCAGGATGCCGTGGAAGGACCTGCTGGCGCCGAGCGTCAAGCTCGCCGGCGAAGGCCTGTTGGTCGATTGGTGGACCACCGACATGATCGCAAGCTCCGCCGCCGATCTGCGGCGCTATCCCGCCAGCGCGGCGGCTTATCTGCTGGATGGCCTGCCGCCGAATGCGCAGTGGGGCATCCGCTCGGTGGTCCGGATGCCGCAGGACGCGCTGAAGGCGACGATGGCGCAGCTCGCCGCGGCGGGCCCGCGCGATTTCTATGAGGGCGATCTGGCGCGCAGCATCGCCGACGATATCCAGGCCGCCGGCGGCGCGCTGTCGGTGCGCGATCTCGCCGCCTTCCGCGCCCATCTGCGCGAGCCGCTCAGGATTCCCTATCGCGGCGGCACGGTCTACGCGACGCCGGAACTGACCGCGGGCCCCACGATGGCACGCACGCTCGGTCTGTTGCAGAAGGCGTTAGCACCGGCGCAAGGCGGCCCGGATGCTGTGGCCTATGCAGCCTATGCCGAAGCGCTGCAAGCCGCCTATCGCGAGCGGTTGAAGGACATGGGCGACGTCGATGGCCGCCGCGCGCTCGGTGCCGAGGCGGTGGCGCCATCCTGCACCACGCATTTCTCCGCAGTCGACCGCGACGGCAACATGGCCGCAGTGACGCAGACGCTGCTCTCGACCTTCGGCTCCAAATTCGTGACGCCGAACACCGGGCTGACCATGAACAACGGCATCATGTGGTTCGATCCGGTGCAGGGCAATCCGAACTCGCTCGCGCCGGGCAAGCGCTGCCTGACCAACTACACGCCCGTGGTGGCGGAAGCGGCCGACGGCCGCCGCTTCGCCGCCGGCGCGTCCGGCGGCCGCCGCATCCTGCCCGCGGTGTCGCAGCTCGTCTCCTTCGTAATGGACTTCGGAATGAATCTCGACACCGCGATCCACGCGCCACGCATCGACGCCAGCGAAGGCGCCATCGTGATCGGCGATGTCCGCCTGCCGCAAGCCGTGCGCGAGGCGCTGCGCGGCCGCTTCGACTATGAGGAGGCGCGGATCCAGACCCAGCCGAAGAAGTTCGCCTGCCCCAGCATCGTGCTGCGCGACGGCACGACGAACAGCGGCGCCACCGAGCCGTTCCATCCGTGGAGCGATGCCATCGCGGAAGCGTGAGAAGAACGCGGCACGCACAACAACAAGCATCTCGGGAAAGCCGTCGTCCCGGCGAAAGCCGGGAGGTGGATTCACACTCGAAGTGCAACACTTGAGCAGCAAAGACCTCTGCCGGGGTCCTGAAGTCAAGGCATTTGCGCGGGGTGTTGTTGTAGGCGGCGATGGACTTGCGCAGGCGGCGGGTTGGCAGCTTTTCGAGGTCGGTGTTGCGCGGGATGAAGCGGCGCATGCGGCCGATGGCGTTCTCGATGCCCCCTTTTTGCCAGGGGGCGTGGGGATCGCAGAAGTACGTCTTGATCAAGAGGCTTTGCAAGGCAAGGTGAGATGCGAACTCGGTGCCGTTGTCGAAGGTGACGGTCTGGCGGATCGGCTGTGGCAGGACCTCGAACAGGCGTACGAGATGGTGAGCGACGCCGGAGGCGAGCTTGCTTGCGAGGGGGACGCCGAGCAACAGGCGGGAGGTGCGCTCATGCACGGCCAGGATCTGCTGACCGTATTTGGAGAACATCATGAGGTCGGCCTCCCAATGGCCCGGGGTCTTGCGATCGGCGACCTCGACGGGGCGCAGATCCAGCGAAACACGGCCTTCGATGAAGCTTGCGGGACTGCCGCCCCGCTTGCCGCGGCGACCGCGCTTGCTCTTGCCGCGCGGCAGGTAGCGCCGCCAGCTGAAGTCCGAGGTGCGGGTGAGCTGGGCATAAATGAAGCGGTAGATGCTCTCATAGGAGATCACCTTGCGGCCGTGCTCGCGAGCCAGCCGGCCGGCGACCTGCTCGGGCGACCAGCCCCGGCCAAGACGTTCCAACACCGCACGGCGCAGGCCGGGCTCCCGTTCGAGGCGAGAGCCCGTCCAGCGCCGCGCTCGCATCTGTTGCTGGGCATAGCTGGGCTTGTAGCCGACCTGAACGCCAGAATTACGGTTCAGCTCCCGAGAGATCGTTGATGGCGGGCGATCCAAAGCTGCCGCGATTTGCCGGATCGAGCTGCCACCGGCCGAAAGCCTGGCAATCTCGCATCGCTCCTCCAGGGAGAGCTGCTTGTAAGTCCGCCCCATGGCAACACCTCCAGTTGGAAGTGTTGCACTTCGTTTGTGAACTCAGGGGACCCATACTCCGCGGCAGATGTTGTCGGCGGAACTCGTCGTTGCAACATCGCGCAACAATAGGCATCGGTGGTTATGGGTCCCGGCCTTCGCCGGGACGACTGCGAATATGTGGCGCGCCTGCGAGGCTTGTTCAGTGTCATCACCCGCGAAAACGGGTGATCCAGTATTCCAGAGACAGGCGTTGTTGGATCGATGGGCCGCGGCGTACTGGATCGCCCGGTCATCGAGCCGGGCGATGACGTGTGGGTGGAGACGCAGCTTCGCGTTCTTGCGACATATGGCGCGACTCGATCGCTGAGATATAGTCCGGACGCCTGTTCAACAACCATTCGGAGCACCGCAGAATGATTACCTGCTACCTGCGTTATGAGATCAGGCTGGGCAAGCTCGCCGACTTCGAAACCTATGCTGCGATGTGGCTTGAGCTGCTGCCGCGGTTCGGCGGTGTCCATCACGGCTACTTCCTGCCGTCCGAAGGCGCGAGCGACGTCGCGCTGGCGATGTTCAGCTTTCCGAGCCTCGCGGCCTATGAGCAGTATCGGAAGGATTCCGCCGCGGATCCGGACGTGCAGAAAGCGATCGCTTTCGCAAAGCAGACGGGGTGCTTCACACGCTACGATCGGTCGTTCTTCCGGCCGTTGTTTCCGAAAGCGGCTTGATGACAGTGACCGGCCCGGACAAAGCAAGTGCAGACCTGCCGCCCGGCGCGCAACTTCTCGGACGCGAGTGGCTGGGCTTCGACGGCGTGGTCACCTCGATCCGCTTCGAAGCGAAGCCCGTGTTCACCAACCGGCACGGCACGATCCAGGGCGGCTTCCTCGCCGCAATGCTGGATTCGGCCACGGGCCTCGGCGCACTTGCAGCACTTCCCGCAACACAGACGGTGGTCACCAAAACCCTCGCCACGCGACTTCTCAAACCGGCGCGCGCGGGTCCGATCACGGCCAAGGCGAAGGTCGTCTCGCAGACCGGGCGCGATATGATCGTTGAGGCCGACCTGATCGATGCGGAGAACGTGACGGTCGCCACCGCCACCGCCGAGTTGCGAATTCTCGACAAGCGATAGCCCTATGCGTTGGTCTCCCTTGCTGTTCTCCGCTCTGGTGTCGCTCAGCCTCTCGGCTGCACAGGCGGCTGGACTGCGGGCTTTCAACGTGCCCGCGAGCAGTGACGGGCCCGCGATCCGAGGGGTGATCTGGCATCCCTGCGCGGAAGCTCCGCACGAGATCGATGCCCGTGGCGGCCGAACGTTCTTCGGCGTGAACGACTGCCCGATCATTGGAAACAAGCTGCCGCTGATCGTGATCTCGCATGGACGACGCGGATGGCTCGGCGGTCATCACGACACTGCCGCTGCGCTGGCGGATGCCGGCTTCATGGTTCTGACATTCAATCATCCGACCGACACCGAACGCGATACCAGCGGCACCGACAGTCTTGCCGTGACGGTCGAACGGCCCGCCGACATCAAGCGCGCAATTGACTACGCACTTCAAGGATGGCCTGATGCTGCTCGCATCGACGCCGGACGCATCGGTCTCTACGGTTTCTCGTGGGGCGGCTATACTGCCCTCGCGGCGATTGGTGGTGAGCCCGATCTCCGCAAGGACCTGCCGAACTGCCAGACGTCGAGCTTGCGGGCCTGCAAGGAACTCGAAAGCGGAGAGAAGCCGCGCGGACCGATCATCCATGATCCGCGGATCAAGGCTGCCATCATCGTCGATCCCTTTCCCGTGCTGTTCTTTGCGCCCGAGGATCTGAAAGCCGTGGCGATTCCGGTTCAATTGTGGAGCTCGGACCCCGCGCAGAACGGCGACGGTCTCTCCGGATGCTGTGCTGCCGCCATCAACGAGCGGCTTCCGTCCAAACCGGACTTTCACCTGGTGAAAGATGCGAAGCACTTCTCTTTCCTCGCGACTTGCACGGCGGAGGAGACAGCGAAGATGGCTGCCATTTGTACCGACGCGCCGGGCTTCGATCGCGTCGCCTTCCATCGGCGCTTTCACGCCGCGGCCATCGCGTTCTTCAGGACGCACCTTGCCGAGACCGGGACGCGATAGCGTTACACCCCGAGCTTGTCCCGCACCCGCCCGGTCAGCACCGCGGCGGTGACGCCGACCCGCCAGAACGCGTGCATCGGCATCGGCTTGATGCCGGTCACGGGCATGTCGATCTCGGCCTTGGCACCGCCGATCAGGCGGCGGGCGAGCTGCGCGCCCATCGCGGTCGAGAGCGCGACACCGCGGCCGTTGCAGCCGAGCGAGATCAGCAAATTCTCCGCGGGCTCATGGACATGCGGGTAGTGGTCGGCGGTGATGGCAAGACGGCTGTTCCAGCCATGGGTCCAGCTCGTGCCCTTGAGCTGCGGCCACAGCCGCTCGGCGTAGCGGATCAGATAGGCGACGTCGGTCGGCTTGCTGATCCAGCGCATCGGGCCACGGCCGCCCATCAACAGGCGGTTGTGCTGGTCGATGCGGTAGTAGACGGTGATATGGCCGCTCTCGTAGAGCACCGGACGCGTCGGCATGATTGAACGCGCGACCTCGTCGGGCAGCGGCGCGGTCGCCGCGATCGACGAGAACACCGGCACGATGGTGCGGCGAAGAGCGGGCCAGAGATCGTCGGTAAAGCCGTTGGTCGCGAGCAGCACCTTGTCGGCATGCACGATGGCGCGCGGAGTTTCGATCCGCCAGCGGCTGCCGTCACGGCGGAGCCGCAGCGCCGGCGTCTCGCCATGGACGGCAACGCCGGTCCCGATCGCGGCGCGCGCCAGGCCGCGGGCGTAGCTCAGCGGATGCAGGTCACCGCCGCGCGCATCGAGCAACGCGCAGAGGTAACGGTCGCTGCCGGTCATCGCGCGCAGTTCGGCGGCGTTGAGCAGCTTCACCGGCATGCCGCGCTGGATGCACTGTTTGGCCGTTGTCTCAATCGCTGCGGCACTGGCCTCGTTGTAGGCCGCGCGCAGCGTACCATTCTGCCGCGCCTCGCAGGGGATCTGGTAGCGGCGGATCAGATCATGGGTGAAGTTGGTGGTGCCGTAGGAGAATTCGACCATGCGGCGGCCGAGATCGGCGCCGAAATCCTGCTCGATCTGATCGGGGTCGTGCTTCAAACCGGGATTGGTCTGCCCGCCATTGTTGCCGGACGCGCCCCAGCCCGGCTCCTGCGCCTCCAACACGGTCGCGAGCACGCCCTGCTCGGCGAGGTACAGCGCGGTCGACAGGCCGGTGAAGCCGCCGCCGATGATCGCAACCGGCACGGTCTTGTCCGACGTCAGCGGCGGCGTTGGCGTCGCCTCGACGGCGGTGTCGGCATAAAGGCTTGGTGGCAGCGGCAGACGAGCCGATGTGGTCATGATTGGAGCTCGTGCTTCACCTCTCCCATCGGGAGAGGTCGGCGCGAAGCGCCGGGTGAGGGGTTCAGGTCCCACGAGAGAGCGTCACCCCTCACCCGGATCGCATCTAACGATGCGATCCGACCTCTCCCACAAGGGGAGAGGTGGACCGTTGGCATGGCAACGTCTCTATTCAAGTCAACCATCAGCGATCACAGCGGATGCAGCACGCGGCGCAGGAAATCCTGGGTGCGCGGGTGCTGCGGTTGGTTGAGGACGGATTTGGCGGCGCCCTGCTCGACGATGACGCCGCCGTCGATGAACAGCACGCGGTCGGCGACGTCGCGGGCAAAGCCCATCTCGTGGGTGACGACCACCATGGTCATGCCGTCATCGGCGAGCTTGCGCATCACCGACAGGACGTCGCCGACCAACTCCGGATCGAGCGCCGAGGTCGGCTCGTCGAACAGGATCGCCTTCGGCTGCATCGCCAGCGCGCGGGCGATCGCGACGCGCTGCTGCTGGCCGCCGGAGAGCTTTGGCGGATGCACCTCGGCCTTGTCGGCGAGGCCGACCTGGGCGAGCAGCGCGCGGCCGCGGGCGATCGCCTGCTCGCGCGGCTCTTTCTTCACATAGAGCGGGCCCTCGATGACGTTCTCGAGCGCGGTGCGATGCGGAAACAGATTGAAGCGCTGGAACACCATCGAGACCTGGGTGCGGATCGCGACGATCGAGCGGTCATTGCTGTCGACACGCGCGCCCTCGACGCTGATCTCGCCGCGATCGTAGCTCTCGAGCCCGTTGATGCAGCGCAGGATGGTCGACTTGCCGGAGCCTGAGGGGCCGATGATGCAGACCACCTCGCTCTTGGCGACCGAGGCGGTGATGCCCTTCAGCACCTCGACCTTGCCGAAGCTCTTGTGGACGTCGCGGAGCTCGATCATTTGCGGTTCGCCTTGTTCTCGAAGTGCCGAACCAGCAGGATGAGCGGAATGCTCATGGTGAGGTACATCAGCGCCACCAGCGTGAACACGCTGGTGTTCTTGAAGGTCGAGGACGCGATCAGCTTGCCCTGCAGCGCCAGCTCGGCGACCGTGATGGTGGAGGCCTGCGATGAATCCTTCAGCATCATGATCATGACGTTACCGTAGGGCGGCAGGATGATCCTGACCGCCTGCGGCAGCACCACGCGGCGCATGGTGAGCCACCAGCCCATGCCGATGGTCTGCGCCGCCTCGATCTGCCCCTTGTCGATCGCCTCGATGCCGGCGCGGAAATTTTCCGCCTGATAGGCCGAATAGGCGATGCCGAGCCCGATGATCGCGGCCTGCAACGCCGACAGCGCGATGCCGAAATCGGGCATCACGAAATAGATGTAGAACAGCAACACGATGATCGGGATGCCGCGGATCAGATTGATGAGCGCGGCGCTGAGCCAAACGAGGATGCGGATGCCGGACACCCGCATCAATGCCCACACCAGCCCGAGCACGGTCGACAGCGCGAGCGAGCCGATTGTGACGACGATGGTCAGCCAGACACCCTGCAACAGGATCGGCACGAACTCGACGGCGTCGTGGAAGAATTTTTGCATCGGCTAGCCGTATCCAATCCCGTCACATGCTCGAGTGCTTTTACCGTCACCCTGAGAGAGTGTGAATGTATTCAGCGTCGTCCTGGCGAAAGCCAGGACCCATTACCCCAACCGCTTGCTGCTGTGCGACGCTGGGGCCACGATCGCACTCTGCATCGAACTCGGTGGTTATGGGTCCTGGCTTACGCCAGGACGACGCCGTGGGGCCCACCGGCCGGGCCGTGCATCCTTCGAGACTCGGCGAAGACGCCGCTCCTCAGGATGACGGGTCACCTGAAATCCCGTCGAAGCACTGGCCCTCACGACCCGCTGGCCTTCTGGCCCCATTTCTCCAGGATCTTCGCGATCGTGCCGTTCGCCTTCAACTTCGCCAGCGAGGCGTTGATCTTGCCGAGCAGTTCGGTGTCGCTCTTGCGGACGCCGATCGCGACGGTGCCCACGGTGACGGGCTTGTAGCCGTCGACCAGGCGGACGTCGGCGAAATTGCCCTGCTGCAGATTGTAGGCGAGGATCGGATAGTCGGCGAAGCCGGCCTTGAGGCGGCCGGCATTCACGTCGCGCAGGATATCGGGAATGGTGTCGTAGACCTTGACCTCGCTGAACAGCCCGGTCTTCTTCAACGCATCGACGAACGCGGTGCCGACCTGGGCGCCGACCACCGTGCCCTTCAGATCCTCCTGCGAGGCGTAGGCCTTGGTGTCGGATTTCGGCACCACCAAGCCTTCACCATAGGTGTAGACCGGCTCGGAGAAGTCGATCACCTCCTTGCGCGCCGCGGTGGCGAACATCGCGGCGGCGATGATGTCGATCTTGTTTGCGGTCAGCGAGGGGATCAGTGCCGAGAACTGCATCGGCTCGATCTGCACGGTAAAGCCGGCGTCCTTGCCGATCTCGGTGGCAAGATCGACCATGATGCCCTGGATCGAATTGGTCTTGGTGTCGAGGAAGGTGAAGGGGATGCCGGTCGGCGTCGAGCCGACCTTGAGCACCTGCTGCGCCCCTGACGGCGCGCTCACGGCAAGGGCAAGTGCCGCGACCGCGGCCTGGACGAAACGCTGAAAGGACATCGCACCACCTCCCGAGACTGACGCCAAAACCGGCCCCGGTGCCGCTGCGCCCGCTGTGTCAGCGCTTTTGGTTGCGGGCGACGCCGTTCCGGCCTATTTTCACCAATATGAAATTGTGGTCACGAAACCGCCGCCAATGCAAGCGGTTTTCATGCACATGAAGGAAGCGGACTGACGTGAGCGGCGGCAAGAGAATGCGCAAAGGCGCGGCAATGAGGCCTGCAACGGCACGCCGCGCCGCCGGAAAGCCAGCCAAGAAAGCTGGGAAGAAACTCGAAAAGAAACTCGAAAAGAAGCCGGCCGAGCCCGCGATGGATCTCGCGGTCGGACGCCGGATCCGCGACCTGCGCCGGGTCAAGGCGATGTCGCTGGAGACGGTGGCCGCGCGCACCGAGCTGTCGATCGGCTTCATCAGCCAGATCGAGCGCGGCCTGTCGTCGCCCTCGCTGCGCGTGCTGGCGACGCTGGCCGACGTGCTCGGCGTCGGCATCGCTGCACTGTTCGGCGCAACACCGAAGGATGGCAGCACCGGCGGCGTCGTGACCCGCGAGGTACAGCGCGCCGAGCTGAAACTGTGGCGCACCGGAATCTCAAAGCAGCTGCTGAGCCCTGCCGGCAGCGAGAGCCGGCTCAACCTGTTCCTGGTGCATCTCGATCCCGGCGGCAACACCGGCGACGAGTTCTACACCCATGACGGTGAAGAGGCCGGCCTCGTGCTATCAGGCGAGATGACGCTGACTGTCGACACCGAGACCTGGACGCTGAAGCAGGGTGACAGTTTTCGCTTTGCCAGCCGCCGCCCGCACCGGTTTTCCAATCCCGCCACTGATGCGAAGGCCGTGGTGCTGTGGGTGAATTGCGTGACGGCGGCTGGGTAAGCCTGCGCTCCCTCACCGTCGTCCCGGCGAAGGCAATCCTGCGTCGTCCCGGCGAAGGCCGGGACCCATTACCACAGGGCTGTGTTGTTGAAGAAGGCTGCGGCCCCAGCTTCGCGCAACAACTCACGTTGGTGGTTATGGTCCCGGCCTTCGCCGGGACGACGACGATGGCGGGTTCGCGATTCGTAATTGCGAGGAGCGAAGCGACGACGCAATCCATGGCTCCGCATGCGCGTAGGAATGGATTGCTTCGCTGCGCTCGCAATGACGAAGAGCGTTAGCCGCTCAGCCCCATCACCACGTCCTCGATCTTGATCGGGAAATTGCGCACCCGGATGCCGGTGGCGTGGAAGACCGCGTTGGCGACGGCGCCGGCGCTACCGGTGATGCCGATCTCGCCGACACCCTTGATGCCGAGCGGATTGACGTGCGGATCGTGCTCGTCGACCGTGATGACCTCCATCGGCGGCACGTCGGCATTAACAGGCACATGATACTCGGCGAGGTTCGCATTCAGGATGCGCCCCGAACGATGGTCCATCACGGCCTCCTCGTGCAGCGCGAATGAGAGGCCCCAGATCATGCCGCCGTAGAGCTGGCTCCGCACCATCAGCGGATTGATGATGCGGCCTGCGGCGAAGGCGCCAACCATCCGCGTGGCGCGGATCTGGCCGAGCTCCGGATCGACCTTGACCTCGGCGAACACGGCGCCATGCGCGTGCATCGCATATTGCGATTGCGCCGTTGCGTCGGCCGCACCAGTGCCGCTGCCCTCAACCTCGGCGACGCCGGCGCGCGCCAGGATCTCGGCATAGCTTTCGCTGCGTGCGTCGTCGTCGCGGCGATGCAGGCGTCCACCGCGCGCCACCACGCCGGCATTGCCGGCGCCGAACAGCGGCGAGCGCTCATCCGAGGTCGCAAGCTCGGCGAGTTTTGCGATCACCGCAGCACCTGCGTTATGGATCGCTGCGCCGACAGTTGCGGTATGCCCCGAACCACCGGCAATGCCGGCGTCCGGCAGATCGGAGCTGCCGGAGCGGAACGTCAGCTGGTCGAAATCGAGACCGAGCGAGTCGGCCGAGATCTGCGCCAGCGCGGTCCAGGCGCCCTGCCCCATGTCGTGCGCACCGGTCTCCATCACGCCCTTGCCGTCGGCACGGATCACCGCGCGCGCATTGCCTTGGAACATGATGGCCGGGAACGTCGCGGTGCCGACTCCCCAGCCGACCAGGAAGCCGTTCTCGTCGCGCATCTGGCGCGGCTGCAGCGGACGTCCCGCCCAGCCGAAACGCTCGGCCGCCCTGGCGTAGCACTGGCGCAGCGCCTTGGAGGAGAACGGCTTGCCGGTGGTCGGCTCGACCTCGGCATAGTTCTTCAGCCGGAACTCCAGCGGATCGATGCCGCAGGCGAACGCCGCCTCGTCGATCGCGCTTTCCAGCACGATCGATCCGGTGGCCTCGCCCGGCGCGCGCATGAACAGCGGCGTGCCGGTGTCGACGCGGACCGCCTCATGCGCGGTGCGGATCGCCGGGCTGGCATAGAGCGTGTGCGAGGCGTCGGCCGCGGGCTCGTAGAAGTCGTCGAAGCTCGACGTCGTGACGCGCGCTTCATGGTTGATCGCGGTCAGCGCGCCGGCATCGTCGGTGCCGATCCGGATGCGCTGGCGGGTCGGCGGACGGTGGCCGACCGGGCCATACATCTGACTGCGTCGCAGCACCAGCTTGACCGGACGCCCAATCAGCTTCGCGGCCATGATGCCGAGCACCTGCGGGCCGGAGATCAGCCCCTTGGAGCCGAAGCCGCCGCCCAGGAACGGGCTGTTGATATGGATATTCGCCGGCGAAATGCCGAACAGCCCGGCGATGCGCATCTGCGCGAACCCCATGCCCTGGCTCGGCGTATCGATGAACAGCCGGTCGCCATCCCACACCGCGACGATCGCGTGCGGCTCCATCGCGTTGTGATACTGCGCCGGGGTCTCGTAGGTGGAGTCGGTCAGCTTCGAGGCGGCAGCCATTCCGGCATCGATATCGCCGTGGCGGACTTCGGCCGGATTGCCGATGCCGACCACCGGCGGCGCATAGGCCTCAGTGGCGTCGAGGCCGACGCGCGCGATCTCGACCTGGTAACGCGGCGACAACAGCGCGGCGCCTTCGGTCGCTGCTTCCAGCGTCTCGGCGATCACGACCGCGATCGCCTGATTGGCGTAGCGCACCTCGTCGCTCTGCAACAGCTCCATCCGGAAGGCGAACGGATTGCCCTTGGCGTCGGGGTCTTCCGCAAGCTCCGGCTTGTGCGCCGGCGTCATCACGTCGAGCACGCCGGGATGGCGCTTGGCAGCGGCGACGTCGAGCGATTTGACGCGGCCGCGCGCGATGCAGCTGCTCGCGATCACGGCATAGAGCATGCCGGGCGGATGATTGTCGGCGGCATAGCGGGCCTTGCCGGTGACTTTGAGCACGCCGTCGGTGCGGGTCATCGGCTGGCCGATGTTCGAGCCATGGCGGATATGGGCGGGGTCGCGGGTCAGACTGATCTCAAGCGTCATGCGTCACGCTCCTGCAACGGACGAGAAGGGAGAGCCCGGCAGCGCCGGAATACGATCCGGCGTGCCTCTGGCAGCAAGGGTGAGCGCGCGCACGATGATGCGCTGCGCAAGCTCGATCTTGAAGGCGTTGTCGCCGGACGGCTTTGCACCGGCGAGTGCGGCCCGCGCCGCCTCGCGATAGCGGGCCGCATCGGGCGTGGCACCGGCCAGCACCTGCTCGGCCTCGCGCGCCCGCCACGGCTTTGCGGCGACGCCGCCGAGCGCAAGCCGGGCTTCGCGGATTTTCCCGTCCTCGATGCGCAAGGCAGCGACGGACGAGACCACCGCGAACGCATAGGACGTGCGCTCGCGGACCTTGATGTAGCGGGCATGGCCGGCGAAGTCTTTCGCCTCGCCAGGCAGCCGCAGCGCGACGATCAGATCGCCGCGCTCCAGCGCGGTCTCCCGCTCCGGCGTCTCGCCGGGCAAACGATGCAGCGCATCGAGCGGCAGTTCACGGCGGCCGTCCTTGCCCTCGATCTCGACGACGGCATCGAGCGCGACCAGCGGCACGCAGAAGTCCGACGGATGGGTCGCGATGCAACCCTCGCTCCAGCCGAGCACCGCGTGCAGGCGGTTCTCACCTTTGAGCGCGTCGCAGCCGGCGCCCGGCCAGCGCCGGTTGCAGGCGCTGCCGGCGTCGTAGAAATAGGCACAGCGGGTCCGCTGCATCAGGTTGCCGCCGACGGTCGCGGCGTTGCGCAGCTGGGCCGATGCGCCCGACAGCAGCGCCTCGGCGACCGCGGGATAGTTGCGCGCGAAGTCAGCGTCATGCGCGAGATCGGCATTGCGCACCAGCGCGCCGATGCGGAGCGAACCGTCGGCGAGACGTTCGATACGATCGAGCCCCGGCAGCCGCGTGACGTCGACGAGAACGCTCGGCCGGCTGACGCCGCCCTTCATCAGGTCGAGCAGATTGGTGCCGGACGCCAGATAGCTCGCGCCCTTTTCGGAAGCTGCCGCGATCGCATCCGCGACATTGGCCGGCCTGACATAATCGAAATTCATCATGCGGAGCGCCTCTGCTTGGTGGCGGTCATGTTGGATTGTGCCTCGAGCACGGCCTCGGTGATCCCGGCATAGGCGCCGCATCGGCACAGATTGCCGCTCATGCATTCGCGCACGCGCTCCGGATCATCGCCGGCCTGGCCCTCCTGGATCAGGCCGATGCCGCTCATGATCTGGCCCGGCGTGCAGAAGCCGCACTGGAAGCCGTCATGGGCGATGAAGGCGGCCTGCACCGGGTGCAGCTCGCCGCCGCGCCCGACGCCTTCGATGGTTGTGATCTCGGCGCCGTCATGGCTGACGGCGAGCGCGAGGCAGGAATTGATGCGGCGGCCGTCGACCAAAATGGTGCATGCGCCGCACTGGCCGCGGTCGCATCCCTTCTTGGTTCCGGTGAGGTCGAGCCGCTCGCGCAGCAGGTCGAGCAGCGTGACGCGGGGATCGTCGAGGACAATGTCTCGGCGGACCCCGTTAATGGTGAGACTGAGTGGGAGATTCATGCAAGGCGCTCCGATCCGTGTATGGTCGGGTTGAATCGAGGCAACGCAGACCCGTGGCCGCCGATCCAGGGGGTCGGCGCGCCTTGTCAGGCCCGGTGCTGGTCGCCATATACGGAGGCATCCTCCGTTTACAAGGGAGGGTGAAAAGAAAAAGCAATGGCCGGCTCATCACCAGAAATTGTCCGCAAGCCGCGCGCCGATGCGGTGCGCAACCGCGAGCGCGTGCTGGAAGCGGCCAAGGCCGTGTTCTCCGCCGGCGGCAGCGAAGCGAGCCTGGAGGCGGTGGCGCGGCAGGCCGGCGTCGGCATCGGCACGCTGTATCGCCACTTCCCGACCCGCGAAGCACTGTATGAGGCGGTCTATCGCCGCGAGGTCGAACAGCTCGGCGACCTGGCCGAACAGCTGCAGAACGCCCCCGAACCCGTCGAGGCGTTGCGGCGCTGGCTGCGCGCCAATGTCCAATTCGTCGCGACCAAGAAGGGCATGGTGGCCGCGCTGGCGCTGGTCGCGGCCGGCTCGAGCGAACTGCAGGCCTACTCGTTCGATCGCCTGACCAAGGCGATCGGCACACTCCTATCGCGCGCGGTCGCGGCCGGCGCGATCCGCGACGACATCAGCGCCGAGGACGTGCTGCGCGCGCTGATCGGCATGTGCTACATGCACGACCAGCCGGGCTGGCAGACCACCGCGCTCAGGCTGCTGGACGTGTTCGTGGACGGCTTGCGCGTGCTGCCGGCGAACCCGGTGCTGACGACAAGGCCTGCGAAGAAGACCACTCGAAGGCCATCGCGTTAACCGGTCCCAAATGGCCCGCATGAGCCAACGAGGCGCGCTTCAAGGGCGGCCGGTGCGTGGCGAGAGCCAGGTCATGATGACCGCATGTGGCGTTCGTCGGCTGCGCGGCAGGCGATGCCGCTGCAGCGCGGATGTCGCGAAGGCCGATGCCTGCGCGCTGGACTGCCGCTTCTCGCGCGTGAGGGTCATCCACTCGCGAATGACCGTGCGTCGTACCTTGGACATCCGGATTTCCTCCCGTTCGCATCAGGCCGCGAGGCGCAGCGGATCAGCCTGCGACCTGCGTGCCGACAGCGCGCAACCGCATTGGTGCACGATGCCTTGCTCGACGACAAAGCCGCGCCGCTCCAGCGCGGTCCGCAGGCTCTGGTTGGCCGCCGGCTTCTGCGCGTCGAGCCACACCACCAGCACTGCGCGTGCAGTGAGGAAATTCGTCAGCCAGTCAAGCGTCGGCTCGAGCGCGTGAAGCGTGCGCCGCCGCCAATCGACCAGCGCGGCGTCATATTGCGCGGCCGCACGGCCGCAATTGGCAGTCGAAGCGGTTCGCAGGAAGCCGCGCCGCTGCAATTCGAGCATCAGTTCGATGCTCCTCGTGCCGGCCACGACGATGCGCTGCTGCGTCGAGCAGCCTGCCAGCGCGATCATCGGCTCGAGAATCCGGTCGCCGGCGGCCAATTCAATCGAAGACATCATGTCACCTGTTCGCGTTCGCCCTCGCGCGCAACCGGCCGCGTGTCGGCCGGCCTGCACGATGCGGGAGCGTTCGGGGTCAATATCTTCAGGACGGGATATGAATTCGAGAGCGCTGAGCGACATGCCGCATAGGCGCGGCATAGGCTCGCCTGGACGGGTCATCGTGCCCGTGGCGATCAGGAAACACAGTCACGCCAGTTGTGCGAAACTGCACAGACGGTCCCGATCGCACAAATGAAGACAACCGGAGAGCCCGTCAACGCGAGCGATAGATATCCGGGCGAAAGACTTCCATGAAGCGCGATGGATTGCCGAGCGCGTCGAATCCGAATTGGCGATACAGCCCATGCGCATCCGAGGTCGCGAGCAGGAAGCGCCTCAGGCCTTGCAGATCCTCGTGCTCGACGACGCAGCGCACCAGCCATTTGGATAGCCCCTTGCCGCGATGTCCTTTGAGAACGAAGACATCGGCAAGCAGGGCGAAGGTCGACCTGTCGGTGACGACACGCGCAAAGCCGACTTGTACGTCGCCGTGATACACACCGAAGCACAGCGAATTGGCGATCGCCCGCTCCACGACCGATCTCGGGACACCCTGCGACCAGTAGCTTTCTTGCGCCAGGAAGGCGTGAATCACGTCCAGGTTCAGGCGGCGTGCATCGGTCGATATCTCGTATCCGGCAACGGTCTCTTGCGTCTGCATGCACGCGCCTCCTGCGATGAAGCGGCCCTCAGCCGAACCTGTGATCGTAGCGATTGATCGACAGCTCCTTGGTGTCGATCTCGGGCGTCTTGCCGGAGAGCATGTCGGCCAGCACCCGGCCGGAGCCGCAGGCCATGGTCCAGCCGAGCGTGCCGTGGCCGGTGTTGAGGTGCAGGTTCGAATAGCGCGTCGCGCCGATCACCGGCGGGCCGTCCGGCGTCATCGGGCGCAGGCCGCACCAGAACGTGGCCTTGGAAAGGGCGCCGCCGCGCGGAAACAGATCGGTCAGCGAATGGTCCAGCGTCGCGCGCCGCGCGTCGTAGAGCTTGGTCGAATAGCCCGAGATCTCGGCGGTGCCGCCGACCCGGATGCGGTCGCCGAGCCGAGTGATCGCGACCTTGTAGCTCTCGTCCATCACGGTCGATTCCGGCGCGCCGGACGCGTCCTTGATCGGCACCGTGATCGAATAACCCTTCACCGGATAGACCGGCAGCGAGATGCCGAGCGGCCGCACCAGATGCGGCGAATAGCT
Source organism: Bradyrhizobium sp. PSBB068 (assembly GCA_016839165.1). Taxonomy (NCBI): domain Bacteria; kingdom Pseudomonadati; phylum Pseudomonadota; class Alphaproteobacteria; order Hyphomicrobiales; family Nitrobacteraceae; genus Bradyrhizobium; species Bradyrhizobium sp. PSBB068. Next base: position 5,600,796 of record CP069300.1, read on the forward strand.
GCCGAGCGCGAGGACGTAGGCGTCCGCGGTCATCATCCCGGCGCTGGTCGCAACGACGGTGATGCGGGTTGCGTCCGCATTCAACCCGTCGATGCCGACATTGAAGTTGAAGCGCACGCCGATCTTCTCGGCTTCCAGCGCCAGGGCCTGCGTGAACATGTGGCAGTCGCCGGTCTCGTCATGCGGCAGCCGCAGCCCGCCGGCGAATTTCTGCTTGACGCCGGCCAGCGCCGGCTCGGCTTTGATGCAGCCCTCGCGATCGAGCACCTCGAACGGCACGCCATACTGCTTCAGCACGTCGATGTCGCCGCCGGTGTGATCGAGCTGGGCCTGCTCGCGAAACAGCTGCAAGGTGCCTTGCGCGCGCTCGTCGTATTTGATGCCGATTTCGTTGCGCAGCGCCTGCAGGCAGTCGCGGCTGTACTCCGCGATCGGGATCATCCGGGCCTTGTTCGCCGCGTAGCGCGCCGTGGTGCAGTTGCGCAGCATCTTGAGCAGCCACAGCCACATCACCGGATCGAGCTTGGGGCGGATCACCAGCGGGCCGTGCTTCATCAGCAGCCACTTCACCGCCTTCACCGGCACGCCCGGGCCGGCCCATGGCGACGAGTATCCGGGCGACACTTCGCCGGCATTGGCAAAGGAGGTTTCGAGCGCGGGCTTCGGCTGACGGTCGATCACCGTCACCTCATGGCCGGCGCGCGCGAGATAATAGGCCGAGGTGACGCCGATCACGCCACTGCCGAGAACCAGGACCTTCACTTTTCCTCACATCCTGCAGCGAAAACGCAATCGCCGCTGCGAAACCACTCTGCTTCGCAACGGCGACAGCAATTTGTAGAGCCAGCTAGAATCTAGCTAGCAATTATCAGGCCACGCGCTTGATCGAGTCGCCCAGGATCGAGACGATGTCGTCGATATGCGACTTCTCGACGATCAAGGGCGGCGACAGCGCGAGCGAGTCGCCGCTCATGCGGAAGTAGAGGCCGGTGTTGAAGCAATCGACCATCACGTCGTAACCGCGCGCGCCGACGACGCCGTCACGCGGCGAGAGCTCGACCGCGCCCATCAGGCCCTGGTTGCGGATGTCGACGACATGCGGCAGGCCCTTCAGCGAATGCAGCGCATCGCGCCAGTAGTCGGCGATCGCGGCGCCGCGGGTCAGCAGGCCCTCGTCCTTGTAGATGTCGAGCGTGGCAAGACCCGCCGCGCAGGCCACCGGATGCGCCGAATAGGTGTAGCCGTGGAACAGCTCCATGGCGTTGTCGGGGCCGACCATCAGCCCGTCATGGACCTGGCGGCTGGCGAACACCGCGCCGCACGGCACGGTGCCGTTGGTGATGCCCTTGGCGGTGGTCATCATGTCCGGCGTCACGCCGTAGAAGTTGGCGGCGAACGGGGTGCCGAGACGGCCGAAGCCGGTGATGACCTCGTCGAAGATCAACAGGATGCCGTGCTTGGTGCAGAGCTCGCGCAGCCGCTGCAGATAGCCCTTCGGCGCCGGCAGTACCGCGGTCGAGCCCGGCACGGGCTCGACGATCACGGCGGCGATGGTGTCGGCACCATGCAGCGCGACCATCCGCTCGACGTCGTCGGCGAGCTCGGCGCCGTGGTCCGGCTGGTCCTTGGCGAAGGCGTTGCGGGCGAGATCATGGGTATGACGGATGTGATCGACACCAGGCAGATGGGTCGCGAACTGGCGGCGGTTGGCGACCATGCCGCCGACCGACATGCCGCCGAAGCCGACGCCGTGATAGCCGCGCTCGCGGCCGATCAGGCGGGTGCGGGTCGGCTGACCGGCGGCGCGGTGATAGGCCAGCGCGATCTTCAGCGCGGTATCGACCGACTCAGAGCCCGAATTGGTGAAGAAGATCCGGTCCAGCCCCTTCGGGGCGATCTCGGCGAGACGCTCGGCGAAATCGAACGCCAGCGGGTGGCCCATGTTGAAGGACGGCGCGAAGTCCAGCGTCGACAGCTGACGCTCGACCGCGGCCGCGATCTGCGGGCGGCCATGGCCGGCGTTGACGCACCACAGGCCGGCGGAGCCGTCGATCACCTGCCGGCCGTCGACCGAGGTGTAGTACATACCCTTGGCGGAGGAGAACAGCCGCGGCGCCTTCTTGAACTGCCGGTTGGCCGTGAAGGGCATCCAGAACGAATCGGTCTTGATGGTGTTCGGAATCTGATGAACGGTCACGGCGGCGCTCCATTGTTGGTTAGCGTAGTCGGACCACTCTTCACGGCACTCAACAAGTCCTTTTCTGTCGCAGCGCAAGCCATTGATCTTGTTGAGGCGGTCTGCGAAGATTTGTTCGATCCGCAACACCTGCAACAGGGATTTACCAAGGGGACTGTCATGAGCGTCGACATCGGCGGTCGGCTTCGATTCATTCGCGCGCGGCACAAGCTGTCGCAGCGCGAACTCGCCAAGCGCTCCGGCGTGACCAATTCGACGATTTCGCTGATCGAATCCAACCAGATGAACCCGTCGGTCGGCGCGCTCAAACGCATCCTTGACGGCATTCCGATGGGACTTGCGGAATTCTTCGCGATCGAGCCGGAGCGGCCGCGCAAGGCGTTCTACCGCGCCGACGAGCTGACCGAGATCGGCAAGAAGCCGATCTCCTACCTGCAGATCGGCGACAGCCTGTTCGGACGCGCGTTGCAGATCCTGAAGGAGCGCTACGAGCCCGGCAGCGACACCGGCCGGGTGCCGCTGGTGCATGAGGGCGAGGAAGGCGGCATCGTGGTCTCGGGCCGGCTCGAGGTCACGGTCGACGACGAGCGGCGGGTGCTCAACGCCGGCGACGCCTATTACTTCGAAAGCCGCCGCCCGCACCGCTTCCGCTGCATCGGCGCCAAGCCGTGCGAGGTGATTTCGGCCTGCACCCCGCCGACGTTTTGAACCCGGCGCAGGCGGTGCGCGACCCAAGCCGCAAGGGCCGCGTGTCGCGGCGTTGCGGGTGACGTCGATGCCTTGCTCCCCACGGCTTGCCGCCGCCGTCGCGGCCATCTCGGTCCTTGCGTCCGCTCCGTCCGTTGCGATGGACGATTTCCTACGCGCATCGAGCAGCGCGCCGACCACGATCACGCTGTGCGGCGACAATGGCGACGCCACGATCAAGACTGCCGCCTGCAAGAAGGCCGGCACCGACAGGCTGGTGGCGCAGATCGACAAGGCGTTCGACGCGGCGCTCGGCAAAATGCCGGCCAACGTCAAGCCGCTGCTGAAGCGCGACCAGGCCTGGTTCAACGAGATGATCATCGACGCCGCCGGGGTGCTCACCGATGCCGACGCGGACGAGTTGAAGCAGGCTTTTGCCGAGACCTTGCGCCGCCGCGCGGCCGCGCTCGAGGCAATCGCATCCGGCCGGCCCGGCATCGCCGGCACCTGGGTCAACGCCTTCGGCAGCATCACGCTGACGCCGGCCGATAGCGGCGCCTATCGCCTCGCCGCCGATCTGCGCGGCGACTATGGCGGCGACCGCCGGCGCACCTGCCAGCTGACCGCCGATCTGAAACCCGCAGGCGGCGGCTGGCTCGCCGGTCCCGTAGTGACCGAAGCGGATACATCGTCCAATAAGGCGAAGACCGACGCAGCCGCCGCTCCCGCCAAGCCGCCGTCGTTAAAGCTCCGCCGCCAGGGCGAGACCTTGCGGATCGTCGGGACCATCGATGACGAGGGCTGGGACGGGTTCAACGACTGCTCGTCGATGTGGCAGGTCACGGGCAGCTATTTTGCCGCCGGCAAGGATGCGGCATCCGACAAGGCGGACACCACCTTCGTCACACCGACCTTCGACTGCACCAAACCCGAGACCGCGACCGACGAAGAAATCTGCGCCGATCCTGATCTCGCCGGCAACGACCAGCGGTTGAACCGAGCATGGAAGGCGTTGCAGCCGCGGCTCGACGAAGCGACGCGGCGCGCGCTGATCGACGATCAGCGCAACTGGGTGAAGAGCCAGACCGAGCAATATCCGGAATTCCTGCATCCGGCCTGGAACAAGCAGAGCTCGCAGGTGCATTTCACCGTCGATGCGCGCGATCACGTCGACGGCCTGCAGCGCGAGCGCCTGGCGCTTCTCGAAGGCTTCGACGACAAGCGCAGCGGGCTTGCCGGGGTCTGGCTCGCCTACAACGCCGTCATCAAGGTCACCGCCGACGGCAACGGCGCCGTGACGGCCAAGGGATGGAAATGGGACCAGGGCGACTGGAAAGCCGGCTGCGACTACGAGATGACGGGCAAGATCACCGGCGGCGCGTTCCGCTCCGACGAGCGGCGCAAGAATCCGGACACACTCGAGCGCGACCATGCGATGCTGATCGTCAACCGGCAGGACGACGTCTTTGCCAAAAAGCGCACCGACCAGGACAGCGATGAAGCAAAATGCAGGCGCCGGCTCGACAACTCCTCGACCGCACGGCTGTTTCCTGCCCGCCCTTCACGCGACATCGACAATTTCAAGGGCTCGATTCGATAGCGGCGCGACCGTCCGGCTGCGCCGTCACAGGTTGCGCGTTTGCCTGTCGCCGTAGGCGATCACGAAAGCGACCGTCGCGAACATCATGGTCACGGCGATGACGACGAGAATGGTATCCAAGGTCATGGCGTTCCTCCAAGCTTGACGACCGAACGCTAATGCGCCGGCTGGAAGGGGCCTTGCGGCAGATCAATTTTGATCGAAAACGTCTGGGCATGAAACCGCGGCGGCGTCTTTTGCGTATGCTCAGTCATTGATCAGGGAGCAGACCAATGCGCGCGATCGCCCTCATTGCCGCCATCCTGTTCACCCTCACCTCGCCGGCCGCGGCCGACGATGTCAGGGCAGCGCAGGACGTGATCCGCGCCCAGGAGCAGGCGTTCGGCCGCGACGACGCAGCTGGCGCCTATTCCTATGCCGCGCCTGCGATCCGGCAGATCTTTCCGCAGGCCGAGATCTTCATGTCGATGGTGCAGCGCCAATACGCGCCGGTCTATCGCCACCGAAGCTTCGAGTTCGGCGAAGCGCAGAGCGCGGGCGACCGGATTGCCCAGCGCGTTCATATCGTCGACGCCGATGGCGAGGCGTGGGAGGCGCTTTACACGCTGGAGCGGCAGGCCGACGGCAGCTTGAAGATCACCGGCTGCTCATTGCTGAAGGCGGGTCAGGCGGTATGAGCGCATCGGCCCTCGCCGCTGTAGCTTCAGGACAAGCCCTTTCTCAGCCGAAGCCGGTCTTCGAGCCAGTCGAAGATGACTTCATTGGCCAGAGTGGGATTATCGATATGTCCTTGCATGGCAGCGGTTTCGGCACGACGGAACAGGATCAGGCTGGCGTCGCGATGACTGTTGCCCAATTGATTGCCGAATTCAGTCAACGCACCTGGAAGCAGCCAGCCGGCTTCGCCCGCGGTGACGAGCAGCGGACATTCGATGCTGCGCGAGATCGCATTGGCCTCCTCGAGCCATCCGGTCTGCGCATTGTCGCCTGCTTGCCGATAGAAGAAGCTTCTTTCGTGCGAGTCCCATATTCCGGCATCGCAAACGGCGGCGGCAAACCGGGCATCACTTGCTGCCGCGCGGGCCACCAGGGAGGAATTGCACGCATCAGCCACGATGGCGATCCGCGTGCTGTCGACACCGGGCTTCTCCGAAAGAAAGTCCAGGACACGACTCATGGCGGCTTCGAACTTGTGGCCGTCGAGCCGTTCCGGCGACAGCGCCGCCTGCGTTCCGAGCAGGTCCATGGCGAGCAGCGAGAAGCCGCGCTCGTTCGCATGACCGGCGTATTTGGTGATCAACTCTTCCTTGTAGGAACCCGGCTCGCCGATGCAGACGATGACGGGCCCATCGTCGCGAAACGCCGACGGCAGGTAATAGGCCTGAAGCGACAGGTCTTCGGTCCACGGAATCGAGAGCACCTGGCCGGCCGGAACCCGGGTCTTCAAAAAGCTGGTTGCACATCGCCGCATGCCGTCGACGGCACGTGTCAGCAACTCGTTGGCGTATCCGGGAGGCCTTGCGGCGGCGTGAAAGTAGCTCGTGGCCCGCAGCCAATTGCGACGGGCGGTGACCAGATTGTTGTTCAGCAACGAATGCTCGGCGCGCGCCTCGTTCAGTTCCGCGGTCTTGATCCACTGCTCGGACCACGAGCTCTCCGACGCGAGGTTGATCTTGCTCAAGGTCAACCAGCATTCGGAGACCGTCGAACCGCCTTCCTGCGCGGCGGCCAGCAGCTTGACGAACTCGGCCGACAGATCCTCTCGATCCGGCCAGGCAGGCCAACCTTTGTCATCGAATTCGACGCTGCTTGACGAGGCTCCGCGCGTCCCACAGTGGTCATGCATGTTTCGTCAACTCGTTCGCACCCGGCTGCGCTGCCGGTATGCGTTATCGGTACGAGCCCGCTTGTTGTTGTCGACGAACCGCCGCTTCGGTAGCCGCGCGACGCTGGCGCCGAAATCGCAAACGCCAATCACCCAGCTCTCCCAAGGAATATTCCAAATTCGCTTCATATAATTGAAGTAATTCGGCAGCGGCAAATGTTGATATGGCGGCGCAGGAATGCGTTGCGCTTATGCCTGCGGACCGAACGTTGCTGCAGCAATCGTCGCCGAGCAAACGCTCGGTAATGTTCCGCTTGCGAACCTGCCGCCGGCGCAAGTCTGCTCACAGGATCGCGAGAACCGATACGCCGTCACTCACTCAGTCGTGACTGCGCGCACACCCAGCAAACACGAGGCATATCCCCGCACCGCTAATCGGGTGCGCTGTGGCTCTGTCCCTAACCGGGTAGTGCATCGCGACGAGATCGAGAACGCAGCGTCGTTCATGCAATCCAGCCAGCCGTCATTGATGTTCGGCTGCATCGCGCACGCGAGTCGGCGCGAGCCTACCGTCTTCAAATGAAGAACCTCCGGCAGGGCATTGCCGGAGGTTTTGGAGGCTAGTTCATGAAGAAGTCTGATATCTCCTCATCATGGTCGGCAGAGCAACCGACACCAAGTTTGTACATGATAGACTAATGTTAGTAAATCATACAATGTGCTCTTCGTTCAAAATCAAAGCCTCGACAGTTTCCCGTCGAGGCTTTGGGTCGTAATCAAGTCCCGATCAACCGGGCCTTACCAGTTGCGCTGCGCGCGGAGCAGCAGCATGTAGGTATCCTGGTTGCTGAGCGAGTAGACGGCGGCCGGCTTGCCGATCGCCGCACTACCCGGGTAGCTGATCGTGCCCGCGTAGTTCTGATCCAGATGGGTGTAGGTGAAGTCGGCCGAGAATGTCAGGTTCTTCACCGGAGTCCACTGGGTCTGCGTACCGATCTGGGCAACGCTGTAGTCGGGGTTGCACGAGGTCAGGTTCGAGGTGGCGCCGATCAGGACACCGAACGATCCGCCCACGCCGGTCCCGCCGGGGCCGCAGATGTAGCTCTTGGCGGTGCCATTATAGTTGACCTGGGCCCACGCACCGTAGACGCTGGTGTTCCAATAGGGATTCCAGTTGTGGACATACGCGCCGCGCACGCCGTACGTCGTGATCAGCTGCTGCGATCCGCCGGAGACGAACACGCTGTCCGGCGCAATGCCGAAGCCGATGCTCTGATAGGCACCGGGAACGCTGGTGTTGCCGAACGAGGTGAACGCACCGGCACCCGAGAGATCCTGGATGTTGTAGCGCGTTGCGCCGTTGGTATAGACGCCCTGCACGTTGATGGTATCGCCAGGTCCGGTCGGGATGTTCTTGATCGACAGGGCCAACTGACCCGCCCAGCCCCACTTGTCGTCGGGATGACCGGTGACTTCAGTGCCGCCGTAGTAGGCCGCGTGATTGTTATGCGCCGCGAACGACGCCTGGAACAGGCCCCAGGCTTGGTCGACGCGGAGCGACGCGACCAGATCCGGAGCAATCGTGCCGGCATAGTCGCTCGCGCCGTAGGGACCGAGAGCGCCGGTACCCTGCACACCGAGATTCTGCACGCCGGCCTGATAGTAGGCCGACTGATCCTGGGCCGACAAGGCCAGCGACACGCCGTTGCCGAACTGCGCGGTGTAGGTGAACTGGTTGACGCCGGTGATCGTGCCACCGCCGCCGACGAGGCCGTCGAAATTGTTGCCCGGATAGTTGGCCCACGGCGCCGAGAACTGCGAGACCGCCTTACCCATGGTGAAGCCGGCGAACTGGATGAAGGCGTAATAGACGCCGACCGTGCCGGCGGCGACACCGCCCGAGCTGGCGTTGTTCGGAGCAGCAGACGTTCCGATCGGCGAGTAGACCGTCGAGCCTGCCGCGGCGCCCGCGCCATAGCTGTCCGAGGTCCAGCTGAAGGTCGCATCGAAGAAGGTGCGAACCACGCCGTATTCGGTCGCGGTGCGGGTGTCGACGTTCAGGTCTTCACGCGAACGCCAGGTGTAGCCGTTGGTGAAGCGGTTCTGCGCACCGCCGGCGCCGGCGTAGTTGCCGGTGTGATCCGAGTTGGTGTTCGCCAGAACGTCGACGCGCAAATAGCCGCCCAGCTTGATGCAGGTGTCGGTGCCCGGAATAAAGTAGAAGCCCGGACCATAGAGCGAGCAGACCTTGACGTACTCGACTGCCTTGGCCTTGACCGGAAGGTCGGCCGCCATGGCTCCGCTGCTCGCGGCGAGAACTGCCGCCGAGCCCAACAAAAGGCCCTTAACTATCTTCATGCTATCCTCCAAGTGATGCCTTGCTCTGCCGGCAAAGCGACAAACGTTCCCCTCCCGAAAACCGCTGCGGCGCAGCCATTTTCAAGATGCGCGTGGTCAACTCGGCCACTGCAGGCGTGAGATGGTGGATGCCCCCCATCTACGATGCGGAACAATGCAATTGAGAGGTCACATATTCAACTTATATTAGTTAGTCATTCTATGTTTGCGCAGCCATGTGTCATTCAGGCAACGGCCGCACGAACATTTTCGTCCGGCGCCTGCTTCAAAAAATTGCTCGAAGATGAATTTTTGTTAAGGTAGGGCATGACCGAGCGCAAAGCGACCGACAAACTGCAGGAGGCGACTGAGCGACTGGCTTGGGAAATCGTGTCGACCAGCATCCGCCTCGACGAATTGCGCAGCATCTGGGCCAAGATGATCGGTATCACCGGCCCGCAATGGATGATCATGACGGTGCTGGCGAATGCCGAGGACCGCAATGTCGGCCTGCCCGTCGGCGCGGTCTCAAGGGCGCTGCGGGTCGACCAGTCCTTCGTGGTCACGCAGTCGAAGCTGCTCGAAAAGAAGAACCTGCTGCGCCGCAAGAGCTCGACCGAGGATGCCCGGGTCGTGAACCTGTCGCTGACCGAGCACGCCAAGAAGCAGATGGCGAACCTGTCCGCGCAGCGCCGGGAGTTGAACGAGTTCGTCTATGCCGAGCTCGATCTGCGCGAGCTGCAGCAACTGACCGGCAAGATGGATTCCATCAAGACCCGCCTGGAAAAAGCGATCGCCAGAATCTCGGTCGATCTCTAGGAAGATCGCTGATATCAGCCGCAGTCCCGATCAGATTCTTGTTTGGCATGATCTCGTCGGAAAACCGCTTCGCGCTTTTCCGGATCATGCCAGTGCCAGCCGCTGCCGCGAGCGCATCAGGAGCAGCAGGATAATGCTGACATTGAGCAGGTTCCAGGCGAGGCCATTGGTGAAGGCCGCAGCATAGGAACCGGTGGCGTCGAAGATCACGCCCGAGATCCAGCCGCCAAACGACATCCCGAACACCGAGGCGAAGATCACGATGCCGATCCGCGTTGCCGCTTCCGATGCCGGCATCGCTTCGCGCACGATGATGGCGTAGCTCGGCACGATGCCGCCCTGGAACAGGCCGAACATCGCGGAGATGACGTAGAGCGAGGTCAGGCTGTCGAAGAACAGATAGAACAGCAGCGCGGAGCCCTGCGCGATCGAGCCGATCAGGAGCGTGCGGATGCCGCCGATCCTGTCGGCGAGAAAGCCCGAGCCGATCCGGCTGATTATGCCGAAGCCAAGCATCAGCGACAGCATCTCGGCGCCGCGCGCCACGCCGTAGCCGAGATCGCCGCAATAGGCGACGATGTGGACCTGCGGCATCGACATCGCGACGCAGCAGGAAATCGACGCCAGCGACAGGATCGCGGTCAGCGCGTTGGTGGAAAGCCTGAGATCGACGCGCGGCGGCGCAGCATTGACATGGCTGCGCCGGGTCGCCGCGCCCATCAACAGCCGCAGCACCACGAGCGCCAGCGCCATCGCGACCGCGGTGAAGACCCCGATCGCGATATGGGTGGCGCGCCAGCCGAGGCTCTGGATGCCGAAATTGACCAGCGGCGGCCACACCGTGCCGCCGACATAATTGCCGCTGGCGGCAATCGCGACCCCGAGACCGCGGTAGCGCTCGAACCAGTGTGAGGCCTCCGCCATCAGGGGGCCGAAGGTCGCGGCCGACGACAGGCCGATCGCGAAATGGAGCAGGATGAAGGCCCAGACCGACGGCGCGTAGCCGGCGCCGACATAGCCGAGGCCGAGGATGCCGATCCCGGCGCCGATCGCCGCAACGATGCCGTAGCGGTCGCTGATCTTGCCGGTCACGACCTGGCCGAGACCGAAACCGAGCATCACCATCGTGAAGGCGAGCGAGGCGGTTCCGCGGGTCGCACCGAAGTCGGTCTGCACCACCGGCAGCGCCACCACGACCGACCACATGCCGACGCTGCCGAGCGAGCCGATCACCACGGCAACGGCAAGACGCAGCCATGCCCGGCGCGAGTCGGGAATGAACGTTGCGGCTTCGGGGGAATATTCAGAAGAAATTACCACGGCCCGCGGAACTTCGTCGGCAATTGCCTCAAGGTCAAGCCGCATTGCCGAGAGATTAGGCATGCAGCAGCAAGGGGACGCGCCGAACTTCACCGGCGCGTGAAGCGCCTCATTTGCCGTAGTTCGGGTCCTGCGCCTGGAACGGACCGCACTTGGCGTCGAGCCCGAACCGGTGATCGAAATCGACGGTGCCGCCGCCGAGGGGAATGCGGGTCGGCGGCAGGCCGCGCGTGTACTGATCCACGGTCACGAATTTCTTGTCCGCGCTCATCGTCACATGCACCGGCTCGAGGACCTTGCCCTTGTTGAGCTCGGTCAGGTCGAGCGTGTAGTAGCCGTCCGCCGTCGCGCCCGCGGCCATGCCGCCATGCGGCGCCAACACCACCGATTGCGGCAAAAAGACCTCCATCAACACGCCGTTGCCCTTGCAGGCGACCATGCGGATCAACCAGGTCCGGTCGTCCGGCAGCGTCGCGGCGAAGGCCGGCGCCGACAGCAGCGCAATTGCGGCAGCAAGCGCCGCCATCAAGGTTCGACCCGTCCGGTTCGACATGGATCCTCGGGGGTGATTGGTGTCTCGCGTTTCGTCGAGGGCCAGGCCGCGAAAGTTCAAATCCGCTTCGTGCACCGCAGGGATCACAGCCGCACCCGATCGACCGGGAATATTGGCGATCGCACCGTGATCCATGTTGACGAAGAAAACTGATACAATGCGAGCCGGTTCACACTGACGGCTCGCCGTCCGGACCTATCATCCCGCCGGATGGCGCGCAGCTCGCAGGTATGAGGATCGAAGCGCACACTGTCGGAGGCCCATCATGCATTCATCGTCAGCAGAATGGTTACCCGTTGCGTCAGCACCGCCGGACCGGGAACTCGAGGTTTGCATCCTCGACTATGACGGCATGGTCCATGCGCTGATGTTCCCGTGCCACCGGGACGGTGCCGAGTGGGTCGAGCATCTCAGCAGCAGGCATCTCGACATCCAGCCGACGCATTGGCGCAACTGGATGCCGTCCGCCAACTAAAGCGCCTGCCCGGATATTGCGCTAGATTTGCCACGTGAGGTTCAAGGGTGGGCCAGGAGGCTCGTCATGGAATCACACGTGATCCCTTTCGAGAATCGTTGGACGAACGGCGAGCATGCCTCGGAGTGGCATTGCGAGCTCGAGCGGCCGGGCGTGCCGACGGTCCGGACGATGTATTGCGAGCATGAGACGCATTACCGCGGCGAGACGGCGGTGGTGTTCGACATCCCTGCCGGCTTTGTCCACGACTGGCTGGCGTTCCACGCCCGGCGCGCCGCCCGGCAGCAATCGCTGTGGCGCGCCAGCGTCATCACGCTCGGCCTCATCGCCGCATCGGGCGCCGTGCTCGGTGTGCTGAGATAGGGGCAACGACCCCGTCCCCGGAACGGCCAGACGGTCCGCCCCGCCCTTTCCGGCCCCGGAATCGCCTGCCCAAAAGCCTGCGACGTCAGGCGCAGCCCTCCGACGGCACTTATTAACCCTTTGCTAACCATACACCCGGCAAGAATTGCCGAGTGAAGTCGAGTGTCGTCGAACGCGTCTAACGGGCGGAGATCCCCGTGAACGCCAGCGCGGTGCCTCACTTTCGGAACGGCGGCCCTGCGGCCGTCGCGCAGACGCTTGGCGGCCGCGGCCGCCAGTCGCGGGGGAGAGCGGCAACCATGGTCGACATCACGGCGGGTCAGGGCACGGCGGGCAAGAGCGGATTGCCGAGCCTCGGCGAGATCGGGGATATCCTCAAGCGCGGCGATATCGCGCTGGCGGTCGGCGTCCTCACCATCCTGGTGGTGCTGATCCTGCCGCTGCCCTCGATCGTGCTCGACCTCTTCCTGGCGGTCTCGATCACGGTCTCGATCCTGATCCTGATGACCTCGCTGTTCATCCAGGCGCCGCTGGAATTCTCGTCGTTCCCGACCATCCTGCTGATCTCGACCATGCTGCGGCTGTCGCTGAACATGGCCTCGACCCGGCTGATCCTGAGCCACGGCCACGAGGGCACGGCAGCCGCCGGCCACGTCATCGAGGCCTTCGGCAACTTCGTGATGGGCGGCAACTTCGTGATCGGCATCATCGTGTTCGCGATCCTGGTGATCGTGAACTTCGTGGTCATCACCAAGGGTTCGGGCCGTATCGCCGAGGTCGCGGCACGCTTCCAGTTGGACTCGATGCCCGGCAAGCAGATGGCGATCGACGCCGACCTGTCCGCCGGTCTGATCGACGAGAAGGCCGCCAAGGAACGCCGCAAGGCACTGGAAGACGAGAGCGGCTTCTTCGGCGCGATGGACGGTGCCTCGAAATTCGTCCGCGGTGATGCCATCGCCGGCCTCCTGATCGTCGGCATCAACATCGTCGGCGGTATCATCATCGGCGTCGCCCAGCAGGGCCTCTCCTTCAGCGAAGCCGCCCGCACCTACACCGTGCTGACAGTCGGCGACGGCCTCGTCACCCAGGTGCCGGCGTTGATCGTCTCGACCGCGGCCGGCCTGCTGGTCTCCAAGGCCGGCATCACCGGCGCCGCCGACAAGGCGCTGATGCGCCAGCTCTCCGGCTATCCGCAGGCGCTCGGCATGTCGGCCGGCGTCATGCTGGTGCTCGGGCTGCTGCCGGGCATTCCGACCCTGCCCTTCCTGGCGCTGGGCTCCGGCGCCGCGATGCTCGCCTGGAACGCGCGCAAGCAGAAGCGGGCGGCGAAGGCGGCCGAAACCGCGGCAGCCGCCGCTCCCGCCGCAGCCGCGGCCGCCGCCGCTGCCGCCGCGGAAGAGCCGATCGCCGCCGCGCTGAAGATCGACGACCTCAAGATCGAGCTCGGCTACGCGCTGCTGCCGCTGGTCAACGGGCCTGACGGCACCGACCGCCTCACCGAGCAGATCAAGGCGCTGCGCCGCTCGCTCGCGATCGAGATGGGTTTCGTGATGCCGGCGGTGCGCATCCTCGACAACGTCCAGCTCGAGGCCAACAGCTACGCCATCAAGATCAAGGAAGTCGACGCCGGCACCGGCAAGATCTGGCCGGCCCAGTTCATGGTCATGGATCCCGCCGGCAACCAGGTGCAGCTGCCCGGCATCCACACCATCGAGCCGACCTTCGGCCTGCCGGCGACCTGGGTCGATGCCGGCCTGAAGGAAGAGGCCGCGCTGAAAGGCTACACCGTGGTCGACGCCGCCACGGTGCTGTCGACCCACCTGACCGAACTGCTCAAGACCAACATGTCGGACCTGCTGTCCTACGGCGAGGTGCAGAAGCTGTTGAAGGACCTGCCGAAGGAGCAGGGCGAGCTGATCAAGGACATCGTGCCGAGCCAGGTCACGGTGTCGGGCATCCAGCGCGTGCTGCAATTGCTGCTCGCCGAGCGCGTTTCGATCCGCGATCTCTCGACCATCCTCGAAGGCATCGCCGACGCATTGGCGTTCTCGCGCAATCCGGCGACCATGGTCGAGCACGTCCGCGCCCGGCTCGCCCGGCAGATCTGCGCCCAGAACACCTCGCCGAACGGCTACCTGCCGCTGATCGCACTGTCGGCGCGCTGGGAACAGGCGTTCGCCGAGTCGATCGTCGGCACCGGCGACGACCGGAGCCTCGCGATGCAGCCCTCGAAGCTCTCGGAATTCATGACCGCCGTGCGCAACGCCTTCGAGCAGGCGGCGCGCGAAGGCGAGGCGCCGGTGCTGGTGACGTCGGCCGCGATCCGGCCGTTCGTTCGCTCGCTGGTGGAACGGTTCCGTTCGCAGACCACCGTTTTGTCGCAGGCCGAGATCCATCCCCGGGCCCGTCTGAAGACGGTCGGCAGCGTCTAGCGCTTCGGCTCCGACCGCGGCGGAACCGAAGCTCTGGGTTGTAGTTTGACGGTTTTCGTCACGCCGGGCGGGGCGTCAGTTCGCGGGAAAAATGCTGTAGTGGCCGCAAATCACTTACGTTTTCGCCCGTGTTTTCCCGCCACAGGCAACTGATTTATGTGGAACCGGCCGAAACGGCCCCATCTGGAATGCAGCATTCCAGCGTCAGCTCAAGGCACTGATATTACGAAGGTTTAATGCGATCTGAGATTACCAAAGGGTCATTTTTGATCGCGACCGATCACGTATGATCACGCTCTTGTGATGCCATCTGGGGAACGGAATCGGCAAATCCTACGTTAGCGAGGCACGAGACGTTGAACCGGGCACCAAGCCGAACCGACAGATTGACAGAGAGCAGGAAGGCGGCAGGAGACTTCCATGAACCACTCGATCTACAGCGCTGATCGTACGACGCACCTGAAGATTGTGGTGGTCGCTTTGGTCGCCGGTATCCTGGTCGCTGGCTTCGGCATCTCGGCGCACAATTCGTCGGACGAGGGTTACACTCAGACCGCTCGTGTCATGAAGGCCGGCAAGCCGGTCGCGATCACCAGCACAAGCAATTCGCTGGTCCGCTAACAGGAGAGTTTCACGGAATTCACGTAGCTCTTTACAGCCCCCCAAAGTCGCTGCGTGGATATTTAAGACCCCCAACTACCCCCAAGTTGACTATCGAAAACGCCCGCTCCCCACGGGCGTTTTCTTTTTGTGCGGCGGGTGTGGCTGTCTCCACGTCACTGCCGACAGTCTCTCACGATAGGGTGCGGCCGCTATCGTGACCCGGGCGGCACGGTCTCTATCAGCTTGCCGGTGAAGATCGGCGCCGAGGTCGGCTGGCCGTTCGGCGAACCGCCGGCCTGTTCGACGGTCACCGCGTAGGTGGCGCCATTGATCACGTCGGGATCGTAGCCCGACAGCACCGGACGGGCGGTGAAATCATCGGCGCCGATCACGCCGAGCGAGCGCGGCTGCGGCAGCTTGTCGGAGATCAGCCAGAGCTCGAAGCTCTTGCCGGGCTCCGACGCGGCACCGACCTTGCGCACGGTGAAATTCTTGGTCGCGCCGTCGATGGTCATGATGAAGGCCGGCCCGCCATTCGGTCCCTGCAACAGCGCGACATATTGCGCCGACGGCGTGAGTGCCGGCGCCGGCGTCTTCACTTCCACGGTCTGGATGCGCGGCTTCGGCCGGATCGCATTCGGCAAGGCATCGGGCCGGTAGATCTGCAGGCCGAGCGTCACCAGCAGCGCGGCCGCGATCGCCGTCGCAGCGGACGCGATGCCGCGCCAGCGCTTCATGCGGCCGGTCAGCGCGACCACGTTGCTGTCGTCGCCAAGGCGTGGCCGCACCGATGGCCGCCGGATCTCGGCCGGCTGCCGTATCCCTTCCGGCTGCGAAGGCTCCGGATCGAACGCCGAGCCGAACTCGACATCGTCTGCGATCGGCGTCGGTGGCGGCGGCGCCACCGTGGCGGCCGGCGTCTCGGGCAGCACCAGCGGCGCCTGCGGCGCGCTGGCATGGCCGATCGCCGCCTTGATGTTCTCCCAGACCACCGGGCGCGGCTCGACCAGACCGACCATCTGGTTGAGCGGCCCGAGCCTGAACTCCCAGGCCTGCACCAGCGCGCCGAACCCGCTGTCGACGGCCATCATGGTCTCAACCTGCGTGCGCTCATCGGCATCGAGGGTACCGAGCGCATATTCCGCGGCGAGCGCGATATGGTCTTCGCTATAGGCCATCAATCAGAGTCCAAGACACTCCCGGATATCCATCAGGCTGCGGCGCAGCCAGGTCTTCACCGTGTTCACCGGTGTCTCGAACTTTGCGGCGAGCTGCTCGCGGCTCCAGCCGTTGTAATAGGCGAGCAGCACGAGCTTCTGACGATCTGGCTCCAAACGACCGACGCACTCCAGCAACCGCTTCAACTCTTCCGTCATCTCCCGCCGCGCCAGCGGATCGGGCGAGTCGGCGGCAACCTCCATAGCAGCCGGCTCGTCCTCCAATGAGGACTCGCCACGCTTGCGCACCACATCGATGGCGCGATTACGCGCGATCGACGTCATCCACGTGATCGGGGAAGACAGGGCCGGGTTGAACTGCCCGGCACTGTTCCAGATCTTGACGTAAGCCTCCTGAATGACCTCCTCGGCGAGATCCTGACGCCGCAAGATACGGAGCACGACGCCGAAGAGTTTCGCGCGGGTCGCGGCGTACAGCCGCTCGAAGGCGGCCTCATCCCCCTTGGCGACGGCGGCGATCAGCCAGACCAGCTCAGCCGGCGTCAGCATTCAGCGCCCTCCAAGCCTGCATCCCCCATCGCCTCATTGCCACCGCGCTGCCGATTATCCGCTCCGGACCGGTGGTAGCATATTTTGGGACAGCACCATCCGCCAAGTGGCTGACAAGTGGCCGAGCAGAGGCCGGCTTGTGGACAGCGCCCAACAAAAAGCCCGGGCGGTCGGCCCCGGCTCTCAATGTGGTCTGCGGAGGGAGCGAGGGGTCAGGCGATGACGCCCAGACGGGCCCGCATCAGGCCGATCGAATCCATGTCGGCTTGCTCGCGGGCGCTCTCCTCCGCGCGTTCGCGCGCCTGGTCGCGCTCGTCGAGCAGTTCGACCTTCTTCAATTCCTCGAAGGCTTCCGACAGCAGCGCCTTGGCGTCGTCGAGCTGGGCGCGCAATTCGTCGGCCGAGCGGGTCAGGTTCTCGCGGCGCTGGATCGCGGCCTTGGCATAGGTAGGGTAGGCGAAGTGCGAGGGATCGTTGATCCCGGCGCGCTCCTGCTCGGTCTGGATCTCGCGCTCGAGCTCGACGGACATGCGCTGGAAGTCGGCGATCATGCCTTCGATCTGGGTAACCCGACGGCGCTTTTCATCGACCTGAAATTTCTTCAGGCGGATCAGCGTTTCACGTGACTTCATCGACTCATACTCCCCAGAAGTCCCCAATCCGAACGCGGGACAGAGCCGGCTCCCCGCTGGGCCCCGCCGGCATAGCTATGGTGTGCCGGCGATGATGGCCTGACAAAGTTAGCGTTCCGTTTCCAAACCCGACAGGATTTGAGCCAGTTGCCGGTAGCCATCGCCGAGGCTGGTCGCCTCGTCCTTGGCCTGGCGCAGGAAGCTCTCCAGCGGCTCGTGCAACCGGATCGCCTCGTCGACCTCGGGGCTGGAACCCGGCCGGTAGGCGCCGAGCCGGATCAGTTCCTCCATGTCGGCATAGGTCGCCATCACCTGCCGCGCCTTGTTGATGAAGGGCAGGAAATTGGGGTCAGCCGACTTCGGCATGGTGCGCGAGACCGACTTCAGAATGTTGACGGCGGGATAGCGGCCGCGCTCGGCGATCGCCCGCTGCATCACGATGTGACCGTCGAGGATGCCGCGCACCGCGTCGGCGATCGGCTCATTGTGATCGTCGCCGTCGACCAGCACGGTAAATATCGCGGTGATGGTGCCGGCGCCAGTGCCCGGCCCTGCCCGCTCCAGCAGCTTCGGCAGTTCGGTGAACACGGTCGGCGTGTAGCCCTTGGCGGTCGGCGGCTCGCCCGCCGAGAGCCCGATCTCGCGCTGCGCCATCGCAAAGCGCGTCACCGAGTCCATCAGGCACAGCACGTCCTGGTCCTCGTCGCGGAAATATTCCGCGATCGCGAGCGTGAGGTACGCCGCCTGGCGCCGCATCAGCGCCGGCTCGTCCGAGGTGGCGACCACCACGACCGAGCGCGCCAATCCCTCCTCGCCGAGATCCTCCTGGAGGAATTCCTGCACCTCGCGGCCGCGTTCGCCGATCAGCCCGATCACCGAGATCGCAGCATCGACGTTGCGCGCCAGCATCGACAGCAGCACCGACTTGCCGACGCCCGAGCCGGCGAAGATGCCGAGCCGCTGGCCGCGGCAGCAGGTCAGGAAAGTGTTAAGGCCGCGGACGCCGAGGTCGAGCGGCGGCCCGACCCGCTTGCGCGAATGCGCCGGCGGCGGCGAGTTGCGGTAGGACATCGGCGAGGCGCCCTGCACCAAGGGCCCCTTGCCGTCGATCGGCTCGCCCATCGCGTTGACGACGCGGCCGAGCCAGGCCGGCGACGGCCGCACCTGGCTTGCCGCGTTGGCGATCACAGCGCGGCAGCCGCGCCTGACGCCCTCGAGCCCGCCGAACGGCATCACCACCGCATTCTCGCCGGAGAAGCCGATCACCTCGGCCGGGATGAAGCGGCCGGCGCCGACATCGATCACGATGCGGGCACCGACCGACATCGCGTGAATGGGGCCTGCGATCTCGACCATCAGTCCGCGGACGCCGACGACACGGCCATAAATATTGACGCCGTCGATGTCGCCGATCTGCTCCGCGAGCGCCTTCATTGCGAAAACCTTAAGTTTCCGCAATTTTGCGCCGGCCGCTTAACTTCGTGTTTACCCGCATCATTAATCATTGCGTCACTGTCTTTGGTGACTGAGGTCGCTCGCCCATCAGAAGAAGGGCGAGTCGCGAGAGTCGGTTAGGCCCGATTCTTAATGTGGAAACTGAACGAGCGCGGTTAGGAAAAGCTTCTTCTACGCAATATCTTAGGGCGATTCGACAAAAATTGCACGGTTAGAGCTTGCGTCGAGGAATCAGTTTTTGTTAACCATATCTCGTCAGGATCCGAATCAGTTGTTCAAAGGCGTTTTGTGAGTGCCGCAAGTGCGGCCGACCTGACGCCCGGAGCGGCGACTATAGGGGACTGGCATGCGCGTTTTGCTAATTGAAGATGATAGCGCCGTCGCGCAGTCGATCGAATTGATGCTCAAATCCGAGAGTTTCAACGTCTATACGACGGATCTCGGTGAAGAAGGCGTCGATCTCGGCAAGCTTTACGACTACGACATCATCCTGCTCGACCTCAACCTGCCCGACATGTCCGGCTACGACGTGCTCAAGCAGCTCCGGGTTTCGAAGATCAAGACTCCCATTCTGATCCTCTCCGGCCTCGCCGGCATCGAGGACAAGGTCAAGGGTCTCGGCGTCGGCGCCGACGACTACATGACCAAACCCTTCCACAAGGACGAGCTGGTCGCCCGCATCCACGCGATCGTCCGCCGCTCCAAGGGTCACGCCCAGTCGGTCATCCAGACCGGCGATCTCGTGGTCAATCTCGACACCAAGACCGTCGAGGTCGGCGGTCAGCGCGTGCACCTGACCGGCAAGGAATACCAGATGCTGGAGCTGCTCTCGCTCCGCAAGGGCACCACGCTCACCAAGGAAATGTTCCTCAACCATCTCTACGGCGGCATGGACGAGCCGGAGCTGAAGATCATCGACGTCTTCATCTGCAAGCTGCGCAAGAAGCTCGCGAACGCCTCCGAGGGCCGCAACTTCATCGAGACCGTGTGGGGCCGCGGCTACGTACTGCGCGAGCCGCATGAGGCCGACGAACGCATTCCCGCCTGACGCTTTCTATAGCAAACCTCCTCAACCCCGCCGCAAATGGCGGGGTTTTTGTTTTTGGGACGCTACGCCACCGGGACCGCGGCAAGGGCGGCGAGCACATCCGCGCCCCTGGGAACGCCGAGCCCGGTGCAGGCGCTCCAGCCGGGGCCGGCATCGTAGCCTTTGCCGCCGACGCGGTTGTTGCCCTGCTGGACTACGCGGAAGGCGCCGGGATTGCCGTAGAGCGCCGCATTGAGCAAGCCGATCTGCTCGCCGCGCGCGGCGATCGCAATCGCGACCAGGGCGGCCCATAGCGGCGTCGCGGCGCTGGTCCCGCTCATCGCCATCGGTTGCCCGTTGACGATGATACGGTAGCCCGGGCTTGCCGCGGCCGCGCAGGCGACATCAGGGACGCCGCGCCGGATCGCGCCGTCGTTCTGCGATTGCGGCAGCGTCAGATGCGACTGATAGTCGGGGACGGGAAACGCATCGCTGATGCCGCCGCCGGTGCCGATGGTGCCGGCGTTCCAGACCGCCTCCGCCGCGGCCGCCCCATTGCCCGCAGCAGGCCCGGGCTGCGTGCCGCCGCAGCTCGTCGCATAGGGGCTCGAGGCCGGAAACCAGACATGGACCTTGCCGTCGGTCAGGCCGCTGGTTGCGAGCTGGTCGCCGGAGGCGAACAGCACACTGACGCGCAGCCGCACGGCATCGGCGAGGACCGCCTGCATCGCGTCGCGCCCGGGCCCGGTCCAGAATTTCTCCGCGCTGCCCCAGCTGACCGAGATCACCTGGGGCGCATGCGCTTCATCGAACACCGCCTGATGGATCGCATCCGTGAGACCGGCGGCAGAGTTCTCGGCAAAGTAGACCACGATCTTGCTCTTCGGCAGCAGCCCGGCGAGCACCTGGAGGTCGAGCGCGATTTCCTGATCGGCGACATCGCTGGTGCCGAGGCCGTTGTCATTGCCGGTCGGCGGGACATTGATCACGACCGGCGGCTGCCGGTTCATGCCGGCCAGCGCCATGGCGAGGTCGCTCTCGAGATAGCCGCCGCCGAGGGCTACGATGCCGACACAGATCGACGACACGTCGCGATCGAGCGGAATGCCGTAGCGGGCCGCAATGTCGGTCGGCCACAGCCCGCTGTCGCTCCCCGCGCTGCCGCGGGCCCGCAGCAGCGGCCTCGTGGTCCGGAGCGGCCGCTGATCGAAGCCGAGAATGGCGCGGGTCCATGGCGCGATCTCGGCCGGCACCGTCAGCCCGCCGACCCGCGCGCGAAACACGCGCTCGCCATCACGATAGGTGCGAAGCGTCGCGCCGAAGGTCTCGGCCATCTGCCTCGCCGTGCCCTCAAGCGCCACCGTACGCGCGACGAGATCGGTGGCAACGACGGTGAATCCGCGCTCCGCCGCCAGACGCGTGATCCGCGCGGCGGCGCTGGCATGGCTGCGGTGGCGCTGCGTTGCGAGCTGGCGCCGCGTGACCGGTCTGGCGAGCCGGGCCAGATCGCCGGCGCTTCCCGGCGTAAACTCGTCGGGGGTGCGCCGCTTGACATAGACCACGACGGTGATCCGCTCGTCGGGATCGACATCGCCGACCAGCGTCGCGCCTTCGGGCACGGCGCGGTTGCTGCCGGGCAGCGGAATCCTGCGCTCGGAGGTGCCCGCCATCAATGCGGTCTCACTTGCCGCCGCATGGTGTCGGCTGCACCGGATTCTGCGTATCGTCGTAGGCGCAGAACGGGATCGACCAGACAAAATCCGCCGAGGTCGTGAAGCGCGTGAGACCTGGCTTGCCCTCGAAGATCGGCGGCTGGCTTGAGAACTTCCAGTACCATTCCGGCAACAACGGCCCGAGCGGGCCGATCGGACCGTTCGGGCCGAACGAGAGGAATCCGGCCTGCGACGACGGCGTGCCGTCGGCCTTGAAGACCGCGCGGCCGTGGCAGGTGATGCAGGACGAGGTCGCGACGAAGCCATCCTCGGTGACGGAATTGCCGACCCTGATGTCGAGCCCGACATTGTCGGTAAAATCGGTTTGGGATCCCTTCAGGCAGTAATTGCTGTAGACGGGATCGATGTCGGCGCTCGATAGCATCGCCGCCAATGCGGGCGTCTTCGCGCAATCCGGATAACCCTGGCCGGCGGTGCGGTTGGACGGCACGAACGCGGTCTGCGCACCGAAATTGTCGCGGCAGCCGATGATGTCGCAGCGGCTCGGATTGAACCGGTGCTCGAACGTCGCCCAGGTCCAGTTCGGGACCTGCTTGCTGATCACATGCATCGAGACCAGGGCGTATTGCACGCCGTCCGCGCTGTTGACGTGATAAAGCTGCGGCACCTGCGCCACCGTCACCTTGTTGTGGGTGAATTGCGGAATGCCACTGACCGGCACCCAATTGCCCTTCACCTCGACGGAGTCGACCGGAAACGACAGCGTCTTGCCGAACGCGGCCTTGAGGCCCGACCGCTTGTAGAGATTGTTCTGCACGATGAAGTCGAACGTCGGCTTGTTGTGCCGCGCTTCCTCCATCTGCCCCTGCCCGGCGCCCGGCGGCAGCGCCGGCAGCAATCCGCCGCTCTGCTGCACGCCTTCTTGCGCCACCTGCGGCAGGATCGGCGGGCGCAACGCCGGCGGCGTCGCGGCCGCGGGAAACTGCGGATTGGGCTGGAACAGGTCGGTATCGCTCGCCCAGGTCTCGAAGGTCGAATTGCTGCCGCCGGCGCGGGTATTGGCCTGGATGAAGAGCTGCCAGGCGACCTGATCCGGCGCGGTCATGGCCGGATTCGACGGCGATTGCGCCGCGGCCGGAACGGCGGGAAGCGCAAACAGACTACAAAGGAGCAGCGCGTCGATCGACCTTCTCATCTTTGCTCTCCAAATCGGGTTCAAGGTTGGAATCCGTCCCCCATCCAGCGCGCATAGAGATCGAGCGGGTCCTGCAACCAGCGGTGACCGGGCGGCATGAAGCCGGACGACAGCGCGGCGAAGACGCGGCGTGCATTGGCATGATCGGCAAAATCACCATTGCCGGCCGGGTCGCAGATCCAGTCGGCGTCGCTGAGCCGAACCCCCTTCGGCGTCATGCAGGCGATGTCGCCCGGTCGAAACATCGGCAGGATGTCGTTGCCAAAGCTGGTCGTCATCGGGATCACCGAACCCTTCGCGACATGCACTTCTGGTTGCATATCGTATAAACGACCATCGCACAGGCCGCTGTGAAGCGGCTCACACCGCCGCGCAGCAATTTTTCCACCGGTCCGCGCACGCCGATGCCCACAAGCCGGGGGACCCTTCGAACCCAAACTTCGCGAATTGCGACCAATCAGCTATAGGATGACCATCTGGGGCAATTCGGGCGCATCACATGATCCTGCAATCCCTCGCCGGCCTGCCGGCGTTCCTGGTCTATTTCTGCACGGCGCTGATCGCCGTGGTCGCCTATCTGTTCGTCTACACGCGCGTCACGCCGCATGACGAATTCCAGCTGATCCGCGACAACGATCCGGCGGCAGCGATTGCGCTCGGCCTCAGCCTGCTCGGCTTCGTGCTGCCGGTGGTCAGCGCTATCGCCCATTCCGCCAATGTGATCGACTGTCTGATCTGGAGCATCATCGCGCTGATCGTGCAGATCATCGTCTATTACATCGTGAAGATCCCGGTGCCGAACCTGTCGGCGCGGATCGCCTCCGGCGAAATGGCGGCGGCGATCTGGCTCGGGCTGTCCTCGCTCGCCGCAGGTGCGCTGAACGCGGCCTGCATGATCTACTGAGCCATTGAGCCGAACCATGGCGCGCAAACCAAACCCGGAATTCGGCAAACGGCGGCCGGTGGTGCCGGCGGTACCGCCGCGGCCCGATCCGCCCTCCAAGCGGTCCAATCATGTCGCGCTGCTGATGATGGGCACGCTCGCGGTCGGCAGTGGCGCCTACGCGCTGATGCCGCGGCAGAATTGCCAGCCGATCCCGCCGACGCCGCCGGGCGTCACCACGCCGGCCGTCCCGCAACCCGGCGCCGATTGCACGCAGCGCAGCTCGTCGTCCGGATCGGGCGGCGGTGGCAGCGGTGGCGGCTCGCGCAGCAGCTTCTACAGCGGAAGCTCGTCGTCGGGCGGCTCTTCATCCTCGTCAAGCTCGTCGTCAAGCTCGTCAGTGAGCCGCGGCGGCTTCGGCTCGTTCGCGCATGCATTCGGCTTCGGCGGCGGCTGATGAGCACATTGGCGTGTCGTCGCGTGCTTTCGCTTGCCCGGCAATCAGAGCTGATGGAAACTCGGCGCGGCTCCGCAAATGGCAGGGCGGAAGGTAGGGATCGCGTCGATGAAGCGCTCACGCCGGGTCTGGCTGAAACTGATGGGGAGCGTCGCGATCGGCGCAGCTTCGATCGGGCTGACGCCGGCTCACGCCCGCAGCCGTCATCACCATGCCGGACACAAAACGAAGCGCGATCCGGAGCAAGTGTCGGTGTCGCCCTCCGGCGGCTTCGGCGGCGCGCCGCGCGGCCTCGCCCATTTCGGCCATCCGTCGCATGGTGGCGGCTGATACGAGGCTGAGTAGCGATCAGGTCCCCTTCATGCAACGCATCGCATGTCCCGAGCGCGACGACTGGCAGGCCACCGCCGAGAGCGTCGGCTTCACCTTCCATACCATCGAAGGCGAACGCTACTGGGACGAGCGCGCCTACTACGCTTTCACGCTCGACGAGATCGAGCGTTCGATCGAGGCGCCGACCGGCGAGATCGATGCGATGTGCCTCGAGCTCGCCGGACGCGCGGTCAGGGATGAGCGCTATCTGCGCCGGCTCAAGATTCCGGAGGCGTTCTGGGACCTGATCGCGGCGAGCTGGCGCCGCAGGGATCCAAGCCTCTACGGCCGGCTCGACCTCAGCTTCGACGGCAGCAGCCCGGCCAAGCTGCTCGAATACAATGCCGACACGCCGACCTCGATCTTCGAGGCGGCGGTGTTTCAGTGGACCTGGCTCGAGCAGGCGATCGCGCGCAACATCATCCCGAAACGCGCCGACCAGTTCAACTCGATCCACGAGCGGTTGATCGAAGCCTGGAAGACCATCGGCGCCAACCATCCGCTGCATCTCACCGGATTGACCGGCAATGCCGAGGACGCCGGCACGCTTGCTTATCTCGAGGACACCGCGGCGCAGGCCGGGCTGAAGACCACGCTGCTCGACATCGAGGAGATCGGGCTGCGCGATGACGGCCAGTTCGTCGACCTCGACGAAAGCCTGATCGCACTCGCCTTCAAGCTCTATCCATGGGAGTGGATGTTTCACGACGCATTCGGCAAGAACCTCAGCTCGGCGCCGACGCAATGGATCGAGCCGCCTTGGAAGGCGATCCTGTCCAACAAGGGCATCTTGCCACTGTTGTGGGAGATGTTTCCGGGCCATCCCAACTTGCTGCCGGCCTGGTTCGACGACGACCCGCAGGCCGCGCAGCTAGGCACCTCCTTCGTGCGCAAGCCGATCTATTCGCGCGAGGGCGCCAATGTCGAACTGGTCAGCGCCGGCGTCACGCTGGTCGCCGAGCAAGGCCCCTACGGCGCCGAAGGCTTCATCCGCCAGGCGCTGGCGCCGCTGCCTAATTTCTCCGGCCAGTATCCGGTGCTCGGAAGCTGGCTGGTCGACCACACGCCCTGCGGGCTCTCGATCCGCGAAGATGAAAATCCGATCACCGGCAACACCTCGCGCTTCCTGCCGCACGCGATTTTGTAGCCGGAAGCAGTTGAAGCAAGCGCGATCCTTTCCCGTCATCCTTGAGGTGCGAGCGGAGCGAGCCTCGAAGGATGCACGGCCCGGCTGGTGGCCGTCGACCCTTCGAGACGCCGCTTCGCGGCTCCTCAGGGTCACGGAACGCGCAGAGTTGCGCTTCCCGGTCTAGAGAGATCCAGTCAAGTCACCGCGCAGCGGACGCGACCGCCTTCAGCACATGCAACGCGGCTCCGGCGCGCGCGACCGGGGCGGTGCTGGGCTGATAGAGCCCGCGGCGGTCGGGATACGGCCGGAACAAATTGGTGATGCCGACCACGGATTCCGCCGCGCCTAGCGCCAGCACGCCGTCAGGCTCGAGCATCCGAGAGATCTTGCCGAAGATGCCCGCCTTGGTCTGCTGATCGAAATAGATCAGCACGTTGCGGCAGAAGATCACGTCGAAGGTGCCGAGATGCGAGATGTCCTGCAGCAGGTTGAGCTGGCGATGCTGCACCATGCCGCGGATATCGGCGTTGAGCTGCCAGAGCTCGCCCTGCTGCTTGAAATACTTCAGCAGCAGCTGGATCGGCAGGCCGCGCTGCACCTCGAACTGGCTGAACAGGCCGGCCTTGGACTTTTCCAGCACCGCCTGCGACAGGTCGGTCGCGACGATCTCGATGCGCCAGCCCGCGAACAGCGCGGTCATCTCCTTCAGCAGCATCGCGATCGAATACGGCTCCTGCCCGGTCGACGATGCCGCGCACCAGATCCGCAGGCTGCGGCGCGCCGCGCGCGCCTGTGCCAGCGCCGGCAGCACTGCGTCCTTCAGATGATCGAACGGGATCTTGTCGCGGAAGAAGAAGGTCTCGTTGGTGGTCATCGCTTCGACCACCTCCGAGGTCAGCGCCTCGGCGCCGCCCTTCATCTTCTGGACCAGCTCGGGAATGCCGGCAAGGTTCGACCTGCGCGCCAGCGGCAGCAGGCGGCTCTCGACCAGATATTGCTTATCGCTCGACAGATCGAGCCCAGAACGTTCCTTCAGAAGCTTACGCAGATACTCGTAGTCCAGCGGCGTCACGAACGGTCTCCGGCAAACACGCGAACAAGCTTCGACGCGATCTGATTGAGCGGCAACACCGCGGCGCAGATCCCGGCATTGACCGCAGCACCAGGCATGCCCCACACCACGCTGGTGGCTTCATCCTGGGCGATCACGCTGCCGCCGGCGGCGACGATGTCCTTGCCGCCGCGCATGCCGTCGGAGCCCATGCCGGTCAGGATCACCGACATGATGCTGCCCTGCCAGACATCAATGGCGGAGGTGAACATCGGGTCCACCGCGGGCTTGCAGAAGTTGACCGGCGGCCCGTCGTCGAGCGCGATGGTGGCGTCGATGCCGTGGCGGACGATGCGCATGTGGCGCGCTCCGGGCGCCAGATAGATCCGGCCCGGCTTGATGCTCTCACCGTCGATCCCCTCATGCGCCGGCCGCTTGCTGGCGCGCGCCAGGTGCTCGGCGAGAATCGTGGTGAAGGTCGGCGGCATGTGCTGGGTGATCAGCACCGGGACGCGATCGATCACCGCACCGATCTCCGCGACCAGCGACATCAGCGCCTGCGGGCCGCCGGTGGAGGAGCCGATCAGCAGCACCTTCGGCTGCAGCAGGCCGAACGAACGGCGCGCGATTGGGGCCGACGCCGTGGGCGCTGCAGCCGGAGCCGCCGGACGCGATTTGTCGTGACCGGGCGCCAGCGGCGGACTTACCGTCGTGTGCACGGTGCTGCGCCGCGCCTTGGCGCCGAGATGACGGATCTTCTGGATCAGATCGTGGCGGAAGGTTTCGGCCGCGGTGGCCTCGCGCGTGCTCTCCGGCTTCGGAATGTAGTCGGACGCACCGAGCGACAGCGCCTTCAGGCTGATCTCGGCATTGCGGCGGGTCAGCGTGGAGGCCATGATCACGATGAGATCGCGCTTCTTCGCCAGCAGCTGCGGCAGCGCCGAGATGCCATCGAGGTCGGGCATCTCGATGTCGAGCACCGCGACGTCGGGATTGATGCGATCGAGCTGGTTGACGGCATCGAGGCCGGTGCGCAGCGAAGCCACGACCTCCATGTCGGGCTCGGCACCGATCCAGCGCGAGATCATCCCGCGGATCACCACGGAATCGTCGACCACCATCACCCGCACCTTGTCGGTTCGGGTCGATGTCGGGACCGCAGAACTTGTCAACGCAACACTCATGACTTCACCAGCGACGCAACACGACGCACAACAACCGTTGAGCCGAAGGCTTCTGCCGCCGGATCGAACAGTGAACCTAGATAAGCCCGACTTCCTGGAACTTCGCGGTGACGATGTCCCGGTCGAACGGCTTCATGATGTATTCGTTGGCACCGGCATGCAGCGCGCGGGCGATATGCGCGACGTCATTCTCGGTGGTGCAGAACACGACCTTGGGCTGATCGCCGCCGGGCATGCGGCGGAGATTGCCGAGAAACTCGTAGCCGTCCATCACGGGCATGTTCCAGTCGAGCAGCACGGCCTCGGGCATCGCGCGCTTGCACGCCTCGAGCGCTTTCGCGCCGTCCTCAGCCTCGACGATCGTGAAATCGAGCCCTTCCAGGATACGGCGGGCGACCTTGCGAATGACGCTTGAGTCATCGACAACAAGACAGGTTCTCATCTGCGACCTCACCTTCCTCATCCCCGGGGGGACGTTTCAGTTCTTCAATTCTGTCGGCCCGTCTCAGGCCGCCTTGGCATCAGGCACCAGTTCAAGCACGCGATCGACATCGAGGACGACCATGAGCTGGCCGTCGAGCCGGTGGACGCCGCCGGCGAGCTTGGCCATGCGGAGATCGAGATTGACCGGGTTGTCCTCGCGGCTGTCGTCGGGCAGCCGCAGCACCTCGCCGATCTGGTCGATCAGGAGGCCATAGGATTCGCCGCGCTGGTCGACGCCGACCGCCATCGGCTTGCCGTCGTCGGCCTTCGGCAGCCCGAGCCGGGCGCGCATGTCGACCACGGTGACGATGCGGCCGCGCAAATTGAGCACGCCGGCGATCTCGCTGGAGGCCAGCGGCACCCGCGTCAGCCGCTCCGGCATGAACACATCCTGCACCCGCGAGATCGGCAGCCCGAACAGCTGCCCGCCGATCACAGCGGTGACGTACTCGGCCATCGCGCCTTCACTGGTCTCGGTCTTGGTCATCAATGCTGTTTCCTTCAAGCGGCGCGCCGCAACTCTGCGGTCTGCTCTTTCAGCGCCGCGATCAGCCCGGGACGGTCGAACTTGGCGACATAGTCGTGGAAGCCGGCCTGCCGGCCGCGCTCGATCGCCGCCGGCGACACCATCGCCGACAGCGCGATGATCGGCAGCTGGTTCAGATTGTGGTCAGACCGGATGTTCTCGGCGAACTCGAAGCCGTTCATCTCGGGCATCTCGATGTCGGTCAGCACGACGTCGAAGGCCTGCCCCGAGCGCAGCGCGGCGAGCCCCTCCTGCGCGCCGCCCGCGGTCCGCACCTTGTAGCCGGCGGCTTTCAGCACCGGCGCCAGCATGTTGCGGAAGAACGCGCTGTCGTCGACCAGCAGCACCGACTGCGCGCTGGCCGACGGACGCATCTCCTTGCGCGAGAACCAGTCGGCGAACGCCATCGGGAGGAAGTGGCCGACGTCGATCACCTCGGTGGCCTGGCCCTTGATCACGGCCGAGCCCAGAATGCCGTCCTGGCTGCCCGCGACCTCGATGTTGAGCTTTTCCTCGACGATGTCGATGATCTCGTCGACCACGAGCCCCATCGAGCGGCCGTCGTCGGCGAACACCAGGATCGGCTGCGACCCCTGCGCCTGCACCTCGACGCCGGCCATCTGCACCAGCGGCATCAGCTGCTCGCGGTACTGCACCATGTAGCGGCCGTTCGAGAGCTCGATCTTGTCGGTTGCGATCTCCTCCAGCCGCGTGACGAGGCCGAGCGGCACCGCCTTGGGCTGCGAGGAGCCGGCGCGGAACACCAACAGCGAGGTCAGCTGCTCGCCGCTCGCGGCATGGGCTGAGGCATTTTCGTCGGCCATGTCATGGGCCGAGGAGCCGGAGGCGCCGAGCGCCTTGGCGATGCCGTTGGGGTCGATGATCATGATCACGGCGCCATCGCCCAAAATGGTGTTGCCGGAGAACATGTCGATGTGCCGCAGTTTTGTGGACATCGGCTTGACCACGATCTCCTCGGTGTGGAACACGCCGTCGACCACGATGCCGAAGGTCTGGCTGCCGACCTGCGTCACCACGATGAAGCCGTTCTCGGCATCGCTGGTGGTGGTGGCGCCGTCGTCGATCCTCAGCAGCTTCTTGAGATGAATCAGCGGCAGCAGCTTGTTGCGCAGCCGCAAGACCGCGGTGTCCTTGATCCGCTCGATGCGGTGCTCGGAGTTGGCGCGGGCCCGCACCAGCTCGACCACGGACAGTTGCGGAATGGCAAAACGGTCGCCGCCGGCTTCCACGATCAGCGCCGAGACGATCGCCAAGGTCAGCGGGATCTTGATGGTGACACTGGCGCCCTCGCCGGCCACGCTCTTGATGTCGATGGTGCCGCCGATCTGGTCGATATTGGTTCGCACCACGTCCATGCCGACGCCGCGGCCGGACACCGAGGTCACCTGCGCTGCGGTCGAGAAGCCCGGCGCGAAGATGAACTTGTGGATCTGGGCCTCGGTCATCTTCTCCAATTCAGCCTCGGTGACGAGACCGTTCTGGAGTGCCTTGGCCTTGATCCGCTCGGTGTTGAGCCCGCGGCCATTGTCGGCGATGCAGATGATGATGTGGCCGCCTTCGTGATAGGCACTGAGGCGGATGGTGCCCTGCTCCGGCTTGCCGGCGGCGAGGCGTTCGGCGGTGGTCTCCAGCCCGTGATCGGCGGAGTTGCGCACCATGTGCGTCAGCGGATCCTTGATCAGGTCGAGCACCTGGCGGTCGAGCTCGGTGTCGGCGCCGTGCATCTCGAGCTCGATCTGCTTGCCGAGTTCGCCGGAGAGGTCGCGGACGATGCGCGGCAGCTTCTGCCAGGCATTGCCGATGGGCTGCATCCGCGTCTTCATGACGCCTTCCTGCAGCTCGGCGGTGACGTTGGAGAGCCGCTGCAACGGCACCTTGAACTCGGTGTCCTCGTTGCGGCGCGAGATCTCCAAGAGCTGATTGCGGGTCAGCACCAGCTCGGAGACCATGGTCATCAGGTGCTCGAGGGTATCGACATTGACCCGGATCGACTGGTTGGCGATCTTGTCGCCTTCCTGGACGTCTTCGGCGGCGGCCTTGCGGGCCGGCTTCTTCGCAGCTTCAGCCGGCTCGGCGGCGGGGGCTGCGGCAACGAGCTTCGCGGCAGGCGCCGGCGCAGGTGCAGCCACTTCGATCTCGGTCTCGCGGAAGGCACGCTCGAGCTCGTCGAGCGAGACCTCGCCCGGACGCAAGGGGCGCTCCAGCGTCTGCACCACCAGCGTGCCTTCGGCCATATCCGCCTGTACCGACGGCGCTTCGACGACCGGCACATCTTCTTCGGCAGCGGCATCACCGGCGGCCATTGCCGCCATGCCGCGCTCGACCATCGCTTCCAGCTGATCGATCAGATCGCGGTCGTTGCCTTCGGGCTCGGCCTCGGCCGCCTCGAGGCCGGCCAATATCTCCTTGATGCGGTCGATCGAGGACAGGATCAGCGTCACGGCTTCCGCTCTCACCGGCATGCCGTCGCGGAATTTGCCCATCAAGGTCTCGCCGGCATGCGCCAGCGCTTCCAGCCGCGGCAGCCCGAGGAAGCCGCAGGTCCCCTTGATCGTGTGCACAAGGCGGAAAATGTTGTCCAGGATCTTCGCGTTGTTCGGATCCTGCTCGAACTGCACCAGCTGGTTGTCGACCGTATCCAGGCTCTCGCTGCTCTCCGTCAGGAACTCGCGCAACAGATCGTCCATGAAACCAACCTTCGAAAAACGCCGAAAACGCAGCGGCGCGCGAGATCGACGCGCCTGACGGAACTTGGGTCAGCTTCTCCGCAAAGCGTTTAAGTTTGGTTGAGCAAATGGAAAAGAACGGGATCAACAAAGAGATAAGGCCGCGCGATTGAATCGCGCGGCCCATCGTAACCTTTGATTAATGATCTTCGCGCGGCTGCCTTCAGGCTGCGGCGACAATGACCTTGTCGCCGTCGAGCGTGAGCGTCACCTTCAGCCCGCAGGCTTCCGCCAGCAGGCGCGTGTAATATGGCTGAACCGCATGCGCATCGACCGTGTTCGCCGACGTCCCGTTGAGGATATCGACGATGTTCTGCGGCACGCGGGCATTGAGCCCTGCGGATGTGATCCGGAAGAGCGTCGCGTCACCCTCGCCGACCGGATCGACGGTGAGCGTGCCGCCGCGCGGGATCGTCTGCTGCGCGACCACCAGCATGTTCAGCAGCAGCTTGACGCGGTTCTTGGGCAGCAGCAGCCGCGGCAAATTCCAGGTCAGCGTCACCTTGCCGTCCTCGATGTGCCCCTTCGCCATGTTCTGGGCGTCGCCGAGATCGATCTGCGCGCCGGAGGAACCGGCGGCGCCGAATGCAAGCCGGCAGAATTGCAGCCGGGCCGATGCGGTCTTCGCGCTCTTGCGGATCAGATCGAGCGCGAAGTCGCGATCTTCGGGCTTCGGATTGTCGTCGAGGACCTCAAGCCCATTGACGATCGCGCCGACCGGACTGATGAGATCGTGACAGACTTTCGAGCACAGCAGTGCTGCGAGCTCGAGTGCATCGGGAGCGGGACCGGGAGACGAAGTGCCAGACATCAATTGTTTCCTGGAAAGCCGCACGCCGACCGAGGAGTGCGAATCACGCATGCCTGTCGGCTTGATACACCGGGCAGACGGATGCTGCCAGCTTGCGGCGGGACTGACATCATGATCTCAGGGGAAGGCGAACAGGATATGAGACCCGCCCATGAATAAGGCACAATCGGCCACCGTCGACTGCGACAAGGCCGCAACGCTACTCGAATCACTGACCGAGCTGGTGATCCGGGCCGGCGAGGCGATTCTCGCGGTCAACCGTTCCGCCATGCATGTGACCGGCAAGAGTGACGGCTCGCCGGTCACCGAGGCCGATCTTGCCGCCGATCACATCATCGTCGAGGGGCTGACGCGGCTGGCGCCGCATGTGTCGCTGCTGTCGGAGGAGCGCGTCCATCTGGCGACGCCGCCCTACAAGGACAGTTTCTTCCTGATCGACCCGCTCGACGGCACCAAGGAGTTCGTCGCCGGCCGCAACGAGTTCACCGTCAATGTGGCGCTGGTCACGCATGGCGTGCCGCTGCTCGGCATCGTCGGTGCGCCGGCGCTCGGGCTGATCTGGCGCGGCATCGTCGGCAAGGGCGCGGAGCGATTGACTTTGCAAGGCCACGCGGTGTCGCAGGCGGTGCCGATCAAGACCCGTCCCTGCCCGCCGCGTGGCGCGCCCTGGACCGTCGCGGTCAGCCGCTCGCACGGCGATGCACGGACCGAATCCTTCATCGACGAACGTGGCGGTGCGGTCCGCGCCGTGCTGGGATCAGCCGTCAAGTTCGGCCGCGTCGCCGAAGGCGAGGTGGATATCTATCCCCGCCTCTCGCCGACGTCCGAATGGGATGTGGCGGCCGGTCATGCGGTGATCGTTGCGGCCGGCGGCAAGGTGACCGATTCGCACGGGCATCCCTTGCATTTCGGGCTCGGCCGCGAAAACTTTCTGGTGCCGGAATTCATCGCATGGGGCGACCCAGCCGCGGCCTAAAGCATGATCCGGAAAAGTGCGAAGCGGTTTTCCGAAAAGATCATGCTCAAACAAAAGAGCCGATTACTGTGCGAGACCTTCTTCCAGCTCCGGCCAGCGCGCCGCGGCTTCCGTCAGGAAGCGCGCGGGATCGGCGGCAAAGGCATCGCGGCTGTGTTCCCGATTGAACAGATAGAGCCTGTTCCCGATCACGACCCAGAATCGCGGATTGCCCGCGCAGGTGACGCCCCGCACCAGATCGGTCGGGTCGTAGCCGCCGAACTGTGGGCCATAGATTTCCGGATGTGCCACGAATGAGGCACGGTTGCCTTCGTTACGGAAACGCCAGACCACGCCGCTTCCGGCGGCCTCGAATTCCGGCCGCCCCTGGGTGGCGGCGGCGTCGGTGAAATAGGCGACCGGATCGAATCCCTCGATCGCAAGGCCGGAGTAGCGGTTCGTCACCACGCGCTCGCTCGTGGTGGCCCGAACCGGCAAAGCGGGCCAGATGGCCGCCAAAATGCCCGCCAACAGGCCGAAAAACGCCATGCCCCGGCACGATCCATATCTTTCCTGCCGTTGTGCCGTCATAGTTGATACCGATAACATCCGAGTCGAGGGGACACCGGGCGCAACCTAGAGCCGTGCCTGTTGGCATCAGGTTAAAGGGCAACGCCCGGATTTCGATAGCAGGGGTTCTTAATGACTTTCGCATCACGCCTTGCCGCGGTCGCGTTTGCCGCGCTGATGTGCTGGAGCGCAGGGGCGTCCGCGCAGCAGCCCCCACCACCGCAATATCCGCCGCCGCAGCGTCAACCGACCCCGTATACTTACGGGCCCGACGAACTGGTCGGCGCCGGACACAAGTTCTTCGGCAACGTTTCGCGCGGACTCGCCTCGGTGATCGAGCGCGCGGTCAGCCAATGGGGTCTGCCCAACGGTTATGTGCTCGGCGAGGAAGGCTCCGGCGCGTTCGTGGCCGGACTGCGCTATGGCGAAGGCACGCTCTACACCAAGAACGCCGGCGACCTCAGGGTCTACTGGCAGGGTCCCTCGGTCGGCTTCGACTGGGGCGGCGACGGCGCCCGGACCATGACGCTGGTCTACAATCTGCCCTCGACGCAGGCGATCTATCAGCGCTTCGTCGGCATCGACGGCTCCGCCTATATCGTCGGCGGCTTCGGCATGACGGCACTCACCGCCAACAACATCGTGCTGGTCCCGATTCGCTCGGGCATCGGCCTCAGGCTCGGCGCCAGCGTCGGCTATCTCAAATACACCCCGCGCGCGACCTGGAACCCGTTCTAGGCCGCAAGCCCCGGTCGGTTGAATCCGCCGGGGCGCGTCGGCGCCGTTAGCGATTCACCTTAACGCGGCAACGGGCTGGCCTTCGGCTGGCCCGCCGTGGCATTGTGATTAACAAATTCTTTCTTCCTCTCCTGGAGTGATCTTTCATGATCGAGCCGATCATGTACGCGGCGATCGGTTTCCTGATCTCGATGCTGTGTGGCCTGATGATCGTGCCGCTGGTGCATAACCGGGCGGTGCGGCTGACCACGCGCCGGATGGAGGCGGCCACCCCGCTGTCGATGGCCGAGATCCAGGCCGACAAGGACCAGCTCCGCGCCGAATTCGCCATGTCGGCCCGCCGGCTCGAGATGAGCGTCGACCAGCTCAAGAGCAAGACCACGAGCCAGCTCGCCGAGCTCGGCAAGAAGACCGATGCGATCAACCGCATGAAGATCGAGCTCGGCGAGAAGAACGCCGCGATCTTCGCGCTGGAAGCGCGCGAGAAGGCAATGAAGGAGCAGCTTCGCGCCACCGAGGAAGAGTTCGCCGCCAAGACCGAGCTGCTGCGCACCGCCGAGCAGGCGCTGACCGACAAGCAGGGCGAGCTCGGCAGGATCAACGCCGAGCTCAACGACCGCTCGATGACCGCCGACAGCCGCCAGGTCGAACTGGTCGCGGTGCGGACCCAGGTCGAGGAACTGAAGACCCGCGTCGGCGACGCCGCCAGGGAATTCGCGGCGACCGAAGCCCGCCTCGCCCAAGAGCGCAGCCAGTCGGAAACCGCAACGCGCGATCTCACCGATGCGCGCGGCCGGGTCGAGAATCTGAGCCAGCGGGTCACCGATCTCGACCGCCAGCTGATCGTCCAGGTCAAGGAAGCCGAGATGCTCGGCAATCGCGTCAGCGACCTCGAGACACGGCTTGCGACCCAGGGCAAGCTGCTCGCCGAGCGCGAATTCGAGAACGGCCAGCTCAAGCAGGCCAATGCTGCCGCCGAGCGGACCCTGCAGGAATTGCGCGAGGAGATCGCCGCAACCGGCGGCGGCAAATCGTCCGCGCTCGAGAAGCTGCGCCAGGAGAAGGCCGCGCTCGAGGAGCAGCTACGCACAGCCCGCGACGAGCGCGGCAAGCTGCAGCGCGACATCAACGCGATCCAGCAGCAGGCCGAAAGCTCCTGGGCAACCGAGCGGATGGAGAACGCGCTGCTGCGCGAGCGCATCAACGACATCGCGGCCGAGGTGGCCAAGCTGGCAATCCAGCTCGAGGGCCCCAATTCGGCGATCGAGGCCATGCTGGCGGCGGAGCCGACCGTGCCGGCCAAGGCCGCCGCCAAGCCCGCCAACGGTGCAGCAAACGGCGTCTCGCCGGGCAGCGGGATGCCCGAAGGCGGCGGCACGCTCGCCGAACGCATCCGGGCGCTGCAGTCACACGCCTCCCGCGCCCGCCAGCAGGGAGCCTGATTTACGCAGGGTTTGGCTTGACACCCCTACCCGGCACTTCGTAAATCGCACGCTCTGACGAAGCGCCTTCATCGACCGGCCGCCGACCAGCGGCCTTTGGCACGTCACATCCCGGACGCATAGCTCAGCGGGAGAGCGTTCCCTTCACACGGGAGAGGTCCAAGGTTCGATCCCTTGTGCGTCCACCATTCCTTTCCCGCCTGTCACCCAACCGCAGACTTTGGCCGGGCGTTATGCCGTCCCCGTACCCGGTCCACCGCAGCGCAACAAGCGCGCCGGGGAAGATCGGCCGACCACCCCTCCCACGGAGTCCTACGGGGTTTTGTTTACAGGCCTCCTCGGCTACCTTCCCGGAACTCGCGGGGGCCAGGGAAGTCTCGATGCGCAAGGGCAACGACTACATTCTGAAGCTGCGGCCTTGGTCCCTGTCGACCTTCGTCGTCGCCCTGCTGGTCGTGGTGCTGGCGACCGCGACCCAGGAGATGTTCGCAAGCTTCGGCATGCAACTCTATTTCGCTGGCTTCGTGCCGGCGATCCTGGTCGCCGGCCTGATGGGCGGCGCGCCGGCCGGCGCTTTCGCCACGATCATCACCGTTCCGATCGTCTGGTGGGCGTTCATGCCGCCCTATTTCGAATTCGCCTGGCCGACGGCCGACGACTACGACAGCATCGCGATGTTCCTGCTGTCGAGCGGGCTCCTGGTCAGCTTTTCGCAGCTCTATCGGGAAGCGCTGGTCATCCTGCGCAAGTAACGCGCCCGGCGCGGACCGCTCCTGCTCGACTGTGGCGGCAAGCCGGCCGCCTGCACCGATCGACCGCCTCAGATCCCGAACATCCAGACCGCGACGATGGTGGCCAGCGTTGCCAGTCCGCTGGTGGTCCAGCCCACCGCGTAGAAGGTGTCGTCGGGGGCGGTGTCGAGCACCGTATTGGTGGTTTCCGTCACTGATCGCCAACGCATGGCGTCTCTCCTCGGAACTCCTGCCCGGCGACATAACGCGGCTCGCGGTTCCCGGTTCCGCCTCGATCGCAGCGGCCGCGCCGTTCACGCTGAGCTCACGGACTGCTGATCGGCAACGCGGAACCTGCGACATTCTGTCCCGTTGAGGGGCGCCGGAAACCAACTTGGGAGAACCATCCGATGCGAACACTGATCCTCGCCGCCACCGCCCTCGCCTTCGTCTCGTCCACCGCACTCGCGCAGGACAAGGCAGGCGGTACCACGGCCCCCGCAGCACAAAGCGGCGACACAGCGGCCAAGGGCGAGGCGACCAAGATGGCGCCGAAGAAGAAAGCCAAGAAGGCAAAGAAATCGAAGGCCAAGTCCGGCGGCGCCGCCACCACCGGCGACGATGCGACCAAGCAATAATCAGAAACAATCGCGCACCGCGATCACGGAAGAGACGAAACGGAAAAGGCCGCCCGAAGGCGGCCTTTTTGCTGTCTCGGTGCGGATGCTGCCTCGGCTCGTCACGTCGTGATCAACTGCGCCGATCGTGCGAGGCCTCGAATCCTATGTCAGCAACGGCTGGACCGGTGATCGCCGGACCAACGAAATTCAGGTGCGGGAGAGGGAGCGAAAGAGGCGCAGAGCCGATAATCCGCACCGCCATCGGATCGTTCTGAAAATTGACCACCGGCTCCAGGAATTGCTCCACCTCCCGCACCTTTTGTTGTGCCGCGCGTGCAGCGACGACGCATGATCCAAACGGGCTATCACCTCGATGCGGTGACAAGATTCATTGATCAGCTGGGTGCTGAGGGCCATCGTCGTGGCGCCCCGCGAGCCCGCTCTCTTGCACGCGCTCCGCAAACCAGCGCGACGTGGCGTGGTCGATCGCGCCGCCGGCATAGACTTCGGAAAAGCTCACGCCGTTCGGTCCGACGATCACGAGCACGCCCATCGCATAGGCAAACCAGACATTCGGATCGGTCAGCGCGGCCAGCTTGCGCTGATCGTGATCGAGCGGCTGGTGATTGCTGTCCTTGCGCAGCTCGATGGCCAGGAGATTGTTCGGGATATCGCGCTGATGCACGACGATATCGGGATAGATCGACTTGCCGAGATGGTCATCGGTCGAGCTACCCGAGCCGCGTGGCAGCCGCAGCGTGCGCTCGCCGAGCCGATCGTAGTTGCAATCGACCTGCCAGCCGGCGAACTGCCGCTCGACATAGACCGCGATTCGGTGAGTAAGCGTTCGCTCGCCGAGATCGCGCTCCAGCAGGAACGTCTCCTGCGCGTAAAACTCCTGCACGGCGGCGATCACCTTGTTCAGCTCGGTCTGCATGGGCGCCTCCGACTGGACAAAAGCGCGATGAGCTTCATCGCGCGTTGGCTTCTTGTTTGAGCATGATCTCCGCGCAAACGCTTCGCGTTTGTCGCGAGGGAAAACCGCGTCGCACTTTGCGCTAACGCGGCCGTTCCGGTCGGGATCATGCTCGGGGCCGCCGCCGCGGCCATTTCAAATCATGCTCGCTACATCTGCACTTCGATCAGCCGCGGGCCCGGTTCGGCAACGGCATTCGCCAGCGCCTTGTTGAACTCATCCGCGGATGCGACCGCCACGGCCGGCACGCCCATTCCCTTTGCCAGCGCGACGAAATCGAGCGTCGGCCGGTCAATCTTCAGCATGTCCTGCGCCCGCTTGCCCGGCTCGCCCGCGCCGACGCCGTCGAACTCGCCGCGCAGGATCTGGTAGATCCGGTTGGCGAACACGATGGTCACGACGTTGAGCCCCTCGCGCGCCTGCGTCCACAGCGACTGGATCGTGTACATCGCGCTGCCGTCGCCGACCATGCAGATCACCTTGCGGTCCGGACAGGCGACCGCGGCACCGGTTGCCACCGGCGTCGAGAAGCCGATCGAGCCGCCCATGTTCTGCAACCAGTCATGCGGCGCCGCGCCCGCCGTCGGCGGAAAGAAGCCGCGGCCAGTGGTGACGGATTCATCGACCATGATGGCGTTGTCGGGGATCGCGCACGCAATCGCCTGCGCGATCGATGCGTGATTGAGGGCGCCGGTCGGCTTGATCAGTTCCGGATGCTGCTGCGGCTTGACGTCCTGCGCCGTCGCATGCAGCGCATTGGCCAGCGCCTCGAGGGCTGCGACCGAATTCTCGCCCCAGGCGGTCATGCGATGCACCTCGCAGCCTTCCGCCTTCAGCATACTCGGCTTGTTCGGATAGGCGAAGAACGCGACGGGATCGTTGGCCTCGACCAGGACAATGTGACGAAAATTCTTCAGGATCGGCAGCGCCTGCTCGATCACATAGGGAATGCGATTGATCGAGAAGCGGCCGCGGCCGCGCGCCATCCGCGGATGATAGGTCTGGCCCATCACCGTGCAGCCGGTCTTGCCGGCGATGCGCTCGGCGAGCGCCAGCCCGTGCTCGGTCAGCGCGCTGCCGGTGACCAGCAGCAGCGTGTGCGCGGCATCGCCGTGCAGGATTTTCGCCGCGGTGTCGACCGCCTGAGGCGAATAGCTCGGGCGCTGGGTGTCGACCGGCACCTCGGCGATGCCGTCGGCCTCGTTCCAGGCGGTGTCGGCCGGCAGGATCAGGGTTGCGATCTGGGGCGGCGCGCTCTTTGCCGCGGCGATCGCAGCCGCACCGTCGGCGGCGACCGACTTGGCATCCGGCGAGGTGCGCACCCAGGACGACATCGGCCGCGCCAGGCCCTCGATATCGGAGGTCAGCGGC
The DNA here is from genome assembly GCA_016839165.1 of Bradyrhizobium sp. PSBB068. Lineage (NCBI taxonomy): Bacteria > Pseudomonadati > Pseudomonadota > Alphaproteobacteria > Hyphomicrobiales > Nitrobacteraceae > Bradyrhizobium > Bradyrhizobium sp. PSBB068. The sequence goes on from CP069300.1 coordinate 5,640,762, forward strand.
GCGTTGTAGCCGATGTGGTAGGTGGCGTGCTGGCCGACGATGTTGACGATGCCGGAATGCGCCTTCTTGGCGTTGTGCAGATTGGCAAGGCCGTTGGCGAGGCCGGGCCCGAGATGCAGCAAGGTCGAGGCCGGTGTTCCCTTCATGCGGAAATAGCCGTCGGCAGCACCCGTCACCACGCCTTCGAACAGGCCGAGCACGCAGCGCATGCCCGGGACCTTGTCCAGCGCCGCCACGAAATGCATCTCCGAGGTGCCCGGGTTGGTAAAACAGACATCCACGCCGCCCGCGACCAATGTCCGCACCAGACTTTCCGCACCGTTCATGCTCTCGCTCCCGTTTCGAGATGTTCTTGAGGTCGCTCCAGATCAACCATTCTTCATCCGCTTCGTCAAAGGCTTGGCCGGACAATGCAGCTATTGCCTGCGGTCTGTTGCTTTTTTAAACCGTGTTGCCGGAAAGTGCCTAAAGTCACCGCTTCGTCGCTTGCGCAACGCCGGCAATTGTGGACTCTCTGGGCATATATTTGATTGTTCGCGAGGACGACGACCATGCGCCCGTTTGCCTTGATGTTTGCCGCGCTCACGATCCTGGCAGGTGCCGGCCAGGCCCAAGCCCAGTTCTTCGACTCCCGGGGCTACCAATCCGAAGCCCCGAGTTTCTTTGGCGGTGGCGGCGCAAGCCCGATCCCGCGCACCACCGTCGACTACCCGACCAACTATGCCCCCGGCACCATCGTGGTGAACACAGCCGAGCGCCGGCTCTATCTGGTGCAGGGCAACGGCCAGGCGTTGCGCTACGGTATCGGCGTCGGCCGCGACGGCTTCCGCTGGAGCGGCGTCCACCGCATCAGCGCGAAGAAGGAATGGCCGTCCTGGACGCCGCCCTCGGACATGCTGCGCCGCCGCCCCGATCTGCCGCGTCACATGGCCGGCGGCATCGAGAACCCGCTCGGCGCTCGCGCGATGTATCTCGGCTCGACGCTGTACCGGATCCACGGCTCCAACGAGCCGGAGACGATCGGCCAGGCGGTCTCGTCCGGTTGTTTCCGCATGACCAATGAGGACGTCAAGGACCTCTATGATCGCGTCTCGGTTGGTGCCACCGTCGTGGTGAAGAACTGATCGCGACGATTTCAACGGAACCGGGCGTCGCCATCCGGCAAGCTCGCCGATCCCGTCTTGCGCTGCCGCAAAGCTTGCGGCAGCGTTGTCATGATGTCCCAGCACCGTCCTTCGATCCTGCTCCTTCTCGCCGCAACGCTCGCCGCTTGCCTCACTGATGCCACCGCGCCTGCCGCCGCCGAGGTGCCGGCCATCATCGCGCGCCAGCGTCACGAGAAGAAGGTCTTCACCGACGCCGAGATCGTCGAAGGTTTTCTGAAGACCGCGTTCGGCGCCGAATTTCATCTCGCCGGAAGGGTCGACCGCATCCGCAAATACGACCGGGCGGTGCGCGTGTTCGCCGACGGCAACCGCGCCGACCGCAAGGCGCAGCTGGCCAAGGTCGTCGCCGACATCCGGGGCAAGGTGCAGCATCTCGACATCGCGATGAGCGACACCCACGACGCGGCCAATGTCGTGGTCAAGCTGGTGCGCGACCGCGAGCTCTACCGCACGATCGCGACCTTCTACGGCCAGGAGCGCGCCAAGGAAATCCGCTCCTCGCTCGACCCGCAATGCCTGTCCGGCTTCCGCAAGAACGAAAACTACGAGATCGAGCATTCCGACGTCATCCTCACCGTCGACAATGGCGATTTCGTCTTCCTCGACTGCGCCTATGAGGAACTGCTGCAATCGCTCGGCCCCATCAACGACACCGCGACCGTGCCATGGACGATGTTCAACGACAGCGTCTCGATGGGTTTCTTCGACGTCTACGACCAGTATCTGCTCAATCTGCTCTACGACCCGCGCATCAAGCCCGGCATGACCGTGCAGGAGGTCAAGGCCGCGCTGCCCGACGTGCTCAGAGACGTCCGCGCCTGGGTGGCGAAGGTGAACCATCTGGAGTGAGGGTGGGTGCAACCGGTGCACGGCGCTCGCCAGAAACACCGCCGACGTCCTGGCGCAAGCCAGGACGTCGCTGGAGATGACTCGATTCAAGATGTCAAACAGCAGGATGTCATCACCCGCAAACGGGTGATCCAGTATTCCGGAGACGCTGGTGCCGCACCTCCCGCTTGACCTGGCCCCAGCGGCCGCCTCCATAGAAATGCGGTCAGACGACACGAGGTGATTCGATGAATGCTCCTGCTGCCCGTTTCCTCAGCCCGTCCGAAGCTGCAAGGCAGCTCGGCATCTCGGCGAAAGCGCTGCGCCTCTACGAGGAGCGCGGCCTGGTCGCGCCCGCCCGCACGCCGGCGGGATGGCGCGCCTATGGCCCGGTCGAGATGGCGCGCTGCGCCGAGATCGTCGCGCTGCGCGCCCTCGGCCTCAGCGTCGGTGAAGTGGCGCGGATCCTGAACGGCGACACCGCCATCCTCGGCCGCGTGCTGGCTGCGCACGAGGCCACGCTCGAAGCACGCATCCGCCAATGCACCGACAGCATCGCCAGGGTGCGTCGGCTGCGCAACGACCTCGGCTGCGGCAAAATGCCCGCGACGCACGACCTGATCGGTGCGGTCAGGGCGCGGCCGGCGATCGGCGTCGCATTCGATCTGCCGTGGCCGTGGGGCGGCGAGCGCTTCGAACTGCGCGATATCAAATCGCTGAACTACATCGTCGGCCCGCTCGGCAGCGGCAAGACGCGCCTCGCGCAGCGGCTTGCCGAAGCGCTGCCCGGTGCCAGCTTTGTCGGACTGGACCGTGCAGCCGACGGCGGCGCGGCCGTTCGCGCGCGGCTCGACGCCGACCCCGCCCACAAGGCGAGGGTCGAGGCGAGCCTTGCCGTCCTGCTGGCCGATGGCGCCGTAGACTCACCCGCGCTCATCACCCTGCTCGCAGTTCTCGAGGCCGATGACGGCGCGATCCCGGTGATCGACATGCTCGAACAAGGGCTCGATGCGGCCAGCCAGGAGGCCGTGATCGCGCATCTGCGCCGTCGCGGACCGGAGGCGCGGCCGCTGTTCTTCCTCACGCGCTCCAACGCGATCCTCGACCTCGATGCCGTCGGCGACGATGAAGCGATCATCCTGTGTCCTGCCAATCACAGCCTGCCGATCTGCGTCAGGCCGATTCCCGGCGCAGTGGGCTATGAAGCGGTTGCGACCTGCCTCGCCTCTCCGGAGGTGCGCACGCGCACTGAAGGCATGGTGGCCTGGCTGCCATCCTGATTTCTCGTATTGGTTGTATTATCATTATATGACAATGCACGACGCAGGTCGGATGCACTTCGAAAAAGTGTGCTATAAGCACACGCGATGACCGAGCTTCCCCGTACCCAGGCCTTGCGTTGCTTCATCACGGTTGCCCGTGAGGGCACTGTATCGCGCGCCGCAGCGATGCTGAAACTGACCCAGCCGGCGGTCAGCTTGCAACTCAAGGCGCTGGAGGAAAGCACCGGGTTGCAGCTGTTCAACCGCACACCCAGCGGCTTCACGCTGACCGAGGCCGGCGCCTCGCTGCTGCCGCTGGCGCACCGGGCGGTGGCGGCGGCATCCGACTTCAAGGCGATGGCGGATTCGCTCAACGAGGCGCAGCGCGGCACGCTGCGCGTCGGCACCATCCTCGACCCCGAATTCACCCGGCTCGGACCGTTCGTGCGCAGCCTTGCGATGTCGTCGCAACGCACCGAAGTCTTCCTGCGCCACGGCGTCAGCGACGACGTGCTGGCGCAGATCGGCCGGGGCGAGCTCGACGTCGGCTATTACGTCGACGCCACGCCGCAGGAGCACCTGGTCCATCACAGCTTCACCGAACGGACCATCGCCGACGGCCGCTACCAGCTGGCGCCACTGCTCAGCTACGACTACCGCGTGATCGCGCCGATCGGCTGGCGGGACCGGGTGATCGGCAAAGGCTGGGCGGAGCTTGCCGAGCTGCCCTGGCTCGCAACGCCGCCGCATTCGGGCCACCGCCGGATGCTCGACGACATCTTCCGCCCGCTCGGCGCCCTGCCGAAGCGCGTCGGCTACACCGACCAGGAAGAGGCGATGATCGACTTCGTCGAATCCGGCCTCTGTCTCAGCCTCGCGCGCGACAATGTGCTGGCGCCGCGGATGGCGCGCCCGCATCAGTTCGTGGTGGCCGACAAGGTGAAGCTGACCTGCGATCTCTCCTTCGTCAGCCTCACCGCCCGCCGCCACGAGCCGGTGATCGCCCACGCCTTCGCGGCCGTACGCGCGGTGTGGAATATCAAGCCGGCGATCGCCGGCGCCGGACCGACGCGGACGCGCAAGGTCGCGAAGAACGTGTGACGCTGCGCGCTGATGCCCGACGGCGTTCTCCCGCCCCAGTCTCGCATAGCTCGGATCTGAGGCAGCGGGCGACAGCAATCACGGCGACGAGCGGCCGATTATCGCGGAGCGGTCGTTGGCTGACCGCCCGTAAGCTTTGCACCAAGATCTAGGCAGCAACGATCAGCGGCTGCGTCATGTCCGCCATCGCAGGCACCAGCGACGGCGCCTCGCAATCCTGCAAGACGAGCTCGTCCATGAGCTCGCGCAGCCTTGGCGGCAGATCGGCGTAATCGCCGCGCAGGGCATAACGCAGTCTCTCGCCGATCTCGTCGCAGATGGCGCGCACGTGCTCGGGCGCGATCGGATGAGGCTCACTCATGGACGTCGACCGCTTGCGACGGCGGCGCGCCGCCAAACTGCACTTCCGCTACCACGGATCCCGCATACGCAGATGCGATCAAGACGAGGATCCGAACAATGCTGAACATGGTTCGTACTCCCTTTTCCGATCCCTGGATAACAGGCGGAGATTGCCGCCCGATTAGGGAAACTGGTTCCCGCGGCCTTTAGGGGAGTGGTAAACGCGAGGTTCACGGCAGCCTGGGGAAACGCCGGTGCTGTCCGTCCGGCTGTCCCCAATCAGGGGGACAGACCGCCGCGGCGAAATCGATATCATGCGAAACCGGACACCGGCCGGCTATCATCGGCCGCGCATAAAAAGAACCTGCTGGGAGGATTTGCGATGAAGCTGGCCGTGGCCGGACTCTGGGTACTCGCAGGCGTGACGCTGGTTGCGCCGCACGTGCGGGCGGACATCAAGGTCGGCGTCGTGGTGTCGGGATCCGGGCCGGGCTCAGCGCTCGGCCAGCCGCAGATGCGCACCATCGCGGCGCTGCCGAAGGAGATCGGCGGCGAGAAGGTGGTCTATATCGCGCTCGACGACGAGTCCGATCCGACCAAGGGCACGCAGAACGCCCGCCGCCTCGTCATCCAGGACGGCGTCGACATCCTGATCGGCTCCTCGCTCACCCCGGTGACCATGCCGATGCTCGACGTCGCCTTCGAAGCCAAGACCCCGATCATCTCGCTCGCCGCGGCGACCGCGATCGTGCAGCCGATGGACGAGCACCGCCGCTGGGCGTTCAAGGTGGTGCCCAATGACGACCTGATGGCGACGGCGATCCTGAAATACATCGCGAAATCCGGCATCAAGACGCTCGGCTATATCGGCGTGTCGGACGGCTATGGCGAGGGCTATTACAAGGAGGTGTCGCGGCTCGCCCCCGGGCTCGGCCTCACCGTGACGACGCATGAGGTCTACGCGCGCTCCGACACCAGCGCCACCGGCCAGGCGCTGAAGGTGATCGCGACCAACCCCGATGCGGTGTTCATCGCCTCGGCCGGCACGCCGGCCGTGCTGCCGCAGGAGGCGCTGCGCAGCCGCGGTTACGCCGGCAAGATCTTCCAGACCCACGGCGTCGCCTCGGAGGAGTTCATCAAGCTCGGCGGCGCCAATGTCGAGGGCGCAATCTTCACCGGCGAGGCTTTCACCATCGCCGACGATCTGCCGGCCGACGATCCGTTCCGCCAGGCGCGCGACGAGTTCGTGTCGTCCTACGAGAAGGCCAACGGGCAAAAGCCGAACATCTTCGGCGCGCATCTGTGGGACGCCGTGACGCTGTTCAAGCGGGCGGCGGCGATTGCGCTGAAGACCGCCAAGCCCGGCACGCCGGAATTCCGCGCCGCGCTGCGCGACGAACTGGAGCGCGGCAAGGACGTCTACCTGAACAACGGCCTCTCGACCATGAGCCCGACCGACCATAACGGCTATGACGAGCGCTCGGCGTTCCTGATCAAGGTCGAGGGCGGCAAGTTCAGGCTGGTGAAGTAGGCGCCCAGCAATGGTCTAGTCGCCGCCCCAGCGCCAGCGCGGCGGCTCGCCCTTCCACCAGCAGACGGCGGTGAGCAGAACGCTCAGCACGGCCACGTAGCCGATGAAGCGCGCCGGGGAGTGCGGGAGGTTGATCGCTGCGCCGACGGCAATCAGCGCCACTAAGCCCGCGAGCACCACCCAGCCCTGCCAGTTGTTCGGCGGTCCCCAGCCCCAGCCGTAGCGCTTGGCGGGAAACCAGTATTTGTCATTACGCTGCATGGGATTGCTCCAGTGCCGAAATCCGCTTGCCTCACGTCTTGCCGCAGATGCCCTTCAGCGCATGCCATTCGGCCGGCGACAGCAGCGGCTTGCCCGCGAGCTTGTTGCTGGCGTCGGCCTTGGCCATCCGTTCGAGGCGATCCTCGGTCAGTGGATGGCTGGCGACGAGCGAGAGCCCGTTGCCGCCTTCCTTGCCGGTGACGCGGAACATCAGTTCGCCCATCGGCTTCGCCGGACGGCCAAGCTTGTGCATGGTCTCGATCGCAAAGGTGTCGGCATTGGTCTCGGCGTCGCGCGAATAGGACGACGTCACCAGCGAGCGCGAGGCGAAGATCAGCGCGCCGGAGCCGGTGATGTCGCCGAACAACAGCCCGATCAGGAACGAGGTGCCGCCATTGTGGATCAGCTCGCGCATGCTGTCGCGGTGCCGGAGATGGCCGAGCTCATGGGCCAGGACGCCTGCGATCTCGTCGGGGCTTTCCGCTTTCTCCAGCAGTCCGTCGAACAGATAGACCTTGCCGCCCGGCAGCGCGAAGGCGTTCGGCACCGGCGTCGCCAGCACGCCCGACTGCACCGAATTGTCGAGGCCTGCGGTGTCCCGCAGCTTGCCGACCAGCTTCTCGAATGCCGCTTGTCCGGCCGCACTGCTGCACGGCTTGCCGTCGAACACCACCCTGACCTGCGCTTCCGCGACGTCGCCGAGGCGCCGCTCGAAGGAATCCGGCACCAGCGGCGTCAACCGCTCGGCGGCGAGCGGCACGCCGAACAGCACCACCAGCACGATCGATACCGCGGCCGCGAGCGACCAGCCGACAATGCCGGCGACGCCCTTGCGGTTCGGCAGGTCCTGCTCGAGCCTGTCGCAGCGCGCGACCAGCTCGGCGATCAGCCCGGCGTCGCGGACCTCGAGCCGCGCCAGTGCCGGCGCAGTCAGGCAGCTCAGCCGCAGCAGGCCGGACGGACTGTCGGCACGGCGGATGTCAGCAAACGCCCAGCGCGCCAGCCGTTCGCCATCTTCCCTGATCTCCAGCGCGTCGGACAGCTTGAGCGCGACGACGCGCCGGCGGCTCGATGCGCCGTCGAAGAACACCGCACCCGGGACCGGCGCCGCCGCGGCATTGGCCTGGTTGAGATCGGCTTCCATGACGCTAAAGCGCGATGAGATTGGGTTGAATCGTCATCGGGCTTTAGCTCCTTGTTTGCGCATGATCTTTTCGGAAAACCGCTTCGCACTTTTCCGGATCATGCTTTAGAACCCCGCGACGTCGAGGCCGTCGGCAAAACCTTCACCGAGCGCATTGGCGAGCTCGCCGCGCGCGGTGACGTTGGCGGCCGCCCCAATGTTGTGCACGATGGTCGACGACAGCACCCGGACCCAGAGATCGCGCATCAGATAGACCCGCATCACGACGTTCATCGCCAGCGCAAGGGCGAGATAGCCGATGCCGAGCAGGACCATCAGCGGAATGCTCTTGGCGAACGCCTCAGTCTTGAAGAAGGTCTCGATCGAGGAGCCGTCGATGCTGGCCGCCAGGAAGATGCAGAGCACGAGATAGGCCAGGAACACCGTGCCGAGCAGCATGGCCCAGCCGATCACCTTCCAGTACAGGCCGATCAGGGCGCCGCGACTCATGGTCGATTCCAGTCTGACCTCGCCGAACCGGATGCCCGACAGCCACCAGCGCCACTCGATCGCCTTGAACGCGGCATAGGCGAACGGGCCGAAGATCGTCACCAGCGCGAACGGCATCAGTAGCCAGAGCCACCAGCCGCGTTTGAAGAAATCCCAGCCGCGGCCTTCGAAGGAGCCCTGCAGATCGCCGTAATACGAATGCCGCATCTTGTAGCGTTCGAGCGCCGCCTCGCGCCATGACAGCGCAAAGCCAAGCGTGATCACGACCAGGAGGCCCCATAGCGAGGCCTTCAGCGCATAGATCCAGCCCGAGCCGCTCATCCAGAAGCGGACGCCGCGCCACACCGTGCGGGTGAGCCGGTAACGCCGCGCGCGATAGATCGCGAACTGGCCGAACACATAAAAGAAGGCGACCATCGGCAACGAGGAGAATGTCTGGCCGTGCTCGGCCTCGATCACGAGCAGGGCGTAGCCGAGATAGACCGGAACCAGGATCGCGAGTGCGACCAGAAAGCCGATCAGGAGCTCCTTGCCGCGGCCGGTATATTCCGCCCCATCGCCGTCGATCAGGGTGTTCGACCAGAGGTGACGGCGGATGTCGGTGGTGAGCCAGAACCGGTAGAAGCCGACCGTGAAGAGCTCGAGCCCGGCGCCGCGCGCGACCAGACGGAAGAACTGCGTCCGGCTCCCCGAAAACGCCACCGGCATCGGCGGCGGAACCGGTTGCGGCGGCGGCCCCGGCGGGGCCCAGCTCATGTCGTTCACGGAAAAACTCCAGGACAGGACAATCTCTGCGCATCAAAAGCACAGGTTTGTCGCTGCGAGTGTGATCCAGGTTTCATACACGGTCGAGAGTGCCGCCGCGGGATTCGGCGGGTGCGGTTGGCTATGCCTTAATGGCCCCCCGGAAACCGGCCGCCGTCCACCGCCCCGCGTGCTTCGAACCCGGCGGAAGGAACGACGGACTTACCGAATGGGCGCGGCCGCAAGGAACCGAGCAATGAACAAGTGGATATTGCCGGCGTGCGTGCTGGCGCTTGCCGCAGCTCCCGCTGGGGCCGCCGATGTGCGCCTGGAATCCTATCGCAATCCGGCCAACGAGAACTTCCGCATCTTCAATCATATGTATCTGGACGGCGTCAGGGGCGGCCTGATGGCTTCCAATGCCTGGTTGAAACGGCACGGCGGCCAATTGCTGTTCTGCATGCCCGACACCCTCGTATTGTCCACCGAGCAAACCGAAGAGATCATGCTCAAGTCGGCCGACAAGCGGTCCGCGAAAGGCGAGATGATGGTCGCCCTCCTGCTGCTCTGGGGCATGCAGGACACGTACCCCTGCGAAAAGCCGGCCAGCCGATAGACAGTCCCTGCACCGCCCGCATGCGCCGCCTGAGCAAATCAAACGCCGTTTGAAACGGGCGTGGTCGCCGCCGACGCCGGTCCGTCGTTGGAAAGGCCCGGATTCGGCCGTTTTGGCCGGCTACCAATGCGGCCAAAAGCGCGCTGTCAGCTCTTGCGCAAACCGCGGAATGAGAATGTAATTCGGTAAAACATGGCGCGCCGGCGATGCCCCGGCTGCTGCAACGGTTGAGGAGCCGCTCATGCACGGGACCATCGATCTCGTCGACACCGCCCATCTGGACGCCGCACGCGAACGCGCCAACACACTGGCGCTGTCGGACTACGATCCCGGCCATCCCGAGCTGTTCAAGACCGATACCTTCTGGCCGTATTTCGACCGGCTGCGCCGCGAGGATCCGGTGCATTACTGCAAGGACTCGATGTTCGGGCCGTACTGGTCGGTCACCCGCTACAACGACATCATGGACATCGAGACCAACCATTCGGTGTTCTCCTCGGCCGCATCGCTCGGCGGCATCACGATCCGCGACGTGCCGCCGGATCTGCGCCGCGAGAGCTTCATCGCGATGGACCAGCCGCGCCACTCGGCGCAACGCAAGACCGTGGCGCCGATGTTCACGCCGACCCATCTCGACGAGCTCGCGATCAACATCCGCAAGCGCTCGACCGAGTGCCTCGACAATCTGCCGCGCGGCGAGGTGTTCGACTGGGTCGACAAGGTTTCGATCGAGCTGACCACGCAGATGCTAGCCGTGCTGTTCGACTTCCCCTGGGAGGACCGCCGCAAGCTGACGCGCTGGTCCGACGTCGCAACCACCCTGCCCGGCGCCGGCGGCCTCGTCGCCACCGAGGACGAGCGGCAGGCCGAGCTGATGGAATGCGCCGGTTATTTCGCCCGGCTCTGGAAGGAGCGCTCGAGCCAGCCGCCGAAGAGCGATCTGCTCTCGATGATGGCGCACAGCGACGCCACGCGGAACATGGATCCGAAGAACTTCCTCGGCAATCTGATCCTGTTGATCGTCGGCGGCAACGACACCACGCGCAACACGCTGTCCGGCAGCATCTATGCGCTGAGCAAGCATCCCGAGCAATACCGCAAGCTGCGCGAGAACCCGGCGCTGATCGACAGTTTCGTGCCCGAGGTGATCCGTTGGCAGACGCCGCTCGCCCACATGCGGCGGACCGCACTCACCGACTTCGAATTCCGCGGCCGCCAGATCAAGAAGGGCGACAAGGTCGTGATGTGGTACGTCTCGGGCAACCGCGACGAAGAGGCCATCGAGCGGCCTTACGTGTTCGACATCCAACGTGCCCGGCCGCGCACCCACATCTCGTTCGGCTTCGGCATCCACCGCTGCGTGGGCCTGCGGCTTGCCGAGCTGCAACTCAAGATCATCTGGGAGGAGATCCTCAAGCGCTTCGACACGATCGAGGTGGTGGAGGAGCCGCAGCGGGTGTATTCCAGCTTCATCAAGGGCTACGAGACGCTGCCCGTGCGTATCGCCGCGTGAAGCTGCATCCGCAGTCGTGTTGAAACATTTGCGTCGCTTGACCTGAGTTAGGCGGGCACAGCGGATGGGTTCCCTCCCCCCTTGCGGGGGAGGGTTAGGGAGAGGGGTAAGCCGTACGGGCGGTGGTCGCGGCTCACCCCTCTCTCCAACTCTCCCCCGCAAGGGGGGGAGAGAGCCCAACCACCTCCCGTGCGGCCTTCGAAAATTGTGCAGAGAGAGATCATGAACGTCCAGACCGCCATCCGTGCCGACCGGGCCGAGCTACAGCGCCAGGCGCGTGAGGAAGCCTATGCGACTCCGCTCAGGGATTTTCATCCCGGCGCGCCAAAACTGTTCCAGAACGACACGCTGTGGCCATGGTTCGAGCGGCTGCGCAAGGAAGAGCCGGTGCATTACTGCACCAACGCGCCGATCGAGCCCTATTGGTCCGTGGTCAAGTACAACGACATCATGCATGTCGACACCAGCCACGGCATCTTCTCCTCGGATTCCACGCTCGGCGGCATCTCGATCCGCGACGTGCCGCCCGGCTACGACTATCCGAGCTTCATCGCGATGGATCAGCCGAAGCACGCCCATCAGCGCAAGACCGTGTCGCCGATGTTCACGCCTGATCATCTCGACGAGCTGGCCAAGCTGATCCGCCAGCGCTCGGCCAGCGTGCTCGACAACCTGCCGCGCAACGAGACGTTCAATTTCGTCGAGCGCGTCTCGATCGAATTGACCACCCAGATGCTGGCGACGCTGTTCGACTTCCCCTGGGAGGAACGGCGCAAGCTGACGCGCTGGTCCGACGTCTCCACCGCGCTGCCGAAGAGTGGCATCGTCAACTCGCCGGAAGAGCGGCGGCGGGAGATGGACGAGTGCTATGGCTATTTCTCGAAACTCTGGAACGAGCGGGTCAACTTGGCCCCGCGCAACGATCTGCTGTCGATGATGGCGCATAGCGACGCCACGCGGCACATGGACCCCGACAATCTGATGGGCAACATCATCCTGCTGATCGTCGGCGGCAACGACACCACCCGCAACACCATGAGCGGCTCGGTGCTGGCGCTGCACGAGCATCCCGACCAGTTCCAGAAACTGAAGGAGAACCCGGCCCTGATCGACACCATGGTGCCGGAGGTGATTCGCTGGCAGACGCCGCTGGCTCACATGCGGCGCACCGCGCTGCAGGACACCGAGATCGGCGGCAAGACCATCCGGAAGGGCGACCGCGTCGTGATGTGGTACGTCTCCGGCAATCGCGACGACGAGGTGATCGACCGGCCCGACGAGTTCATCATCGACCGCGCCCGGCCGCGGATCCATCTGTCGTTCGGCTTCGGCATCCACCGCTGCGTCGGCATGCGGCTCGCCGAACTGCAGCTCAAGATCGTGTGGCAGGAGATGCTGAAGCGTTTCGACCGCATCGAGGTGGTCGGCGAGCCGAAGCGGGTCTATTCCAGCTTCGTCCGCGGCATCGAGAACCTGCCGGTGCGGATCCCGGGCTGAATAATCCTTGGCTGCAATTGCGTTCGGCCCTATGTCTCGCCGCGTCTTGCAGCTTGGGCCAGTTGACGGATCATGAACCGAAAAGAACGGCGCGCGGCCGGTAAGCGACGGGACGCGGCCGGCAAGAACGTACCTGCCTTCGGCTCCGCGGGCATCAGCATTGCCGACCTCGCCGCGGAGGCCAGCCGGTTCTACGGAATGCGCCGCTTCAACGAGGCGCAGGAGGTCTGCCGGCACATTCTCGCGCGCGAGCCCAGCCATGCGCAGAGCCTGAACCTTCTCGGCCTGATGGCGCAGGCGGCCGGCGATCACCGCTCCGCGGTGAAGGCGTTCGCGAAAGCGATTGCTGCCGATGACGTGAACGCCGCGTGTCACTACAATGCCGGCAATTCGTACCAGGCGTTGGGCAATCGCGCCAAGGCCGCCGCGCATTTCAGCAAGGCGCTCGCGCTCGGCATGGACGCGAAGGCCGTGGGCTTCATCCTCCAGAGCCCGACCGTCACCCGCTATGTCGGGCGGATTGCCGGCAAGTGGCCGCTGCCGGTGACGAGCGCGGACTTGTTCGGCGGCGAAGGCGTTGCCGCGCTGGCCAGCGATCTGTTCCTGCGCTGCGCGATGGAAGCGACGACGCTGGCGGGCATGCAGCTCGAAGTGCTGCTCGGGCACGTGCGAGCCGAATTGCTGCGGCTCGCCGGCGAGCAACGCAGGGATGGCGATGACGACGATCTCATTGCCTTTGCCTGCGCGCTCGCCCGGCAATGCTTCATCAACGAATATGTCTATGGACAGACCGAGGCGGAAGCCGAACGGGCGGCTGCACTGCGCGATCGATTGCTGCACGACCTGGCATCCAACGCCGCGTTCACGCCGCTGACGCTGGCCGTCGTCGCGGCGTATTTCCCGCTTCATACTCTGCCGGCGGCGGACGCGCTGCTGCGCCGGGAATGGCCTCCAACCGTCGCCGGCCTGTTGCGAGTGCAGCTTCGCGAGCCGCGCGAAGAGATGGAAGAGCGCCGCGCCATTGTGACGCTCACGCCGATCAGGAACGACGTATCGGTCGAGGTGATGCGTCAGTACGAGGAAAATCCCTATCCGCGCTGGACCGTGAACCCGCTGACGGCATTCGTCGCCGATCGGGCGCGAGGAAAGACGGCCGCGACCGCGGAGCAGCAGGCCGAACGGGATATCCTGATCGCCGGTTGCGGCACCGGTTCGCACGCGATCCAGATCGCGCAGGTCTGTCCGAACGCCCGCCTGCTCGCGGTCGACATCAGCATGACCAGCCTCGCCTATGCGCGCCGCAAGACGCGCGAGCTCGGCTTGCGCAATGTCGAGTATGCGCAGGCGGATATCCTGGAGCTGGGCTCGATCGATCGCAGCTTCGACAGCATCGAGTCGGTCGGGGTCCTGCACCATCTCGCCGAGCCGATGACCGGCTGGCGCGTGCTGGTCTCGCTGCTGCGGCCGGGCGGCACGATGCGCATCGGCCTGTACAGCGAGCTGGCGCGCCGCGTCATCGTCGAGGCCCGCGATCGCATCGCCGCGCGCAACTATCGCGCCACCGCCGACGACATCCGGCGGTGCCGGCAGGAGATTTTCCGCGAGGCCGACCAATGGCGGACGCTGATCGGCGCCAAGGATTTCTACAGCATGAGCGGCTGCCGCGACCTGCTGTTCAACGTCATGGAGCACCGCCTCACCATTCCCGAGATCGCGGCGTTCCTGAACGAACATGACCTGTCGTTTCAGGGCTTCGAGCCGTTCGACGATCCGGCGGTGCTGGAAAAATTCCGCAAGCAGTTTGCGGCCGCAGCCGACGAGATCAACCTCGATCAGTGGCACCGCTTCGAGGTCGATCACCCCGAGACGTTCTGGGACATGTACGTGTTCATGGTGAGGAAGGACGCGCGCTGAGGCCTCCTTTCGGCCCGGCCGGAAAGGGTCGCGCTGCCCCCTATAAAATTCCGGCATAGCTGGGCGAGCCAGATGCGAAGAGAATAAGGCTCTCGCCTGCCCTAAGCCTCCCGGCATGACGGCGCTCCAACGCGCGCCCTAGCCGAGGCCATGATGGACCAGATTGCCGTTCACCAGGACAGCGCGACCAGCCAGGACTGGCCAGTTGCGATCTACCGCACGCTGAAGAGCTTTGGCGTGGCGCAGGTGTCCTATGTTCCCGATGCGGGACATTCCAAGCTGATCAAGCTGTCGCACGCCGATACCGGCATCAAGACTACGGTTCTGACCACCGAGGAGGAAGGCGTGGCGCTGTCCGCCGGCGCCTGGCTCGGCGGCGAGCGCGCGGTCCTGTTGATGCAATCGAGCGGCGTCGGCAATTGCGTCAACATGCTGTCGCTGATGGCAAGCTGCCGCTTCCCGCTGCTGACCCTGGTGACGATGCGCGGCGAATGGGCCGAGTTCAATCCGTGGCAGATCCCGATGGGCCGCGCGACGCCGCAGGCCTTCGAGATCATGGGCACGACAGTGCTGCGGCTCGAGAACCCCGACGACGCCGAGGAAGTCATCTCGGCCGCCGCCTCGCTCGCCTATGACGGAGACCAACAGGTCGCCGTGCTGATCTCGCAGCGGATGATCGGCCGCAAGAAGTGGACCAAGGAGACGCACTGATGTCGGCAGCAACAGGCACACTCGACCGCCGCGCCGCGGTGAAGGCGCTGCTTGCCGACCGCGGCGGCCTTCTGGTGATCTCCGGGCTCGGCTCCTCGTCCTACGATGTGTTCGATGCCGGCGACCATGCGGGCAATTTCTATCTTTGGGGTGCCATGGGCGGCGCCGCGATGGTCGGGCTCGGGCTGGCGCTGGCGCAGCCGAAGCGCCCGGTGCTGGTCGTCACCGGCGATGGCGAGCAGCTGATGGGGATCGGCAGCCTGCTGACCATCGCCACCAAGCAGCCCGGTAATCTCTCGATTGCGGTGCTCGACAACGGCCATTTCGGCGAGACCGGCATGCAGCCCAGCCACTCCGGCCTGGGTGCGAAGCTCGAGGTGATCGCGAGCGGCGCCGGCATCGGCAATGTTTCCGACATCGCGGACATGGCCGGCATCGAGAATTTCCGCAACAGCCTGCGCGATCTCGGCGGCGGCCCGCGGCTGGCACGAATCCGTATCGCGTCCGGCGAAGTCGAGCGCGCGCTGCCGCCGCGCGACGGCACCTACCTCAAGACCCGCTTCCGCGGCCATCTCGGCTTCGTGGTGAAGTGATGCGAAGCCGCGCTCAGGCGAGCTGGATATCCCAGAGCCCCTCGGCGCGCAGCGCAGCGACCTCATCGCGCAACAGCTTTGCGATCAGTGTCATCGCATTGGAGCCGGGATGCTCGACCGGCGAGGCCAAGGTCAGCTCGCGCCGCGGCGCCGGCCGCGCGATCGGCGCGGTCTCAAGCCGGCCCTCCGCGACCTCGCTGCGCACCGAGGACGGCGGCAGCATGGTGTATCCGAGCCCCTCCTCGACCAGGCTCGTCAGCACCCGGAACGAATCCGCCTCGAGCTTGACGTCGAGATCGATCTTCTTTCTGGCCGCGGCATGTTCGAGCAGCGCACGGAGGCCGTGCGAATGACTGGGCAGCACCAGGCGCTGGCGCATCAGCCAGCCGAAATCCACCTGCTTCTTCTGCTTCAGCCCGCTGCCGCGCGGGCCGACGGCGACGATGCTGTCGCGGCCGAGGCTCTGCACCGCCAGATGCAGGTCGACCGACGGGCCGTAGATCACCGCAAGGTCCATCTCGCCGCGATGCAGCCACTCGATCAAATGGCCGCTATAGCTCTCGACGATGCAGAGCGAGATGCCGGGATAGCGCTCCACCGTGCGCCGCGCCAGCCGCGCCGACAGCACGCAGCTCACCGTCGGCACGAGGCCGAGCACGACGCGGCCGGACGGTGCGCCGCCGGCGGACTGGATGTCGTCGCGGATCTGGTCGATCTGCCGCACGATACCGCTGGTGCGCGCCAGCAGCAGCCGGCCGGCATCGGTCAGCACCATGCCGCGGCCATTGCGCGTGAACAACTCGGTGCGCAGCTCGTGCTCCAGGAGCTTGATCTGCCGGCTCAGCGCCGGCTGCGCGACCCGCAAGGTATCGGATGCCTTGCTCAGACTCCCGAGTTCCGCGACGCACGCAAAGGTCCTAAGCTGCCGGAAATCCATACTTGCCAATCCTGGAAGGCAGGTTCATACGCTATAACAAAACAGCATAGGGAGTTTACCGGGACCCCACAACAGCGGGCGCATTGCCCGTATCACGTGCAACCTCTCGGCAAGACGAAACAATGACCGCACACGAACAACACACCGACGACCACTCAGACATCCGCGACGCCGTCGCAAAGCTCTGCGCACAGTTTCCCGGCGAATACTGGCGCAAGCTCGACCGCCAGATGGCCTACCCGAAGGAGTTCGTCGATGCGTTGACGGAGGCCGGCTATCTCTCGGTGCTGATCCCCGAGGAATATGGCGGCGCGGGGCTGAAGCTGTCGGCCGCGGCGGCGATCCTGGAAGAGATCCAGCGCGCCGGCTGCAACGGCGGCGGTTGCCACGCCCAGATGTACACGATGGGCACCGTGCTGCGGCACGGCAACGACGCGCAGAAGGCGAAGTATCTGCCGAAGGTCGCGACCGGCGAATTGCGGTTGCAGGCGTTCGGCGTCACCGAGCCGACCAGCGGCACCGATACCTCGTCGCTGAAGACCTTCGCGCGCCGCGAGGGCGATCACTACGTCGTCAACGGCCAGAAGATCTGGACCAGTCGCGCCGAATATTCCGACCTGATGGTCCTGCTGGCACGCACCACGCCGAAGGAGCAGTCCAAGAAGCGCACCGACGGCCTTTCGGTGTTCATCGTCGACATGCGTGAGGTGAAGGGCAAGGGGCTGGAGATCCGCCCGATCAGAACCATGATGAATCACGCCACCACCGAAGTGTTCTTCACTGACATGAAAGTGCCGGCGGAAAACCTGATCGGCGAGGAAGGCAAGGGCTTCCGCTACATTCTCTCCGGCATGAATGCCGAGCGCATCCTGATCGCCGCTGAATGCATCGGTGACGCCAAATGGTTCATCGCCAAGGCCACCAACTACGCCAAGGAGCGCAGCGTGTTCGGTCGGCCGATCGGCCAGAACCAGGGCATCCAGTTTCCGATTGCAAAGGCCTACGCCTCGATGCGCGCGGCGGAATTGATGGTGAAGGAAGCTACCCGCAAATACGAGGCCGGGCTCGACTGCGGTGCCGAGGCCAACATGGCCAAGATGCTGGCGGCCGATGCGTCCTGGGAGGCGGCCAATGCCTGCGTGCAGACCCATGGCGGCTTCGGCTTCGCCGAGGAATACGATGTCGAGCGTAAGTTCCGCGAGACCCGGCTCTACCAGGTGGCGCCGATCTCTACCAACCTGATCCTGTCCTTCGTCGCCGAGCACGTGCTCGGCATGCCCCGCTCCTACTGAGTTGCTTGACCATGTTGCCGCTTGAGGGATTGACCGTCATCGCCGTCGAACAGGCGGTTGCCGCGCCGTTCTGCTCGTCACGCCTGGCCGATGCGGGCGCCCATGTCATCAAGATCGAGCGGCCCGAGGGCGATTTCGCCCGTGGCTACGACGCCGCGGCAAAGGGCCAGAGCAGCTATTTCGTCTGGCTCAACCGCGGCAAGGATTCCGCCGTGGTCGACCTCGCCACCAAGGACGGCCGCGCAGAGCTGGAACGGCTGATCGCGGGCGCCGACGTTCTGTTGCAGAATTTGAAGCCCGGCTCGATGGACAAACTCGGCTTCTCGCGCGAGCGGCTGCGCAAGGACTATCCGAAGTTGATCATGTGCACGATCACCGGATATGGCGACACCGGCCCCTATGCCGACCGCAAGGCCTATGACCTGCTGATCCAGGCCGAGAGCGGCCTCGCCTCGATCACCGGCGGACCCGAGGGCGCCTCGCGCGTCGGCATGTCGATCGTCGACGTCGCGACCGGCGCCACCGCGCACGCGTCCATTCTCGAAGCGCTGATCGGCCGCAGCCGCACCGGCCAAGGCGCCGACATCCGGATTTCGATGTTCGACGTGATGGCCGACTGGCTCACCGTGCCGCTGCTCAATGCCGAGGACGGCAAGTCGCCCAAACGCATCGGCCTCGCCCATCCCTCGATCGCGCCCTACGGCGTGTTCCGCTCGAAGGACGGCAAGGAGATCCTGATCTCGATCCAGAGCGAGCGCGAGTGGAAGACGCTGTGCGCCAAGGTGCT
This sequence comes from Bradyrhizobium sp. PSBB068, assembly GCA_016839165.1. Classification (NCBI taxonomy): domain Bacteria; kingdom Pseudomonadati; phylum Pseudomonadota; class Alphaproteobacteria; order Hyphomicrobiales; family Nitrobacteraceae; genus Bradyrhizobium; species Bradyrhizobium sp. PSBB068. The sequence goes on from CP069300.1 coordinate 5,659,490, forward strand.
GGGCCAGCCCGGCCTGCCCGACGATCCGCGCTTTGCCAACATGGTCGAACGCGTCCGTAACCGCACGGTGACCGACCAGATCGTCAGCGACAGTTTTGGCAAGCTCACGCGCGAGGAATTGCTGGCCAAGCTCGCCGAGGCCGACATCGCTTTCGCCGAGGTCAACAGCATGGATGACCTTGCGAAGCATCCGCATCTGCGCCGCATCGAGGTCGACACGCCGAACGGCAAGGTCAGCTATCCGGCGCCGGCCGCGATCGTGGTCGGCGAGGACAGGCACTACGGCAAGGTGCCGGCGATCGGCGAGCGCACCAAAGGTTCCTGAAATCCCTCCTGCCCGGGCAAGACAGTCATGACCGACAAACTCGACCTCGATCATCTCCGCCAGTGGATCGGCAAGACCGCCGAGGCTTCCGACGTCGTCACCAAATACCTGGTCATGGGGCTGCGCGCGACGCTGTTCCAGGAGATCGGCGAGCCGAAGACGGGCGATGCCGCGCCGTGGACCACGCATTGGTGCCTGGCGCAGCCGGTGTTTCCGATGTCGCAGCTCGGCCCGGACGGTCATCCGACCCGCGGCGGCTTCCTGCCGCCGGTGCCGCTGCCGCGCCGGATGTGGGCCGGCGGCGAGCTCGAATTTTTCGATGCACTGCGGATCGGCGACGAGGCCAAGCGCGCTTCCAGGATTGCGGACGTCACCGTGAAATCTGGCTCGACCGGCACGCTGTGCTTCGTCTCGGTCAATCACGAGGTGACGACCTCGCGCGGTCTTGCGGTTCGCGAGCGGCAGGACATCGTCTATCGCGAGATGACGACCACCCTGGCCGCAGCGCCGGCCAAGGCGCCGCCGCCTCCGGTCGCGCAGCACCGCGAGAGCCATGTCTCCGATCCCGTGCTGCTGTTCCGTTACTCGGCGCTGACCTTCAACGGCCATCGCATCCATTACGATCGCGACTATGTCACCAAGGTCGAGGGCTATCCCGGCCTGATCTTCCACGGCCCGCTGCAGGCCTCGTTCATCGTCGAACTCGCCGCGAGGCTGCGCGGCGGCAAGCCGCCGAAGAAGCTGTCCTATCGCGGCGTGCAGCCGCTGTTCGAAGGCAGCGAGTTCTCGATCAATGCCAACGACAAGGACGGCGGCATGGAGCTGTGGACAGCGAACGCCGAAGGCCAGCCGACCATGAAGGGCACGGCGACCTGGTAGGCGGCGCTCCGCAGTTCCTACCTGGACCTGCATGTGCCGATTGGCGAATTCCTTACATGAGCCTGACGTTTGCCCTGGCGAATGACAGCTCATCGCAGCGGTGCCTCAAAAAATCTGTCATAGTCTTGAGGCAAAGGTTCCGGCGGCTTCGACAAAGTCAAAGTCCATCGCAAGCTAGAGCATAGCCCGCCGCCCGAGCGGCCAATTCGCCTGCAGACAGGAGCGGACGATGACTGCCGCCGAACCCGAGACCTTGACCTCGAGCGCCGAAGCGATTCCGGCCGAGACACCTCCAGCGCACGGCGCGATCGGCGCGATGGCGATCGGCGCCCTCGGCGTCGTTTACGGCGATATCGGCACCAGTCCGCTCTACACCTTCAAGACCGCGATCGAGTGGGCGGGAGGAAAGGCGACGCCGGAGGTGGCACTGGGCATCCTGTCGCTCGTGGTGTGGACCCTGCTGATCACCACGTCGATCAAATATGTCGCAATCGTCATGCGCGCGGACAACGACGGCGAGGGCGGAATCCTTGCACTGATGTCGCTGATCGGAATCAAGCATGGCGATCGCCCATTCGTGATCGCGCTCGGCATCATCGGGGCGGCAATGCTCTATGGCGATGGCGCCATCACCCCCGCGATCTCCGTGTTGAGCGCGCTGGAGGGATTGAAGGATCCGCTGCCGTCCTTCAGCCCGTACGTGCTGCCCCTTTCCGTGCTCGTGCTGATCGCCGTGTTCGCGATTCAACCGCAAGGCACGGCCCGCATCGGCGCTCTGTTCGGCCCGATCATGACGGTCTGGTTCGTGACGATTGGCGTGCTCGGTATCCTCGGTATCTTGCGAAATCCCGCCGTGCTTGCTGCGCTCGATCCCCGCGTCGGCCTCAGCTACCTCTTCGGGCATGGCTTCACCGGCTTCCTGGTGCTCGGCGGCGTGTTCCTGTGCGCCACCGGCGCCGAGGCGCTGTACGCCGACATGGGGCATTTCGGCGCCGGGCCGATCCGCCTGACCTGGTACGGGCTGGTGCTGCCGACCCTGCTGCTGAACTATGCCGGCCAGACCGCGATGCTGGTGCAAGGCGATCTGGCGGCCGGATCAAATCCGTTCTTCGCGCTATGCCCGTCCAGCCTGCAACTGCCGCTGGTCGCGCTCGCGACCGTTGCCACCATCATTGCAAGCCAGGCGATCATCTCCGGCACGTTCTCGATGACCCGGCAAGCCATTCAGCTTGGACTATGCCCGCGCCTCAACATCACCCAGACCTCCTCGGAGGGTTACGGGCAAATCTATGTCGGCTTCGTCAATTGGACGCTGATGGTGCTGACACTGGCGCTGACCCTGAGCTTCCGCTCGTCCGACAATCTTGCTTCCGCCTTCGGCATCGCCGTCGCATTGACGATGCTCCTGACGTCGATGCTGATGTTTCTTGCCATGCGCGAAGTCTGGGGCTGGCCCTTCTGGTCGAGTGCGCTGGTTGCCGGCGCGTTCATCCTGGTCGACCTGTCGTTCGTGGCCGCGAACATGATGAAGGTGATGGAGGGTGGCTGGGTCCCGCTTGCGGTCGGAGCTATCCTGTTTTTCCTGATGTCGACCTGGCGCCGCGGCCGCAGGGCGCTCGAAGCCCAGCTCGAGCGCGATACGCTGCCACTCAGCGAGTTCATCCAGCAGGTCCGGAACAAGCCGCGTGTTCCGGGAACCGCCGTCTATGTGACGAGCCGGCTCGACATGGTGCCGGTGCCGCTGCTTCACAATCTGAAGCACAACAAGGTGCTGCATGAACGCATCGTCCTGCTGCGCGTGGCTACGCTCAATATTCCCCGCGTCGCATCTGATCACCGTCTCATCCGCACGGACCTCGACGGCAATTTCCATACCTTGGTGGCCCAATACGGCTTCATGCAGCATCCGAACGTGCCGCGGCTGCTCGACCGGTGCGGTACGATGGGGCTTGAATTCAACTTGATGGACACTTCGTTCTTCGTCGGTCGCGTCAAGATCGTGCCGGCGGAACACTCGAAGTTCGGCCGCTTTCGCTCCAGAATTTTCGAGATCATGCACCGCAATGCGCTGCCGGCGACCGACTTCTTCCGGATCCCGCCAAATCGCGTGGTCGAGTTGGGCAGCCAGACGGAAATCTGAGCCGCGTGACCTGCACTGTCAGCAGATCGCGGCGGTGCTGCGCCGGCGGCCGCTGCCGGCCTCCTCTCGATATCCTGGCGAGGTGAAGAGCCGGCTTCCACCGAAGCGCGGCATCCCCTACTGTGATGAGATCAATCCCTGGATCACGGATCATGAGTCGCTTCTGGAGTTCGGTCGTCCACAATCTGTCGCCATATGTGCCCGGCGAGCAGCCGAAGATCGATGGCCTCATCAAGCTCAACACCAACGAGAATCCCTACCCGCCGTCGCCGCGCGCGCTGGCCGCAATCGCGGCGACCGCGGATCGGCTGCGGCTCTATCCGGATCCGCGCGCAACCGCCTTGCGCGAGGCGATCGCAACGCGCTATGGCGTCTCATCAGATGAGGTGTTCGTCGGCAACGGTTCGGACGAGGTGCTGGCCCACGCCTTCCCGGCGCTGCTCAAGCACGATGCGCCGCTGCTGTTCCCCGACATCACCTACAGCTTCTACCCGGTCTACTGTCGCCTCTACGGCGTCCGCTATGAGGTGGTGCCGCTCGACGCCGCGATGCGGATCAATGTTGCCGACTACCGGCGACCGGGCAGCGCCATCCTCTTGTGCAATCCAAACGCGCCGACCGGCGTCGCGCTGCCGCGTGCAGCGATCGAGGCGCTGGTCACCGGGCACCCGGACCGTCTCGTTGTGGTCGACGAGGCCTATGTCGACTTCGGCGCCGAGAGCGCGGTGCCGCTGGTCGCGCGCCATGACAATCTGCTGGTGATCCAGACCCTGTCCAAGTCGCGCGCGCTGGCGGGATTGCGGGTCGGCTTCGCCATCGGCCAGCGTCCGCTGATCGAGGCGCTGGAGCGCGTCAAGGACAGCTTCAACTCCTATCCGCTCGACTGCTTCGCGATCGCGGGCGCGGTCGCCGCGATCGGGGACGACATCTGGTTCGAGGAGACCCGGCAGCGCATCATGAGGAGCCGCGAGGCGCTGGTCCGCGGCCTCACCGAGCTCGGCTTCGACGTGCTGCCGTCGCTGGCGAACTTCGTGTTCGCGCGCCATGCCGGCCATCGCGGCGCCGATCTCGCAGCGAAGCTGCGCGAGCGCGGCGTCCTGGTGCGGCACTTCCAGAAACCGCGGATCGAGGATTTCCTGCGCATCACGGTCGGTACGGACGATGAATGCGGCCGCCTGATCGGCCTGCTGCGTCAGACCGTCTGATCTTTCGCTCGCCGCCGGAGCTCTATGCGGCGGGCGTGCACCGCGTTGCCGAAATCTTGATGCCGAGCCCTGCGCTCTCCTCGCGAAACTGTGCGATCGAGCGCGCATTGCGATGCGCCTCGAACGCGGCGTCATCCTGGTAGACTTCGTAGATCAACAGCTTCGAGGCGTCCTCGCGCGGCACCAGGATGTCGAAATGCAACGTGCCCGGCTCATCCCTGAGCGAGCGGGCGCCATGCGCCGCGAGCTGCGACAACACTTGGTCCCGCTTCTCGGGCGCGACCTCGACGGTGGCGATGAGGGCAAGTTTGGTCATGACGGATGTGCCTTTCAATTCTCAGATCAGCTTGCGGAGCGGCCGAAACGCGTCCCGAACTTCCCTGCTGAAGATGTCGGGCTGCTCCCATGCCGCGAAATGGCCGCCGGCCTCGGCCTGATGGAAGTAGATCAGCTTGTGATAGGCTTTTTCCACCCAGCTCCGCGGTGCCACGAAACTCTCGCCGGGGAACGCGGTGACGGCGGCGGGGATCGTGACATTGGCGGGCAGATAGAGATTGGTCTTGTTTTCCCAGTACAGGCGGCCTGAGGAGATCGCGCTGTTGGTGAGCCAGTACAGCGTGATGTTGTCGAGCACGTCATCGCGGGTGAGCGCGCCGGCCGAATGGCCGTTGACGGCACGTCCGAGCACGGCTGATTGCATCGCGGAGGCCGGCTGGGCGTAGCCGTCGCCGTGATCGAGCAGCCAGGCGGCAAGGCCCGCCGGCGAATCCGCGAACGCCGCAAGGGACTGCGGGCGTGTGCCCATGATCTGCGCATAGGCACGCCGCTTCGCGAATTGAAGCTTGATCTGCTCGAAGGCGTGCTGCTCCTCCGCCGACAGATCGTCCGGCGCGGGACCTCCGGAGGAGACGGCCTTGAACACCTCGGGCGGAACGACGCCGGGCAGGTTGACGTGGATGCCGAGCAGCTCCGGCGCACCCAGCTTAGCCATTTCATTGGAGACCGGCGAACCCCAGTCGCCGCCCTGCGCTACGAACTTGCTGTAGCCGAGGCGCTTCATCAGTTGGACCCAGGCCCGCGCGATGCGCTGCGAATCCCAGCCGACCGTGGTCGGCTTGCCGGAGAAGCCGTAGCCCGGCATCGACGGGATCACGAGATGAAACGCATCCGATGCACTGCCGCCATGGGAGGTGGGATTGGTCAGAGGCTCGATGATCTTCATCTGCTCGATCACCGACCCCGGCCAGCCATGTGTGACGATCATCGGCAGTGCATCTCCGTGCTTCGAGCGAACGTGGATGAAGTGAATGTCCAGCCCGTCGATCTCGGTGATGAACTGTGGCAGCGCGTTGAGCCGCGCCTCGACCTTGCGCCAGTCGTAGTCCGTCTGCCAGTAGCGGACGAGATCGCGCAGCATCGCCTGCGGAACGCCCTGCGAGTCGTCGTTGACGGTCTCCTTGTCGGACCATCGGGTTGCGGCCAGGCGGCGGCGAAGGTCAACGAGGTCTGCCTCGGGAATATCGATGTGGAACGGGCGGATCGCATCATCAGCGGCTGCCGCAACCGGGCGCGCCGGAAACAGGCTGGCGGCGCCCGCGGCAGCGAGGCCCAGCGCCGCGCCGGTGAGCAGCCTGCGTCTGTCCTGGTCGATGGCTTCCGGGTTGGATTGGCTTGCGGCAATTGCAACTAGTGTCTTCGATGTCCTGGTCATTGCACTGGCTCCTTTGAACGAGGTGCCGCCGGCAATGCCGCGATCACCTCGGCGGTTGTCTGGATGGAATGCGCGTAAGTCGGGCCGTTCAGCTCGTGGGCGGCATGCATCATCTCGTGCGAGAACGCGGCCGTGGCATCACGCACCAGCGTCACGTGGTAACCGAGCTCCATGGCGAAGCGGGCGGTGGATTCGATGCAGGTGTTGGCCAGCAGACCGACCACGATCACATGCGTGATCCCTTTTTGCTTGAGCAGGAAATCGAGATTAGTGCCGGCAAAGCCGCTCTGCCCCCAATGCTCTCCGGCGATCAGATCGCCCGGTTTCGGCGCGAAGTCCGGATGCCATTCGCCGCCCCATTCGCCGCGCGCGAAGCTGTGACGCTGCATGATCAGTCGCTGGCTCGGGTTGGGGTGATCCCAATCCTCATAGTCGCCCGGCTCCCAGCGACGGTGCGGGACGATCACCACCTGGATGCCCGCGGCGCGCACCGCGCCATCGAGCCGGCGCAGATTGTCGAGCAGGCCGACCTCGTCGACGATCGGCTTGATGCGCGGAAACACCTTGCCACGCTCGGAGAGAAAATCGTTGTAGGGATCAACGAGCAGCAGCGCGGTTCTTCCGCGTGGATAAATGGTCTCGGGCATCGACTGTCTCCTTGACTGCCAAGCGGCCTGTTGCACGGGTTGCGGTTTCGACTATTCGGGCAGCGGCTTGCCCGCCTGCTCGCGGGCGATGTGTTCGGCATACCAGTCCGGCCAGTTCGCATCATGCCCACCGGTCCTCTTCTCATGCTCGCCATGAGCCATCGCCGCTCGGCGGAGCGCGGCGGCGAGATCAGCCGACGAGGAGAAGTTCGTGCTGTTGCCGTCGACGCGACCCGGCAGCCGCTGCGTGACCTGCTGCAGCAGCCAGACATTGCCGTCGGGATCATTGAATGTTGCGAGCGAACCGTAGCTCGGGCGCTCCGGATCCGGTCCCTTGATGCGGCCTTCCGCGCCGCGATGAAACACCTCGCTGACGTCGGCGCCGCGCGCGATCAGCTCGGCGCGTGCTGCTTCGATATCGTTGACGATCAGGTAGCGCGGCAGCCCGGCTCCCGAGCCGAGATGGATCGAGGTCGGTGAACCCGGCGGCGTGAGTTGCACGGCGCGCGAACCGTCGGGCCTGACGAAGTCGGCATCGAGCCGCCAGCCGAGGTCCTGGTAGAAGCGCTTGGCGCGATCGACGTCGGCGACGGGAATGACGACGACCTCGAGCTTCAGATCGACTTTGGCCGCTGCCGGCGCCTGTTCGGTGGTCATGGCTGGCTCCCTGGCGATGAAGACCTGGGCCCAAAGCGGCCCATTGCATTTGCGACGATGCCGGGCCATATTGCTATGAAAATCATAGTAACAAGCCCGATGAAGAAATCGTGATGACGAAAATCAAGGACAATACGACTGACCAAACGCTGTGCCCTGTCGCCCGCGCCGAAACCGTCGTAGGCGACCGCTGGACTGTACTGGTTTTGCGCGAACTGTTCGCGGGCAGTTATCGCTTCGAGGAAATCCAGGCGCAGACCGGTGGCACGCCGCAGATGATCACCGCACGGCTGAAGAAGCTGGAAGCGGACGGTCTGGTGACGCGGCAGGTCTACAACAAGCGTCCGCTCCGGCACGAGTATCATCTCACCGAGAAGGGCGAGGCGTTCTTTCCAGTGCTGATGGCGCTGCGCGCCTGGGGCGAGACCTGGTGCAAGTCACCCAGGGAAGCCCGCGCCATGAATTACACGCACGTCACCTGCGGCAAGCCGGCGGGGCTCGGCCCGGTCTGCGAATCCTGCGGCGAGCCGGTCCGTCGCGACGACATGGTTGGAGAGCGGACGCCCAAATATCAAAAAGAGCGCAACGCGCGATGGGAAGCCTTCAAGGCCAGTCGTTGACCCCTTTGGGACCAACGACGATGCGGACAACGCAATCGCCGTCAGACCAGTGAATCATTTCGACCACGCGGGTCTCTTATGGCCGGGCCCCGCGCAACACAGGAGACCACCATGCCATTCGTTCGTATCGACCTGAAGCGCGGCAAGTCCGCCGAGTATCGCAAGACGCTGGGCGAGATCGTCTACAAGGCGATGCGCGAGACCATCAACGTGCCCGAGAACGACAAGTTTCAGGTCATCACCGAGCATGAGCGCGGCGACCTGAACTACGCCGACAGCTATCTCGGCAACAGCTACAGCGACGATCTGATCTTCATCCAGATCACCATGAATGCCGGGCGTACGGTCGAGATGAAGAAGGCGTTCTACAAGCGCATCGTGGACGACTATCAGAGCCAGTTGCAGGGACGGCCCGACGATGTCGTCATCAACCTGGTCGAGGTCGTCAAGGAGAACTGGTCGTTCGGCCACGGCATTGCGCAGTACGCGAGCTGATCAGCGGAACAGTCATGCGCGGGACGGCGGGGCGCCCTGACCGGCGGCCTGCCGTCCGCCGCTTGCGGCGGCCGTTGCCAGCACGCATAGTGTGCCCCGTGCACGAACAACAAGCAGGGAGGCAACCATGAGGACGATCGCAGCCGCGCTGTGCGCGCTTGCGCTGATCGCAACCGGTGCGCAGGCACAGACGCTGAAGGATTTCATGGCCACGGTCATGAAGAAATGGACCGCACCGTTCGAGCCGTACCAGCTGATCGACAACATCTACTATGTCGGCACCGACGGGATCGCGGTCTACGTCATCAAGACCTCGCAAGGCCTGATCCTGATCGACACGGCGATGCAGCAATCGACCGGCATGATCAAGGACAACATCACGAAGCTCGGCTTCAAGGTCGCCGACATCAAGATCATCCTCAACAGCCACGCCCATCTCGATCACACCGGCGGCTTTGCCGAGATCAAGCAGGAGACCGGCGCGCAAATGATCGCCGGCGAGCGCGACAAGCCCCTGCTCGAGGGCGGCTACTATCCGGGCGACGAGAGCAACGCCGATCTGGCCTTCACGCCCGTCAAGGTCGACCGCGCCGTGAAGGAAGGCGACAAGGTCACGCTCGGCGACACCACGCTGACCGCGCACGCCACGCCCGGCCATTCGCCGGGCTGCACCAGCTGGGAGATGACCGTGAAGGACGGCACCGAGAAGCGCGACGTGCTGTTCTTCTGCAGCGGAACCGTTGCCCTGAACCGGCTGGTCGGCCGTCCGACCTATCCCGGCATCGTCGACGACTACCGTTCGACCTTCGCCAAGGTCAAGGCGATGAAGGTCGACGTGCTGCTCGGGCCGCATCCGGAGGTCTACGACATGCAGGCCAAGCGCGCCGAGATGAAGGATGGCGCGCCGAACCCGTTCGTCAAGCCGGGCGAAAACGCCACCTATGTGGCGGGGCTGGAGCAGGATTTCGACAAGCAGCTCGCCAAGCAGACCGCTGCGCTGCAGAAGGACAACTAGCGCTCAATTTTCAGCCGTTGCCGCGGCAACCATGGGTGCCGCGGCTTGACATCGTCGGGCAATCCATCGACAGGTGGATTGCCTTTCCGCTTTTGCCGCGCGCAATGACGGGAACGTAACAAGACACGAAATGGGAGCCGCCCGATGTCGTCGCGCAAACCCGCCGCCAGCAAAGGCAAGACCGTCACCGTCAAGGACGCCACCTTCGGCCTGCTGCGCGCGTGGGGCATCAAGAAGGTTTTCGGCAATCCCGGTTCGACCGAGCTGCCTTTCCTGAGCGACTGGCCCGACGACATCGACTACGTGCTCGGCCTGCAGGAGGCTTCAGTGGTCGGCATGGCCGACGGCTATGCGCTGGCGACCCGCAATGCCGGCTTCGTCAATCTGCATTCGGCGGCCGGCGTCGGCAACGCGCTCGGCAACATCTACAACGCCTATCGTAACCAGACCCCGATGGTGATCACCGCCGGCCAGCAGGCGCGCTCGATCATGCCGTTGCAGGCGTTCCTCTACGCCGAGCGCGCCTCCGAATTCCCGCGGCCTTACGTGAAATTCGCGGTCGAACCGGCGCGCGCCGAGGACGTACCCGCCGCGATCGCGCGCGCCTATTATGTCGCGATGCAGCCGCCCTGCGGGCCGACCTTCGTCTCGGTCCCGATCGACGATTGGGCGCATGCGACGCAGCCGCTCGATGCGCGCCAGGTCAGCCGCGAGATCGGCCCGGATGCGGCCGCGATGCAGGCGCTGGCGGCCGCGCTCGGCGAGGCCAAGCGCCCTGCCCTCGTCGTCGGCCCCGCCGTCGATCGCGCCGAGGCGGTCGACCTCATGGTGAAGGTCGCCGAGAAGACCAAGGCTACGGTCTGGGCGAGCCCGTTCTCGGCGCGCTGCTCGTTCCCCGAACGGCATCCGCAATTTGCCGGCTTCCTTCACGCAGCGCCGGGCCAGCTCTCCGACGCGCTGCGCGAGCACGATCTTGTCGTCGTGGTCGGCGCGCCCGTCTTCACCTTCCACGTCGAGGGCCATGCCGCGATCTTCGACGGCGCGACCACGATCTTCCAGATCACCGACGATCCCGATGCCGCCGCGATGACCCCGACCGGCCACAGCATCGTCGCCACCATGAAGCCGGCGCTGTCGGCGCTGCTCGAGTTGCTGCCCGAAACGAAGCGTGCGGCACCGGCCGGCCGCATCCTGCCACCAGCGCCCGCAGCCGGCGACCCGATCCCCGCCGAATATGCGCTACACGCGCTCTCGGCGGCGATGGGGCCGCACGATGCGCTGGTCGAGGAGGTGCCGTCGCATCGCCCGCTGATGCAGAAGGCGATGCCGATGCGCGGCCAGGACAGTTTCTACACCATGGCGAGCGGCGGCCTTGGCTACAGCCTGCCAGCCGCGGTCGGCATGGCACTCGGCCGCAGCACGGGGCGCACGGTTTGCCTGATCGGCGACGGCTCGGCGATGTATTCGATCCAGGCGCTGTGGACTGCGGCGCAGCGCAAGCTGCCGCTGACGGTCGTGGTGATGAACAATTCCGGCTACGGCGCAATGCGCTCGTTCAGCCAGGTGATGCAGGTGCGCAATGTGCCGGGCCTCGACCTGCCCGGCATCGATTTCGTCAAGCTCGCCGAGGGCATGGGCTGCGACGCGGTGCGGGTGACGAAGTCGGCCGAACTCGCGGACGCCTACAAGCGTGGCTTGTCGGCAACCGGCGCCAGCCTGATCGAGGTGATGGTCGATTCCGCGGTGCCGCTGCTCTACACGCAGAAGGGCTGAGCGGCAGACGCAATTTCTACGCTCTCGTCAGGAAGGCACCGGCGGAAGAGTTCCCTCCCCCTTGCAGGAGAGGGAGCCTGACCAGGGTGCTCACCTCACGGCGACGGACTTGGGCACACGCGCCGCGAGTCACGTCCCGTAGCTCTCGCGCATCTTGGCCTGGATCTTGGCCATGCCGCCGATCCAGCGGTCGTAGTTCTCGGTCTTCTTGCGCATGTAGCCAAGCACCTGCGGGTGCGGCAGGATCAGGAAGGTCTCCTGCTCGATACCCCTCAGCGCGTCCTGCGCGACCTGCTCCGCCGTGAGATCGCCGTCGCCGGATTGCGGGCCCTTCGGGATCGAGCGCAGCATGTTGGTGTCGACGCCCTGCGGGCAGAGGATCGAGACCTTGATGTTGTCGGCGCGGTGCGAGATCGCGAGGTTTTCGGCGAAGCCGACCGCGGCGTGCTTGGTGGTCGAGTAAGCGGGACTGCCGACCTGGGACAAGAGGCCCGCGGCCGAGATCGTGTTGAGAAAGTAGCCCTCGCCGCGCGCCTTCATGCGCGGCACCAGATGCCGCGCGGCATAGACATGCGCCATCACGTGGATCGCCCAGCTCCGCGACCACGGCTCGTCCGAGGTGCCGCCGGCATTCTTCGACAGCGGATCGAAGCCGCCGCCGATGCCGGCATTGGAGCAGAACAGCGCGATCGGGCCGAACATGCGCTCGGTCTCCTCGATCACATGCAGGACGTTCTTCTCCTGACCGACGTCGCATTTGAAGGCGGCGCCGCCGACCGAGGCGGCGACCTTCTCGGCGGCCGCATGATCGAGATCGACCACCACGACCTTGGAGGCACCGGCGGCGTGGAACGCCTCGCACAGCGCCTTACCGATGCCATTGCCACCGCCGGTGACCACCACGACCTTACCTGCCACCTGCATGGCCATCCTCCCGATATCTTGATTTCAGGGCATGATCCGGAAGCCGGTCTCATGCTCAACGAAGAGCGACCATGATAGCGCATCTTTTGCCGATGCATGATCTTTTCGAGAGGCCGGCCCGGCCTTCTGAAGTCCGCGCTAGCTCGCCAGCACCACGTCGAACACCGCCGTATAGTGGCAGGCGGCTCCGAGCAGCACGAAGCCGTGCCAGATCGCATTCTGGAAGCGCAGCCGCCGCCAGGAGTGGAAGATCACGCCGAGGCTGTAAAGAATGCCGCCCGCCAGCACGAAGCCGAGCGCCATCGCCGGCAGCGCCTTGACGACGCGGTCGTAGAGCATGATGCCGCTCCAGCCCATCGCGAGATAGAGCCCGACCGAGAGCCGGTCGAAGCGGCCGGGATAACGCAGCTTGAGCCAGATGCCGACGATCGCCACGCACCACACGCCGACCAGGAGCGCGATCGCAAAATAGCTGTCCTTCAATTCCACGATGAACGGCGTGTAGGTCGCGGCGATCAACAGATAGATCGCGGAGTGATCGAAGCGCCGCAGCACCCATTTGGCGCGCGACACCGGCCAGAGATTATAGGTCGCCGACAGCGTCAGCATCGCGAGCAGGCCCGCGACATAGACCGACACCACGGCGACATCGAACGGGCCGGCATAGACCGCGGTCAGCACGATCAGCGCGGTGGCTGCAACCAGCCCGAAAGCGACGCCGACCAGATGAACGACGCCGTCGGCGATCAGCTCGGCCCGGTCGTAGTCCCACAGCGCGGTACCAGCCGCGTGGATCGAGGTCGAGGCGAGTTGCTTCAGGCGGAAGACCGTCATGCAGGCTTTCCTGTGGGCCGATGGATATGGGTAACGCGGGTGGCGTGATGCGTTCAATTCCCCTCGCCTGTAAAGGCGCCGGAAATGTGAAGCTTGATTTTGGCCCGATAATCGCCACCTTGCGGGTGATCGCCCGCCCTTTTGGTCCCTCCTGCCGGGTTTGTCGTTAACCCTCCATGCCCCCGAGTTTCTCTGATATCGTCGAGGAAGCCCGTCTCTCGGCGCGGGCGCTGCTCGACTATGGCGAGGGCTTGTTCAACCCGACGGTGCGGCTCGGCGTCACCGGCCTGTCGCGCGCCGGCAAGACCGTGTTCATCACTGCGCTGGTGCACGGCCTGACCCGCGGCGGCCGCTTCCCGGTATTCGAGGCCTATGCCTCGGGACGGATCGCGCGCGCCTACCTCGCTCCGCAGCCCGACGATGCGGTGCCGCGCTTCGCCTATGAGAACCATGTCCGGACATTGGTCGAGGAACGGCTTTGGCCGAGCTCGACCACCGACATCTCCGAACTCCGGCTCGTGATCGAGTATCAGCGGCAAAATGGCGCGGACCGCACGCTCACCCTCGATATCGTCGATTATCCCGGCGAATGGCTGCTCGACCTGCCGCTGCTGAGCAAGAGCTACGAGCAATGGTCGGCGGAAAGCCTTGCGTTGTCGCGCGAGCCGCTGCGCGCGAAACTCGCGGCGCCCTGGCACGCCCATCTGGCCACGCTGAAGCCCGAAGCGAGAGAGGACGAGCAGGCCGCGCTCACCGAGGCGCGCCTGTTCACCGATTATCTTCGCGCCTGCCGCGACGAGCGTTTCGCGATGAGCCTGCTGCCGCCGGGCCGCTTCCTGATGCCGGGCAATCTCGCCGACACGCCGGCGCTGACCTTCGCGCCGCTCGACGTGCCCATGGACGGCAGCGCGCCCGATCACTCGCTATGGGCGATGATGCGGCGACGATACGAGGCCTACAAGGACGTCGTGGTGCGGCCGTTCTTCCGCGACCATTTCGCGCGGCTCGATCGCCAGATCGTGCTCGCCGATGCGCTCGCCGCGTTCAATGCCGGCCCCGAGGCCTTGCACGACCTCGAGGCTGCGCTCGCCGGCATCCTCGACTGCTTCCGGATCGGCCGCAGCACGATCCTGAGCGCGCTGTTCCGGCCGCGCATCGACCGCATCCTGTTCGCGGCGACCAAGGCCGACCACCTGCACCACCAGAGCCACGACCGGCTCGAAGCCGTGCTGCGGCGGATCGTGGCCAGGGCCGCCGCGCGCGCCGAATATGCCGGCGCCGAAATCGACGTCGTCGCGCTCGCCGCGGTGCGCGCCACCCGCGAGGCGCAGGTCCAGCGCGGCCGGGACAGACTGCCGTCGATCCTCGGCACGCCGGCACCGGGCGAGGTCGCCAACGGCGAGACGCTGGATGGCGAGACCGAGGTCGCGACCTTTCCGGGCGACCTGCCCGACAATCCGGAGGAGCTGTTCAATGGAGGATTCCGCGGCCTCTCCAGCTCGGGCGCCGAGGCGGCCGATTATCGTTTCCTGCGCTTCCGGCCGCCGAAGCTGGAACGAAACGGCGATGCGGAGCCGGCGCTGCCTCACATCCGCCTTGACCGCGCCCTCCAGTTCCTGATCGGAGACAAACTGCAATGAACGAGAAGACGCCCCCGCGGCGGCCGGCGACGTTCAAGCTCGACGATCCCGGCGTGGTCGTGATGGATCCGGAGGATAGCGGCCGTCTCACGCGCGGCACGATCCAGATCGTGCCCGAGGCTGAGCCGGCACAGCTGCCGGTGCCGGCAGATACGCCGCTGCTGCCCGCGCGCCGCGGCTTCCGCTGGGGCACGCTGTTCTGGAGCGCGGTCGCGGGCCTCGTCGTGCTCGGCAGCGGGCTTGGCGTCCTCAACCTGATCGAGGATCTGTTCGCGCGCAACGAAGGCCTCGGCTTCCTCGGGCTGGCGCTCGCCGTGGTCGCTGCGGTGGCGCTGGCGGTCGTCACCATGCGCGAGCTGGTCGGCCTGGCGCGGCTTGCGACCATCGAGAAGCTGCATCTGCGCGCCGCCGAGGTGCTGATCAGCGACGACCGCGCCGCGAGCCGGGCCGTCGTCGCCGACCTGCTCAAACTCGCGCACCACACCCCGCAACTCGCCCGCGCGCGCAGCGCGCTGCAGAGCCACACCGATGATATCATCGACGGTGCCGACATGATCCGCCTCGCCGAGCGCGAATTGATGACGCCGCTCGACGAGGAGGCGCGGCGGCTGGTGTCGTCGGCGGCGCAGCGCGTCTCTGTCGTCACCGCGGTCAGCCCGCGCGCGCTGTTCGACGTGCTGTTCGTGTTCGTGGCGAGCTTGCGGATGATCCGGCAGCTGGCGCGGCTCTATGGCGGCCGGCCCGGCGCGCTCGGCATGATCCGCCTGCTGCGCCACGTGATCGCGCATCTCGCGATCACCGGCGGCATGGCCGCGAGCGACAGCCTGATCCAGCAGATGCTCGGCCACGGCATCGCGGCAAAACTCTCGCAGCGGCTCGGCGAAGGCATGCTCAACGGCCTGTTGACCGCCCGCCTCGGCCTCGCCGCGATCGACGTCACCCGCCCGCTTCCCTTCAACGCTTTGCCCCGCCCCGCGCTGACCGATCTGGCGAAGGATTTGATCCGCAAGCGCGACGAAGAGGAATAGCGCTTCGTCGTTTCGACGCGGAACGGCGCCCATCGCTGCGCCCTCTCCCTTGTGGGAGAGGGCAGCTCAGGCAGCCGTCAAAGGCTCGCTTGGGTGAGGGGTATCCATCCTTACACACCGCGCCTGCGGAGAGGGGCCCCTCATCCGGCAGCCTTTGGCTGCCACCTTCTCCCACAAGGGGAGAAGGTGATCTCGCAAGGCTCTGAGAGCATCGCCAGCACGCGCCAGCGGAAGAATGTGGTGTCCGGCGGCGGCGACAGATCGGGCGTCCAGCCTGAGATCTTCTCCAGCGCGTAGGTGTCCATCACCATGCCGCGCCAGCTTCGCGTCACGCGCTCCAGCGGCTGACGCACCGCAGTGGTTTCATTCCACAGCGGCAGATTGTTCTCGGGTTCGCGCCCGACGTAGATGCCTGTGTGATCGCGGATCTTGTCCATGCCGGGATCGGCAAAGCCCTGGAAGCGGCCGCGCTCGTTGATCTCGACCACCGGCACCCGACCGCGCAGCATCCACCTCAGCATCGCATAGGTGCGGTAGTCCGTGGTCGCGACCCAGGTCGCGCCGGTCGCCTCAACCTGCGCCAGGGTATGCGCGGCCACCGCGTCGTAGCCTGCCTCGGTGCCGATCGGATCGGTAGGGCCGATCAGATTCCACGGCGCGAACATGTAATACAGGAACACGCAGACGACGAAGGCGATGCCTGTCGAGATCGCGGTCCGAGCCCAATAGATCGTCGATTTGGCGAGACCGGTCGACCAGCCCTCGAACGGCATCCGCGTCAGATTGATGGCGACCGCAGCAAAGCCGGCCGGCCACAAGAACATCGGCCAGGTGTCGCCGACCCGCAAGGTCAGCGACTTCCAGAGGAAATAGACGAGCGGCACCAGCACCGCCGTCGCCAGCAGGATCGCCACCGGCTCGCGCTTGCGATAGCCGCGCCAGGCCGTCAGCCCTGTTGCGAACAGCGTCACCGGCAGCAGCACGAAACCGACCAGGCCGAACTGCATGCCGATGAATTCGCCGAGGGTGCGCAGCGTCAGATCGCGTTCGACGGTGGCGCGCACCGCCTGGAAGCGAAACGAGGCCCAGTCATGCTCCGCATTCCAGATCAGCACCGGCGAGAACACGACGATCGCGATCAGCGCGGCGAGGTAGGGATACGGGCTGCGCAGCCAGCGCCAGCGCCAGTCCGGCACCAGCGCAAAGGCGAGCACCGCCGGCGCGAACATGATCGCGGTGAATTTCGACAGCAGCGCAAGCCCTGCGAACAGCCCGGCGGCGAGCCACCAGCGCCCATCATGGCTCTGCGCGAGCCGCACCAGCGACCACAGCATCGCCACCGAGAACGGGATCAGCGCCGTGTCGGGCGCCACCTTGGCCATCAACAACCCGTAGTAGAGTGCGGCTTCCGGCAGCAGCAACGCCAGCATAACCGCGCGGACATTGTTTGACGTGACGCGACGGACGATGTCGGCGAGCAGCAGCTGGGTCACCAGCATCGCCACAATGCCACCGAGGCGGACGCCGAGATTGGTGTCGCCGAGAACAGCGGTGCCGAAGCGGATGAACCAGGCGACCATCGGCGGATGGTCGAGGAACGACAGCACGTTTTCCTTCGACCAGGTCCAGTAATAGGCCTCGTCGGTGCGCAAATCGAGCGCATGGGCATAGACCAGCCGCATCGCGGTCATGGCAACGATCGCGGCGATGACGCCCCGCCAATCCGGCGCCCGCGAACGGGCCGGCTTAACGCTGATGCTACCGGCTCCGGGTTTAGGTTCGGCTTGGGCTATCGTCACGGCGGCTTTTTGTTCGACTCTTAACGGAGTGTCAACGCACCTCCGGCTGCCGCGGCCCAACCGGCCCGCGGTGGTGGTGTTCAGCGCGGGAATTAAACATTAGACTTGCAGATCATGAATCACATGACCTCCCCCTCGCGCGAGCACCTGCAGGACATGGCCCGCGGCATCGGCCAGCGGCAGGTCCGCCTGGTGACCGGGACGATCATGTTCGCCTACCTGATCAGCCATTTCCTCAACCATGCGCTGGGCAATATCTCGACCGAGGCGCTCGCGATCGGGGTGTACTACCACACCGAATTCTGGCGGTTCCTGCCGGTCGCCATCGTGTTCTACTCGGCCTGCCTGGTGCACACCGCGCTAGGCATCTGGGCGTTGTTCGAGCGGCGCGAGTTCCACTGGAAGGCGATCGAGCCGCTGCAGCTTGCGCTCGGCCTCAGCGTTCCGATGCTGGTCATCGTGCATGTCGTCGGCGTCCGGCTCGGGCAAGCCCTGTATGGGCACGAGAAGCTCTATCCGCAGGAGCTGTATACGTTCTTCATCGCGTCGCCGAACCGGCTGTGGCAGATGCTGGCGGTGCTGGTGGTCGCCTGGGTGCATGGCTGCATCGGCCTGTATTTCTGGCTGCGGATGCGCCCGTTCTTCAAGCGTGCGGCGCCGTTCCTGCTCGCCGGAGCCGTGTTGATCCCGACGCTGGCGATGCTCGGCATCTATCAGGCCGGCCGCGCCACGATCGCCGACTACCAGGATCCCGACTGGCGGCGCGAGGAGCTGTCGGTGCAGAAGCTCGGCACGGCGGCGCAGGGGGCCATGCTCGAGAAGATCACCGATGACCTGACGATCGGCTATCTCGGCCTGCTCGGCCTCGTGCTGCTCGCGCGCGGCGCGCGGACCCTGCTCGAACGCCGCGGCGGCATGATCGCATTGTCCTACGGCAACGGCCGCACGCTGCGGGTGCCGAAGGGCTTGAGCGTGCTGGAAGCGAGCCTGCGCTACAACGTGCCTCATGCGAGCGTCTGCGGCGGCCGCGCACGCTGCTCGACCTGCCGCATCCGCGTCATCGGCGATCACGCCGCCCTGCCCGAGCCTTCGCCGCGCGAAGCCTTCGTGCTGCACCGGGTCGGCACCGACGATCCGTCGATCCGGCTGGCCTGCCAGTTGCGGCCGACCGGCGACCTGACCTTCTTCCAGCTGTTCCTGCCGAGCACGATGTCGGCCAACGCGCATGCCGGCAATCCGACGCGGGTCGGCCAGGAGCGTTATCTCGTCAGCATGTTCGTCGACATGCGCGGCTCGACTCAGCTGGCCGAGAAGCGGCTGCCGTTCGACACCGTGTTCATCGTCAACCGCTTCCTCGGCGCTGTATCGCAAGCGGTGCTGGAAGCCGGCGGGCGGCCCAACCAGTTCATCGGCGACGGCATGCTGGCGCTGTTCGGGCTCTCCTCCGACCGGCACGAGGCCTGCCGCCAGGCGCTGCGCGCGGCGGCATTGATCGCAACCAATATCGACGAACTGAACCAATTTCTCAGCCACGATCTGCGCGAGCCGATCCGCTTCGGCATCGGCATCCATGGCGGCGAGGTGATCGTCGGCGATATCGGCTATCGCGACCATATGGTGTTCACCGCGCTCGGTGATGCCGTCAACGTCGCCGCACGGCTCCAGGACATGACCAAGGCGCTGGCCTGCGAGGCCGTCATTTCCGACGAGGTGCGCGTCACCGCGGGCCTCGCCGACGATGCCCTGCCGGCGCAGGAGGTCGCGATCCGCGGCCGCAACGAGCCGATGACGGTGCGCACCGTCGAGGCGACGCGCATCCTGTCCGCGCTGGTCGACGACCGGCGCGCCGTCGCGGCCTGACCGCTTCATCCCCCTTCACCGAGTGTGACCTGCCGCACATCCAGCGGAGCGTTCAGCCGCGATGCTCGAACGCGTCCCGTGCCGGATGCGACTGACTGGCGATGGGTAACACTGCAACCGCGCCGCGACAGAGCTCAACGCGCATCTGAAGGAGACGACCATGCTTCGCAAAGTCACGCTTGCTCTCGCTACTGCCGCAACCCTCGGCGCCGCCGCGCTGGCGCCGACCTCGGCGTCCGCCAAGCCGTTCTTCTGGCATCCGTACCACCATCACTTCTGGGGTGGCCCGGGCATCTCCGTCGGCTTCGTCGACTCCGGCTGCTACGTCACCCGCCTGGTAATGACGCCCTACGGCTATCGCTATCGCACCGTCAACGTCTGCTACTGATCGAACCTTCGACGTCGCTGGAAATGCCCCGGTCGCCCGCGCGACCGGGGCTTCTCGTTGTTGCGACGCAACGCTGCGAAAGCTCAATTGACTCGCGGTTCCCCGATGCGACATTTGTCGCCGCGCGCAGTCCATGATGCGAAGGCGCGCAGGCCAAGGTGAGCCTGGTGATGACCAGCTCACGACAGAACAGCTTCGGAGGAAGCGGAATGCTCGATCGACGAGACTTGATGAGGCGCGCCGGGTTGGCGGCTTTGGTGACGGGGCTGGGATCAAGGGGCGCGCTCGCCCTCGACACCGTGACACTGCCCTTCGACAACGGCGAACGGCCGCTGGTGCGCTACCCCCAGAAGCGCCCGATGATCGGCCTGACCAGCCGGCCGCCGCAGCTCGAAACCCCGTTTGCAATCTTCAACGACGGTCCGCTGACGCCGAACAACGCGTTCTTCGTCCGCTATCACCTCGCCGGCATCCCCTACGACCTCGATCCGGACAAGTTCACGCTCGAGATCAAGGGCAAGGTCGACAAGCCGCTGAGGCTGTCGCTGAAGGATATCCGCAAGCTGAAGCCGATCGAGCTGGTCGCCGTCAACCAGTGCTCCGGCAACAGCCGCGGCTTCTTCAATCCGCGCGTCGCCGGCGGCCAGCTCGGCAACGGCGCGATGGGCTGTGCGCGCTGGCACGGCGTGCCGCTGAAGACCGTGCTCGACATGGCCGGCGTGCAGGCCGGCGCCAAGCAGGTCACCTTCAATGGCATGGACGGCCCTGTCATGGAGACGACGCCCGATTTCGTGAAAGCGCTCGACATCGACCATGCGCGCGATGGCGAGGTGATGCTGGCCTGGGGCATGAACGGCGAGGACCTGCCGTTCCTCAACGGATTTCCGCTCCGCCTCGTGGTGCCCGGCTATTACGGCACCTATTGGGTGAAGCACCTCAACGAGATCACGGTGATCGACAACGTGTTCGACGGCTTCTGGATGAAGTCCGCCTACCGGATTCCGGATACGCCGAACAACGCGGTCGAGCCCGGCACCGCGCCGAAGGCGACGATCCCGATCAACCGCTTCACGGTACGCTCGTTCATGACCAGCATTGCCGACGGCGCCAGGCTGAAGGCCGGCCTCACCACGCTGCGCGGCATCGCCTTCGACGGCGGCAAGGGCATCAAGGAGGTCGTGGTCTCGACCGACGGCGGCAAGATCTGGACACCGGCCAAGCTCGGCAAGGACCTCGGCAAATACGCCTTCCGCGAATGGAAGCTGAAAGTCACGCTTCCCCCCGGCCCGTCGGAGCTGAAGGTGCGCGCCACCAACAATGCCGGCGACACCCAGCCGATGGATCCGTTGTGGAATCCCGCCGGCTATCTGCGCAACGTCGTCGAAACCGTGCGCGTCACCGCGGCGTGAGGAGAAGCATCATGACCAGCAAGCTGCTTGCTTCCCTCGCCGCGGGCGCGGCCCTCTCGATCGGGGCTGCGATCGCCACGCCCGTCAACTACACGCTTCCCGAGGAGACCGCTTCGTTCAAGCCGGGTCCGAACCTCGACGTGGTCCAGAGCAACTGCACCGGCTGCCACTCGGCGGACTACATCAAGACCCAGCCGCAGGGCGAGAAGTTCAAGAAAGACTTCTGGCAGGCCGAGGTGACCAAGATGATCAAGGTCTACGGTGCGCCGATCGATCAGGCCGACGTCGGCAAGATCGTCGAGTATCTTTCCGCGACCTATTGAGACGCGGTCGATCCATCCCCGCGCGCTGGCCGACAGGCCGCGCGTGGGTTGACCTATCCAATTCGGCTCAGAGGAACTGATCTGTTTTTGCAGCGCATCAATTGACCACGAAACAGGCAATCCGGCACCAAAACCCCACAAAGCGGGTTGTTTCCGGGCAAAAACACACCGTGGTTTGATCTACCCAGCTTTTTCCAAACTGCTATCCTGTGCGGTGCGGACAAGCCGGTTTGTGCGGGGACCAGCTGGTCTGTTTTCGATTGATTCCGCGGAGACGACTGGAATGCCCAAAGGTACAGTGAAGTGGTTCAACCCGACCAAGGGTTATGGATTCATCCAGCCCGCAACGGGCGGTAAGGACATTTTCGTGCATATTTCGGCGGTTCAGAAGGCTGGTCTGCAGTCCCTGAACGAAGGCCAATCGGTTGAATACGAAGAGATCGCAAATCGCGGCAAGACGTCAGCCGAGAACCTCAAGGTCTAGCGCACCGCGCAAGATCGAGCGGCGCACTCTCGGACGCCATCCGGGAGTGAGGGCCGAATCCAACATCACACGCGTGACGTTCGGCGGAGCGGGCACGGTGCCCGCGCGCCACGGCATCGAATTTTTCCCAGCCGTCATCGACCACGTGCCGCTATTGGCCATTTGCCCGTTACATCGGGGCATCGCCCTATTGCCGACGCGCCAATCCGCTATCGCGCGACCACCCGATTGCGCAGCTCAACATCGCAACGGCGTCAGGGACGAGGGGCCGCGCATGAATCTCGCCGACAGCTGGGACGCCGAATCCGGCCGATGGATCGAATGGGCGCGGCGTCCGGGGCATGACAGCTATTGGCGATATCATCGCGACCAGTTCATCACGCTGCTGCCGCCACCCGGCCTCCATTCAGCCGTTCAGTCTTCCGTCACCCACTTGGCGACGGTCATGACATCAGGCGGTTGCAGATAACCGCGGGGCCAGAGATCGACGGCCCATTCCACCTTGGTGGCGCGTTCCACCAGCACGGCGGTATTGTGCGGCGTCTGCATCAACTGAAAGCCGCGATAATGAGGATCCCCCACATCGTGGAACTTGAACAGGTTCCAGGTCTGCATCACCAGCATCAGGCTGGTCGTGTTGCGGGTGGTGTCCCAGCAGTCGTAATTGTGCTGATCATCGTTGGCGCGGAAGTCCGCTTTCGCGACACGCTTGTTGGTGCCGAGGATCGGCCCCATCCGGCGATCGAACCAGATCACGGCCTTTTGCACGGCGGCGCGTTCGGCGGCGGCGTTGGCACGGCCGGTGGCCATGATCCGGGTCAACGCGGCTCTGTCGGCCGCGCTGAAGTCGAGCATCTCACGGCGCCGGCAGACGAAGCCGTAGCACACCGTCATCACCGAGGCCGACGGCGGATAGATCGACACCGATGTGTAGAGCTGCATGATGCCGGAGCTGAGCTCGGCCGCAGGGGCCGGCGTCATCGCGAACAGGGACAACGTCGCGACGCATAACGCGCCGGCAACCCCGGTTCGCTTCGCACGTATCGGCTGATTGGTATCGTCCATGTCGCGGCCCCCAACTGGAGGGAGAATTATCGCGGGTGCGGCGCGATGCCAAGGTATCCGGCGCATGGCTGTGGATCAGATCAGCCGACCGGCAGCGGCGCGTCGCGCTTGACTTCCTCCATCACCGCATAGGTTCGCGTCTCGCGCACACCCGGCAGCGCCAGCAGCGTCTCGCCGAGAAACCGGCGATAGGCGGTCATGTTGGCGACGCGCGCCTTGACCAGATAGTCGAAGCCGCCGGCCACCATGTGACACTCCAGCACTTCCGGCGCGGTCTGCACCGCCCTGGCGAAGCGCTCGAACACGTCGGGCGTGGTCTTGTCGAGCAGCACCTCGACGAACACCAGGAGGCCAAGGCCCAGCCGGTGCGGATTGAGTCGCGCGCCATAGCCCTCGACGAAGCCGTCGCGCTGCAGCCGCTTCAGCCGTTCACCGACGGAGGTCGGCGACAGGCCGATCCTCTCGGCCAGTTCCACATTGGCAATCCGGCCATCCCCTTGCAGGATCGAGAGGATTTTGCGGTCTGTCTTGTCGATTTCTGTCATATCCACGGCCAAACCATCAACTATCCAGATTTTCTAAGGCAAATCTGCTAATTTGTCTATCGAACTACGGTCCACGGACGCGTAGGTGTTCCCGTGCAACCCCGAGGAACCGCCGAGAAACCGCCATGCCAGACCAGCTCCCGCCCCCGTTCAGCGCGCCCTACGCCCCCGATGACACGGCGATCGCCAGCCGCCTGCGTCAGAACGCCGGGCTGGGCGCGGACAAGGAGGCCAGGATCGACCGCAGCGCGACCCGCCTGATCGAAGCGATCAGGGCCAATGACGATCCGCTCGGCGGGGTCGAGGACATGCTGCGGGAGTTCGCGCTGTCGACCAAAGAGGGGTTGGCGCTGATGGTGCTGGCGGAGGCGCTGCTCCGCGTGCCCGACGCGCGCACCGCCGACCAGTTCATCGAGGACAAGCTCGGCCAGGGCGACTTCGTCAACCACGAGACCAAATCCAGCGCATTCCTGGTCAACGCCTCGGCCTGGGCGCTCGGCATGTCGGCGCGCGTGATCCAGCCCGGCGAGACGCCGCAGGGCACGATCGGCCGGCTGACCAAGCGGCTCGGCGCGCCGGCGGTGCGCGCGGCGACGCGGCAGGCGATGCGGCTGATGGGCAGCCATTTCGTGCTCGGCGAAACCATCGAGGCGGCGCTGGCGCGGGCGCAATCGCACACGGCGCGCGGCTCGCGCTATTCGTTCGACATGCTCGGCGAGGGCGCGCGCACCGCCGACGACGCAAGCCGCTATTTCGAATCCTACGCCCGCGCGATCGAGGCGATCGGCAAGGCGGCCGGCGATCAGGCCCTGCCCGATCGGCCCGGCATCTCGGTCAAGCTGTCCGCACTGCATCCGCGGTTCGAGGCGGTGAGCCATGCGCGGGTGATGGGCGAGCTGGTGCCGCAGCTGATCGACCTGGCGCGCCGCGCCAAGGCGTACGACCTCAACTTCACCGTCGATGCCGAGGAGGCCGACCGGCTGGAGCTGTCGCTCGACGTCATCGCGGCTGCCTTCGCCGATCCGTCGCTCGCCGGCTGGAGCGGCTTCGGGCTTGCGATCCAGGCCTATCAGAAGCGCGCCACCGACGTGATCGACTATATCGACGCGCTGACGCGCGCACTCGACCGCAGGATGATGGTGCGCCTCGTCAAGGGCGCCTATTGGGACACCGAGATCAAGCGCGCGCAGGAGCGTGGGCTCGACGGCTATCCGGTGTTCACCCGCAAGGCGATGACCGACCTGAACTACATCACCTGTGCGCGCAAGCTGCTGGCGCTGCGGCCGCAGCTGTTTCCGCAATTTGCCACCCACAACGCGTTGACCGTCGCGACCATCCTCGAACTGTCGGACGATCCCTCAAGCTTCGAATTCCAGCGGCTGCATGGCATGGGCGAGGCGCTCTACGCGCAGCTCGGCCAGGATCGTCCTGAGATCGCCCACCGCACTTATGCGCCGGTCGGCAGCCACCGCGACCTGCTCGCCTATCTGGTGCGGCGCCTGCTCGAGAACGGCGCCAATTCGTCGTTTGTGGCGCTGGCCGCGGACAATCGCGTCTCCATCGTGGACCTGTTGCGCCGCCCTGCCGAGATCATCGGCGCCGATGACAACGCGGCGTATTCCGGAATTCCGCTGCCGGCCGATCTTTACCGGCCGCAGCGCGAGAATTCGCACGGCATCGAGTTCGGCGAGCGAAAGGCGCTCGATGCGTTGACGTCGGCGATAACAGTCGAACCCAAGGCGGCGTCTGGTGCGGTCGCGGCATCGACGAACGAACAGGCGAATGCCGCCGTCGCCGCCGCACGCAGCGGCTTCAAGGCCTGGAACGCGACGCCGGCCACACGGCGCGCGGCCATGCTGGACAAGGCTGCCGATCTGCTCGCGCAGCGCCGTGCCCACTTCCTCGCACTGCTGCAGAGCGAAGGAGGCAAGACGCTCGACGACGCACTCTCCGAGGTGCGCGAGGCGATCGACTTCTGCCGCTACTATGCGGCACAAGGCCGGACGCTGTTCGAGCAAGGCGAGACGATGCCGGGGCCGACCGGCGAGAGCAACGTGCTGGAGTTGCACGGCCGCGGCGCGTTCGTCGCGATCTCGCCATGGAATTTCCCGCTCGCGATCTTCCTCGGCCAGGTGACGGCGGCACTGATGGCCGGCAATGCAGTGATCGCAAAGCCGGCCGAGCAAACGCCGCGCATTGCGGCCGAGGCCGTCGCCCTGCTGCATCAGGCGGGCGTGCCGACGTCGGCGCTGCATCTGGTTCAAGGCGACGGCGCGGCCGGCGCGGCGCTGGTCAATCATCCCGCCATCGCCGGCGTGGTCTTCACCGGCTCGACGGAGGTGGCGCGCTCGATCAACCGGACGCTCGCGGCCAAGGACGGCCCGATCGTACCGCTGATCGCCGAGACCGGCGGCATCAATGCCATGATCGTCGATGCCACCGCGCTGCCCGAGCAGGTCGCCGACGATGTCGTGACCTCGGCGTTCCGTTCCGCCGGCCAGCGCTGCTCGGCGCTCAGACTGTTGTTCGTGCAGGACGACGTCGCCGACCGCATGATCGAGATGATCGCGGGCGCCGCGCGCGAATTGAAGATCGGCGATCCCTCCGAGCCATCGACGCATGTCGGACCGGTGATCGATGCTGAGGCCAAGCAACGACTCGACGCGCATATCGCGCGGATGAAACAGCAGGCGCGGGTGCATCTCGCCGGCGAGGCGCCATTAGGCAATTTCGTCGCGCCGCATATCTTCGAGCTGTCGTCGGCAAGCCAGCTCAGCGAAGAGGTGTTCGGCCCGATCCTGCACGTCGTGCGCTATCGCGCCGAGCGGCTCGGTGAGGTGCTCGCCGCGATCGAGGCAACCGGCTTCGGACTGACGCTCGGCATCCATTCCCGCATCGACGACACCATCGAACACGTGATCGAGCGCCTTCAGGTCGGCAACATCTATGTCAACCGCAACATGATCGGCGCGGTCGTCGGCGTGCAGCCGTTCGGCGGCAGTGGCCTCTCGGGCACCGGCCCCAAGGCCGGCGGCCCGCACTATCTTGCGCGGTTCGCCACCGAGCAGACGATCACGATCAACACCGCCGCCGCCGGCGGCAACGCCGCGCTGATGGCAGGGGTCGAGTAGTCGGACGCGTCATTGCGAGGAGCGAAGCCACGAAGCAATCCATCCCCGAGGTCAGGTATGGATTGCTTCGCTCCTTTCGCAATGACGCCCCAACAACCCGTTGCATCGTGCCCCCGAGATGGGTCAAATGGCGATCCGATCGGAATGATCGCACGCGATAATTCCAGCTACCGGAAAAACACCAACAAGCGCCACGGGAGCGAGGGCACGATGGAAAAAGGCATTTTTGACGGGCTCAAGGTCCTGGACTGCGCGAGCTTCATCGCGGCGCCCGCGGCCGCCACCGTGCTGTCCGACTTCGGCGCCGACGTCATCAAGATCGAGCCGCCCGGCGCCGGCGATCCCTACCGCAACCTGCCCAATCTGCCCGGCTATCCCGCAAGCGAGCATAATTTCGCGTGGATGCTGGAGGCCCGCAACAAGAAGAGCCTCGCGCTCGATCTGACCAAGCCCGAGGCGCGCGAGGTGCTCTACAAGCTCGTCGCCGAGGCCGACGTGTTCATCACCAACATGCCGCCGCAAGTGCGCGAAAAGCTCGGCATCACCCACGACCATCTCGGCCATCTCAACGACCGGCTGATCTACGCGTCCTTCACCGGCTATGGCGAGAAGGGTGAAGAGGCCAACAAGCCCGGCTTCGATTCCAACGCCTATTGGGCCCGCTCCGGCCTGATGGATCTGGTGCGCGCCGACGAGGACACCACGCCGGCGCGTTCGGTCGCCGGCATGGGCGATCACCCCTGCGCGATGGCGTTCTACGGCGCGATCGTCACCGCGCTGTTCCAGCGCGAGAAGACCGGCAAGGGCTCGCACGTCTCGACCAATCTGATGGCCAACGGCGTCTGGGCCAATGGCGTGCTGGCGCAGGCCAAGCTCGCCGGCGCCAAGTTCAAGAAGCGCAAGCCGCGCGAAGAGGCGCTCAACGCCGTCACCAACCACTACAAGTGCAGGGACGGCCGCTGGCTGATCCTGTCGCTGCTCAACGAAGACCGGCAATGGCCGACGCTGGCGCGCTGCATGGGCCGCGAGGACCTCGTCGCCGATGCCCGCTTCGCGACCAAAGCTGACCGCCATGCGCGCTCGGTCGAGCTGATCAAGATCTTCGACGAGGTGTTCGCGAGCAAGGATCTCGCAGAATGGCGCAAGATCCTCGACGGCAACGGCCTGGTGTTCGGCGTCGTCGGCATCCTCGACGACATCCCGAACGACAAGCAGATGATCGAGAACGAGGTGCTGGTGCGCTTCGAGAACGACACCATGCTGACCGTCAACAGCCCGATCTTCATCGACGGCGCCAAGAAGGTGCAGCCGCGCAAGCCGCCCGAGGTCGGCGAGCATTCCGACGAGATCCTGCGCCAGGCCGGCTACGACGAGGCCACGATCCGGAAGCTGCGTGCGTCCGGCGCGGTGGCATAGCACATCGACCACGTCGTGAGTGGCCCGGATGGAGCGAAACGAAATCCGGGATCAACGTTTCATCCAGGCCCAGACGATGGCTACCACGATGATGCCGATGATGACCGCGAGCCCGATCGCCCAGCTGCTGACGCGGACGGCACTGACCGCCTGACGCTCGGCCTCGTTGGCCGCGATCTCGCGGTTGCGTTGCTTGTTGTCCTCGGAAGCACTCATCAGGCCGGTCTCCGGTCAAGAGCTTCAGGTCTTTGGCAAGCTCGAGTGTAGCATCAAATAATGACGCGGAGACGCTTCGGTTCCAGTGAGGAGTTACCTCCCCTTTACGAAGCACATCCCCATCCGCGAGGTCTTCCCCGCGACCTGGCACGCTAGCCCCTCGGCACAGGTCCAGCCGCGGAAACTGCGGTCGGCCTCGGCCGGCTTGGTGCCCGGCAGATAGCAATGCGCGCCCCAGCCGTCGCTGTACTCAGTGCCGGCAAGCTCGGCGCTGGCCCGCAGCTGCGGCCGGTTGGAGAAGCCGCGGGAAAAATCCGGCGTCTTGCCGTCGCGGAAGCTTGAGAGGATATCGCGGCGGCGAGGCTGGTCGCCGAAGAAGTGCGGCGAGGCCGGCACCACGGTGGAGTTCGACGGCTTTGCTGCCATCCAGTCGACGCCCGGGAAATGAAAACCGCCGATGCCGCGGGTCTGGTGGCAACCGGCGCAGGTGACGTCGTTGAGGCGTCGTTCGAAGCCGGCCAGCGACTGGATGATTTGCAGCCGCGTTCCGTCCGACGCGGCCTTCTGCAAGGCACCGACGACATCGCTGTCCGAGAACACCGCGTCGCCGGACGTCCCCTCGCCCTGCACCAGGCCGAATTCGGGCTCGAGGTTGCTGACATCGAAACCGATCGGAGTGGGCGCCACCGCCGAGATTGCGAGGAAGCGATCCGGGATCAGCAAGGTGCCGCGATCGAGTTCGACAAAATGTTTGGGATCGAGCAGCCAGGCCTTGAAGTCGCGCTTGAGCGCCTCGTCTGCCAGGATGCGGTCGCGATCGATCTGGTTCTCCAGCGGCGCCTCGGCAAAGCGTTTTGCCGCGCCGTCATAGTCGAACACCTTGAGCAGATAGTCGGTGCGGAAATCGCGCACCGCGGATTTCGGCGCGTGCGCAATCTGCAGATTGGTCTCGATGCGATCGATATTCCGGGCATCGATCAAATCGAGCGGCCCGTCCTTGCCGAACAATTTATCCATCGCAGGCGGCGCGCTAGCGGTCGCGAGCCAGCGCCGCGCGATCTCGCGGCAGCTGAGCGACGCGTCATTGCCGTCGCCCTTCGCCTTCAGCACCAGGTTCAGCGTCATCGGCAGCCGCTGCGAGACCGCGTTCTCGCCGATCAGCGGCACATCGGTGCGCGTCAGTCGATAGATCAGCCGGATCTCGCCGCAGTCCTTCGGCGCCACATAGGCGCGGTCCATGCGGTTGACGATGCCAGCCAGCACGAAGCGGACATCAGGTGACCCCAGCAGCGCACGGTCGAACAGCTGAAACGCAAAAGCGTCGCCGACGCCGATGCTCTCGTTCGGCAGGCTTGCCTGATGCTTCGATACATATCGATCGAATTCGTGGTCGAGCGCCTCGCGCACCGGCACCAGAGCGGGCAAGGCGAACAGGTCGCGATTGGACAACGGCGTGTCGGCGGAGCGATCCGGCGCGAGCATCCGGCCGAGGCTGAAGCGGCTGTGATCGAGCTCGCGCAGAATCGCGGGATCGATCACCGCCACGCCACGCTCGAGCGCGCGATCCTCTGCGGCGCGTGCAGGCACGGCGGCACCGAGCAGAACGGACATTATCAGGAGGCATTTCAGCGCGCGGCCCATGCCTCCACTAACACCGCGCGGCAAACCCTATTCAAGAAAAAAGGCGCTTCACATCGCGGTGAAGCGCCTTGGTATCGTCGTCTTTCCGCAATCAACGCGAAACGATCAGACCCTTGCTGGTGACCACCACCCAGCGGCCGTCCTGCTTGCGGATGGCGTCGACGCGGCCAAGGCCTGGGACGGGATCGCCAGCATAGACCTCGTAGATGCCGCCGCGGCCCTCGATCAGCGCGCCACCATTGCCGACGTCGCGCAGCGCCCAGCCGTCGACCACCGGCAGGCGGCCGACCTCCGGCCTCGGCGCGGCCGGTGCAGCCGCGGCAGCCGCCGGGGTGACCGAGCCCGTGACCTCGCGGGCGGGCGTCGCCGCCGCGACGGTCGTCTGCGGGGCGCGGAGCTTGTCGACGGTCTCGCTGAGCTTGTTGAGCCTGGCGATCGGCTCGGCCTGGGCCTTCTCGACCTTCTCGATCCGCTCGCTGGCCTTGCTGAACTGAACGGTCCCGTTCCTGGCGGTCTGGTCGATGCTGGACTTCAGGGCAGCGATTTCGCCATCGATCCTGGCGATCGAGGCGTCGAGCGCGTCCTTGGCGGCCGTCTCCTTGGCAGCCGTATCCTTGGCGGAGGCAGCGGCTGGGCTGGTGAGATGGCCGAGGCCCGCGGTCGCGAGCGCGCCACCGATGGCGCCTGCCACAGTCGCCAGCGCGATCACCGCGGCCATCGCCCCGAACCGACGGGTGCCGGCCGGTTTGGCAGCCTGCTCGGCGCCCGGCTTGGAGGCGGTCGCCTCATGATCCCAGGTCCGGTCACCGGGCGCCATGATCATCAGCTTGCCCGGGAAACGCGGCTCTGCTCGCTTGCCGGTCTCGACCTTGGGCACATCCATATTGGTCGGCTCGATCTTGGCATCGAGCTTGGCGTCGATCTTGGCCTCGATCATGGGATCGAGCCGGGACGGCTCAACCTTGGGGGATTCAACCTTCGGCGCGTCCATCCTGGGCGCGTCGGCCTTTGGCGACGTCTCTTCCTGCTCGGGCGCGAGCCTCGGAGCCTCGACACCGGCCGCGGCCATTGCGGGCTCGCTCTTCGCCGCCATTTCGGCGCCGGTCTGACCGCTGACCGGCTTGCTCTGCTGCTCACTCACGTTCAAAGTCTCCAGGCTAGGTTGACAATTCGGTAACTTTTATTGCTTGCGAAATGGTTACCCCGTCGCGCCATTACCTAAATTTTAGGGAGTTTTCCGGGCCGGATTTGGGCGATGCGGCGCTGCGGCAATCTGCGTCAGCTCCGTTTGCGCGCGGCGCTTTCCCAATTAACATACCGCCATCTTCCAGCCAGAAGGCAGGGGAGTGCCATGACGATCGAGAAGTGCATCAAGGAATTTGATGTCGATGACGTCATTTTTGAGGAAGGCTCGACCGGCCGCGAGTTGTTCGTCGTGCTCGACGGCACGGTCGACATCGCCAAGATCGATGGCGGAAACAAGACCGTCATCGTCAGCCTCGGCAAAGGCGAGTTCTTCGGCGAGATGGCCGTGATCGACGGCTCGGCGCGCTCGGCAACCGCCATCGCCTCCGCGCCCGCGACGCGCGTGATGCGGATCAACCACGCCCGCTTCGTCTACCTGGTCAGCCAGCAGCCGGCCTTCGCGCTGATGGTGATGGATGCGCTCTCGAAACGCCTGCGCGCGTCCAACGCCGTCACTTACCGGGCGGCGGCCGCACATGAGTGAGCGCAAACCAAGCCCGTTCAGAACGCTGTTCGAGGCCGACGTCGCCACCCTGATCCAGGCAGCCGACGACGTCTACCAGATCCGCTTCAAGAACCGCGCGGCGAACGCCTATCTGGTGCGCGGCAGCAAGCGGACCATCATGATCGACGTCGGGCTGTCGACCAATTATCCCTCGCTCGTCGCCTGTCTCGACCATCTCGGGGTGACGCCCGCGATGATCGACATGGTGGTGCTGAGCCACGAGCATCTCGACCACATCGGAGCGGCCTATCATTTCCACGGCTCAGCTTACATCGCCGCACACCGGCTCGCCGCCAACAAGATCATGCTGCGCGACGACTTCTCGATGCTGCGCAAGATGTTCAACGAACCGAACGCGCCGATCGACGTCGACATCTGGCTCGAGGAAGGCAATCTGATCGACCTCGGCAATTTCCGCCTCAACGTGATGTATACGCCGGGTCACACCTCGGCCTGCATCTCGCTGTTCGATCAGGACAAGGGCCTGTTGTTCGCCGCCGACACGTTGATGCCGGGTGGCGTGATGGGCGGCGTGTTCGGCTCCGGCTCGATCGCCGATTACATCCAGTCGCTGGAACGGCTGAAGGGCCTCAATTCCAAGATCCTGCTGTCGGGTCATGGCCGCCTGTCCGATACGCCGCAAGACGACGTGCGGATCGCGCTGCAACGCTCGCACGCCCTGCTCGAGGACACCGCGCAGCTGTTCGACGCACTCGATGCCCGCTCGAACTTCGAGCCGATCATGCAGTCGGTGCGCGACCTCAACAAGCTCGACGATTGATCTTCGCCCTCCCGTACATTTGACAAATCCATTCGCGGCCTGTTCAACAGTCACAACAAAGCAAGAAGACAGGGAGAGAGGACCATGAAGCTTTACGACTCGATCGGGCCCAATCCGCGCATCGTGCGCATGTTCATGGCCGAGAAGGGCATCGAGATCCCCAAGCAGACCGTCGACCTGCGCAAGGGCGAGAACCGCGAGGAGGCGCATCTGAGGCGCAATCCGCACGGCCAGATGCCGGCGCTCGAGCTCGATTGCGGCAACTACCTCTCGGAGATCACCGCGATCTGCGAATATCTCGAGGAGAAGCACCCCTCGCCTGCGATGATCGGCACCACGCCCGAAGAGCGCGCGGAGTGCCGGATGTGGACGCGCCGCGTCGATCTCAACATCGCCGAGCCGCTCGCCAACGGCTACCGCTTCGGCGAGGCGCTGAAATTCTTCGAGAAGCGGATTCCGGTGGCGCCCGAAGCCTCGCCGGGCTTGAAGATGATCGCCGCCAACCGCATCAAATGGCTCGATGACCAGATGGCCGACGGCCGCAAATACATCTGCGGCGAACGCTTCACGCTGGCCGACATGCTGCTCTACTGCTGGATCGATTTCGGCAACCAGGTCGGCCAGCCGCTGGATCAATCGAACGCCAACATCGTCGCCTGGTTCAATCGCGTCGGCGAGCGGCCGTCGGTGAAGGCGTAGGTCGAGCTTCACCCTCCCTTGGGGGCAGGGTTATCGCATATAGCCCGCCTCCCGGAGGGGCGCGCTGACAAAACATCGAAAACAACCCCATGCAAAGTAGCCGGCGGCGTGCCGGCATTCGACACGGGGTTCTTGACATGTCGGGCAACTCAGCGGCATAATTCTATTATTCGGAAATTGCGTGCGGCGCGCCTCCTCCAGGACAGGGGAATCGCATATGGCACAAGAACTTCGTCGTCCCGGACAAGCGGAGCGCAGATCCGGGACGCATAACCACACGGCGTGGTGATAAAAGCGAGCTGGAGCCACAGCCTTGTTCAACAACAAGGCCCTGTGGTTATGGGTCCCGGCCTTCGCCGGGACGACACTGAACTTTGCATCTGCGATTGCCCTGCCCCTCCAGAGGAGCAGTGCGCTAAATCACCACCGGCTTGTCAGGCAGCTCGTTCGGGCCGCCCTCCGCATGCGGGAAATACTTAGCCAGCTCGCGCGACACCGCGGCGATGCCGTTGACCACGCCCTGCTCGAACCGGCCTGCGCGAAAATCGGCTTCCATCGCGCGGCAGATCGCGCTCCAACCGGCCTGGCCGACCTTGGCGTCGATACCGCGGTCAGCAACGATCTCGACGTCGCGGTCGGCGAGCAACAGATAGATCAGCACACCATTGTTGTGATGGGTGTCCCAGATCCGCAAATGCGAGAACACGTCGAGCGCCCGCTCCCGCGCCGGCTGATCGCGGAACAACGGCACACCGTCGAGCGCGCCCTCGACGACGAAGCGGATCTGCCCGGAATGGGTGGCCTCGCCGGCCTTGATCGCCTGCTCGATGGCGTCGAGCACGCGCGGTGGAAACTCGCGCCGAACGCGCCAACGATGTTCGAGCAGATGCTTGCCGATACGCTTGATGCCCATATCCCTACCAGCTCCCCGAGGCGCCGCCGCCACCGAAGCCGCCGCCTCCGCCGCTGAAGCCGCCGCTCGAACTCGAGCCGCCGCCACCCCAGCCACCGCCGCCGGACCAGCCGCCGGAATAACCGCCGCCGCGCCGGTAGGGTCCCGAGCCCGCCGCGGGGCCGCCGAAGTTCAAGCCGCCGAAGATCAGCGCCGCGACGGCGGCGAACAGCCCGACGACGACCGCGGTGGCGAGCGAGCCGGCAACCATCCAGGCGAACGCGCCGACGATGCCGCCGGTCGCGACCGAGCCCAACAGCCGCCCCAGTATCGCGCGCAGTACGCTGGCCACGATGATGACGATGAAGATCGTCACCGGATTGGCGAGATCGACGAGATTGGGCCCCTGCCAATGCTCGGGCTCCGGCGCCGGCAATTGCTCGCCATTGACGAGGCGGATCATCCGGTCGACGCCGGCCGAGATGCCCGCGGCGAAATCGCCGGCCTTGAATTTCGGCGTGATGTCCTCGTCGATGATGCGGTGGGTGACGACGTCGCTCAGCACGCCTTCGAGGCCGTAGCCGACCTCGATGCGCAAATGCCGGTCGTTCTTGGCGACGACGAACAGCGCGCCATCGTCGACCTTCTTGCGCCCGATCTTCCAGGCCTCGGCGACGCGGATCGAGAACTGCTCGATGGTCTCCTCAGCCGTCGTCGGCACGATCAGCACTGCGATCTGGCTGCCCTTGCGGGTCTCCAGATCCCTGAGTTTGTCGTTCAGTGACGCGATATCGCCTGCAGATAGCGTGCCGGTCTGGTCGACGACGCGGCCCGTGAGCTGAGGCACCGCGACCTCGGCCCATGCCGGGCAGATGATGCCCAGCAGGAAGGCGAACAGGATGACGCGTGCGGCGATCATCGCGACGGGCGCCCGACGGCGCTATTTCGACGGCGCAGCCGCGGGAGATGGCGGCGGATTGAAATCGACCTTCGGCGCGGTCGAAATCTCCTTCTCATTCTCGACCGAGAAGTTCGGCTTCTCCTTGTAGCCGAACGCCATCGCCGTCAGATTGTTCGGGAAGGTGCGGATGCCGACGTTATAGTCCTGCACCGCCTTGATATAGCGATTGCGCGCCACCGTGATGCGGTTCTCGGTGCCCTCGAGCTGCGCCATCAGGTCGCGGAACAGCGCATCCGATTTCAGCTGCGGGTAATTCTCGGTGACGACCAGCAGCCGCGACAGCGCGCTGGTCAATTCGCCCTGCGCCTGCGTGAACTTCTGGAATGCCGCGGGGTCGTTGAGCACCTCGGGCGTGGCCTGGATGCTGCCGACCTTGGCGCGCGCGTTGGTGACGCCGAGCAGCACGTCCTTCTCCTGCTGCGCAAAACCCTTCACCGAGTTGACCAGGTTCGGCACCAGGTCGGCACGCCGCTGGTACTGATTCACCACTTCCGACCAGCTCGACTTGACCTGCTCGTCATTGGTCTGGATCGCGTTGTAGCCGCAGTTGGTCAGGCTCAAGGTCGCCAGCGCTGCCAGCACGGTCCAAAGCTTGCGCATGAAGATGGTCCTCCCGGTGGATTCCCCAACACGGTAACAGATTTTCGCCCGATAATCCCGTGGTGCGGATTTCGCGCCTTGTTTTGCGGATGATGGCCCTTGCCTATCCCTCCCCGCGCCGTTCATCATGGCGGAAAAATCGATCCCGGGAGGATCCATTGGTATCTGAACAATTCGAGACGATCGTTGTCGAGCGGCCCGACCCTGCGGTTACGCGGATCGTGATGAACCGCCCTGAGGCGCGCAACGCCCAGAACCTGCAGATGACCTACGACCTCAACGCCGCCTTCGACAAGGCGGTGCAGGACGATGCGGTCAAGGTCATCATCCTCGCCGGCAATGGCCCGCATTTCTCGGCCGGTCACGATCTGCGGCCGGCCGGCAAGAACGAGGCGGGCGTCGATTTCCCGCCAGTCGGAAATTGGGGCGGCTTCGCCGAACCCAATGCCCACGGCCGTTTCGCGCGCGAGCAGGAGATCTACCTGCAGATCACACGGCGCTGGCGCAATTTGGCAAAACCGACGATCGCGGAAATCCACGGCAAGTGCATTGCCGGCGGGCTGATGCTGGCCTGGGCCTGCGACCTGATCGTCGCGAGCCATGACGCCGAGTTCTGCGATCCCGTTGTGACGATGGGCGTCTGCGGCGTCGAATGGTTCGTGCATCCCTGGGAACTCGGTGCGCGCAAGGCCAAGGAGATGCTGTTCACTGCCGATGTCTGGAGCGCCGACGAGGCACATCGCCTCGGCATGGTCAACCATGTGGTGCCGCGCGGCGATCTCTCGTCGTTCACGCTGGCGCTGGCGCGCAGGATCGCCGCAAAACCCGCTTTTGCGCTGAAGCTGAGCAAGGAGGCGGTGAACCGCTCGATCGACATCATGGGGCAGCCGGCCGCGATCGATCAGGCCTTCGCGCTGCATCAGCTCTGCCACGCCCACAACCTTCAGGAATTCGGCATGGTGGTAGACCCCGCGGGTCTGCATCCCTCCGTCAAGAAAACCGCCAACGTGTAGAAAGCCAGATGGACCTCACCCTCAGTGACGAGCAGCGCCTGCTGCGCGAAAGTGCCGACCGCTTCGTGGCGGAAACCTTCACATCGGAGCATCGCAAGAAGGCGGTGAACGATCCGCTGGGCTATTCGCCCGACATCTGGAAGCAATTCGCCGAGCTCGGCTGGCTGGCGCTGCCGATCAGCGAGGCCCATGGCGGGCTCGGCGGCGGCGCGATCGAGATCGGGCTGTTGATGGAAGCGTTCGGCCGCGGGCTCGTGTCCGAGCCGTTCCTCTCCACGGTGGTGATCGGCGCAGCCCTGGTCGCCGAATGCGGCACCGAGGCACAGCAGCAGGCGATCCTGCCCAGGGTCGCCGAAGGTGCGCTGACGCTCGCCTTTGCACATTCGGAACGCGCTGCGCGCTTCGACCTCGCCCATGTCGACACGACAGCCACCAAGACCGCCGGCGGCTGGCGGCTGAACGGCAGCAAGATCGCCGTGCTCGACGGCGCGGCCGCCGGCCAGATCATCGTGTCCGCCCGCGTTGCCAACGCCAATGGCGCATCCGGCAAGCTCGCCCTGTTCCTGGTGCCGACCGGTGCGCCCGGCCTCACTCTGCGCGACTATGCGCGGCTCGGCGGCGGGCGCGGCTGCAATCTCGATCTCAGGGACGTGCAACTGCCCGCCGATGCGTTGCTCGGCGACGGCAGCGACGCGCTGCCCGCGATCGAAACCGTGGTCGACCATGCGATGGCGGCGCTCGGCGCGGAGGCGGTCGGCATCATGCAGACGCTGCTCGACACCACGCTCGAATACACCAAGATTCGAAAACAGTTCGGCCGTCCGCTGTCGGCCAACCAGGTGATCCGCCATCGCCTTGCCGACGTGGCGATGCAGGTCGACGAGGCGCGCTCGATGGCGCTCCGCGCGGCGCTGATGGCCAACGCCGAGCCCGTGGCCCGCGGCCGTGCCGCCTCCGGCGCCAAGGCGAAGATCGGCAAATGCGCGCGTTTCGTCGCCGAGCAGGCGGTGCAGCTGCACGGCGCCATGGGCGTCACCGAGGAGCTCGACATCGGCGCCTATTTCAAGCGGCTGCTCGCCTTCGACACGCTGTTCGGCGGCAGCGCCCATCATTATCGCCGCCACGCCGCGCTGAGCGGCCGCGCCCACGCGTAACGGAGAGCGCATCATGGATCTCACCTTCAGCGCCGAAGAGCGCGCCTTCGAACAGGAAGTCCGCGACTATATCGCCAGTAGCCTGACGCCGGAGATGAAGCGCGCCACCGCGCTGACTCCGTCGGTGTTCTCCGACCCCGATATCGGCATGGCCTGGCAACGCGCGCTGCACAAGAAGGGCTGGGGCGCGCCGGGCTGGCCGGTGGAACATGGCGGGCCGGACTGGACGCCGGCGCAGCGCTGGATCTTCGAGGCCGAATGCGCCCGCGCCGGCGTGCCGAATGTCAACGTGATGGGCGTGAAGATGGTCGGCCCCGTCATCATCGGTTTCGGCTCGCCGGAGCAGCAGAACTTCTATCTGCCGCGGATTCTCTCCGGCGAGGATTACTGGTGCCAGGGCTATTCCGAGCCGGGCTCGGGCTCCGACCTGTCATCGCTGAAGACCCGCGCAGTGCGCGACGGCGACGACTACGTCATCAACGGCACCAAGATCTGGACCACGCATGCGCACCACGCCAACCGCATGTTCGCGCTGGTTCGCACCAGCGACGGCGAGCGGCAGCAGGATGGCATCAGCTTCATCCTGATCGACATGAAGACGCCGGGCATCACCACGCGCCCGATCCTGACCATCGGCGGCGACCACGAGGTCAACCAGGTGTTCTTCGACGACGTCCGGGTGCCGGTCGCCAACCGCGTCGGCGAGGAAGGCAAGGGCTGGACCTACGGCAAGTACCTGCTCGAGTTCGAGCGCGGCTCCGGGATCGCATCTGCAAAACTGCGCGAGGCGCTGAAGACGATCTCCGATCTCGCAGGCTCCGATGTCACCGGCCGAGCCATCGAGGACCCCGACATCGCGATCCGGATGTCGGAGGTCGAGGTCGATATCGACGCGCTGGAGATGACCGAGCTCAGGGTGCTGTCGGCGCTGCAGACCGGGCAGAATCCCGGCGCGGTATCGTCGCTGATCAAGCTCCGCGTCAGCGAGATCCGCCAGGCGGTGACGCGGCTCGGCGTCGACGTGATCGGCCAGGACGGCCTTGCCGTCGAGCCGGCGCGGCCGTTCTACCGGCTCAACCACGAGCCGGCGATTCCCGAGGAGCTATTGCCGGTGGTCCCGGAATATCTCAACGGGCGGGCGTATACGATCTTCGGCGGCTCGTCGGAGATCCAGCGCGACATCATCGCGAAGATGGTGCTGGGATTGTAAGGCACTCTGCCTCGTCATTCCCCGATGCGCAATTGCGCATCTGAGGGCATCGCGGAGCGATGAGCCCGGAATCCATCAGGCCGCATGGCGTGTGGCGCGATGGATTCCGGGCTCGCGCTTACGCGCGCCCGGAATGACGGGTGGACAGAGAACGGCCTTACGCCGCCCCAACCTTCGCGTCCCTGATCGCCTGCCAGATCTTCACCGGCGTCAGCGGCGTGTTGAGCTGGGTGATCCCGACCTCGCTCAGCGCATCCATCACGCCGTTGGTGATGCAGGGCGGCCCGCCGATCGCGCCGGACTCGCCGCAGCCCTTGGCGCCCAGCGGATTGGTCTTGCACGGCGCGGAGGGATCGAGCGTCACTGACATCGGGGGAACGTCTGAGGCGCGCGGGATACAATAGTCCTGATAGCTTGCGGTCAGAAGTTGGCCCTCCTCGCTGTAGGCCACGCCTTCGTACAGCGCCTGGCCGATGCCCTGGACGACGCCGCCATGCACCTGCCCGGTCACCAGCATCGGATTGACCGCGACGCCGACGTCGTCGACCGTGGTGTAGCGCACCACGCGCGTGACGCCGGTCTCGGGATCGATCTCGACCTCGCAAATATGCGTGCCGTTCGGCCAGCTCGGGCCGTCGACATTGCCCTCACTCTCGACCGAGAGTTTCGCGCCGCTTTCTTTCCTCGCGATCTCGAACAGGCTGATGCGCCTGTCGGTGCCGACCACGGTGAGGAAGCCGTCGCGATACTCGATGTCGCCGACCGAGGCCTCCAGCAAATGGGAGGCCTTGTCGCGCGCCTTGTTGATCATGTCGTTGGCGGAGACCGCAACCGCGGTGCCGCCGACGAACAGCGAGCGCGAGCCGACGCTGCCGAAGCCGGTGGCAAGGTCCGTGTCGCCCTGGATCACGTCGATCTTGTCCATGCCGATGCCGAGCGCATCTGAAATCATCTGGGTATAGGTGGTCGCGAGCCCCTGCCCCATCGCCATGGTGCCGGAATGCAGCACGATGCGGCCTTCGGCGGTCGCATGCAGCGAGACGTTCTCGGTGGGGGCGCGGCCGCCGGTCCATTCGATGTAGCTGGTCAGGCCGCGGCCATAGAGCAGGCCCTTCTTCTTGGCCGCCTTCTTGCGCGCGGCAAAGCCGTTCCAGTCGGCGAGATCGGACGCGCGCTCCAGCATGTGGGCGAACGCGCCGGAATCGTACACCTGCCCGACCGCATTGGTGTAGGGCAGCTGCGCCGGCTTGATGTAGTTGACCTTGCGGATGGTGCGCGGGTCCATGCCGATCTGGCGCGCGGCGGCGTCAAACAGCCGCTCGACGATGAACACGGCCTCGGGCCTGCCGGCGCCGCGATAGGCACCGACCGGCGCGGTGTGGGTCATCACCGACTTCACCTCGAAATGCACCAGCGGCAGGTCGTAGACGCCAGTCTGCACGAACGGGCCGAGCACCAGCGGAATGATGTTGGCGGTGCCCGAGGAATAGGCGCCGGTGCCGCCGATCGAGCGCACCCGGTAGGCCAGCACGCGGCCCTTGGCGTCGAGCGCGAACTCGCCGGTCGAGGTGAGGTCGCGGCCGTGGGTGCCGCCGACGAACTCGTCGGTGCGGTCGCCGCGCCAGCGGATCGTCTCGTTCAGCTTGGTCGCGGCATAGGCGACGATGCCGTCTTCCGGATAGAGGCTGGTCTTCTGGCCGAAGCCGCCGCCGATATCGCCGACCAGCACCCGCACGCTGTCCTTCGGCCGCTTCAGGATCGATTCCGCGAGGAGATCGCGGGTCGAGCCCGGGGTCTGCGATTGCACGTGGAGGATGAGCCGTCCGGTCTTCTTCTCGATCTCGGCGATGGTCGAGCGCGGCTCCATCGCCGATGGCACCAGGCGCTGGCTGATCAGGTCGAGCGATACCTTGTGCGCGGCGCTGGCAAAAGCTGCCTCGACCTTGGCGGCGTCGCCATAGCTCATCGCAGCGACGATGTTGTCGGGCGCCTCCGGCCAGACCACGGGCGCGCCAGGCTTGACCGCCTCGACCGGATCGACCACCGAGGGCAGCACCTCGTAATCGATCTCGATCGCTTCCGCGGCGGTCTGCGCCAGCGTCCGCGAGGTCGCCACAACAGCCGCAACGCCCTCGCCGGCGTAGCGCACCACCTCGTGCGCCAGCAGGCGCCGCGGCGGCACGGTCATCGGCGAACCGTCGGGCCGCTTGAAGATCGCGAGCGTCGGCAGCGTGCCGATATCGTCCTTGACGAGATCGGCACCGGTATAGACCGCCTTGACTCCCGGCATCTCCAGCGCCGCCTTGACATCGATCGACTTGATGTTGGCGTGGGCATGCGGCGAGCGCAGTACGTGCAGCCAGAGCGTGCCGTCCTGCGGCTTGTCGTCGATGAAATGCCCCTTCCCGGTGACCAGCCGCTGGTCTTCCAGACGCTTGACTGGCTGGCCCGCACCGAAACGCATATTGCCGGGAAGAATGTTCATCGCAGGGTCCTTGAGTTCAGAAATTTCGGCGGGTTTTAACGGATTGCTGGCTTTAGACAACCACCACCAGCGTCATTCCGGGGCGCGCCCCCTTGGCGCGAGCCCGGAATCCATTCCTCCACGAAGC
The DNA here is from genome assembly GCA_016839165.1 of Bradyrhizobium sp. PSBB068. Taxonomy (NCBI): domain Bacteria; kingdom Pseudomonadati; phylum Pseudomonadota; class Alphaproteobacteria; order Hyphomicrobiales; family Nitrobacteraceae; genus Bradyrhizobium; species Bradyrhizobium sp. PSBB068. The sequence goes on from CP069300.1 coordinate 5,701,332, forward strand.
ATACGGTCCAATGGATTCCGGGCTCGAGGCTTCGCCTCGCCCCGGAACGACGAAGTGGTGAGAGCGCCCGCAACGCGCAAGCCAGTTTCAGGCGAGATCGCGCAGGGCTGCCTCGACCACCTTGCACTGCTCGGCCGTCAGCGGCGCCTGCGGCGGCACGGGGTCGCCGACATCGTAGCCCTGGCTCGCGAGCCCGGCCTTGATGCAGGCGGCGAGGTTGAAGCGGGCGAACGCCTCGTTGATACGCCACAGCTTGCGCTGCAGGACCATCGCCTCGTCCCAGCGGGCGCGGCGGCAGAGATTGTAGAGCTCGACGCTCTGCCGCGGGATGATGCAGGCCGGGCCCGCCATCCAGCCATGGCCGCCGATCAGCATCACGGCGGCCGGAATATGGGCTGACGCCGAGAACACCTTCAGGCTGTCGCCGCAGCGGTTCATGATCGACAGCAGCCGGCCGGTATTGGTCGAGGCGTCCTTGATGTAGCCGATGCGCGGGTGCTGGGCGAGGCGCGCAATGACGTCGAGCGTGAGGTCGGAGCGCTGGAAATTCGGATTGGTGTAGATCACCACCGGAATATCGACGGCGTCGGCAATGGCGCGGAAATAGGATTCCACCTGGGCGTCATTGAGCGGAAAATACGCCTCCAGGATCGCGAGAATGCCGGCAGCGCCCCGCTTCTGATAGGCCTTGGCCTGCGCCACCGCATCGGCCGTCGCGGTGGAGGCGACGCCCGCAACCACAGGCACACGGCCCTGCGCGGCCTCGATCGTGGTCGCCACCACCTGCATGCGCTGGGCGTTGTTGAGATAGGCGAACTCGCCGGTCGAGCCGAGCGGTGTCAGCCCATGGACGCCGGCCTTGATCAGATCGTCGCAGAGCCGGCCCAGCACCTCGGTGCGGACATGGCCGGCTGGATCGACCGGGGACACCAGATACGGAAAGACGCCGTGGAAATCAGCCATGTGCGAGCCTCGCTGAGGGCGAGACATAATCGGGATCGTGCGCGAAGGGAAGCGGCTCGCCGCCGCGCAGGGCGCCGAGCACCGCCGCAAAATCGGTTACCGCGCGGAAACCGAGCAGCCGTTCGGCCTTGCCGGCATCGTAGATTCGGCCGCTCGATTTCGGCAGCTGCCAGCCCTGCCGCGCGAACAGCGCCGGCGCGCCCTCAGAACACCTTGGCGATCGCGGCCTGCGCGTCGCCCTGGATCTTGTTCAGATGATCCGGCCCGCGGAAGCTTTCGGCGTAGATCTTGTAGACATCTTCAGTGCCGGAGGGACGCGCGGCGAACCAGCCGGCGTCGCTCTCGACCTTGATGCCGCCGAACGGCTGGTCGTTGCCGGGCGCCCTGGTGCGGACCGCGCGCACCGGATCGCCGGCGAGCTCGGTCATGTTGAGCTGCTCGGGGCCAAGTGCTTTCAGGGCGCTCTTCTGCTTCGGCGTCGCCGCGACGTCGATGCGCTCGTAATAGGGCACGCCGAGCTCGGCGGTCAGCTCGTTGAACAATTCGCTGGGGTCGCGTCCGGTCCTGGCGATGATCTCGGCCGCCAACAGGCCGAGGATGACGCCGTCCTTGTCGGTGGTCCAGGCCGAACCGTCGCGCTTCAGGAACGAAGCGCCTGCGCTCTCCTCGCCGGCGAAGCCGAAGCCGCCGCTGCCGAGCCCGTCGACGAACCATTTGAAGCCGACCGGCGTCTCGGCCAGCTTGCGGCCCAGCTTCTTGGCGACGCGATCGATGATCGAGCTCGACACGATGGTCTTGCCGATCGCGGCATCCCCGCTCCATTGCGGCCGGTGCGCGAACAGATAGGCGATCGCGGTGGCGAGGAAATGGTTCGGGTTCATCAGCCCGTTGGAGCGCGTGACGATGCCATGGCGGTCGGCGTCGGTATCGTTGGCGAAGGCGACGTCGAAGCGGTCGCGCATCCCGATCAGGCTGGCCATCGCGTAAGGCGACGAGCAATCCATCCGGATCTTGCCGTCCCAGTCCGCGGTCATGAAACGGAAGGTCGGATCGACCGCAGTGTTGACCACTGACGCGTTGATGCCGTAGCGCGCGATGATCGGTTGCCAGTAATGCACCGCCGCGCCGCCGAGCGGATCGATGCCGATCCTGACGCCGGCCGACTTGATCAGCGCGAGATCGACGGTGTTACCGAGATCGGCGACATAGGGCGTGATGTAGTCGTGCAGATGCGTGGTTGCGGCCTTGCGGGCGCGGTCATACGGCATCCGCGCGACGCCCTTGAGCCCGGCCTCGATGTAGCGGTTGGCGTTCTTCTCGACCACGCCGGTGACGTCGGTATCGGCCGGCCCGCCATGCGGAGGATTGTATTTGTAGCCGCCGTCCTCCGGCGGGTTATGTGACGGCGTGATGACGACGCCGTCAGCCAGACCCGTGCTGCGTCCCCTGTTGTAGCTCAGGATGGCGTGCGAGATCACCGGCGTCGGGGTGTAGCCGCCTTGCGCGTCGATCATGATCTCGACGCCGTTGGCCGCGAACACTTCCACCGCGCTGGCCAGCGCCGGCTCAGCCAGCGCATGGGTGTCGATGCCGATGAACAGCGGCCCGGTCAGGCCCTTCTCGCGGCGGTAATCGCAGATCGCCTGCGTGGTGGCGAGGATGTGGTCCTCGTTGAACGAATTCTTCAGCGACGAGCCGCGATGGCCCGAGGTGCCGAACGCAACCCGCTGGGTGGGATCGCTGGGGTCCGGCTTTCCGGCGAAATACGCCGTGACCAGCCGCGGCACATTGGCGAGCGCTGAGGGATCGATGGGTTTGCCGGCGGCAGGATTTGGTGCAGTCACGTGACCTCTCAGATCTGGTATCGCCGGACATCAGCACAACGGGTGATGTTGCGGCGTGCTACCATGGTGGCTAACGTTCAATCAAGCCGAGCGCTTTTCGTTCCTTGCCGTCAGCGGCAATCCGCTATTCGACGTCGATCTGCTGCACCTTCTCGCGCAGCTCGTCGACCAGCACCCGCTTGTTCTCGGTATAGTCGATCGGCACCACGACGAGGTGCACGCCGCCGCCGGAGAACGCCCGCTCGAGCGTCGGGACGATCGCCTCGGTGCTCTCGATCCGCGAGCCCTTGGCGCCGTAGCTTTCGGCGTATTTGACAAAATCCGGATTGCCGAAGGTGAGGCCGAAATCCGGGAAATTGTCGACCGCCTGCTTCCAGCGGATCATGCCGTAGGCGGAGTCTTCCAGGATCAGGATCACCAGATTGAGCTTGAGGCGGACCGCGGTCTCCAGCTCCTGCGAATTCATCATGAAGCCGCCGTCGCCGCACACTGCGAGCACGCGGGTCTTCGGATACAGCATTGCCGCCATCATCGCCGACGGCAGGCCGGCGCCCATGGTGGCGAGCGCGTTGTCGAGCAGCAGCGAATTCGCCAGCAGCGTGCGGTAGTTGCGCGCGAACCAGATCTTGTACATGCCGTTGTCGAGCGCGACGATGCCGTCTTCCGGGATCACCTGCCGCACATCGTGCACGATACGCTGCGGCGTCGGCGGCCAGCGGCCCTCGGTAGCGCGGTCGGTGATCTTGGCCAGAATGCTCTCGCGCAGGCTGAGCAGCGCGCTGGCATGAGGCAGCTTGCCCTCGAGCCGGTCAGCCAGCAATTCGAGGCTCGGCCCGACATCGCCGATCACCTCGCATTGCGGGAAGTAGACCTGCTCGACATTGGCCGGCATGTAGCTGACATGGACCACCTGGGGGCCCTTCGGCCCCATGATGAAGGGCGGCTTCTCGATCGTGTCATGACCGATCGCGATGATCAGGTCGGCGCGGTCGATCGCCTCATGCACATAGTCGCGCTCGCTCAGCGCCGCGGTCCCCATGTATTGATTGGTGCCGCCGGACACCGTGCCCTTGCCCATCTGGGTGGTGAAGAACGGGATCTTGGTCCGCCGCACGAAGTCGCCGATGCCCGCGGTCGAGCGCGGGCGCGATGCCGCAGCACCGAGCATGATCAGCGGACGCTGCGCCTTCAGGATCATGTCGGCGGCGCGGTCGAGCGCGGCGGCGTGCGCGATCGGAATTTCAATCGGATGCGGATGCACCAGCTCGACCGGTGCGGTCTCCTCGCCCGCGATGTCCTCCGGCAGTTCGAGCAGCACCGGCCCCGGCCGTTCCTGCGTCGCGATCCGGAACGCGTCGCGGACCAGCGTCGGAATCGTCGCGCCGCTGACGATCTGCAGCGACAGCTTGGTCAGCGGTCGGAACGTGTTGACGATGTCGACGATCTGGAACTTGGCCTGCCGGCTGCTCAAGATGCCCTTCTGCCCGGTGAGCATCACCATCGGCATCGCGCCGAGCAGCGCGTAGGCCGCGCCGGTGGTCAAATTGAGCGCGCCCGGGCCGAGCGTCGTGATGCAGACGCCGGGCTTTCCGGTCAGCCGGCCGTAGGTCGCGGCCATGAAGGCGGCCGCCTGCTCGTGGCGGGTCACGATCAGCTTGATCGAGGATTTGCGCAGGCTCTCGACGACGTCGAGATTCTCCTCGCCGGGAACCCCGAACACCCGCTCCACGCCCTCGTTCTCGAGCGCCGCGACCAGCAAATCGGAACCTTTGACCATCTCAGCCTCACATTGTTGATTGCATGCCGCGCACCGAGCATAGCCGCATCGCGCGCCGCCGGAAACTCCCTCGCGATCTCACGGCTTGTGCGCCCTGATCCAGGCGTCGGCGGCAGGGAGCACCCGCTGGGAGAGATCGGCCGAGATCGCGATCGCCTGCAAAGCGCGCGCCACCATCACCCGGCCACCGCTGGTCGATTGCGACGGGGCGAAGGCGGCAAGCTCCACAGCATGGGCCTGATCGGTAAAATTGGTCATGAAGTTCGGCACGAACTGGTCGCGGAAGTTCGGCCCCTGCTTGGCGAGTAGTGCGTCGAAATTGGCCTGGACGAAGTCCCACGCAAGCTGCGGCTGCTCGCCCGCGGATGCAACGGCGCCGATCATTCCGGCAACGATCGTATCCGGCAGTTCGTTGGTCAGTGTCAACGCGAGCGTTGCGTGCGCCAGTTCGGCATCGCGGGCGCCGGCGGCGGCGAAGTAATAGCGCAGCCGCTCATTGGTGACCGTACTGTTGCGCGCCAGGGTCAGCAGTCTGTCATAGGTGGTCCGATCGGCGGTGATGCCGACGACATGGGTGACGGCATCGCGCAGCGTGGTCGGCAGCGCGTTGGAATCATCGAGGAATGCCGCGAAGCGACGCTTCGCCTCGGCCACCACGGCGGCGTCACCGAGATCGCCAAGCGCCGAGATCAGGCTCGCACGCAGCAGCGCGGTGTCGTCGTCGCCCGCTCCGTGGCCGTCCGATCCGATCCGATCGAACACCGGGCGCAGCTTCGCTCGGGCATAGGCCTGGATCACCGGCCGCTCGGCGCGGTCGCGCGACAGGCGGTTGAGCGTGAGAAGCGACGAGATCGCCTGGTCCCACACCGCACGACGGTCGCCGGCATCGAGCGCGTCGAGCAGCGCGAGGTAGGATGGCGGCTCGGCGCGGCCGGCCTGCACCAGTGCCCAGCTGTCGGTGACGACATTGAGCCGGTCATCGACCTGCATTTGCGGGAATGCGTTCAGCAATGCCGCGCGGTTCTTCGGCCCGTATTCGACCCTGTAGTAGCCGACGTCCCCGAGATTGACCTTGATCGCATCGCCGCAAGCGCCGGCCGCAATATCGGCGCTGCCTTTCAGCAGGATCTCGTCAAGGGCCCTGCCGTGCACCGGGCCGGCCGCAACCGGGATCTGCCAGCTGTGAGCCGGCAGCGGCGGATCGTTGGCCGCCGCGATCGCGAAGCGGTCCTGCCGCAACGTCAGGCGCTGCGCGTCGCCATCGCAGGCGGTCTCGGCCACGACCAGCGGCACGCCGTCCTGTTCGGTGAAGGAGGCGGCGATGCCGGTGATCGGTTTGCCGCCGGATTGTTCGAGCGCCTGCCAGAGATCGGCCGTGGTGGAATTGCTGTAGGCGTGCGCGGCCATGTATTTGCGGATGCCGTCGCGGAACGGTTGCTCGCCGAGATAATTCTCCAGCATCCGGATCAGCGCCTGCCCCTTGTTGTAGGTGATGGCATCGAACGCCGTGACCGCCTCACTGTGATCGGCGATCGGCTGCTGCACCGGATGCGAGGTGCGGCGCGCATCGAGCGCCATGGCGAACTGCTTGGCGCCATAGCCGTTCAGCCAGCTCTGCCATTGTGGATAGAACTGCTCCGAGGCCTTGGTCGCCATCCAGCTGGCAAAGCCTTCGTTGAGCCAGAGATTGTCCCACCACGCCATGGTGACGAGATCGCCGAACCACATATGCGCCATCTCGTGCGCGATAATGCCGAAGATGCCGCGCTTGGCGGTCTCCGCATTGGTCGCGGGATCGAACAGCAGCCGGCTCTCGAAGAAGGTGATGCCGCCCCAATTCTCCATCGCGCCGCCGAACCCGCCGGGAACGGCGATCAAATCGAGCTTCGGCAGCGGATATTTCACGCCGAAATAGTCGTTGTAGTAGCCGAGCAGTTTCACCGCGCTGTCGAGCGCAAACTGGCCCTGCCCGCTCTTGCCCGCCGTCGTCACCACGCCAACCGTGACGCCGCCGGCATCAGCGGTGACACGTTCAAGCTCGCCGATCGTGAGCACGAACAGATAGCTCGACATCTTCGGCGTCGGCGCGAACGCGACGATCTTGGAATTGTCGGCGAGCGGCTGCTCTTCGGCAACGGGCATGTTACCAACCGCCAGTAGGTTCTTTGGAATTATGACGGCCAGCTCAAAGCTCGCCTTGAATGCCGGTTCATCCCAGCAGGGAAAGATTCGCCGCGCGTCAGCGGGCTCCAGCTTGCTCGAGATCAGCCGCTTGGTGCCGGCCTTGGTCGGATAGTCGACCACAAACAATCCCGTGCCAAACCTGTTGATCTGCGCCGTGAACGCGATGGCGAGCCTGTGCCGCCCCGCAGCGAGCGGCTCGGCGAAGCTGAACGTCGCCGTCTGCGCGGCCGCATCGGTCGCGACGTCAGCAGTCTGGGTCCCATCGACGCTGACGACTTCGAATGTGGTGTTGATTGCATTCAGCGTCAGCTGCGCAGTCGGCGCCCCCACCTCAATGTCGATGATCTCGTTGCCGTGCAATGCCAGGGTGGTGAAGTCAGGCGAAAGCCGGATCGAGTAACGCAACGGGACGACCGTCTTCGGCAACTTTCCGGGCGTGCTGTCGAACGAGAACGTCTGCTCGGCCTGTGCGCCGGCAAATGTGACCAGCAGCAAGCCGATCGCCGTGGCAAGACGACGCAGCAGAGCGGTTCGGACATCGGTTGCAAGCTTGTTCATCGCGCGCGGCTCATGAGGAACCTCGGGGATTCTCGGAGGTCATTGCGGAGGGACGTAGCAACCAATCTAGTAGAGAAAATGTTGCCGCAAAACTGACAACTCCGCGACATTGAGATCGCAAAGGTCCCGATTGACCGGCGGACAATCGCTGCGCCACTCCGGCCAATCGGCCCTTGTTGCGCGACGGCGGGGAAGGTTAACTTGTCGTCGGCATCCAGCCGCGACGGCCGGCGACCGGAGACAACAATGTTCGAAAAATTCTCGCGCCGGCAATTCGCGGGCCTAGCAGGCCTCTCGGCGCTCGGCCTGTCGGCCCCCGGTGAGGCGGCGAACCACGCCCCACGGCCTGACGGCGCGAACTTTCCACCGGGGTTCGTCTGGGGCACCGCGACCTCGTCCTACCAGGTCGAGGGCGCGGTCAACGAGGACGGCCGCGGCCCGTCGATCTGGGACACATTCACCCATAGATCAGGCAAGATCGAGGACGGCTCGACCGGCGACCGCGCCAACGACCATTATCACCGCTACAAGGAGGATGTCCGCCTCATCAAGGAACTCGGCGCCAAAGCCTACCGGTTCTCGATCGCCTGGCCGCGGGTGTTTCCCGACGGAGACGGCCCACCGAACCCGAGGGGCCTCGACTTCTACAACCGCCTGGTCGACGAACTGCTCGCCAACGGCATCGAGCCCTATGCCACGCTCTATCACTGGGACCTGCCGCAGGCGTTGCAGGACCGTGTCGGCGGCTGGCGCTCGCGCGACACCTCGAAGGCATTCGGCGACTATGCCGGCTATGTCGCGCAGCGCCTGACCGACCGGGTCAAGAACATCTTCACCCTCAACGAGGTCGGGCGTTTCCTCCCCTTCGGCTATGCGCTCGGCGTCGACGCGCCGGGGCTGACGCTGCCGCCGGCCGAGGTGAACCAGGCGCGCCACCACGTCGCGCTGGCGCATGGCCTCGCGGTGCAGGCGATCCGCGCCAAGGGCCGCGCCGGCACGCGGGTCGGACCGGCCGAGAACATCACCGCCTGCGTGCCGGCGATCAACACGCCGGAGCACATCCGCGCCACCGAGATCGCCACGCGCGAGTTGAACGCGGGCTTTCTCGGCGTTCTGCTCGAAGGCAAGTACACCGAGGCCTTCCTGCAATATGCCGGCACTGATGCGCCCAAATTCACCGCCGAGGACCTGAAGATCATCGCGCAGCCCAACGATTTCGTCGGGCTCAACATCTACGCGCCGCACTGCTATGTCCTCGCCACCGACAGCGCGCCCGGCTGGAAGCCGCTGCCGATGCCGGCCTCGTTCCCGCATATGAATTCCGATTGGCTGCGGATCGCGCCAGAGACGATCTACTGGGCGCCGCGGATCGCGGCCAAGCTCTGGAACATCAAGAGCATCTATATCAGCGAGAACGGCACGTCCGGCGAGGACAAGGTGGAGCCGGACGGGCAGGTCTACGACCTCGACCGCATCATGTTCCTGCGCAACTACCTCGCCCAGTTGCAGCGCGCGACCGCCGACGGCGTCCCGGTCCAAGGCTATTTCCTGTGGAGCCTGATGGACAATTTCGAGTGGATCTTCGGCTACAAGAAACGCTTCGGCCTCTATCGCGTGGATTTCGAGAGTCAGGCGCGCCTGCCGAAACTGAGCGCGGCATTCTATCGCGACGTGATCGCGCGCAACGCGATCGGCGTCTGATCATCCCGCGTGCGGCCGCGCGCCGGACCATGCGCGCTTCAATAGATCGGCGATGCCACGCTCTTCGATCGGCCGCGGATTCCAGTAGGGATTCCTGGTAGCAAGCGCGGCGGCCTTGGCAATGCCGTCCTCGGGCATGCCTATCTCGGCGAGCGAACGCGGCGCACCGAGTTTTGCGGAGAGATCGAACAGACCATCGGCCGCGTCAGCCGCGCCAAGCGCCCTCGCAGCGTGGCCGATCGCATCAGGTGCGGCCGGCGTGTTGTAGGCGATGGTGTGCGGCAGCAGCACCGCGTGGGTCTCGGCATGCGGCAGGTCGAACAGCGCGCCGACGGTGTGGCAGAGCTTGTGATGCAGCGCCATGCCGACAGTGCCGAGACAGACCGCGCACAGCCACGCGCCATACAGCGCATCCGAGCGCGCGTCGAGATCACGCGGCCGGTCGATCACCTCCGGCAGCGACGACGCGAGCTTCGCAATCGCCTCTTCCGCCATCAGCGAGGTGATCGGATTGCCATCCCGCGCATACAGCGCTTCCGCCGCATGGGCGATCGCGTTGAGGCCGGATATCGCCGAGAACTTTGCCGGCATCGAGAGGGTCAGGTTGACGTCGTAGATCACGGCCTCGGGCAGGATATTCGGCGACGATTGCGTGGTCTTGACGCCATCAACGGTCTCGCCGAGCACCGGCGTCATCTCGGAGCCGGCATAGCTGGTCGGCACGATCAATTGCGGCAGGTCGGTGCGCAGCGCGATCGCCTTGCTGAGGCCGGTCGCGGCGCCGGCGCCGATCGCAACCACGCCGTCGGGCTTCAACTCGCGGACCAACTGCATGGCGCGTTCGGTAACCACGACCGGCGTGTGCACGACCGCGCCGTCGAACACGCCGGCCATGCGGCCGCCGGTCAAGCTTGCGAGATCGCCGAGCTCGGCCTGCTGCCGCCGGCTCGCCAGCACCAGCGCACGGGCGATGCCGAGACGATCGAGTTCGTCCGCCAGCTGCGCGACCGTGCCGGTCCCGAACACGACGCGCATCGGGCTGACTTGATAGATGAATGATTGAGCCATGGCGGTTTCCGAACGTTGCTCAGCCGCGACGCCAGTCGCGCGGCGTGCAGCCGAAGCGATGCTTGAACCGCCGGGTGAAATGCGACAGGTCAGAGAAGCCCCAGTCGAACGCGACGTCGCCGATCGCGCGCCCGGCGATCGCCGGGTCCTTCAGGTCGCGCGCCGCACCGTCGAGGCGGCGATCCATCATATAGCTGGCGAATGTGGTGCCGGCCCGCTCGAACAATTTATGGACGTAGCGCTCGCTGATGCCGATCGCGGCAGCGATGGTGGCAACGCCGAGGCCGGGTTCACGCAGCCTGCGGTCCACGGCACGACGCAGCGCGAGCCACGTCGCCTCCGCAAGGCCCGCGCTCTCGGCAACGCCTGTGCGACTGCTGCGCGAGAGGCTAAGTGCAACGAGGTCGAGCAACACGCCGAACAGCCGCGCATTGTCGGCGTCCGAGGCGCGCAGCGCCGACGAATTCAGCACCTGCGCGGTCTCGGCGATGAGGTGACCGACAAACGGATCATCCGACACCCGCGCCGGGGCCACCGCCGGTGCCGACCGCAGCCGTTCATCCAGCGCCTCGGCCGGCACCCAGAACGATGCGACCTGCAGCACGGGACCGCGGTCGTGCAGCAGCGAGAAGCGCTGTCCGCTGTCGAAGATTCCGACCTGGCCCGGCGACAGGCTGATCTCGCGCCCCGCCTGCTGGATGCGGCAGCGGCCGGCGAGCTTGAGATTGAGATAGTAGCAGCGCCGGCTGGATGCGGCGATGTCGGCGGCCGAGCGCCGCACCACGTGCTCGGGGAAGCTGACCCGATTGATCGCGCCGTTGCCGAGCCCGACCGTCTCGACCCGTGCCAGGAATCCGGGCGTCGCCGGCTGCTCCGGTGTCAGGTTCATGAAGGCCTGGCAGATCGCCTCGCGATAATAGGCGAACTGCTCGCCCGGCCTGGTGTCCGCGGTATTCCAGCTCAGCCCGCGCGAGCGATCCGCGGCCGCGATTTGCTGCATCAGTTCACTCCGAGCCCAGTCCGGTTCGGTTACAGCCAAGCGCGTTCCCGGGGTCCGGGTCAATATCCGTCGAGAGCCGCATGAAGCCCGCGCACATTCCGGAGCCATCCCGGACGCCGCGATTGATCTGACCAAACCACGCAGGGAGGTACAACATGTCGACTTACGTTCTCGTCCATGGCGCCTGGCATACCGGCGCCGAGTTCGAGCCGGTTGCGGCTACTATCCGCAAGGCCGGCCACGTGGTCCACACGCCGACCATCAAGGGTAACCGGCCCGGCGACAGGAAAGACTCCGGGCTTGCCGAGGCGATCCAGTCGATCGTGGACTATCTTGCTGAGCACAATCTGAACGACATCGTGCTGGTCGGTCACAGCTATGGCGGCATGGTCATAACAGGCGTTGCCGACGCCACCGCCAATCGCATCCGCCGGCTGGTGTACTGGAACGCGTTCGTGCCGAACAATGGCGAGTGCCTCAACGACATGGTGCCGCCGCACTATGTCGGCCTGTTCGACGCCATCCATGCCGAGCGCGGCGACGGCTCGGTGGTGCTGCCTTTCCCGGTCTGGCGCGAGGCCTTCATCAACGACGCCGATGTCGAGCTCGCGCAGCGCGCCTACGACAAGCTCAACCCGCACCCGCTGAAGACCTTCCAGGACAAGATCGTCCTGCGGACCAATCCGGCCGGGATGCCGATCGCGAAATCCTACGTCAACTGCACGGAGGACACCGCGATGCCGCACGGCCTGCCCTGGCATCCGCGGCTGTCGGAGAAGCTCGGGCTGTTCCGCCTGGTCCAGGTGCCGGGCAGCCACGAGCTGTGCTTCTCCAATCCCGAACGCCTCGCGCAGGCCTTCATGGATGCCGGCCGCGACTGACTTTTGAGTCGCATGATCTCTTCGGAAAACCGCTTCGCACTTTTCCGGATCATGCGTTACGCGACTGCCTTGTACACCGGCGCGGTCGCAAGGAAGCGCGCATAGGCGTCCGCGTCCGGCGGCGTGAACTTTTCGACGAGCGGGTTGCGGCGCGAGGCCTTGGTGCCGATGTCCGCGAGCAGCTCGTCGAAATGCTTGAAGTGATAGGGCGCGACGCATAGCCCTCCATAGACGCCGGCGGCGGGACGCCCGACGCGCTTGAAGTTCAGCATCATTTCGATGTTGTCGCGCATCTCGGCCGCGCTCGGCTGCCGTGCGAGCTGCCCGTCGGCATAGCGCACCAGCCAGTTCGCGGCGAGGTCCGCGCACAGCACGGTGCAGAAGCTCGAATTGAAGCCGACGAAGCCCATGTCCGGCAGATCGGGATTGGCGATCAGCCGGTAGAGCCGGTATTGCCCATCGGCTTCCACCAGCTTCTTCTGGTACTCCTCGGGCAGGAACGGCACGCCGAGCTTGTAGCCGATCGCGAGCACCGCGACGTCGGCGGCGACATGCTGGCCGCCGCTCATAACGATGGTCTTGCCCTCATAATGATCGAAGGTGCCCTGCACCGCCTTGATGCGGCCGTCGGCGACCATCGGATAGAAGCCCGGGGTTGCGATCGGCACCGAGCAGTTGACGCCGTCCTCTATCCGCTCCTTCGGCACCATGCCGCACTGCTTCAGCTTGAGCTGCATCTTCAGCATGCTCTCGAGCCCGCGCCAGTTCGCCCAGACGAACGGCTTTGCCACGGCATGCGCGAGGCGGCCCATCGGACCGATGCCCCAGCTCGCGAACATCTGCTCCTGCGCGCGGATGTAGAGGATGCGCTTGAAGTTGACGAGGCCGCCGATGAAATAGGGAATCCGCCACACCGGCTCGCGAAACACGATGGTGACCTCGCTGGCGCCGGAATTGACCGCGTTCACCGCGATGTCGGTCGCGGATTTGGAGCCGCCGAGCACGACCACCTTGCGGCCCTTGGCGAGATCAGGATCGGCGTATTGCGACGAATGCAGGATCTGGCCGCCCTGTGCCTTGAAGCCGTCCTCGCCGGGCAGCGGCAGTGACTGCGGTTCGTTGAACTGCCCGGTGCAGACCGCGACGAAGTCGAAATCCTCATGGCCGGTGGCGCCGTCAGTGGAGCGCAGCGCGAGCGTCCAGCCCGGCCTGCCGTCGGCGCGCCGCTTCATGCCCTCGACCCTGGTGTTGAACCGCATTGCGCCGTCGAGCCCATGGCTGCGCGCGTAGTCGCGCAGATAGGCGTGGACCTGCGGGCCCTTCGGCCATTCCGGATAGGACTCCGGCATCGCCTTGTCGGTGTAGCGATAGAGCTCCTTCGGACTCTGGGTCTGCACGTCGGGATAAGAACGCACCGGCTCCCAGACTCCGCCGAGATCGCCACTGCGCTCGATGATGGTCACCTTGTGGCCGCGCCCGGCGAAGGCCTTGGCGGCGGCGAGCCCGGAAATGCCGGCGCCGATGACGCACACATGCTTCTGCTTGACCATGAAACCGCTCCCATATGAATGAACAGACGCAAAATTCGTCAGCGCGCACATCCTCGACATCGCCGGAGCCAGCTCCGGCGATTGCCGCCTCGTGTGCATCGTCTGTTTGGCAGCCGGCCTAGTCGTTGGCTTCCGGCGGCAGGAAGTCCACCTCGTGCTCGGCGGAAATACGCACCACTTCGACGGGGTCCTGCAGATTGTGCAGCTTCTCGAACAGCGCCTCGAGCTTCTGCATCGGCGACACCCAGAACAGCGCCCGCGCCGGCTTGTCCGACTTGTTGAAATAGCCGTGCGGAATGCCGCGCGGCATGCGCACGAGGTCGCCGGCCTTCGCCTGCACCCAGACGCCGTCGAGCTTGAGGTCGAGCACGCCCTCCTGCACCAGGATGAATTCGTCCTGGGTCGGGTGGATGTGTACCGGCACGAACTGGCCGGGATCGCTGTTGGTCTCGAACGCGAAGGTCGAGTCGGTGACCGCTTTCGGATAATAGACCTGGCCGAGGATATTCCAGGTCTTGCCGCCGTAGCCGGTGCCGGTGCGGGTAATGCCTTTTTCGAGCGTGCCCATGTCAGCCTCTCCAGTTTGCTGCGTATTACGGACACGGAGCCTGTCGCCGGCCGGTGGGGCTGTCTAGCCGATAAACGAATCCGCAAGCAGTGCGACCATGCTGCAGTGCGGGAGCATCGAGCCCGTCGTTCCTGCCCGACGCCGCTGCAGCTGTGTGCGCGCCGATCGGGCAGATTGCGCGACGAAACGGCGTTCCCCTCTGCCGGCGAATGGACTAGGCTGCGTGATATTTTAGACCTCAAACAACTCCGGACGGCCGGCGTGACTGTTGTTGGCGACGAGGTTTCAACAAGAGCAGATCCCGCGAGGGCAAGGCTGAAGGATTTCGCGCGCGTCGCCACCGCCCGCGTCGACGACGCAGCCGAAGCGATCGGCCGCATCTTCTGTCCGCACGACCTGACACCGGTCGATCATTCCGAGCGCGATTTCTCCGCGCATCACAATTGCGCAGACTTCGACGGCTTCTCGGTCAACTATGTCGCCTATGGCGGATCGGTCGCGATCAATCCGGGCTGCCTCGACCGCTTCTTCCTGCTGCAGATGCCGCTGTCCGGCTCGGCCGCGGTGCGGACCGCCGCGCGCGAGCTCACCACCGGACCGCGACACTGCGCATCGCTGCTATCGCCGACCATTCCAACCGAAATGACCTGGCGCGGCGACTGCGCCCAGCTGATCCTGCTGCTCGACCGCAAGCTGGTCGAGCATCGTGCTGCTGCGCTTGGCGGCGCGACGGTGCGGCCGGTCGAATTCGATCCGGCGGTTGAACTGAGCGGGCCGCTCGGGCAGGCGCTCTCGGCCAGGATCGAGCAGCTCGTGACGACGGCCGAGCGGCTCGGGCCGCGCAAATCGCTGTCGGCGGTCGCGGCGGCCGATTGGCGCGAACAATTGCTCAACGTCCTGCTCAACGACCAGCGGCACAGCCTGAGCTCGGCGATCGATGTCTTCAACGGCCGCACCGAGGCGCAGCCGGCGGCGCTGAAGCGGGTGCGGGCCTATCTGGAAACCCGCGCGACCGAGCCGCTGGATCTCGCCGAGCTCGCGGAGATCGCCGGCACCGGCGTCCGCGCGCTGCAACTCGGCTTCCGCCGCCACTTCGGCACCACCGTGTCCGAAATGCTGCTCGACATCCGCCTCGCGCATCTCAATGCCCGCCTCAAGACGGCGCGGCCGGGCGAACGCATCGTCGACATTGCATTCGACCTCGGCTTTACCCATCTGAGCCGGATGGCAAGCGCCTACCGCGCCAAGTTCGGCGAGAGCCCGAAGGCGACCCTGCAGCGGCTGAGCTGAGCGGCCTAGCGGTGAAACGACGCCGTCCTTGCCTGCGCCGAAAAATCGGTGATCGGCGCGTCGATCCGCCTGGTCTGCTTGACCATATGCACGCGCGTCGTCTGCTGCGAACGCTGTGCGTATTTCGACGGCGCACTGGCGGAAGCACCGGCGTGAGCGACCGGCGCCAGCAACCCGGTCATCGCAAGAATGCCGATCAGAGTGACAACAGACTTCAGCATCGCACCCTCCAGGAGGCTGAGACACCGAATAGCAACGGGCGTTTCCTAGACGACGCCTCTGCTCGGCGCCTCGTTAATGAGGAGCGATGCTGATCTCAAATCCGCCGAACCGCAACAAAAATCATCAGCTGCCGATTTTTTGGACAACCTATTGCGTCGATCAAGAAAGCGGCACCCGGCTGAATCCGACCAAGTACAATTCGGAACACCTATTGGCCCGACCACATCGGCGATTTCGGTCCGCCATAGTAGCGCATGTGATTGCCGGCGGAGCCATCGGCCGCCGGGATTGTCACCTCACTGGCGCAGCCGGCAACCGTGGCGCAAAGACCGGCAACCACGATGCAGCGCAACAACGCCTGCTTCAACGTCGCGACTGTCATGCCTTCCTCCTGCCCGTTCAGTATTTCGCGACCACCGGACCGCCGAACTTGTAGTCGAGGCCAAGCGTCACGACCGAGTAGGTGTTGTCGACGGTGTAGGGGATCTGCGCGTTCAGCGGCGCCGCGCGCTCGTATCGGCCGAAGTCGTAGTAGCGATACTCGAACTTGCCGATCAGATTGTTGGTGATCGCATAGGCGATGCCGCCGCCTGCGGTCAGGCCGCTCCTGTTGGCGCTGAACCGATCGACGCCGAACACCGGATCGGTGTTGGTGTGCTGGAATTCGCCATAGGCCCAGCCGCCGGTGAAGAACAGAAGCAAGCGGTCGACGGCGATACCGCCGCGGGCGCGAAGCGTGAAGCCGTCGCGAAGGCTGGTCGCGTCAACCGAGCCGATCGGCAAGGTGCCGGCGTTGAATTGATCGACATCGCTACCCTTGATGCCGGACCAGAAACCGTCGGCTTCGACGCCGACCACGATGTTGCCGCTCTGCACGTTGTAGCCGAGCTCGCCGCCCGCGATTCCGCCAGTGGAGGAGTAGTTGATGGTGTAGTTGGCGAAGCCGGCCGGGCCGAGCGCGTTGTTGAGATTGTGGTTGCCGTAGCCGCCGCCACCGAACACGCCGACATAGAAGCCCGACCAGTCGTAAGCCGGCGCCGCGATCGCGGGCGCCTTGGTGTACATCGGAAGGTCGGCGCCGAGCACCGGCGAGGCGGCAGCCAGCAGCGTGAGCGCTGCGGATGTGAGAAGAATTCGCTTCATGTTTTTCCCCTGTCCCTTGTTCTGACGAAATGCCCGGCGGGCATGCCGGGCGCGCTCGCGGTCAGAAATGAATGATGATGTCCGCCGAACCGATCAGAGCGAAGTTCTTGGTCGGGGCGATGCCGAGGTTGGAGTTGCCGTTGAACGCATTCGCATCCAGCGACTTGTAGTAAGAGACCTCGGGCCGGATCTCGATCTGCGGTGAGAACCAGTGCTGCCAGCCGATGCCGGTCTCGACGTAGCGCGTCTTCACGCCCGTGCGCTGACCTTGCTTGTCGTCGTAGAACTCGATCCGATACGAAATGTTGTCGAGCGGCGACGCCTTGTAGTTCAGGTAGGCGAGATAGGTCTGCACCGACGCCGTGCAGGCGAACACCGCAGCGCTGCTGCACTGGGCGAGGCCCGGCGCGTTGAACGGCAGGTATTGCGGCGAGAACGGCGTCCCACCAGCATTGAAAGCAGCCATTGCAGCGGGATTGTTGGCGTTCAGCACATTGTTCTGGTGCAGATTGTAGGTCTCGAACGAGATATGCCACTGCTCGTTGAACTTGTGGTACGCCGTCAGGCCGTACCATTGCAGGTTGTTGTAACCCCATGTGCCGCTGTTGATCGCGTCGGCGACGACATAGACGCTGTCGTTGCCGGAATCGCTGGTCCAGCGCACGCCACCGGTGATGCTCGGCACCGCACCCGGATCCTTCAACATGGTGGTGCCGGGGAACAGCGGGTTGGGGGACGGGTTGGCGATCTTCGCGTTGGCATTCCACGGCATGGTGTCGCTGCCGACCGAAACGCCCAGCTGCAGCATCCAGTTCTTGGTGACCGCCAGCGTGCTCTGAAGACCGGTGTTGGTGTAGTTGTCGAACGTGTACGTCATCGAGTGCGTGTACATGTAGTTGTTCGGCGCGAGCTGGGCCTCGATGTCGGGGATCGAGATGAAGCGTCCGAAGCGCAGCAGCAGGCCTTCGGCGATCTGCGGAATGAAGACCTCGCCGTAAGCCATCGGCAGGTCGTAGCCATAGTTCTTGTTCTGGTTCAGCAGCTGATTGCTCCACAGGCCGTACGCGGTCGTGTAGCGATAGTTCTCGCCGTAGATCGGAGCGATGCGGAAGCCCCAGTCGACGTGGTCCTTCTGGACCGTGTCGGGCAGGCGCTCGATGTAGAGCACCGCCTGGTCGAGCTGGACCGTATTCGGATTGTAATCGTACGCGGCCGGCGCGTTGCCGCCGCGCACCGTGTTGGAGCTCAGATTGCCGCCGGCATTGATCCAGCCGTAGACCTGAATATGCGCGTCGTTCATCCACTGTCCCGCGGGCGTCGTGCCGAGCGCCGCCATCAACGGGCTGTCGACCGAGCTCGGCCGCGTCACGCCAATGCTGGTCGTGCCGCCATACGGCCATTCCGTGAACGGCATCGGCGGCGTGCTTTGCGGCGTCGCCGGCCAATAGTCGCGGCGGGACGGCGGCGCTTTCGGATCCGACGGTGCAGAATCGTGGCCCCATTCGAGCCGGTAATAGTTGACGAACCGCGTGAAGAAGTCACTGCCGAGATAGCTATCGAGGCAGGAGTAATTCTTGTAAGGATCGCACGTCGATGACGGCGCCTTCAACAAAGGCGGATTGGCGTCGGCTGCGTGTGCCGCGTTGAACAGGCTCAGCGCCGTCAACGATACGCCCGCCAAAACAAGTCTCTTCATGATTATGCCCCAGGATATTGCTACCGACGCTTCGAGCGCTCTCGCGATTAACGTCTGTGTAATCTTTCGTGGGGGCTTGAGAAAAAGGCGATACGGGTCTCGCCGCGGTTTCATTAAGATAAAATATCCGGAACGACGGGCTTCGCCCCGCCTGCGCAGATACGCGTCATTTGCATCAGCGATTGCTGAAGAACTCGGCAAGAATCGTAAGGTTTTGTGACAGCCGCGCGTTGCGGTGCGAGAGAATCCACGCGACCTGTGCCATTTCCGCCATAGCTCGATTGGTGCAGCGTCCCTCATCAACGCGCGCGCTATTTTATTGCTACGCAGATCGTCGTGAAACCGCATCGAAGATATACGCGCGCAGCGGCTAGGCTGACTTCATCCGGCGAATCCTCGCCGCAGGTGCAACGGAGCGCCGCGCATCGTGGCCAACGTGATCAACAGTGCGAGCGAAGAGATCGGCGACATCGATCTGAATTTCCTGCCGGCCGATCTCACGGCGCAATGCCGCAACTTGATCGAGAGCTATCACGACATCCATGGCTATGCCTGCCTGCCCGACATGCTGTGGCGGGCGCGGCTCGGGCCGTTCATCGAACGGCATCACGAATTCAGGCAGCGGCTGCGCAAGGCCTCGACGACCCGAAGCGCCAAGAAGTCCAACCAGGGTTTTGTGGAGATCGCGACGGCGATCCTGTCGCTGGAGATATTGGCGAGCAGCTTTGCGGGCTGGACCGCGCTCTATCCGGAGGCCGGCGTGCGCGCGCTTGCGGTGCTGAAGCGGCAACCCGGCGGCTCGCAGACGCCGCTGATGGACTTCTATCTCTACCCGCCGAAGTATTTCAGCGCGACCGCGATTGCCAAGCTGACGCCGCCGCGGGCGAGCCAGACCGGCGAGTTCAGCCTCTACCGCGCGTCGAGGCCGGAGCTTGCCGGCGAACGGCTGGCGCTCAGCTATGTCGGTGAGCTGCTGCAGAAGTCGGATGATGCCGCTCTGCTCGAGCGGCGCTGAGGACGCATGGCACCGTGGTGCCTCACCGGCGCGCGATCGACCCCTCGGCCGCCGGTCTCGCACCGCGACTATTTATTTTATATTTCTCGTCCGCCTCAACAACATGGATTTTCTATCCGTTCCTGGGGAATGCTCGGCTCGCTGGGTAGTTGGTGACATCGGAGCAGCACCCGACGGTCGAACGTTGAATCATTGGCGAGGGCATACGCCGTTCTGACGGCGCTGAACCTCGCGTCGTCAGCGTTCCCATCGGATGTTGCAGGGACGGATTTCGTGCTGGCCGGGATGGCCGTGACGGGGATCTTCCGGTGTCTTTGTCTACGAAGGCGAAATCATTGATCTACTCCCTGCCCCTGTTTCAACGGCTCGCGCATGTCCGCGCGCGCCGCTCGGAAGCGGAGCATGTGTTCGCGCCGGGCTTCGACGCGAAGCCAAGGCTGGCGGTGTGGGCCGACGTCCTGCCCCTGCTGTGGTCGGTCGGATCAGTCGCAATCATCACGGCGGTCCTGTTGGTGCTCGACGAGCCGATCGCCGCGAATCTGGTGCCGATCGCCTATCTGATCCCGGTGATCTTTGCAGCCACGAGATGGGGCATCTGGTCGGGCACGCTGGCCTCGCTGACCGCAATCGCCGCAGCCGACTTCTTCTTTTTCACGCCGCTCTACAGCCTCCGGGTCGATAGCCCGCAGGAAGCCATCGACCTCCTCGTCTTCCTCGTCGTCGCGCTGGTGAGCAGCAATCTGGCATCGCGCCTGCAACAGGAAACCGAAAGGCTGCGTCGGCGCGAGCGGGAGATTCAGCATCTCTATGAGCTCTCCAAACGCCTGGCCGCCTGCTTCACCATCTCCGACCTGATCGATGCCATCAGGCATTATCTGGCGCATACGCTCGGCCAGCGCGCGGCGCTGTTCGTCGCGTCCGCGGGAGGTCATTTCGAATCTTCGCCTGGATCGGGTGCGGCTCCGCCCGCCGTCCAGGAAAGCGTTGCGGCGATGGCCGTCGCCGTCGGCGCGACAGATCGCAGTGTCGTCGATGAACAGACCCAGGAGGTGTGGCTGCTCCGCGCCATCGGATCGAAAAGCGTGGTGCACGGGGTCATCGCCATCAATGTCGGTCGCGGCACCCATGATGCGATCAAATTGCGCGCGCGCCGGGTCGAAGCGGTGCTCGAAGAGGTCTCGTTGACCCTGCAACGGCTCGATATCGGCAAGGCGATGGACGACGCGAGACTGCATCTGCAGGCCGAGCTGTTGCGGGACGCCTTCCACGGCACGCTCTCGCACGAACTGCGCTCGCCACTCGCCGCGATCCAGGGATCGGTGAGCGTCATGCGGGAGATGCCAGCTGTCGCGACCGATGACCGGTTGCGCTCGCTGGTCGAAGCGGTCAGGGATGAAGTGATTCGGCTCGACGGCCACATCCGCAACCTTCTGAACGCGACGCGCGTGACGGCCGGCGGGCTGACGCCCCGCCTCGAATGGTCCGACCCGCGCGACATCGTCAACGCCGCGATCAAGGCCCGTGCGCGGCGGCTGGCGGCGCATCATCTCGAGATCGGATTTGACGACGACCTTCCGCTGCTCAAAGTCGATTCCGGGTTGATCGAGGAGGCCTGCGGCCAGCTGCTGGAAAACGCCGCCAAATACTCCCCGTCCGGGTCGACGATATCAGTGCAGACCCGTTATGACCGCGGGCACGTCGTGATGTCGATCATCGACCAAGGGGTCGGCGTCACACCGGACGAGCAGCGCCACCTCGGCCGCAAGTCATTCCGCAGCCCGCGCCATCAGGCAAGCGTCCCCGGCTCCGGGCTCGGCTTCTGGATCGCATCGACCTTCATCAGGGCGCATGACGGCACCGTGGAGATCGCCAGCCGCGGCCAGGGCCTCGGGACAACGGCATCGATCTTGCTACCGGTCCAGCACGCCCTGGATCCGGAATTGGTGACCTCCGACGATGAGTAAGCCGCGTAACCTTGTCCTGCTGATCGACGACGAGCCGAAGATCCGGCGTTTCCTGCACGCAGGCTTCGAAATCCACGGCTTCTCCGTCGTCGAGGCCGAGAACGCCGCTGACGGCTTGAAGATCGCGACCTTCAATGCCCCCGATCTGGTCATCCTCGATCTCGGTCTGCCCGACCTGCACGGCAGCGAGGCGCTGGAGCGGCTGCGCTCCTGGTCCAATGTTCCGGTGATCGTGCTCTCAGTCGAATCCGACGAGGACGAGAAGGTTCGCCTGTTGCAGGCAGGGGCCGACGACTATGTCGTGAAACCGTTCGGCATGGCCGAGCTGCTGGCGCGCAGCGACGCCGCGTTGCGCCGCTATTTCAAGAGCAGCACCGAGAATCCGGTGGTCGTGGTCGGTCCGCTCTCCGTCGATCTCGTCAGCCGGGCCGTTTTGCTGAACCAGACCAGGATCAAACTGACGCGGAAGGAATATCGCCTGCTGCACGTGCTGGCGGTCCATGTCGGCCTGGTGGTCACGCACGATCAGCTGCTGAAGGAGATCTGGACCGGCAATCAGCGCGACAACATCCAGTATCTCCGCATCCTGGTGCGCAAGCTGCGCCAGAAGATCGAAACCGACCCGAACCAGCCCCGCCTGCTCGTCACCGAGTCCGGGGTTGGCTATCGGCTGGAGAACCGGCTGGAGACCAGCGTTGCCGATTGAGCATCCGGCCGGCCGCCGGCCGGCATATATACAAAAATAATATATTTCTGACCGAGAAAGCCTTAGCGTGCCCCGAAAAGGGGCACGCGGTGCAGTTCCTGATTCAACCGTTTCACTTCCTCGGCTTCGAGGGCCAGATCTGGATGCTGATCGTGGTCGCGCTGATCGCGGGCTTCGCCCTGCTTGGCTTGAGGACTCGCGACCGGGGCTGACCGGGTCGGGCACCCAGGGCGCCCTGCGGCCCTGCCCATCCGGCCAGTTTCGCCGCCGGCCGCAACATCCCAGATTGCGGGAAGCCAACGGAGTTTCCCATGACCGAACCGAACATCCTTGCCTCGCTGTCACCAGCCCTATCGGCGACCATCGCGCGCGCCGCGCCATCGGTCGTCTCCGTGCATTCGCATCGCGCGCGCGCCTCCGGCTTTGTCTGGAAAGCGGGCCTGATCGTCACCGCCGACGAAGCGCTGGCCGACGAGGGCGAGATCGAGATCCAGTTCGCCGACGGCAGCCGCAGGCCAGCAGCCGTCGCCGGACGCGACCACACCACCGACATCGCCCTGCTGCGCGTCAATGGCGACGTCGCGCCGATCAAGCTGTCGACCGACATCCCGGCACTCGGAGCGCTCGCGGTGCTGGTCGCCGCCGACCGCGGCGCACCGGTCGCGCGGCTCGGCATGGTCTCGCGGTCAGGCGCCGCCTGGCGCAGCCTGCGCGGAGGCGAGATCGACGCCCGGATCGAGCTCGACATCCGGCTGCGGCACAGCCAGCAGGGCGGGCTGGCGCTTGACGCGAGCGGCATGCCGTTCGGCATGGCGGTGCTGGGTCCGCGCCGCGTGCTGACGATCCCGGCTGTGACCATCGAGCGGATCGCAACCCAACTCGAGACAAGCGGCCGCATCGCGCGCGGATATCTCGGCCTCGGGCTGCAGCCAGTCCGTCTCGAAGATGGCCTCGGCGCGATGGTGATGAATATCGACAAGGCCGGCCCATCGGCTGCCGCCGGCATCCGCCAGGGCGACGTGATCGTTGCGGTCAATGGGGAGAAGCTGTCGGGCGTGCGGGCGCTGTCGCGCGGCCTCGGACCGCAGAGCGTCGGCAGCGTCGTCGAGCTCACCGTGCATCGCGGCGGCGAGCCGATGAGCTTCAAGGTGAAGGTCGGCGAAAGGCCCGAGACGTGAACAGTGAGCCTGCCTCCGACATCGTCATTGCGCTCGAGATCGACGACCCCGTGCTCGCCGACCGGCTGGCGACGTTGCTCGGCAGCGTCGCCGGCCTGCGCCTTGCCGCGCCGGGCGAGCAGGCAACGGCTACGATCGTCGCACGCAACCGCGAGGCAGCGGGCGGCGACTTCGAGCTGACGCCGCGCGAGCTCGACGTGCTGGCGCTGCTGGCCGAGGGCGCGTCCAACAAGATGATCGCGCAGCGGCTCGGGATCTCCGTCCACACCGCAAAATTTCATGTCGGCTCCCTGCTCGACAAGCTCGACGCCACCGGCCGCACCGACGCCGTCGCGCACGCTGCACGGCGCGGGGTGATCAATTTGTGAACCCGCTATTCGCTGTCCCGCGCCACTCATCTCCGATGTCATCGCCGGGCGGTGACACCGGAGAGTGTTGAGCACACGGCTCCTTCCGCGCGTCGTCCCGGCGAAGGCCGGGACCCATAACCACCGCGCTCGGTGATGAGCGGGATCGCGGCCCCGGCGTCGCACAACAATTCGCATGCGTGGCAATGGGTCCCGGCCTTCGCCGGGACGACAGCAAGTGTGCGGCACGGTTTGTGAGTCATAGCCCCGGGACAACGACCCCAACTCAGTGATTGCGAAAATTCCACCACGCGGACGCTTAGACCAATTGTGTAAGTAGTCGTCCGGATACAGACATCTTCGCGATCTCGATATGCAAGCTTCCGCCAACAAAAAGAAACGGCATGAAGAAGCTGATCTATCGCCACCGGGACATTGAATACACACTCAGCAACATCGAACCCGACCTCTGGAGCTGGAAATTCGAAATCAACGGCACGACCAAGCGCGGCACCACGCGCGCGCGCCTCGGCCTGCTGGCGCAGCGCCGCGTCTGTATGTTGATCGATCGCGAATTGAAGAGCGTGGAACGCGGGAAGCCGAAACGAGCTGACTAGCCCATCGCTCCATGCTCCGTTCGTCCGCCGGAGCGATCCACCGTCGCCTTGGCCTCATGACAGCGCGAGAACGGTCGCAGCGATCTCGAGCCGCGGCCCGGCATAGCGCCTGTCGTCCGGTCCATGCTGTCCGCACCCGACGCTCCAGAGCGCGGGCCACGAGAACCGCTCGAGCCCGGTCGCCGAGATCGCCGCGCACGACGTCCAGTTGATGTCACCACGCCATCGCCACAGCACGCCGCCCGGTCCCATGTCCGGATAGAAGGCGATGTCGAGATCGAAATCCCGCTCACCGCCGAGATCCGGACCGACCCAGTAGTGCGGACTACGCCCTTGCTCACGTCCGAGGATCAAGGTGAGGGTCTGGTTCGGCCCGCGCAGGCCGAGCCAGAGCGGCGCGATCATGTCCGGCACCGGCGTGCAGAGCAGCGTTTGCGGCGCGGCGCATGCCGCGGCGCTGCGGCCCGACAATTTGAGGGCGACGACCGTTCCGGGCGCCGGCATCCCCGACAGCGGCGCAGCGCTGACCCCGTGCGGCAATGGCGACCACGCGGCCCGGTCGAGCGATGGCAGCGGCCATGCGAATTGCTCGCGCACGACACCTTCGGTGTCGAGCACCTGATAGCGGAGACCGTCCTGATCGAGCGCCGCCTGCACGCAATGCAGGTACTCGACGCCTTCGGGCATCCGGTGCGCGGTGCCCGCACCCGCTGTGCAGATCTGCAGCACACCGCGATGGACCTGGACGTCGAATGCGAGGATGTGGCTGCAGAGATAGGCGGTCACGCCGGCGCGCACCAGGATATCCCAGAAGTGCGCACTGTATTCGTGGCCGATCTCGCGCTGATAGCTGCCGCTGTAGCCATTGATTGGGTAGACGGGATGGTGACCCAGCACCAGTTTGTATCTCGCGTCCTTGTGCTGCTGGAGGACCGTTTCCAGCCAGCCGGTCTCGACATGCCCCTCGCCGCCGAGCCCGCTCCACAGCGTGTGCACGAACACCATCACGAGATCGTCGCGGCGGACCCAGTAGGACAGCCCCTCCTGGCCGGGCGGACCATTGCGCGGCAGCTTCAGCGTCTCGCGGAACACCGCCTCGCTCATCGCGTCATAGGTGGTGTGGTTGCCGGTCGTGTGCCACAGCGGCACCGCGCGCCGGTCCAGCCAGCCCATTTCGATATCGAGCCAGTACCGCCATTGCGCGCGCAGCGCATCCGCATCGGCGGTGAGGCCGATGATCTCGTCGCCGGGGAAAAGGATGAATTCGGGCTGCGGATGCAGCCGGCGGACCACATCGTTGACCGATGCGAAAGTGCGCTCATGCAGCGCGCCGGGAACGCCGGAGCAGGCGTCGGCATAGATCACGAACTGGTGGCCCGAAGTTCTCGGCAACAGTGACGGAATTGCATCTTGCATGGCTGGACCGTATCGGGAGGGAGCGCGTCATGCGACGATCATGCCATGATCGGGAGCAAACCACACCAAGACGTGACTTTCGGAAAAGCTGGTTTGCCGCCGTGTGCTAGGCGGCGGCGCGCCAAGCTGCTAGCCTTTTGCGCTTCAGATTGCCTTACTCGAGGATCGGAGCAAATGGACAACCGTAGTGATGTTTGGCGCGGCGTCGACACGATCAAGCCGCGTTTCATCGAATTGAGCGACCGGGTCTGGGCGATGCCCGAGGTCTGCTACACCGAGGCGCGCTCCTCCGCCGAACATCTGGCCGAACTGCGCCACCAGGGTTTCCGCATCACCGAGAACCTCGCCGACATTCCAACCGCGGTGATGGGCGAATGGGGTGAGGGCGGCCCGGTGATCGCCTTCCTCGGCGAATATGACGCCCTGCCCGGCCTCAGCCAAGAGGCCGGCGTCGCCGAGCATCGTCCGGTCGAGACCGGCGGCCACGGCCATGGCTGCGGCCACAATCTGCTCGGCTCCTCCGCGCTGCTCGCCGCGACCGCGGTGAAGGACTGGCTTGCCGCCAACAAGGTGCCGGGCCGGGTGCGCTATTACGGCTGTCCCGCCGAGGAAGGCGGCGCCGCAAAGGCCTTCATGGTGCGCTGTGGCGCGTTCGAGGACGCCGACATCGCCATCACCTGGCATCCGCACAGTTTCTGGGAAGTCGCGGTGACGCCGTCGCTCGCCAACACCCGTGCCGATTTCATCTTCACCGGGCGCACCTCGCATGCCGCAGCCTCGCCGCATCTCGGCCGCAGCGCGCTCGATGCGGTGGAACTGATGAATGTCGGCGTCAACTACATGCGTGAGCACATGCCGAGCGATGCCCGCGTGCATTACGCGCTGCTCGACACCGGCGGCATTGCCCCCAATGTGGTGCAGGCCCATGCCCGGGTCCGCTATTCGATCCGCGCCCGCGACCTCCCCGGCATGAACGAGCTGGTGGAGCGTGTGCACAAGATCGCGCAGGGCGCCGCCCTGATGACCGAGACCAAGGTCGAGATGAAGATCATCTCCGCGGTCTCCAACATCCTGCCCAACACCCCGCTGGAACAGACGCTGCACCGGATCATGGAGGATCTCGGCCCGCCGCATTTCGACGATGCCGACAAGGAGTTCGCCGGCAAGATTCGTGCGACGCTGACCGACAAGGACATCGCCTCGGTCTACTACGCCATCGGCATGGAGCCGACCGACCGGCCGCTCGCCGATTTCCTGGTGCCGATCGACGCCAAACGCAATCCGCTGATCGGCTCGACCGATGTCGGCGACGTCAGCTGGGTGGTGCCGACGGTGCAGGTCCATGCACCGACGGTTGCAATCGGCACCCCGTTCCACACCTGGCAGGTGGTGGCGCAGGGCAAGACCCCGGCCGCGCACAAGGCGATGGTGCAGGCGGCCAAGGCGATGGCCGGTCTCGGCGTCAAGGCGCTGCTGGAGCCGGAACTGATTGCCGCCGCCAAGGCCGATCTCAAGAAGCGGACCACGCGAACGCCCTATGTCAGTCCGCTGCCGGCGCATGTTGCACCGCCGTTGGACATGTCGGTCGCCTGACGAGCCAGGTTTGCGAGCCGGACCTGCATCTTTCTGCAAGGTCCGGCCAAAGCCACGTTAACGCGGCTTGTTGGCGCGAACCGGCAGCCGCTACGCTTGCGAACGTTCGCTTGTGGCAAAAAAGCATCTCGGAACAAAGAATAACGAACAAATTTTCCGCAGCTGCGAGCTGCGGATAAGCGTAGTTTTGGCGCCGAAATGCCGAAACGATGTGCGGCACGGAGCGGTTCTGCACAAGTCGTAGCCAAAAGATCTATGAGTGAGGTCACACCGGACGTTGACCTTGGCGGTCATTCGGTGTGCCATCTGCCGCCAGAACGGCGGCCGCTTCCAAGGCCCGCCGCAATCACACGTGAGCCTGACCGAGGGGACTATGTTCGACAATAATCTGCGAGGCATGATCGACGACGTGAAGGACGGACGGCTGGACCGCCGGGCTTTCGTCAAGCGAATGATTGCCGTCGGCCTTACCGCGCCGATGGCGAACCAGATCCTCAGCCTCGGCGGCGTCGCGATGGCGCAGAGCCCCAACCCCTACAAGCCGACCAAGCGCGGCGGCGGCGGTCCGCTCAAGTTGTTGTGGTGGCAGGGGCCGACCCTGCTCAACCCGCATTTCGCCACCGGCACCAAGGACCAGGACGGCTCGCGCATCTTCTACGAACCGCTGGCAAGCTGGGACGTCGACGGCCATCTCAACCCGATCCTCGCCGCCGAGATCCCCTCGATCCAGAATGGCGGACTCTCCGCCGACGCCAAATCGGTGACCTGGAAACTCAAGCCCGGCGTCAAATGGCATGACGGAAAGCCGCTCAGCGCCGACGACGTCGTCTTCACGTGGGAATATGCCAGCGACCCCGCGACCGCGGCGGTATCGATTGAAACCTACAGCGGCCTGACCGTCGAGAAGATCGACGACCTCACGATCCGCATCAACTTCAAGAAGCCGACACCGTTCTGGGCCAATGCCTTTGTCGGGGGCTATGGCAGCATCATTCCGAAGCATCTGTTCGCGGACTACAAGGGCGGCAAGTCCCGCGAGGCGCCCAACAATCTGAAACCCGTCGGTACCGGCCCCTACAAATTCGTCGAGTTCAAACCGGGCGATCTGATCCGTGGCGAGCTCAACCCCGACTACCACATGGCCAACCGTCCATTCTTCGACACGATCGAGATGAAGGGAGGCGGCGATGCCGTCTCCGCGGCGCGCGCGGTGATCCAGACCGGCGAATATGATTTCGCCTGGAACATCCAGGTCGAAGACGAGGTTCTGCAGCGCCTGGAAAAGGGCGGCAAGGGCAAGGCGCTGTTCGCGGTCGGCGGCGACATCGAGTTCATTGCGATCAACTTCACCGATCCGAACACCGAAATCGACGGCGAGCGCTCGTCGATCAAGACCAAGCATCCGATCCTCTCCGACCCGCGCGTGCGCCAGGCGCTGGCGCTCCTGGTCGACCGCGAATCCATCAAGAAGGCGATCTACGGCCGTGCCGGCCGCGCCACGGCGAATTATCTCAACGGCCCCGAGGAGTTCGTCTCCAAGAACACCAAATGGGAGTTCTCGATCGAGAAGGCAGCCGCGCTGCTCGATCAGGCCGGCTGGAAGGCAGGCTCCGACGGCATCCGCGAGAAGGACGGCAAGAAACTCAAGCTGTTGTACCAAACCTCGATCAACGGTCCGCGGCAGAAGACCCAGGCGATCGTCAAGCAGGCCTGCCAGAAGGCCGGCATCGACGTCGAGCTGAAATCGGTGGTGGCCTCGGTGTTCTTCTCCTCCGACGTCGCCAATC
The DNA here is from genome assembly GCA_016839165.1 of Bradyrhizobium sp. PSBB068. Classification (NCBI taxonomy): domain Bacteria; kingdom Pseudomonadati; phylum Pseudomonadota; class Alphaproteobacteria; order Hyphomicrobiales; family Nitrobacteraceae; genus Bradyrhizobium; species Bradyrhizobium sp. PSBB068. The sequence goes on from CP069300.1 coordinate 5,730,400, forward strand.
CCGACACCTACGCCCATTTCTACGCCGACATCGAGATGTTCCAGATCCCGATGACGCAGCCCGATCCCGCCTTGCACATGCGCCGCTATCATTCGCGCAACGTCGCCACCAAGGAGAACAAGTGGCAGGGGCCGAACTTCCCGCGCTGGGCCAACAAGGAATTCGATGCCGCGATCGATGCGGCCGATACCGAGACCGATCCGATCAAGCGGGCCGACCTCTACATCAAGGGCAATGACCTGATGTGGCAGGACAATGTGATGATCCCCGTGATGCATCGGCTCGCGGTCGAAGCCTCCTCCAACACGCTGCGGCCCGCGCTCTCGGGCTGGGCCAACCAGACCGACAATCTGCAAGACTGGTATCGTGAAAGCTGAGCCGCTGGGGGCTCGAGATGTGCTCCTCCCTCTCCCCGTTCTTGGGGGGAGAGGGCTGGAGTGAGGGGCTTTATTCGCAACTGCGTTGAGAGGTGAGTTCGCGGAGAGTCCCCTCACCCGGAATTCAAGCGGAGCCTGTCATCGGGCGGCGCTTCGCGCCGACCCGTTGGCTTGAATTCCGACCTCTCCCCGCGCGGGGCGAGGTAAAGCTCGCCTATCGACTGGACAGCGAAATCAACCTGCTCAAGGTGCAAGCGTAAGTCAGATGATCCGTTCATGAGTCAATACATCCTGCGCCGCCTGATGATCGCGATCCCGAGCCTGCTCGGGATTTCGGTCGTCCTGTTCGTCGTGCTGGCGCTCGCGCCGGGCGATCCATTCAGCGAGCTCGCGACCAATCCGAACGTGCCGCCCGAGGTGCAGGCCGCGCTGCGTGCCAAGTTCGGCCTCGATGACCCGATCTATCTGCGCTACCTGCACTGGATCGTGGCAATGGCCCACGGCGATTGGGGCTTCTCGTTCGTCAGCAGGGTCGATGTCGACACGCTGATCCTGCAGCGGCTGCCGACCACGCTTTACGTGGTCGGCTCGTCGCAGCTGCTGGCGCTCCTGATCGCGATCCCGGTCGGCGTCTATGCCGCCACGCGGCCCTATTCGCTGTTCGACCAGCTCGCCAACACCTTCGCCTTCATCGGCTTCTCGCTGCCCACCTTCTTTACCGGCATCCTGTTCATCCTGGTGTTCTCGGTGAAGCTGGACTGGCTGCCCTTCGTCTACACCAGCGTGCCGGGGAGCGGCATCCCCTGGGTGCTGGAGATGATCCGGCAGGCCATCATGCCGGTGATGGTGCTCGGCCTGTTCCAGGCGGCCTCGATGACCCGCTTCGTGCGCTCGGCGATGCTCGACGTGATCCGGCTCGACTATGTCACCACGGCGCGCGCCAAGGGCCTCGGGCAGGCCAAGGTGATCGTCAAGCATGTGATGCGCAACGCGATGATCCCGGTCGTCACGCTGATCGCGCTGCAGATGCCCGCGGTGTTCGGTGGCGCCATCGTCACCGAGCAGATCTTCCGGATTCCCGGCATCGGCTCATTGCTGATTTCATCCATCCTCGCCAACGATACGCCGGTCGTGATGGCCGTGACCTTCGTCTTCGCGTGTCTCGTGGTGCTGTTCAACCTGATCGCAGATGTCCTCTATGGCTGGCTTGACCCTCGCATCTCCTTCCGCTGAACGGCGCGGCTATTCGCCCTGGCGCGAAACCTGGCGGCGCTACCGCCGGCACAGGCCGGCCGTGATCAGCGCCGCGCTGCTGCTGCTGCTGATCGCGGCCGTGGTGGTCGGTCCGTTCGTCTGGCGCGTCTCGATCAGCGACATCGACGTGGTGGCGGGCCTGCAAGGGCCCTCGCTGGCGCATCCGTTCGGCACCGACGATCTCGGCCAGGACCTGCTCGCCCGCATGATCTATGGCGGACGCATCTCGCTCGCGGTCGGCCTCGCCGCGATGCTGGTCTCGGTGTTCGTCGGCACGCTGATCGGCGCGCTCGCCGGCATGTCGCGCGGCGCGCTCGGCTATGCGCTGATGTGGCTGACCGACCTGTTCCTGTCGCTGCCGCAGCTGCCGCTGCTCCTGATGCTGATCTATTTGTTCCGCGACGGGCTCAAGGCGATGTTCGGCCCGGAGGGCGGCATCTTCATCCTGATCGTGCTTGTGATCGGCGGCTTGCGCTGGATGCCGGTCGCCCGCCTGGTGCGTGCCCAGTTTCTCTCGCTGCGCGAGAAGGAGTTCGTCGAGGCCGCGCGTGCACTCGGCGCAAGCCCGGTGCGCCAGGTGGTGCGCCACATCCTGCCAAATGCGCTCGGACCCGTGATCATCGCCGGCACGATCGACGTCGCCGCCGCGATCATTGCCGAATCGACGCTGTCGTTTCTCGGCCTCGGCTTTCCGCCTGACACTCCGACCTGGGGCCGCATCCTCTATGACGCCAAGGATTTTCTCGACATCGGCCCGCATTGGGCGCTGTTTCCGGGCGGCGCGATCTTCATCGCGGTGGTCGCCATCAACTTCATCGGTGACGGGCTGCGCGATGCGCTCGACGCCCGCAAGGTGATCTGATGGCGCTGCTCGACATCAAGGGCCTGAAAACCCATTTCAACACCGACGCCGGCGTGTTGCAGGCGGTCGACGGCGTCGACATCTCGATCAACCGTGGCGAAACGCTCTGCGTGGTCGGCGAATCCGGCTGCGGCAAGACCGTCACCGCGATGTCGATCCTGAAACTGATCGCGATGCCGCCGGGCAAGATCGTCGAAGGCGAGATCATGTTCGAGGGCCGCGACCTGGTGCCGCTGACCAGCCACGAGCTCGACGACATCAGGGCCAAGGAGATCGGCTTCATCTTCCAGGAGCCGATGACCTCGCTCAATCCGGTGCTGACGATCGGCGAGCAGATCGCCGAGAGCCTGCGCCGCCATGAGGCGGTGACCAGGAAGCAGGCGCTCGAGCGCACCATCGAGATGCTGAAGCTGGTGCAGATCCCCAATGCCGCGGGCCGCGTGCATCACTATCCGCACCAGTTCTCCGGCGGCATGCGCCAGCGCGTGATGATCGCGATGGCGCTGGCCTGCCGGCCCAAGCTCGTCATTGCCGACGAACCGACCACCGCGCTCGACGTCACCATCCAGGCGCAGATCCTCGACCTGCTGCAGGACATGAAGGAGCGCTTCGGCATGGCGGTGATGCTGATCACCCACGCCATGGGCGTGGTCGCGGAGACCGCGCAGCGCGTCGTCGTGATGTATGCCGGCAAGGTGGTTGAGGAAGCGCCGGTCGAGGAGCTGTTCGGCGATCCGCGTCACCCCTACACCCAGGGCCTGATCCGCTCGATCCCGCGCATCGACCTCGACGCCGAGCACAAGACGCGGCTGGAGGCGATCGGCGGCTCGGTGCCGATCCTGATCAACCCGCCGCCCGGCTGCCGGTTTGCGCCCCGCTGCAAGCACGCCATGAGCATCTGCACCGAACAGGAGCCGCGCCTGCGCGAGATCGCGCCCGGCCATCGCATGGCCTGCCACCTCGGAGACGCGTCATGAGCGAACCGCTGCTGCGCGTATCCAATCTGAAGAAGCACTTTCCGGTGCTCGGCGGCCTGCTGTCGCGCGAGGTCGGCCAGGTCTATGCGGTCGACGGCGTGTCGTTTGCTGTCGACCGCGGCGAGACGCTGGGACTGGTCGGCGAATCCGGCTGCGGCAAGTCGACCACCGGCCGCTGCGTGCTGCGGCTGATCGAGCCGACCTCGGGCGAGATCGTGTTCGACGGCCAGAGCGTGACGGGTTTGGGCGGCGGCGACCTGCGCGCCATGCGGCGCAACATGCAGCTCGTATTCCAGGACCCGTTCGCCTCGCTCAATCCGCGCATGACCGTCGGCGCGATCCTCGGCGAGCCCTTCATCATCCATAACCTCGTCACGTCAGCCAGCGAACGCGAGGACCGCGTCGCAAGCCTCCTGGTCAAGGTCGGACTGAAGGCCGAGCACATGCAGCGCTACCCGCATGAATTCTCCGGCGGCCAGCGCCAGCGCATCGCGATCGCCCGCGCGCTGACCCTGGAGCCGAAGCTGATCGTGTGCGACGAGCCGGTCTCGGCGCTCGACGTCTCGATCCAGGCCCAGGTCATCAACCTGCTCGAGGACCTGCAGGCCGAGCTGAACCTGACCTATCTGTTCGTGGCCCACGATCTCTCCGTCGTCGAGCACATCTCGGACCGCGTCGCGGTGATGTATCTCGGCCGCATCGTCGAGCTCGCCAAGGCCAGCGACCTCTACCGCAACCCGCAGCATCCCTATACCAAGGCGCTGCTCTCGGCGGTGCCGGTGGCCGATCCCAAGGCGAAGCGCGACCGCATCCGCCTGAAGGGCGACGTGCCGAGCCCGATGAACCCGCCGAAGGGCTGCCACTTCCACACCCGCTGCCCGATCGCCGAAGAGCGCTGCCGCCAGGAGGCGCCGGAATTGCGCGAAGGCAGCAATGGGCACTTTGTGGCGTGCCATCTGGCTTAGGCGTCAGGCGGCTTCGACTTGCTCGGCTTGCGCGGGACAAAAATATCGAAAACAACCCCATGCAAAGGAGTGGCCGCTGCCGGCGTCCGACCGGGCGGCTTGACACGTCGGGCAAATCAGGGATAGATTTCTAATATTCCGAAAATTGTATCAGCACCGCTGGCCCGGGCAGCTTGCGCCTCGTCCGCTAGCGACGGCGCTTCTTCGATGCGGGCTTTACCGGCTTGCGCTTTGCCTTGCCCCTCGCCTTTGGCCGCGGAGCCGATGCACCGTTCTCGCTCTCATCCACTTCCGCTCGCAGCGTATCGAGCAGCCAGTCGCGGAAGGCGCGCATGCCGGGCGTCACCACGCGCGACTTCAGCCAGGTCAGCCAGTACGACCCTGCCGGGACCTCGGCCGCGAACGGCCGCTTGAGCCGGCCGGACGCCAGCTCGTTTTCAAACATCGCGATCGGCACCAGCCCGACGCCGACGCCGCGCGCGGCGGCCTCGGCCATGCCGACCGAGCTGTCGAAGATCGGCCCCTGGATCTTCGGGCACGGCGCACCGGCGACTGCAAACCACAACGGCCATTCCTCGGCGCGGTAGGAGCGCAGCAAAAATTCCTGCGCGAGATCCGACGGCTTGCGCAGCCGCGCCGCCGCATCGGGACAGCATACCGGCGACAGCGGCGCCGACAGCAGGTGGATCGCCTCGGTGCCGTGCCACGAGCCGTCGCCGAAGCGCAGCGCGAGATCGAGCCCGTCGCCCGCGATGTCGACGCGGTTGTTGTTGGTGAGCAGGCGCAGGTCGATATAGGGATGTGCGCGCTTGAAGCGGTCGATCCGTTGCAGCAGCCATCCGGTCGCGAACGTCGTGACGCAGCCGACGGTGACGACCTCGCGCGTGCCCTTGGCCTCGATGCGGTCGATCGCAGCGCCGATCCGGTCGAACGTGTCCGACAGCACCGGCAGCAGCGCCAGCCCCTCGTCGGTGAGCACCAGCCCGCGCGGCAGGCGGCGGAACAGGCTCGCGCCGAGCAGATCCTCCAACTGCTTGACCTGATGGCTGATCGCGGTCTGCGTCACGCGCAGCTCCATCCCCGCGCGGGTGAAGCTCAACAGCCGCGCCGAGGCCTCGAAGGCGCGCAAAGCGTTCAGTGGGAGGTGCCGGCGCATGGCGTCATGACCAAGTTTTTCTCATGCCTCGTTGTATAAATGATCGTTTGTGCGCCGTCACGCCGTTCGGCAGGTTCGCGCCGCCAACGGAGACGGGACATGCTGACGAGACGGACATTGGGATTGCGCGCACTGGGCCTTGCGGCCTCCTGGACCCTGCTGCGGCAAAGTGCAGCGGCGGGACAGAGTGCAGCGGCGGCACCGGGCGCGCCGGCGCAACGGCTGCAGGAGGAGTTTGCACGCATCGAGCTGGCGACCAGCGGCCGGCTCGGCGTCGCCGCGCTCGACATGGAGACGGGATTGCGCGCGAACCGGCGCGGTGACGAGCGGTTCCCGATGTGCAGCACCTTCAAGGCGATGCTGTCGGCCGCCGTGCTGCACCGGGTCGATCGCGGCGAATCCAGCCTTGATCAACGGATGCAGGTCGAGGCCAAGGATATCTTGGCCTACGCGCCCGTCGCCAAGCAACACGTCGGGTCGGGCATGACGCTGGCCGAACTCTGCGAGGCTGCGATCACGCTCAGCGACAATACCGCGGCCAACCTGCTGCTGCGCGAGATCGGCGGGCCTGCCGGCTTGACCAGCTTCTTCCGCACCATTGGCGACAATGTCAGCCGGCTCGACCGCTGGGAGGTGGAACTGAACGAGGCCGTACCCGGCGATCCGCGCGACACCACGAGCCCGGTCGCGATGCTGAAGAATCTGCAGCGCGTCGTGCTCGGCGATGTCCTGCAGGCCGCCTCGCGCCAGAAGCTGGTGGACTGGATGGTCGCCAACAAGACCGGCGACGCGAGGCTGCGCGCCGGCGTGCCGCGCGACTGGCGGGTCGGCGACAAGACCGGCACCGGCGAGCGCGGTACTTACAACGACATCGGCGTGTTCTGGCCGCCCGGCCGCAAGCCGATCGTGGTGACGGTCTACCTGACCGGAGCCAGCGCGCCCATGGACAAGTGCAACGAGGTGATCGCCAATGTCGCGCGCGCCGTCGCGAATGCGAGCGCCGGGCAGAGCGGCTAGCGCGGCAGAGCACCACCGCGCAGTACAACATCGCTGCGCGGCACAACATCGCTGCGCGGCTTGGCATCGCTGCGCGGCTTGGCAGCAACCGAGGATCATGCGACGTTCGATCCCAATGGCGCTGCGCTCAGCAGGGCTATACGGAGGACACGTCTTGTATCGCCGCATCGCCCTCGCCGTGCTGTTTGTCGTCGGCCACATCCACGCCGGCTTTGCTGCGGCCGATCCGGCCCGGTGCCGCGAGCAGACCCGCAAATACGAGACCGACAAGGCCCAGCTCAGCGCGGTCGAAATCTCGCTGGCGCTGTTCGCTGCCGCCAATGCCGACTGCATCAACCTTGCCACCACACTGCTCGACGGCGGCGCCTCGGTGGACGCGCGGGACCGACTGGGCGCAAGGCCGCTGAGCCACGCGGCCCGCTCCGGCCATCTCGACATGGTCGACCTGCTGCTGGCGCGCGGCGCGCCGGTCGATGCCCGCAACCTCGCGGGTTCGACCGCGCTCTACTTCGCCGCCGAGCGCGGCCACGCCGCGATCGTGCAGCGGCTGATCGACCACGGCGCCGACGTCAATCTCGCCGGGCGCAGCGGCGCCTCCCCGGTCGCGGCGGCGGCCTATGCCGGCAGGGACATGGTGGTGCGCATGCTGCTGGCACACGGCGCCGACGGCCGCAAGGCCGACGACACCGGCAAGCCGCCGGTGGTCTATGCGGCGGCCGGCGGTCAGCTCGGCATCGTCAAGCAGTTGCTTGCGCTCGATATCGACGTCAACGCCCGCTACGCCAATGATCTGACGCTGCTGATGTGGGCCGCCGGGCCTGACGAGGCCGTGGCGGAAGCGCAGGCGCTCGAGGTGGTCTCGTATCTCCTGGACGCGGGCGCCAGGGTCGACGAGCGCGATGCGCGCGGACGCACGGCGCTGATGATCGCCGCCGAAGGCAATCATCCCGCGATCGCGAAAGCGCTGCTGGCTCACGGCGCCGATGCCGCGCTGGCCGACAAGGCCGGCAAGCACGCCGCCGATCTCACCATCCTGTCGGCGCTGCGCGCGGAGCTGACGCCGCGTTGAGACATAAGCGGCCGGATATCAGCATCCTGAAGGCAGTGCGCCCCCTCTCCCGCTTGCAGCAAGGCAATCGCATATGAAAATCTCGGTGTCGTCCCGGCCGAGTGCGCGCTTGCGCACGGAGCCGGGACCCAACCCCAGGGAGCGGTTGCGGCGCGGGCAAACGACCACGAGTCTTCGCCAAACCAAATCCTGTGGTTATGCGTCCCGGATCTGCGCTCCGCTTCGCTGCGCTTGTCCGGGACGACGAAGTTTTTTTGCCATATGCTATTGGCCTGCCCGCAAGCCGGGGAGATGCAACCGGAACGCCGCGCGACCTTCGTACCGCTTACAGCCCCGCGAGATACTCCACCAGCGCCGCGAGGTCGTCGGGCGAGGTTGCCAGCATCAGGTCGGACATGCCGGGATTGTTGCCGCGTGCGCGGGTGCGGAAGTCGGCGATGGTCTTGGCGAGGTAGTCCCGTCCCATTCCGGCGAGCCGCGGCACCGTGCCGTCGCCCTGGAAGCGATCGAGATGGCAGGCCGGACAGCCGACCGATGCGCTGGCACTTTGCGCCTTCGCCGCGACGTCCTTGGCCGCGCGCGGCTGGCCGAGGTCGGGCCACGGCTTCTGCGAGAGGTATTCCGCGATCGCCAGCATGTCGTCGCGCTCGAATTGCGCCGCGATCGGCTGCATGATCTCGCTCTTGCGATCGCCGCGCTTGAAGTCGCGCAGCTGGATATAGAGATAGCCGGCCTGCTGGCCCCAGATCGTCGGAATGGTCTTGTCGACCGGCTTGCCGGCCTCGCCGTGGCAGCCGGCGCAGACTGCGACCTTGTCCTCGATCGTCTCCGCGCGCGCCTGGGCTGCCATCAGCAGCAGCACGGCACAGCACATCACTAGCTTACCGAACATGGGCTCATCCGAACAAAGAGAGGCGGGACCGACCGGGTCCCGCCTCGCCGTCAATATTTAGACGTTGATTATGCATCCCGCCCCGGCTCAGTCGAGCGTGAAAGCGATGATGTTGTTGCCGCGCTTGTAGTCGAGCTGGGTGTTGCCGCCAGCGCCGACCACGACATATTGCTTGCCGCCGATCACGTAGCTCGACGGCGGCGCATTGACGCCCGCGCCGGCGCGGAAGCTCCACAGCTCCTTGCCGTTCGAGGAGTTGTACGCCGCGAACTTGCCGTTGCCTTCGCCGGTGAACACCAGGCCGCCGGCCGTGGCGAGGATGCCGCCGATCATCGGCTCCGGCGTCTTGACCTGCCACTTGATCTTGCCGGTGTTGTAGTTCACCGCCGTGATGTTACCCGACTGCTTCTCGCTCGGGATCACCTTGAAGGCGCCGCCGAGCCACAGCTTGCCGTTCGGATAGGCCGAGCTCTCGACATGGTAGGTCATCGGCTGGTGCAGGTTGATGGCGTAGGCCAGCTCCTGTCCCGGATCGGTCGCGATCGGCGACCATTCGACGCCGCCATTGGCGCCGGGCAGCATGCGCGCGCCTTCCTTGGTCGGCAGCACCCACATGTTCTCCTGCGGCACCATCGCCTCGGAGAAGCGGATCAGGCTACAGTCCTTGCGATCGTGCACATAGATGTGCCCGGTCTTGCCGGCATGGATGACGCCGGGAATGGTCTTGCCGTCCTTGTCCTTGACATTGACCAGCACCGTCGGGCTGACCGCGTCGAGGTCCCACACGTCATGGGCGATGTACTGGAAGTGGCAGACATACTTGCCGGTGTCGAGATCGAGCGACACCAGCGAGTTGGTGTAGAGGTTGTCGCCGGGCCGGTTGGAGCCGTCGAGGTCGGGCGACGGGTTGCCGACCACGAAGTAGATCCGGTTGGTCGCGAGATCGACCGACGGATTCTGCCACACACCGCCGCCGAGCTTGGCATAGGGATCGCCGATCTTGGCGAGCATGTCCTTCTCAGCCTGGATGTTGCGATGCATGTCGCGGCCGGTGGCGTCCTTGGTCGCCCAGACGCCGACCGAGTTCTCCGGAATGGTATTGAAATTCCAGAGCTGCTTGCCGGTCTTGGCGTCATAGGCGCGCACGAAGCCGCGGATGCCGTATTCGCCGCCATTGGTGCCGATCAGGACCTTGTCCTTGACCACGGTCGGCGCCATCGTCTCGCTGTAGCCGAGCTCGGGATCGGCGATGTTGGTGGTCCACACCACCTCGCCGGTCTTGGCATTGAGCGCCATCAGCTTGGAATCCAGCGTTGCCAGATAGACCCGGTCGCCGAGCACCTGGACGCCGCGATTGTTGGGACCGCAGCAATAGACCGTGATCGGGCCCATCTTGTGGGCATAGTGCCAGAGCTGCTGGCCGGTCTTGGCGTCGAGCGCATAGACATGGCTGAACGACGTCGTGACATACATCACGCCGTCGACGACGATCGGCGACGTCTCGAGCGACTCCTTGACGTCGGTCTGGAAGATCCAGGCGACGTGCAGGTTCTTCACATTGTCGCGGCTGATCTGCTTGCCCGGATAAAACCGGGTCTGGGCGTAATTGCCGTTGGTCAGCAGGAAGTCTTTCGCGTTCTTGTCGGCTGCGTTGAGCTGCTCCTGGGTCACCGGCGAGACATTGGCGTTGCCGGCGACCGACTGTTTCTCCTGCTTGACTTCCTGTCCGATCGCCGCGCCGGACAACAGGCCAACGCCGACCGCTGCGGCGAATGCCGCAAGCCCTTTCAGATGCATATTTTCCCCCGGTATTTCTTGGTTGGAATATTAGGGATGGTGTTTGCTACTTCCCCTTCGAGGCCTGGCCGCCCTAGCAAGCGCACATCGTCGCGTGATCCGGTTGCGCTGCAATAGATAATCAAAATGACAACGACAGGTATCGATGGACGGTTCCATGTTAGCGCTGTCCTTCACAAAGACAATCGATGCGCTCAATGCGAAGCCGGAACAGGCCGCGTTCGCGCCAGCGAAACGCTATGCTGCCGGGCAGGCATCAAGCCGAGCGATATCGATGACTTGCGGCGCCTGCGCGCATCGCTCGACGCCGACGCCTTCGCAAGCGCAGCACGCAAAATGAGACTAGGCGTCAAGCGGCGCCATCGCGCGAGAAGCCGCGCCGGCTGAGGCCATCGATCTCCGCCGGCGCGCGCCTACTCCCAGGACCAGGCCGAGAAATCATTCTCGAACTGCGGGGCTTCCTTCCACACGCCCTTCAGCTTCTTGCTGGCGATCGTGATCAGTTGCGGCTGGAACAGGAAGCCGGCCACGGCATCGGTCGCCAGCATGCGCTGGGCGTCGCCGAGCAGCTTGGCCCGGACGGCCTGATCCGGCGTCGCCATGATCTGCTGGTAAAGCGCGTTGAACGCCTCGGACTTGTAGCCGAGATAGTAATCCGGCTCGGTGAGCTTCACGAGGTCGAACGGCTCGACATGCGCGACGATGGTGAGGTCGTAATTGTGCGGCCCGGTGAAGACCTGGGACAGCCACTGCGCCCATTCCACGTTCTCGATCTTGGCAATAATGCCGACCTTGGCGAGCTGGGCTGCGAGGATTTCGCCGCCCTGCCGAGCGTAGGACGGTGGCGGCAGCCTGAGGCTGAGCTCGAGCGGCGTCTTGACGCCGGCCTCGGCCAACAGCTTCCTGGCCAACTCCGGATCGTAGGGGTTGATGCCGGTGGTATCGACATAGCCGAGCGAGCCTGGCGTATAGAAGCTGCCGATCGGCGTGCCGAAGCCGTCGACCGCGCCGCCGATCATCGCCTTGCGATCGATCGCAGCCAGGATGGCGCGGCGAACCCTGACGTCGTCGAGCGGCTTCTTGCGCTCGTTGATACCGACGATGGTTTTTGTTCGCGAGCCGCCGATCAGCACATTGAAGCGCGGATCGGCCTTGAATTGCGCCAGGCTGCGCGCCGCCGCAACCCGCGGAAAGGCGTCGACGTCGCCCGACAGCAGCGCCGCGACCTGGGCTGCGGGATCGCCGATGAAACGGATCGTCACCTTGGCGAGCTTGATCGCCGCGGCGTTGCGATAGTCAGGCCATTTCACCAGCGTGATCGACGAACCCTTGGCCCAGCTGCCGAGCGTGTAGGGGCCGGTGCCGACCGGCTGCGTCGCATCGGTCGGCGCGCTCTTCGGCTCGACGATCGAGCCCGTCGCCTGGCCGAGCAGGAACGGCAGGTTCGGCTCGGAATATTTCAATGCGACGACGACGGTCTCCGGATCAGGCGCCGTCACCGATGCGAAGGCCTGGTACAGGCTCTTGTCCTTGTTGGTCGAGGTCGGCGCCGCGGCGCGGTCGAACGAGAACTTCACCGCGGCGGAATCGAACGGCTCGCCATTATGGAATTTGATGCCCTTGCGGAGCTTGAAAGTATAGGTCTTGAGATCGGGCGAGGCCTGCCAGCTCTCGGCGAGCAGCGGCGACACCGAGCCGTCCTCGTTGATCTTGGTCAGGGTCTCATAGACGTTATAGAGCGTGACTTCGGCAATCGCCGCCGCTGCCGCGTTGGTGGGATCCAGCCCCGGCGGCTCCAGCGTCATGCCCATCACGACGCTGTCCTTCTTGCCCTGCGCGAGGCTCGGCAGCGGCGCGGCAACGAGTGCGGCAGCCGCCGCGATGACGCACAATTTCCTCAACATTGGTCTGCTCCCCGGACGTATGCTCTTGTCAGCCTAGAGCATGATGAGTTTTGGTCGAGTCAGTTAGACTCGCAAGGTTCGTTCACCTCTCCCCAGCGGGGAGAGGTGAATTCCCACTGCTGCTCCAGATCAACCTAATCTCATCAAGCGTTAGGCTAACCCTTCACAAAAGACTAACCGGCCTCGGCGACCACCGGCGGCAGCGCCATCACGGCATCAGTGTGATGGCAGGCCGCCAGATGGGCGTCTCCGACATTGCGTAGCGCAGGCGCGGTCGCGCGACAATGCTGGTCGGCCAGCGGACAGCGCGGCGCGTAGGGGCATCCGACCGCGGCCGAGGCCTGCGAGCCGACCGGCTGCGCGCCGCGGCGCCGCCGGACGCCCCCGGCGCGCGCCCGCGGAACCGCATCGAGCAGCGCACGCGTATAGGGATGGGCAGAGTGCGCGAACAGATCGGCGGGCCGCCCCTGCTCGACGATCCGCCCGAGATACATCACCGCGATCTCGTCGCAGATGAGATCGACCACCGCGAGGTCATGGCTGATCAGGATGTAGCTCAGGCCGAACTCGTCCTGCAGGTCCTGCATCAGATTGAGCACCTGCGCCTGCACCGAGACGTCGAGCGCCGAGACCGGCTCGTCGGCGACGATCAGCTTCGGCTGGGTGATCAGCGCGCGCGCGATCGCGATGCGCTGGCGCTGGCCACCGGAGAATTCGTGCGGAAACTTGTCCATGTCGGCATCGCGCAGGCCCACCTGCCGCAGCACCGTGGCGACGCGGTCGCGCAAGGTCCCGCGATCGATGCGGCCGAGCGCGGTCAGCGGCTCGGCGACGATGCGCGCGATGGTCTGCCGCGGATCGAGCGAACCATAGGGATCCTGGAACACCATCTGGAAATCCCGGCGGGCGCGGCGCAATTCATCCGGCGGGATCCGGTTGAGGTCGCGGCCGAGCAGCGAGACCGTGCCCGCCGACGGCCGCTCCAGCGCCATCACCAGCCGCGCAAAGGTCGATTTGCCCGAACCGGATTCGCCGACCACGCCGAGGCTCCTGCCCGGCATGACCTGCGCCGTCACGCCGTTGAGCGCGTGCACCTGCGCCGCCGGCTTGAACAGGCTATCGCGCGGCAGCGTGTAGCGCTGCGCGAGGTCCTTCACCGCGAGCAGCGGCGTTCCGGGTGAAGGCTGGTCCGGCATCGTCATGCGCCGACGCTCCCAGCAGCCATCGAGACGTCGGTCCTGATGCAACGCACGCCATGCGCGGCGCCGACATCGACCACGACCGGCAGCGCCGCGCGGCAGCGCGCCTCGGCGATCGTGCAGCGATCGGCAAAGGTGCAGCCCGCGGGCAGGTCGGCCAGCTCCGGCACCGTGCCGGCGATGGTCTTGAGCCGCGTCCCCTTGCGCGCGCCGAGCCGCGGGCGGGCGCGGAACAGGCCCTGGGTGTAGGGATGACCCATCCGCGTGAACACGGCATTGGTCTCGCCGCTTTCGACGACGGTGCCGCCATACATCACCATCATGCGCTCGACATTCTCGGCGATCACGCCGAGATCGTGCGAGATCAGGATCATCGACATGCCGCGCTCCGCCACGAGGCCGGCGATCAGATCGAGGATCTGGCCCTGGATGGTGACGTCGAGCGCGGTGGTCGGCTCGTCGGCGATCAGGACGTCGGGCTGGCAGGCCAGCGCCATCGCGATCGTGATGCGCTGGCGCTGGCCGCCTGAGAATTGGTGCGGATAGGCATCGACGCGCTTCGCCGCATCGGGCAGCCCGACACGATCGAGCAAGGCGATGGCCTCCTGCCGCGCCTGCGCCGCCGAGACGCCGGTGTGGCGCAGCAAGGGCTCGGCGACCTGGTGCCCGATCGTGTGCATCGGATTGAGCGCGGTCATCGGCTCCTGGAAGATCATGCTGATGCGGTTGCCGCGCAGCCTGCAATAGGCCGCATCAGGCAGCCCGACCAGCTCCGCGCCTTCGAGCCGAATGCTGCCGCTGATCACGGCGCTGTCCGGCAACAGCCCCATCAGGGCCAGCGCCGTGACCGACTTGCCGCAACCGGATTCGCCGACCAGGCCGAGCGTCTCGCCGCGGCGAAGCGCAAAGCTGACGCCGCGCACCGCCTGCGCCGGGCCGCGGCTGGTGTTGAGCCTGACGCCAAGGTCCTTCACTTCGATCAGCGGCGCGTCTTCCTTGGCCATGCTCACCGCTCCTGCGCCAGACGGGGATCGAGCAGATCGCGCAGGCCGTCGCCGAGCAGATTGAGCCCGAGCACCGCGATCGCGATCGCGGCGCCCGGATAGACCGCGAGCATCGGCGACTGGAACAGCAGGGTCTGCGCATCGTTGAGCATGCGCCCCCAGGACGGCTGCGGCGGCTGGGTGCCGAGCCCGAGATAGGACAGTGCGGCCTCGGCGAGGATCGCGAGCGCGAACTGGATCGTCGCCTGCACGATCAGGATCGAGAGGATGTTCGGCAGCACATGCTCGATCGTGATGCGGAATGAGCCCTTGCCCGCGGCGCGCGCGGCCAGCACGAATTCACGGGCCCAGATCGCATTGGCCGAGCCGCGGGTGACGCGGACGAAGGTCGGGATCTGGAAGATGCCGATCGCGGTGATCGACGTCACCATGCCGGGGCCGGCGACCGCGGCGAGCATGATCGCCGACAGCACCGCTGGGAAAGCGAAAGTGAAGTCGCTCATCCGCATGATGAGCTCCTCGGTCCAGCCCTTGCGCGCGGCGGCGACCAGGCCGAGGCCAACGCCGAAGCTCAGGCCGATCCCCACCGCAATGACGCCGACCATGATGGTGGAGCGCGCGCCGACCAGCAGCAGCGAGACGATGTCGCGGCCGAGCACGTCGGTGCCGAGCCAGTGCGCCGCCGTCGGCGGCTGCAGTTTCGACGCGACATCGATGTCGGTAGCCGACCACGGCGTCCAGAGCAGCGACAGCAGCGCGGCGCCGAGCACGAACAGGCTGAGCACCGCCCCGAGCACGAAGCTGCGATGGCGCAGCGCGCGGCGCCAGAAGCCGGTCACAGGCCGCGCGCCCGGTGCGATTGCCGCGGTGCCGGCGGCTGCGGTCAGCGGCGTGCTCACAGGTTGGCGACCTTGATGCGCGGGTCGATGAAGGCATAGAGCACATCGACCACGAAATTGACGATCACGACCATCGCGGCCAGCAGCATCACGCAATTGCGCACCACGATCAGGTCGCGATTGGCGATCGACTGGAAGATCAGCCGTCCCAGGCCCGGCAGATAGAACACGTTCTCGATCACGATGGTGCCGGCCAGCAGATTGGCGAATTGCAGGCCCATGACGGTCATCACCGGGATCATGGCGTTGCGCAGCACATGGCGCCACAGCACCTCGCGCCTGCCGAGCCCTTTCGCGCGCGCGGTGCGGACAAAGTCCTCGCGCAGCACCTCCAGCACGGCCGAGCGGGTGACGCGGGCGAGGATCGCGGCCTGCACCACCGCGAGCGAGATCGACGGCAGCAACAGCGAGCGGATTCCCGGCCAGATGCCGTCATCCCAGCCGGCAAAGCCGCCGGCGGACAACAGTTGCAGCTTCACCGAGAACAGCAGGATCAGGAGGATCGCGAACCAGAAATTCGGCAGCGCGATGCCGATTTGGGTCAGCGACATCACGCCGACATCGCCGAGCTTGTTGTGATTTGCCGCAGTGTAGATGCCGGCGGCGAGCGCCAGCACCACGGTGATCAGCATCGACATGATCGCGAGCGGGATGGTCAGCACCAGCCGCTCCGCGATCAGTCCGGCCACCGGCGTGCCATAGACGTAGCTGTTGCCGAGGTCGCCGACCGCCATGCCCTTGAGCCAGAGCAGGTAGCGTATGGTGAGCGGCTGATCGAGGCCGAGCTTGACGGTGAGCGCGCGCACCGCATCGGGCGAGGCATCGGCGCCCATCAGCATCTGGGCGGCATTGCCGGGCAGCGCGTCGAGCACCAGGAAAATGATCAGCGAGGCCGCGACCAGCGTCGCCAGCAGGGTCAGGATCCGCCGCAGAAAGAATACGCTCATGCCCGCCAGCAACACGTGCAGGGTGTGGCTGTGCCAAGCCGGTACCGCAACGGCGGTTCACCTCTCCCTTGGGAGAGGTCGGCGCGTAGCGCCGGGTGAGGGGTTGCGGTCTCTCGTTGGAGCAGCACCCCCTCACCCGATTTGCTGCGCAAATCGACCTCTCCCCGCTGGGGAGAGGTAGACCGAGCCCGCGGTCGAACCGATTCAATCAACCTTCATCACCCCTGATGTTCACGGTCACGTTTCAACAAGTTCGCAGCCGAATGCAAGCATCGCGCAGTTCGGACCGTCAGGGCAAGGCCGGCCAGCGCCCGAGCAGATCGCTCGCCGCTTCGAACAGCGCCGCGACGCGCAACAGTTCCGCGTCGGCCCGGAAGCGGCCGGCCAGATGCAGGCCGATCGGCAGGCCATCGCGGCCGAAACCTGCGGGGATGCTGATCGCGGGATGCCCGGTCATGTTGAACAGCATGGTCCAGGGAAACCAGTGCGGCCGCACGCTGTCGAAGCTCCGGCCGTCGATCTCGATGGTGCCGAACAGATCCTGATCGATCGGCAGTGCCGTGCGGGTCAGGGTCGGCATCGCCAGGAGGTCGCCGCGCGCGAGCAGCGACTGCACGCGGCGGAATAGCGCGGTGCGGTCGAACATCGCCTGCTGGTAGTCGACGCCGCTCACATCAGCGGCGCGCGCGAGCTGCTTCAGGAAGGTCGGGCTGAGGTCATCGGGATGATCGGCCGCGAGCTTGTCGAAGCGGGTGCGCCAGACCGTGTGATTGATGGCGCGCCAGATTGGCTCGATGTCAAAGCCATCGCCGGAGAACTCCTCGAGCTCGGCGCCGAGGCTGGCCAGCCGGTCGAGGCTCGCCTTGAAGGCAGCGGCGACGTCTGATGTCACCGGGCGGCCCGGCGGCGACAGGCAGAACAGCACGCGCCTGCCCCTGAGATCGCCGCGCGGCGCGGCATGGTCGAGATAGTCGGGCACCGGCACACCGATCGACCAGGGATCGGACGGATCCTCGCCGGCCATCGCCTGCATCATCAGCGCGGTATCCGCCACGGTGCGCGTGGTCGGCGTGACATAGGTCTGGTTACCGAAGGCGTCCTGCACCTGGCTGTGCGGGATCACGCCGTTGCTCTGCTTGATCCCGACCACGCCGTTGCAGGCCGCGGGAATCCGGGTCGAGCCGCCACCGTCGGTCGCAACCGCCAGCGGCGCGATGCCGCTCGCGACCGCCACCGCGGCGCCGCCGCTGGAGCCGCCGCTGGAGCGCTCGGCACTCCACGCGTTGCGGGTGCGGCCGAACAGCGGCGAGTCGGTCAGGCACTTGCTGCCAAACTCCGGCGTCGTGGTCTTGCCGAGCAATATTCCGCCCTGCGCATGGAGCCGGGCCACCGCCACGGCATCGTGGTCGGGCACATTGTTCTTGTAAGGCACCGCGCCGAAGGTCGTGCGCACGCCCTTGGTGCTGACGATATCCTTCACGGTGAAGGGGATGCCGTGCAGCAGACCGAGCGGCTCGTCGGCCATCAGCTGCCGCTCCGCGGCCTTCGCCTGCGCCATCGCCTCCTCGCCGCACAGCGTGATGAAGCAGTTCAGTTCCGGCTGCAGCCGCTCGGCGCGGGCGATTACAGCCGCCGTGACCTCGACCGGAGACACGTCCCTGGCGGCGATGCGCGCGCGAAGGTCAGTGGCTGACAGCAGGCACAGATCGTCGCTCATTCGGGAACGCGCTCGCATCGGTCTTCGATGACGGCATCGTGCCGCGCCCGGTGCGGCAAGTCCATCACCTCGGGCGCATGGCTTACCAATAATCGGCAGGCAGCTCTTGGCTCCGCGGCGGATCAGCGCCCGCGCGGGTGCAGGTGAAGGCGGCGCATTTGCAGGCAAAGGCCAGCGCGCGCGTGAGCTCGGCGGCAGAGATGTCGGCGAGCCGCTGCCGCGCGATCCGGTCCAGCCGATGCAATGCGGCCAGCAGCGCCGCCTGAAAGCTGTCGCCGGCGCCGATCGTATCCACCACGTTCACCACCGGCGCCTTGACCTCGATCGGTCCGGCCTTTTGATGCCAGGCGGAGGCGCCGTCATTGCCGCGCGTGATGACGACGAGCGATGCACCGCCCGACAGCAGCGCCTCGGCCCTGTTGGCATAGGCCTCGTCGCCGAACAGATAGGCGAAGTCGACGTCGGACATTTTCACGATGTCGGCCTTGCCGGAGAACGCCAGCATGCGTGCGCGATAGGCGTCCCTGTCCTTGACCAGGTTCGGCCGGCAATTCGGGTCGAGCGCGATCGTCACGTTCGCCCTGATATCCTCGATGAAGGCGAGCGTCTCAGCCGCGCCCTTGTCATGGACCAACGTAGTTGAGCCGATATGAACGCAGGTGACCCCGTTGAGCGCGATCGCGCCGCGCCGGTAGGTCCAGTTCCGCGCTGCGGTGTCAGCGTCATAGAAGGCGTACTCCGTCTCGGTGCCGGTGACGCGCGCAAAGGCCAGCGTGGCCTGGTCGTCGCTGCGCGTCGCGCGGCTGAGATCGACGCCCGAAGCTGCGGCGTGATCGGCGATCATCTTGCCGAAGGTGTCGGTCGCGATGCCGCCGACAAAGCCGGTGGGCACATCGAGCCGCGCGCTGCCGATCGCGATGTTGAGGCAGGAGCCGCCGACCGCCGGTGTCAGGGCCTCGCGCCCATCCGCCGTCCGCGACGGCAGGAAATCGATCAACGCATCTCCGCAACTCAGCAGCATGCCAACACCTTAAACCGGCGCCTCGCCGGGCGCCCGCTTCATCGCCTCGCGGCTGTCGCGATCGAGCGCCCGCAGCATCTTGTGCACGCCGCGCTTCCGGCGATGGAAATCAGCCAGCTCCGGCGCGGTCGGCTCGCTCAGCCGCCCGAGCGCCGACATGCCCGCCATCGCCGCATTGATCGAATGATGCGCGCCGCTGGCGACGGCGCCCAGCATCGCGGCGCCCAGCAATACGGGTTCTTGCGTCTGCGGCAGCGCCACCGCATAGCCTGTCGTGTCGGCCATGATCTGGCGCACCAGCGGGCTGCGGCTGGCGCCGCCGCCGATCACGATGGTCTTGCCGCTGACGCCATGGGCCTGTAGCGCCTCGATGACGTCGGCGAGGCCATAGGCCAGTCCGCAAAGGCCGGCGATGAACAGCCGCTCCAACGCCGACACATCGGTGTCGAGATCGAGCCCCGCGATCACCGCGCGCGAGCCGGGATCGGCATAGGGCGAACGATTGCCGAGGAATTCCGGCAGAACATGAACGTTGCGCGCGAGCAGCGCAGCCGCACCGGCATTGCCGCTGCGCGTCAGGATGCGCTTCTCGAGATACTCGATGACATCGACGCCGTCGCGCTTCGCAGCGGCCTGGACTTCAGCATGGGCCGGATGCGACTTCAGCAGATGGTCGATCGCGGCGCCGGCCGCCGACTGCCCGCCTTCGTTGAGCCAGAAGCCCGGCACCATGCCTTCGAAATACGGGCCCCAGACGCCAGGCACAAAGCAGGGATCGACCGTCGTTGCCATGATGCACGCCGACGTCCCCATGATGTAGGCCAATCGCTGGCAGACATCGACCTCGGCGCCGGAGCCATCGCGGCCGCCGATCGCGCCGACGCCGCCGGCATGGGCATCGATCAGCGAGGCGCCGACCGCGGTTCCCGGCAGCAGGCCGAGATCGCGCGCCGCATCCGCCGACAGTCCGCGGCCAAGCGGCGAACCGGGCGGCACGATCTCGGTGCCGATGCGCCCAAAGCGATCGGCCGCGAGCGCCTCCAGTCCGACGCGCTTGAGGAAGGACTCACTCCAGCCGCCTTCGCCCGCAACATAAGTCCATTTGCAGGTCACCGTGCAGGTCGAGCGCGCCAGCGAGCCGGTGGCGCGGAACGAGAGATAGTCGGCGAGATCGAAGAAATGCCCGGCGGCCTCGAAGGTCGCCGGCAGATACCGCTTCAGCCAGAGGATTTTCGGGATCTCCATCTCCGGCGAAATGGCGCCGCCGACATAGCGCAGCACCCGGTCGCCGGTCGCGTTGACGAATTCGGTCTCAACCATCGCGCGGTGATCCATCCAGACCACGACATTGCGCGCGGAATCGCCGGACGGGCTGACGGTGAGCGGCCGGCCAGCCTTGTTGAGCACGACCAGCGAGCAGGTCGCATCGAAGCCGATGCCCTTGACCTGCTCGGCCGCAACCGCCGCCTCGCGCATCGCATGGCGCACGGACGCGACGCACGCCGCCCAGATGTCGTCGGAGGATTGCTCGACGATATCGCCCGGCTCATGCCAGACCCGGATCGGATGCCGGGCCGAACCCAGCAGCTTGCCCGCCTCGTCGAATACCCCCGCCCGGGCGCTGGTGCTCCCGACGTCCACCCCGATATAGGCTTGCCGCATGGCCGCTCCGTTATTTTCGGCGCGAGCTTACCAGCAAGTGTAGCCGCCATCGACCAGAACGATGCTTCCGGTCATCAGGCTCGCGGCCTCGGAGGCCAGGAACAAGACGACGGAAGCGATCTCGTCGACCTGCCCCATCCGGGCCATCGGGGTTCCGCCGATCCAGGCATCGTACATTCTGGGGCTGTTCTTGACGAAGGCATTCAGCGGCGTCTCGATATAGGTCGGCGCCACCGCGTTGACGCGAACCCCGCGCGCGGCCCATTCGGCCGCGAGCGATTTGGTCAAATGGTGCACGGCGGCCTTGGAGGCGTTGTAGAAGCACTGTTCCTGCGGCTTGTTGACGATGAAGCCGGACATCGAGCCGACATTGACGATGGTGCCGGACTTGGCCTTCAGCATGTGATTGCCGAAGGCACGGCAGCACCAGAAGGTGCCGTTCAGATTGACGTCGATGACGTTGAGCCAATGCTCGTCGGTGACGGTCTCGGCCGGGGTCTCGCTGCGGGCGATGCCGGCATTGTTGACCAGGATGTCGACCTTGCCGTACTTGCGCACCAGCTCGTCGGCGACCGCCGAGACGCGGCCGGAATCGGTCACGTCCATCAGCGCGATATCCGCATCATAGCCCTTGGCCTTCAACTCCGCCTGCGCGTCGTGGGCCGCCTTGGCGTCGCGATCACCGATGACAACCTTGGCGCCGGCTTCGGCCAGCGCCTCGGCGCAGGCGAGCCCGATGCCCTGCCCGGCGCCGGTGATGATGGCGGTCTTGCCGCCCAGCTTGAATTTTTCCAGATACATTTTCTTCTTCCTTACGCGTGGATCGATTTGCCGCTGTCGTCGAAACGATGGATGCGCGCCGGATCCGGGATCAGCGACACCTTGTCGCCCGGATGCAAATCGAGCTCGCCGATATAGCGCGCGGTCAGCATCCCCTGCGGCCCCGCATCGACATAGAGGAACGTATCGCTGCCGAGATGTTCGGCGACGGCGACCGTGCCGTGCCAGCCGCCCTGCCCGTCGCGCTCGACCTTCAAATGCTCGGGCCGCACGCCGATGGTGGCGGCGCCCTGCTGCTTTGCCAGCTCGCCGGTGACGAAGTTCATCTTCGGCGAGCCGATGAAGCCGGCGACGAACAGGTTTGCCGGCTTCTCGTAGAGCTCGAGCGGCGAGCCGTATTGCTCGATCTTGCCGCCGTTCAGCACCACGATCTTGTCGGCCATCGTCATCGCCTCGACCTGGTCGTGGGTGACGTAGATCGCGGTGGTGCCGAGCTGCTTCTGCAGGCGCGTCACTTCGAGGCGCATCTGCACCCGCAGCGCGGCATCGAGGTTCGACAGCGGCTCGTCGAACAGGAACGCCTTCGGCTCGCGCACGATGGCGCGCCCGATCGCAACGCGCTGGCGCTGGCCGCCGGAGAGCTCGCGCGGCTTGCGGTCGAGATAGGGCGTCAGGTTGAGGGTCGCTGCGGCGGCCTCGACCTTGCGGTTGATCTCGTCCTTGGCCATGCCGGCCATCTTCAGGCCGAACGCGATGTTGCCGCGCACGCTCATATGCGGATAGAGCGCGTAGGACTGGAACACCATCGACAGCCCGCGCTTGGCCGGTGGCACGTCGACCACGTTGCGGCCGTCGATCAGGATGGCGCCGCCGGTCACGTCCTCGAGCCCCGCGATCAGCCGCAGCAGCGTGGTCTTGCCGCAGCCGGATGGGCCGACGAACACGACGAAGGAGCCGTCCGCGATATCGAGGTCGGCGCCCTTGATGATGTGGACCGGCCCGAACGATTTTTGCACACCCTGCAGCGTAATCTGACCCATGAAAAAGCCTTTCTGCTACTTGACCGCGCCGAAGGTCAGGCCGCGAACCAGCTGCCGCTGACTGAACCAGCCGAGCACGAGAATGGGCGCGATCGCGAGCGTCGACGCCGCCGACAATTTTGCCCAGAACAAGCCTTCCGGGCTGGAATAGGATGCGATGAACACGGTGAGCGGCGCGGCCTCCAGCGTCGACAGATTGAGCGTCCAGAATGCCTCGTTCCACGCCAGGATCAGGTTGAGCAGCAGGGTCGAGGCGAGCCCCGGCACCGCCATCGGCGTCAGCACGTAGATCAGCTCGCGGCCGATCGTGGCGCCGTCCATCCGCGCCGCCTCCAGGATGTCCTTCGGGATCTCCTTGAAATAGGTGAACAGCATCCAGATCACGATCGGCAGATTGCCGAGGCACAGGATGAAGACCAGGCCGGTCCGGGTGTCGAGCAGGCCGACGGTCCGGAAGATCAGGTAGATCGGCACCAGCACGCCGACCGGCGGCATCATCTTGGTCGACAGCATCCAGAGCAGCACGTCCTTGGTGCGCTTGGTCGGCGAGAACGCCATCGACCATGCCGCCGGGATCGCGATCAGCATCGCGATCAGGGTCGATCCCCCTGCAATGATGATCGAGTTGAGCGCATGGTGTAAATAATCGCTGCGCTCCTGCACCGTGACGTAGTTCTCCGTGGTCCAGTGGAAGAACAGGAACGATGGCGGAATCGCGAACGCCTCGAGTTCGGTCTTGAAGCTCGCCAGCACCATCCACAGGATCGGGAAGAAGATCAGGAAGCCGACCAGCCAGGCGGCTGCCGTCGAGATCACCTTGCGCCGTGTCGTGACCATCCGCGCCATGACGTTACGCCTCCAGATTGCGGCCGACGATGCGAACGAGGAAGAACGCGACGATGTTGGCGAGCACCACCGCGACCAGGCCGCCCGCCGAGGCGCTGCCGACGTCGTACTGGATCAGCGCCTGCGAATAGATCAGGAAGGCGATGTTGGTGGTCTGCAGGCCGGGCCCGCCGCCTGTCGTGACGAAAATCTCTGCGAATACCGTGAGCAGGAAGATGGTCTCGATCAGGATCACCACCGTGATCGGGCGCGCCAGGTGCGGCAGCGTGATGTAGATGAAGGTCGAGATCGCGCTCGCGCCGTCCATCTCGGCCGCCTCCTTCTGCTCCTCGTCGAGCGATTGCAGCGCGGTGAGCAGGATCAGGGTCGCGAACGGCAGCCACTGCCAGGAGATGATCAGGATCACCGCGAACAGCGGCGCATCGTTGAACCAGTCGATCGCCGGCAGACCGAATAGATGCGCGATCCAGGCGAACAGGCCTGACACCGGATGCATCAACAGGTTCTTCCAGACCAGCGCGCTCACCGTCGGCATCACGAAGAATGGCGCGATTACCATCAGGCGGACGATCGAGAGCCCGACCACCTGCTGGTCGAGCAACAGCGCCAGCGGCACACCGAGGATGATCGTGATCGCGAGCACCGAGCCGACCAGCACCAAGGTATTCTGCAGCGAGGCGAGGAAGGCCGGATCGGTGAGGAAGTAGCGGAAGTTCTCTAAGCCAACGAACGATTCGGAGCCGGGATCGAGCAGATTGTAGTGCAGCGTCGCAAAGTAGATCGTGAGCGCCAGCGGCACGATCATCCAGATGAACAGCAGCGCCACGGCCGGCGTGAGCAGCGTGCGTGCGAGCAGTTGGGTCTGCTGGGTCGCCATCCCCGCCTCCTTCTCTAAAGCGCGATGATATTTGGTTGAATCGTCATCGCGCTTTGGCTCTTTGTTTGAGCATGATCTTTTCGGAAAACCGCTTCGCACTTTTCCGGATCATGCTTTAGGGAAAGGAGCGACCATCCCGCTGCGGGACAGGATGGTCGCGAGTGGTCCAGCTCGGGAGGTCTTGAGCTGGTCGAAGGGCCGCGACGCCGATCAGATCGCGTCGAGGCTATCTGTTTGCGCTACTTGATGTAGCCCGCCCGCTTCATTTCGCGCTCGGTCGAGGATTGGGCCGCAGCGAGCGCTGCGTCGACGGTGCTCGAGCCCGAGAGCGCGGCCGAGAATTGCTGGCCCACCGCGGTGCCGATGCCCTGGAACTCCGGAATCGCCGCATACTGCACACCGACATACGGCACCGGCTTCACGGTCGGGTGGCTCGGATCAGCCGCATCGATCGAGGCCAGGGTCATCTTGGCGAACGGCGCCGCCTTCAGATATTCGGGGTTCTGATACAGCGAGGTCCGCGTTCCCGGAGGCACGTTGGACCAGCCTTCCTTCGACGCGACGAGCTTGGAGTAATCCTTGCTGGTCGCCCAGGCGATGAACTTCTCCGCCGCATCGACCTTCTTCGAGCCGGCGGGAATGGCGAGACTCCATGCCCACAGCCAGTTGGCGTTCTTGCCGAGGCCGGTGTTCGGCGCCAGCGCGAAGCCGACCTTGCCGGCGACCGTGGATTGCGCCGGGTTGGTCACGAACGATGCCGCCACCGTGGCGTCGATCCACATCGCGCATTTGCCGGCGTTGAACAGAGCAAGGTTCTCGTTGAAGCCGTTGGAAGACGCACCGGGAGGGCCGGCCTGCTTCATCAGGTCGACATAGGTCGTCAACGTCTTCTTCCATTCCGGCGAGTTGAACTGCGGCTCCCACTTCTCGTCGAACCAGCGCGCGCCGAACGAATTCGACATCGCGGTCAGGAACGCCATGTTCTCACCCCAGCCGGCCTTGCCGCGCAGGCAGATGCCATAGACGCCGGCCGACTTGTCGGTCAGCTTCTTCGCCGCATCGACCACGAAATCCCAGGTCGGGCTGTCCGGCATCTTCAGGCCGGCCTTGTCGAACAGGTCGGTGCGGTACATCACCATCGAGCTCTCGCCGTAGAACGGCGCGGCGTAGAGCTTGCCGTCGACCGAGACCGCGTCGCGGATCTTGGGCAAGAGGTCATTGACGTCGTAATCGGCGCCGAGCTTGTCGAGCGGCACCAGCCAGCTCTTCTTGGCCCAGATCGGCACCTCATAGGTGCCGATGGTCAGCACGTCGAACTGACCGCCCTTGGTCGCGATGTCGGTCGTCACGCGCTGGCGCAGCACGTTCTCCTCGAGCGTCACCCATTTGACAGTGATGTCCGGATTCTTCGCGGTGAATTCGCTGGTGAGCCCCTGCATGCGGATCATGTCGCCGTTGTTGACGGTCGCCACCGTCAGCGTGGTCTGGGCGATCGAGGGGGCAGAGATCAAAAGCGCAGCCGCGCCCGCAACGGCGCAAAGGACGTTTTTCAAGGTAACCTCCCTTATGTCACGTTGAGCATATGCCCACGTGTTGAGCGTATGTTCATCCCGTCGTTAAAATTTGTCAAGCGCGCGGGTGCGCCGTCCCGCGCGATGGCGAGTTCCATTGCACGCTGCAATGGAGTTGTTGCGGAAGCGAACGGGGCGTTGAGCGCCAGGAAGCTAGGGCTAATTGCGCCGCAGCGGGACCGCGCTCCCTCGCCCCGTTCTTACGGGGAGAGGGTTGGGGTGAGGGGCTCTCTCGGCGCATACGGAGCCAGAGGAATGCGTGGAGGCTCCCCCTCACCCGGAATGCATCTGATGATGCATTCCGGACCTCTCCCCGCAAGCGGGGCGAGGTAAAGTGCAGTGCATGGCCCGATTCGATTATCTACCTCTTAGCGATCCAGCACGGCGCGCGCCGTCGCCTCGTCGGTGATCAGGCCGTTGATCACCCGTCCCGCCAATGCCGCCTTGATCGACGGCACCTTGGCGACGCCGACGGCGGCCGCGATCGTGGTCGAGACCGCGGGGATCTGCGGCGGGATGCTGGTCAGGCGCTTGTTGGTGCCGCCCTTGATCAGGCGGCCCTTGGCGTCGTAGGCCCAGCCGGTCACCTCGCCGACCGCACCGAGCCGCATCATCTCCAGCAGCTCCTCGCGGGTGACGAAGCCGTCGACATGAACCTGGGCCTTCTGGTCCATCTGGCCGATGCCGATCAGCCGCAGATCGGCCTTGGCGGCGACCGCCCTCACCCGCGCGATCGGATCGATGCGGACCATGCGGTTGCGCTCGTCCTCGCTCGACATCAAAAACGGCAGCGGCATCGGGTAGTGACGCGCACCGGTGCGGTCGGCGAGCCGGCCCACCGTGTCGTAGAAGCTCGCCGAGCCGTCGGCGGAGATGTTGCCGACCAGCGAGACGATCTGGTGATCGGGCCGCTCGATCGGCGAGACGCGCTCGACCGCCGCGCGTACCGCCCGGCCGGTGCCGAGCGCGACGATGACCGGCGTTTCCGAGCGCAGCGTCATCTCCAGCAGATTGGCGCTGCGCTCGGCAATTCCGGCATTCGACAGCGGCGCCGCTGGATCAGTCGGCACGACGTCGCAATGCACCAGATCGAACCGCGCCTTCAGACGGGAGGCGAGCTCCATGCAGGCCGCAATGGGGTGTTCGAGACGAAACGTGATCAGCCGCTCCGCCAGGCAGAGCGACACAAGGCGCTGCGCCGAAGCCCGCGACACCTGCAGCATTTTTGCAATTTCATCCTGGGTGTGCCCGGCGATGAAGTACAGCCAGCCGGCGCGCGCCGCATCGTCGAGGCGGGACTTTTCGTTGTCGGGCGCAACCATCGTGCCGTGTCAGCCTTCCATCCAGAAATCAGCCATCGCGGCGAAGATTCGATCCGCTCCCGCCTGTCGCAGCAGAGCACTGCCGTCCGCCAAGCGGTAGTGGGCGCCGCCGACAAATCCCCACACTTTCATGCCCGCGGCCTTCGCGGCCGTCACCCCGCTGACGCTGTCCTCGATCACCAGCGTGCGGCGCGGGTCGGCTGCCATCGCGCTTGCCGCATGCAGGAACAGATCCGGCGCCGGCTTGCCCTGCTTGACCATTTGCGCGGTGTAGAGCCGTTGCCCGAAGCTCGGCGCAAGGCCGGTCAGCTCCAGCGAGAATTTGACCCGCTCGAGATCGCTCGACGAAGCAACGCAATATGGCAGCCGCAACTCCGCAAGCACCGCCGCGATGCCGGCAATCGGCTTGAGCCGGGCGCGGAAGGTCTCGCGCACATCCAGCGCCAGTTCAGGCAGGAACGTCGCGGGCAATGGCTTTCCCACGCCCCGGCAATAGTCGACCAGGGCCGCGGTGCTGCGCCCGAGGAAGAGTTCTAGCACCTGCTCCGTGCTGATCTCGATGCCGGCCCGGACCATCGCCTCGGCGAGGCAGCGGCAACTCAACGCCTCGCTGTCGACGAGCACACCGTCGCAGTCGAAGATGACCAGATCGGTCTCGGGAAGCCGCGGATCCATTCCGCCATGAGATCATATGCTCACATGATGAGCAATAGATCACGATTCCCGCGCGGAATGCCGCGCCTCAAATGGTCGCGGTGCACCGCCGAGGATGCTGTGCGACAAGGCGAAATGCCGCATGACACACCTCTGATCGCGACCGTCGTCGCGGGCCTTGGCCTCGCCTTCGTCTTCGGAACCATCGCCCAGCGCTTTCGGGTTCCGCCACTGGTCGGCTACCTGCTCGCGGGCGTCGCCGTCGGTCCCTTCACACCCGGCTTCGTTGCCGATCAGGCGCTCGCCACCGAGCTCGCCGAGCTCGGTATCATCCTGCTGATGTTCGGCGTCGGCCTGCATTTCTCGCTGAACGACCTGCTGTCGGTACGCGCGATCGCGGTGCCTGGCGCGATCGCGCAGATTGCGGTCGCCACGCTGCTGGGGCTCGGCCTGGCGCTCCTGATGGGCTGGACCGTCGGCGCGGGCCTGGTGTTCGGACTGGCATTGTCAGTCGCAAGTACCGTCGTCTTGTTGCGCGCGCTGCAGGAGCGCCGCCTGATGGACACCGAACGCGGCAAGATCGCGGTCGGCTGGCTGATCGTCGAAGACCTCGCCATGGTGCTGGCGCTGGTGCTGTTCCCGGCGGTGGCGAGCTTCCAGAGCGGCGAAGGCGTGGCGCTCGCCTCCGATCCGCTTGCCACCCGCTTCGGCCTCGGGCTGCCCGGCGTGGTTGCGCTCACTCTCGTCAAGATCGCGGTGTTCATCGCGCTGATGCTTGTGGTCGGACGCCGGCTGATCCCATGGGTGCTGCATTACATCGCGCACACCGGCTCGCGCGAGCTGTTCCGCCTGACCGTGCTCGCGATCGCGCTCTGCATCGCGTTCGGCGCGACCAAGCTGTTCGGGGTTTCGCTGGCGCTCGGCGCCTTCTTCGCCGGGATGATGCTGCGGGAATCGCCGCTCAGCCAGCGCGCCGCGCAGGAGACGCTGCCGCTGCGCGACGCCTTCGCGGTGCTGTTCTTCGTCTCGGTCGGCATGCTGTTCGATCCGCTCAGCGTGGTGCGCGAGCCCTGGCCGTTCGCAGCGACCCTGTTCGTCATCGTGGTCGGCAAGTCGCTCGCCGCGCTGCTGATCGTCGTATTGTTCCGTCATCCGATGGCGACCGCACTGATGATCTCGGCGAGCCTCGCCCAGATCGGCGAATTCTCCTTCATCCTCGCCGAGCTCGGCGTCGCGCTCAACCTGCTGCCGAAGGCCGGCCGCGACCTGATCCTGGCCGGCGCGATCTTTTCGATCATGCTCAACCCGCTGGTGTTCGCGGTGGTCGATTGGCTGACGGCCCGGCTCGAGATGCCGCAGACCGCCTCGCCGACGGCCGCAACCGCGGAGCCGATCCCGGTCACGGACTTGCAGGACCACACCATCCTGGTCGGCTACGGCCGGGTCGGCAGCATCGTCGGCGACGCCCTGCACCAGCGCAACGCGCCGTTCCTCGCGGTCGAGGCGTCCGACGACATGGTGGCAAAGCTCAAGCAGCGCGGCATCGAGGCCCTGATGGGCAACGCCGCCCGCGCCAGCGTGCTGCGTGCAACCAATCCGGCCGGCGCCCGGTCGCTGGTCATCGCCATTCCCGAGGCGTTCGAGGCCGGACAGATCGTCGAGCAGGCACGCGCAGCGAATGCCGGCATCCAGATCATCGCGCGGGCGCATTCCGACGCCGAGGTCGATCATCTGAAGGGGCTCGGGGCCGACATCGTGATCATGGGCGAGCGCGAGATCGCCCGTGGTATGATCGAGGAGCTCGACCGGGGACACGCAGCCGTGGGCACGCAACATGCGCCGGCCGCCAGGGAAGATTCCGCAGCCTGAGGTCACGGCGCACGCGGTGATGCCGAGGCCTTGCGCGCGATAACACGACAAATGGAGATCACAGATGGCGTTCAAGAGCCCGCACGTTTCGCTGGTGTCGTTCTCGATCGAGATCGACGCGCAGGCGACGACGAACGTCATGCAGATCGAGACCGACCTGCATCTGAACACGCGTCATCCGAGCTATGATGCGGCCGGGGTGGAGCGGCTGGTCCGCGACGCACAGGCCTATCTCGCCGGCAATGCCGGCCAGGTCACAAGGATCCGGCTGGTCTCCAGCCGCAGCGGCCAGACCTGACGGCTCAACCGCCAAGAAACGCCGGCGCCAGATCTTCCTGCACGATGATGTTGGCGGCTTCCGTGGTCAGCTCGCTGCCGACGAGGTCCAGATTCTTCGCCGCCTCGAACAGCATCGCGCGGACGTCGTCCGGCGTCAGCACGCCCTTTGCGATCAGCTTGCGCACCAATGCCTGCAGGATGAGAACGTCGATCTCGCCATGGGCCAGCGGCGTCGGCTTGTCCGTCATGATCGTCTCCCGGGTCTGACGTTCGACTCAGACGAGCTTGTTGTTTGAGCATGATCTTTTCGGAAAGCCGCTTCGCACTTTCCGGATCATGGACTAGCGCGGCGATGACGCGATATCCTTGTGCAATTCTTCGAACGCACGGCGCAAGCCATGCAGCTGATCGACCAGATGCAGGATGACGTCGACGCCCTCGTCGTTGACGCCGAAATCGCCCTTGAGGTCCCTGATCAGATGCGCGCGCGCCACATCGGTGTCGGAGAAGCTGACGTCGTGAGCGGACTGCTCCGGAACCAGCCATTGCTGCTCGATCCAGAATTCCAGGGTCTGCACCTCGAGACCCGCATCGATGAGGAATTGCTGCTTGTTCATGGTGCACCGTCCTCGCGCGGATTGAAGCCCTTGCGATCCCAGTTCGATACGAACGCCTCGAGCGCGGGATCGGGTCCCTTGGGCAGGACCACCTTGAGCTTGACGAGTTCATCGCCGTGGCCGCCGCCGACCTTGGGCGCGCCCTTGCCGCGCAACCGCATGGTCGTGCCGGTGTTCGAGCCCTTTGGAACCGTCATGGTCACGGCGCCGGTCGGCGTCGGAACGTTGACCTTGCCGCCGAGCACGGCTTCCGACAGCGAGATCGGCAATTCCAGCGAGATGTCGTCGCCGTCGCGGGTGAAGCGCGGATCGGGGCGGACATCGACTTCGATCAGCGCATCGCCGGGGCCACCCTTGCCGCTGCCGGGCATGCCCTTGCCGCGCAGGCGGATGACCTGGCCGTCGATGAGGCCCGGCGGGATCGTCACATCGAGCGTGCCGCCGTCGGGCAATGTCAGCCGCTTGCTCGCACCGGCGATCGATTCGGCGAAGTCGATCACGAGGCTGTAGTGCAGGTCGTGGCCACGCCGATTGGCGCGCGCCTGCTCGGTGCGCCGGAGCAACTCGGCGAAGGCGTCGTCCTGGTCCATGTAGTCGGCATAGCCGGAGCTGTCGGCATAAGGATGCCCCGCATCCGCGGTGGCGAAATCCCGGTAGTAGCGGTGCTGCGGCCGCTCGGCGCCGCTTTCGTCGATCTCGCCGGCGTCGAAGCGCCTGCGCTTGTCGGCATCGCCGAGCAGATCGTTCGCAGCGGCGACTTCCTTGAACTTGTCCTCGGCAGCCTTGTCGCCCGGATTGAGATCCGGGTGCAGCTTCTTGGCCAGCTTGCGATAGGCTTTCTGGATGTCGGCCGCAGACGCCGTCGGGGCAACGCCAAGGACCTCGTACGGATTTCTCACAACCAGCTCCGCAACACCGTGAGTGCACCTGCGATCATGAGGGCGCAAAAGCGGGCGATTTGCAAGTGCGCTCGCTCGTCGCTCCGCAACAGGCGACGCGGCATGTACTCAGATCGCAGCCGCTACGAGGTATGCCCGGGATCCAGATATTTCGGCATGTTCTTTTCCTGCTGCGGCGTCATCTTGGCGGTGTCCGGCTTGCCCGGCACGCCTCTCGGCCCGAGCAGGGCCCGCTGCATATCGTCCTCGCTGAGGCGGGGCTTGCCGTCGTCGAGCTGTCCGTCGCCACCGTGACTCTGTGCCATGACCGATCTCCAGTGATGATTGCTTGCGCGCGGGCAAAACAGATATCGCGCTCCGCCGGAACGAGCCGGCGGAGCGCGATCATGGCTCAGTGTTGCTCCGGCCGCTTCTCCTCCGCAGGATGACCTGCGGGCGCGGGACGCGGCGGCGCCTGAACATGGGGCGGGGCCTGGACGTGCGGCTCTGGCCGGGCCGCCTGCTGCGGATGTGCCTCGGGCCGCGCCGCAGGCTCCGGCCGCGGTTCGGGCCTTGCTGCCTGCTCCGGCCGCGCGACGGGCTTCGCGGCCGGCTCGGGCCGCGGCTCTTCCCGGCGCACTTCCTCGGGTCGCTTCTCCTGCACGGCGGGATGCGCAGCTTCCGTTGCGGGACGCGGCTCGACCTTGGGCTCGGCGGCGGGCGCCGCGCGCTTCTCTTCGACCGCAGGCTTGTTCGCCTCGGCCGGTGGATGCCCCGCGACGCCCTTCTCAGGTGCCGGAAGCGCATGAGACCCGGCAGGCGCAGGCGCTGCCGGATGCGGCTCAAGCTTGGTCTCCGGAGCAGTGGTTGCGCGTCTCTCCTCGGCCGCGGGCTTGTTCTGCTGGGCGGGAGGAATCTCCTTCCCCGGGACCGGGAGCGCATGGGACTCCGCCGGCGCGGCGGCTGCAGCCCCCGGCCGTGCCGGTTCCCCCGCTGCCGGCTTTGCAGCGGTGGCGGGCACCGCCTCGCCGGCCGGCCGCGCATGGACCACGCCCGGTCCCTTCAACTCGCCGGGACGCGCCGTCGCCGCGACGGCGGGCACGCCGTTGTTGGCGCGCTTGAACAGGCTCGGATCCTGGCTCGCGGTCTCGACCTGCTTGCGTTGCAACGGTGTCGGCGCGAAATGCTGTTCGTTGGCGACCGCGCGCTCGGCAGGCGTCGGCCGCACTTCAATGCCACCGCGGCCACCATTGTAGCTGACGTTGTTGACGGTGGTCTGGTTGATCGTGACGTTCTTCTCGTAGACGTTGGTGATCTGCGCGCCCTGCAGATTGTTCACGGTGCGATTGTAGAAGAAGTTGCCGTGATCCCAGCGGCCGCCTTCGTAGCCCGAACCGCCGTAGCCGAAGCCGTAATTGATGCCACCGTAGAATCCGACGCGCTCGCCCCAATAGCCCTGGTGGAAAATGAAGCCGCCGCCGAACGCGCCCCAATAACCGGGGGTCCACAACAGTCCGACCCGCGGCGGCTGCACCCAGGTGCCCGGGACCCAGTAGTAATCGCCGCGATCCTCGTCCCACGACCAATTGCCTGGCGACCACATGTAGCCGGGCCCGGGAACCGGCGGCTGATCGTAGGTCGGCAGCGGCGGCGGCGCGGTGTCGACCGCGGAGACCGGCGCACATGCCGCGTCCTGCGCGATTGCCGGCACGGCGGAGACATAGAACAGCGCCGTGGCAATCGCTGCACACGACACGGTCGAAAGGAGACGAGTGGTCATTGGGAGCCTCTTCGATGAGCACGAGCCCGTTAACGTAACAGCCGGAACAAAAGTTCCGCGCATCGGCAACGCACCGACATACTTCATCGCTAGCTGCTTGACCTTACACGAGCCTGAAACGCATCGACGCGATTGGAAACGCACGCGCGCTGCCATTCATCGACGGTTCAGAGTACGCGGTGATGCAGCATCGCGTGATTCAGTGGAACATCGCGCGCGATGTTCACCAGCATCAACAGGTACACTTCGTGGCGAGCGAGGTGATCGTTTCCGAAAGCGCGAATCCGATCTTGGCTGTCGCACGATTGTAACGATCCGGGCTCGCCGGGTTGCGCGCCTTGCAGAGCACCGCGATCGCTCCAGCACTGCCTCCGGACGAGTGCCGGCGGCGCGCTCGGCGATTGACACACCTCTGAATCGACCACACGATACGACCCGCGGCAGCGTCGGGCGCGCGGTTTTCCGCCGGCGCACATGCACTGAGCTGCCGCATGATGGATGTCATCGTTCCGCCATCTGTCGCCGGCGGCAATGCATGGCATACCGATCGCGACGAGCTTGTGCTGCCTTGAGGTGCCACGATGAACATTGAAAAATATACCGATCGGGTCCGCGGCTTCATTCAGTCGGCGCAATCGCTTGCGACGCGCGAGGGGCATCAGCAGTTCTCGACGCTGCACATCCTGAAAGTCCTGCTCGACGACCCCGAAGGCCTCGCGGCCGGCCTGATCGACCGGGCCGGCGGCAATTCGCGCGCGATCCTCAAGGCGACCGAGGACGCGCTGGCGAAGGTGCCGAAGGTCAGCGGCGCCGGCTCCGGACAGATCTATCTGGCGCCGGAGACCGCGCGCGGCTTCGCCGCGGCGGAACAGGCCGCCGACAAGGCCGGCGACAGTTTTGTGTCGGTCGAACGGCTGCTGCAGGCCCTTGCGGCCGACAAGGACAGCGACGCCGGCAAGCTGCTCGCCAAGGGCGGCGTCAATCCGCAGAACCTGAATGCAGCGATCAACGCGCTACGCAAGGGCCGCACCGCCGACAGCGCGTCCGCCGAGAACGCCTATGACGCGCTGAAGAAATACGCCCGCGACCTCACCCAGGCGGCACGCGACGGCAAGCTCGACCCGGTGATCGGCCGCGACGAGGAAATTCGCCGCACCATCCAGGTGCTGTCGCGCCGCACCAAGAACAATCCCGTCCTGATCGGCGAGCCCGGCGTCGGCAAGACCGCGATCGTCGAGGGCCTTGCGCTGCGCATCGTCAATGGCGACGTGCCGGAAAGCCTGCAGGACAAGGCGCTGCTCGCGCTCGACCTCGGCGCGCTGATCGCCGGCGCGAAGTACCGCGGCGAGTTCGAGGAACGGCTCAAGGCGGTGCTGCAGGAGGTGACATCAGCCGAGGGTGGCATCATCTTGTTCATCGACGAGATGCACACGCTGATCGGCGCCGGCAAGGGTGACGGCGCGATGGACGCCTCGAACCTGCTGAAGCCGGCGCTGGCGCGCGGTGAGCTGCATTGCGTCGGCGCCACCACGCTCGACGAATATCGCAAGCATGTCGAGAAGGACCCGGCGCTGGCGCGGCGATTCCAGCCGGTGTTCGTGTCGGAGCCGACGGTCGAGGACACCATCTCGATCCTGCGCGGCCTCAAGGACAAATACGAGCAGCATCACGGCGTCCGCATTGCTGACTCTGCGCTGGTCGCCGCCGCCACGCTGTCGAACCGCTACATCACCGACCGTTTCCTGCCCGACAAGGCGATCGACCTGATGGACGAGGCCGCGGCACGGCTGAAGATGCAGGTCGATTCCAAGCCCGAGGAACTCGACTCGCTCGACCGCGAGATCATCCGGCTCAAGATCGAGCAGGAGGCGCTCAAGAAGGAGACCGATCTCGGCTCCAGGAGCCGGCTGCAGACGCTCGAGAAGGATCTCGTGGACCTCGAGAAGAAATCGGCGGACATGACGTCGCGATGGCGCTTGGAGAAGAGCAAGCTCTCCGATGCGCAGAAGATGAAGGGTGAGCTCGAGCAGCTGCGTACCGAGCTCGCCAACGCGCAGCGCAAGGGCGAATTCCAGAAGGCGGGCGAGCTGGCCTATGGCCGCATTCCCGAGCTTGAGAAGAAGCTCGCGGCGGTCGAGGCCAGCGAGACCTCGTCCGCCAGCGAAACCGTGACCGCGGACAATATCGCGGCTGTGGTGTCGCGCTGGACCGGCGTTCCGGTCGATAAGATGCTGGAAGGCGAGAAGGACAAGCTGCTGCGCATGGAGGAGATGCTCGGCAAGCGCGTCGTCGGCCAGGCCGAGGCGGTGCGTGCGGTGTCGACCGCGGTGCGCCGCGCGCGCGCCGGATTGCAGGACCCGAACCGGCCGATCGGCTCGTTCATGTTCTTAGGCCCAACCGGCGTCGGCAAGACCGAGCTTGCAAAGGCGCTCGCCGAATATCTGTTCGACGACGAGACCGCGATGATCCGCCTCGACATGTCCGAATACATGGAGAAACACTCGGTCTCGCGGCTGATCGGCGCCCCGCCCGGCTATGTCGGCTACGACGAGGGTGGCGCCCTGACCGAAGCCGTGCGGCGGCGGCCCTACCAGGTGGTGCTGTTCGACGAGATCGAGAAGGCGCATCCGGATGTCTTCAATGTGCTGCTGCAGGTGCTTGACGACGGGCGTCTGACCGACGGCCAGGGCCGCACCGTCGATTTCCGCAACACGCTGATCATCATGACCTCGAATATCGGCGCCGAATACCTCGTCAACCAGCCGGAAGGCCAGGGCACCGGCGCGGTGCGCGAGCAGGTGATGAACATGGTGCGGGCGCATTTCCGCCCCGAATTCCTCAACCGCATCGACGAGATCATCCTGTTCCACCGGCTGCAGAAGAGCGACATGGGCCGCATCGTCGAGATCCAGTTTGCGCGCCTGCGCAAGCTGCTGGAGGATCGCAAGATCGACCTCGAACTCGACCCGAAGGCCCGCGACTGGCTGGCGGAGAAAGGCTGGGATCCTGCCTATGGTGCCCGCCCACTGAAGCGGGTGATCCAGCGCAGCGTGCAGGATCCGCTCGCCGAGATGATCCTCGCCGGCGACGTGCGCGACGGCTCGCAGGTCAAGCTTTCCGCCACCAAGGCCGGCCTCACCTTCAACGGCAGGAAGCCAGAGAACGCGGCGGCCGACGAATTCGAGCCGGTGTGAAGCAGGCCCGGATTGCCGACGACGCGCTGTCATCGCCGCGTCGTCTGGGCGCATCATATGCAGACTGAGCTTCAACCAGGGAGAGCGCCATGACGCAGAACATCAAGGACAACATGGAGGTCATCGGCGCCGATGGCGTGCATGTCGGTACCGTCGATCGCGTCGAAGGCAACCGCATCAAGCTCAAGAAGAGCGAGAGCGACGGTTTCCACAAGGGTCATCACCACTATATCGAGCTCGGCTTCGTCGCCGGTGTCGAAGGCTCCAAGGTGCGGCTCTCGGCCAATGCCGCCATTGCAGTGACCCTCGAGGAAGAGAAGTCCGGCAAGCCGGTTGGTCCATCCGCGGAAGCCTAGCAATCGGGCTCTTGTAAAGGTTCCGATGGCATGCTCCTCTGCCATGTATCTGGACGCCGATCGGGCGTCCGGCCCGCCTTTCGTCGCCGTGACGTGCCGTTCTAGTTGAGGAGACTTGCGTGCCATCAGCCGTTCCGCAACCGGTCGCTGCGAAGCTGACGCGCGCGGCCATCTTCCTTGCGGTCACGATCAAGCCCGATCCGGAATATGATGCGGTGGTACGGTCGCTGTGCGCCGATGTGGCCGCGCTGGTGCGCGCGGTCGGCTTCCGCGATCTCGAGGGCCGGCTGTCCTGCGTCATGGGGATCGGCTCCGATGCATGGGACCGGTTGTTCGGCGCGCCGAAGCCGAAAGGTCTGCATCCGTTCCGCGAGATCAACGGCGTCCACCACGCCGTCGCAACGCCCGGCGATTTGCTGTTTCACATCCGCGCCGTGCCGATGGATCTGTGCTTCGAGCTCGCGACACAAATCATGTCACGGCTCGGCGATGCCGTCGCCACGTCGGACGAGGTGCACGGCTTCAAATATTTCGACGAGCGCGACCTGCTCGGCTTTGTCGACGGCACCGAGAACCCCGAAGATCAGGCAGCCACCGACGCCACCATCATCGGCGACGAGGACGCGGCGTTCGCCGGCGGCAGCTATGTGATCGTGCAAAAATACCTGCACGACCTGAAGAAGTGGAACGAACTGCCGGTCGAGATGCAGGAGAAGATCATCGGCCGCACCAAGCTGTCCGATATCGAGCTCGACGATGCGGTGAAGCCGAGCTATGCCCACAATGCGCTGACGACGATCGTCGAGAACGGCGAGGAGCTCGACATCGTGCGCGACAACATGCCGTTCGGCAATGTCAGCGAGGGCGAGTTCGGCACCTATTTCATCGGCTACGCCAAGTCCCCGCACCGGATCGAGCAGATGCTGGAGAACATGTTCGTCGGCAAGCCGCCGGGCAATTACGACCGCCTGCTCGACTTCAGCCGTGCCGTTACCGGCACGCTGTACTTCGTCCCGTCGGCGACCTTCCTGGAGGATGTCACCGTCGACGCGCCTGCCGCCGCTGAACCATCGCTGGACGACGCCGGGGCCGACGAGGCGCCTGCACCAAGAATAACGCCGGCCGACGGCTCGCTCGGCATCGGCTCACTGAAAGGAGACGCTGGACATGAATAATCTTCATCGGGGACTGGCCCCCATCTCCGACGCGGCATGGGCCCAGATCGAAGAGGAAGCCTCGCGCACGTTGAAGCGCCACCTGGCGGCGCGCCGTGTCGTCGACGTCGACGGTCCGAAGGGGACGGATTTCTCCGCGGTCGGCACCGGCCATCTCAAGAAGATTGCGACGCCCGGCGACGGGGTCGAGGCGACGCAGCGCGAGGTCCGCGCGCTGGTCGAGCTGCGCGTGCCTTTCGAGCTGTCACGCCAGGCGATCGATGATGTCGAGCGCGGCGCGAATGATTCCGACTGGGACCCGCTGAAGCAAGCGGCACGCAAGATCGCCTTCGCCGAAGATCGCGCGGTGTTCGACGGCTACGCCGCCGCCGGCATCCAGGGCATCCGCCAGGGCACCAGCAACCCGGTGCTGACGCTGCCGGCGAGCGTCAAGAACTACCCCAATGTGGTCGCGCAGGCGGTGAGCCAGTTGCGGCTCGCCGGCGTCAACGGCCCCTACACGCTGCTGCTCGGCACCGAGCCCTATACCGCGATCGGCGGCGCCACCGACGACGGCTATCCGGTGCTGCAGCACATCCAGCGGCTGGTCGACGGCAAGATCATCTGGGCGCCCGCGATCGAGGGCGGTGTCCTGCTCACCACCCGCGGCGGCGATTTCCAGCTCTCGATCGGCCAGGACCTGTCGATCGGCTATCTCAGCCACTCAGCGACCGCGGTCCAGCTCTATTTCCAGGAGACCATCACGTTCCTGATGCTGACGAGCGAAGCGTCGGTGGTGCTGGCGCCGGAGGCGAAGAAACCCGCCTAGCCTTGTCGGCGTTCACTCCAGGAAGCTCCGGCTGCCGCTGGAACTTCCGTTGAACTTCAACGGAGAGGAGGCGCGCAATGGACTACGATCTCTACATCAATCCGAAGAAGGCATCGGTCGGTCTCTACGTCCGCAAGGGCGCCGGCCTTCCTGATCTCGGTGATGCCAAGGACTGGGTTTTCGACGGCAGCTTCGGGCAGGCCAATCTGCCGGCGCAGCTCGTGAAGGAGATCGAGGCCAAAGGCCACGCCTTCCGCGACATGGACTAGATCAACCCGGCATTACTTGTCGCCGACCTTTACCGGCGCGGTCTCGGGCATCAGGCTCATCGCCACGATGCCGACCGCAGCCGCGAGCAAGAGATACCAGGACGGCGCCAAGGGATCGCCGGTTACGTGCAGCAGCCACGTGACCACGAGCTGCGCGGTACCGCCGAACGTCGCGATCGCGACCGCGTAGATCGTGGCGAACACGCCGCCGCGAATGTTCTGCGGCAGCGCTTCGGTGAAGGCGGCATAGAACGCCGTGAACGGCAGCGATCCGATGAACGATAGGAGGCCGAAGCCGAACAGCAGCGACCCCGCGCCGGGATCCCGGACGATCCACAGGAAGGCCGGATAGGTCAGCACCAGCACGACCAGTTGCGGCCAGATCATGATCGGCTTGCGCCCCAGCCGGTCCGCGAGCCAGCCGCCGAGCACCGCACCGATGATCTGAAGTCCGTTGCTCACCAGCGACACGGTGAACGCCAGCGACGGCGGCACATGCAGCGTGTTCTTGGCGTAGGTCGTCATGTACTGCGTCACGTAGGTCGAGATCGTGCCGCTGGCGAGGATCATCAGCGCCAGCACGATCACGCGAAAGTGCCGGCGCGCCAACGCGACATGGTTCGAGCTCTCGACATCAGCGCCGGCGCGCTCGCCGTGGGGAACCGTTTCCGGCAGCGTACGGCGCATCCAGATGCCGAACGGCAGGCAGACCGCCCCGAGCAGGAATGCGACCCGCCATCCGTAAGCCTGCAGCGCGTCGGGCGCCATCGTGCTGCTCAGGATGACACCGACAAGAGCGCCGATCGTCGCCGCGACCTCCTGGCTCGCGGGCTGCCATGCCACCACCAGGCCGCGATTCCTCGGCGCTGCGATCTCGATGAGATAGGCCGTGGTCGGTCCGACCTCGCCGCCGAGCGCGAACCCCTGCACCATCCGCGCCAGGATCACGATGATCGGCGCCACGATGCCGATCGCGGCATAGGACGGCGTCAGCGCGATGGTCAGGATCGCTCCGCCCATCAAGGCGAAACTCAGCAACATCGCCGGCCGTCGGCCGACCCGGTCGGAGAAGACGCCGAGCACGATGCCGCCGATCGGCCGCGTCAGGAAACCGGCGCCGAAGGTCGCAAGCGACAGCATCAGGCTGCCATACTCACTTTGCGCGGGAAAGAACGTGTGCCCGATCTCGGTCGCAAAGAAACTGTAGGTGATGAAGTCGTAGAACTCCAGCATGTTGCCGATGGTCGCGGCAAAGGCTGCACGCGTGACATCGAACTCGTCTTTGCTTGCAATGTCCGGCAACGCCGTCGGTTCCTTGTTTGCCCGTGCGGAGGAACTATTATTCCTCCGATCATGTCAGGCAAGGCAGGGCTCAGACAAGACTGGCGCGCAGCGCGATCTGCATGCGTCGCGAGCGAAAGGGCCTGGCGGACCGGTGGAGTGATCGCGCAGAGGATGTCTTCCTTCCAGCGCTGCCGGTGGTCGAATTGCCAAAAGACCCACGCCCGGCCGTTTCGTTCCGCGCTTCGAGGCCGCGGCCCGTCGGTTGCACTCCGCTCATCGGACGGGCTTGCGCTGGGGGGTGGATCGGGCCGGAGCGCAGAATGCACGCGGTATGTGTTTCAGTCCCTGGTCGACGAGGACCGGGTGCGGTTGAAAAGAAGATAGAGAGCGTGGGGATTTGTGGTCAGATAGCGCCAGAACAGCCGGCGCGGCTCGAGCCAAAGACGCCAGGCCCATTCGAGACCGACGATCTGCATCCATCTCGGCGCGCGGGGTCGCGATCCGGACAGGAAGTTGAACAATCCGCCCGAGGTCTTGATGACGCCGACATTGCCAAGCCGCGGCATGAACTCGTCGACGAAGGCCTGTTCATAGGGCACGCCGAGCGCGACCCAGAGGAAGTCCGGCGCCAGCGCGTTGATTTCGTCCACCTTGGCCCGCAGCGCATCGCCGCGCAGATAGCCGTGGGAATGGCCGACGATCTTGAGGGCCGGATAGGCGCGGCGGACATTGGCGATCGCCGATTTGTTTTCGGCGTCATTCGCCCCGAACAGATAGAAGGTCAGCCCGAGCTCTTCCGCCTTGCGCGCGACGTCGTGGAACAGATCCGTGGTCGCGACGCGCTCGGGAAGCGGGTTTGGCGACCGCAGCTTCGACACCATGACCAGCGGCTGGCCATCGGCATTGATCAGGTCGGCGGCACGGAACAGGCGGTCGGTCATCGGCTCGGTCGAGCAGCGCGACAGCACCTCGCCATTGGCCGAGGTCAGGTACAGCGGGCGGTCGATCCGCCGGTTCGGATACACCGCCTCGATCATGAAGTCCGCAGTCTGCTCGCGATCGAGCACGGCAAGACGCAGCCCGCCGACGGTTGCCCGCGGAACGCCGGCGGTCGCAGCCCGGCCGACGGGATTGGTGCGACGCTCCAGCATGCTGTTCGGCGTCGCAGATCCGGCTGGCACACCCGCCGCAGATACCGGTTGTTCGCTGCGCGAAGTGTTGCAAATCGGGACAGCCGAAGCAGCCATGTCCGAATCGGGGCGCCGAGCCGGCTCGCGATCGGCATGCGAGGGCGGGATGGCGCAGGAAACGCGCGCTTTTTGGCAGTGACTCAACATTTCACCAGTGGCTCGAGGACTTACGCGCCCCCAACTGCAATATCCGGTCCAGACGACGCATGATATCCCGCGGCAGATTGATTCAGGACGGACCGTAAACGGATTGTTAACGATGCAGGCCGCCGGGCTCGGCGGCGGCGACATCACACTTGATGCTTCCGCGAGGCCAGCGACGCCCGACCAGCAACAACAAGCAAAGGTCGAGGCACTGCATTAATACAAATCATATTCTACCGGTGCCCGAGGTCATCGGCCTTTGCTATGATGGCGGTGCGCCGGCTTGACCGGCGCTTTTTAAGGTGCCGTTTACTGGTTTCACATGAACAAGAATGATGACGCGTTCGATGTCTGCATCGACGACGCATTCGACTTCCTGTCTGAAGAATACGCGACATTGTTTGAAGGCTCGGACGCGACCGCCTTCCAGCATCCGCTTTGGTTGGACAGCCTCTACCGCAAGCTAGCTCCCGCCGCGGCAGCGAAGCCGCTGGTCGTCGTCGTCCGTCATCGCGCCAGCAAGGCGCTCGCAGCCGTGCTGCCGTTGCTGCGGGTGCGGCGCGGGCCGATGCGCACGATCGAGTTCGCGGACCTTCGCGTGTCGGACTATCTGTCTCCAGTCTGCGCCACCAAGACATTCACCGATCTGCTGCAGGACCGGCAGGCCTGCGAGACGCTCCGCAAGCTGGTCCGGCCGTTCGACCTGCTCCGCATACCCAAGCTGCTCGATGCCCGAATGCCGATCGAGAATTTGCTCGGAGCGCCTCACCGCAGCCTGATGGATACGAACGCCTATGCGACGGTTCTGGTCGCCCCGTTCGAGCAATGGCAGATCAATGCGTTGGGAAAGCCCTATCAAAAGGAGCTGGCCAAGAAGTGGCGCCAGATCCACAAGAAGGGCACGGTCACCTTCACATGCTGCGACGACAGCGCCTCAATCGGCGAGGCCATGGACGTCATGCGGAAGTTTCGCGGTCCGCGGTTTCGGGCCCGCGGTGACGGCGACCTGCTGCAGCGACCGGAGTATTTCGAATTCTACTCGAGCGTGGCGCTTCGCGGCATGGGCTCGTTTACGCGGCTCTATGCCATGAAAATGGACGGCAACGTCATCGCCACCGCCCTCGGACTGGTCCACCGCGGCAGCCTCCTCGTCGTCATGACGGCGTTCGACATCGAGCGATACAAGAGCCAGTCGATCGGCGCGCTGACCTTCGAACGTGTCGCCAAGGATTGCATTGAGCGCGGAGACCGGGTGCTGGATTTCACCATCGGCGACGAACCCTACAAGATGCAGCTCGGAGGCCAGCCGACGCCGATGTCGAGTGTGACACAGGCCGGCAGCGCGGCCGGCTCGCTGGCGTTGTTCGCCCTGAAGCAGGCGCCCTGGATCAAGCAGGCCGCCAAGCGCGTGACCGATCTCCGGCCGATCCGCACCTCGACCGGCACGCGCTAACGCATTTCGGTTCTGAATAGAGACGCGCGCGCCGCCCTAAAGCGCGATGCGATCATGTTGGTCGTCATCGCGCTTTAGATTCTTGTTTAAGCGTGATCTTTCGGAAAACCGCTTCGCACTTTTCCGGATCACGCTTTAATGCAGCGCGCTGCGCACGCGCATCACCCATCCCGGATGAATCCGGTCCACCCGATGGGTGATCATGCGGCGCAGGAAGTGCAGCTTCCGCTGCATGGTCCAGCGCACATCGGTGTTCGAGGTCAAGGCCTCGCGAAAGCGCGCCAGCTGCAGCGAGTGCCGGTCGGCGGCGAGCTTGTCCCGATCGGCATAGAACTGCGCGATCTTTTCCGTGCCCATGCCGTCGGTCTCGAGCCAGCGCGGCACATATTCGTTGCAGAGACGCTCGACATCGACCAGCAGGCGGCTGACGCCGGTTCCGGCCGCCGGACAGTTGGTCTGGAAGGCATCGCCGATCAGCACGATGCCCGGCTGCAGATGCCCCTCGGTCACTGACAGGTCCATGACCCAGTTGTGCACCGAACCGCGGATCTTGAAATCGCCGAGATAGCGCTGCAATCCCGGCATCAGGCGAAGCAGCGTCCGCGCGGTGTCGCGGCGCAGCTCGCGCATGATCGGATCAGTCGGATCGCGGAACATGAACAGGTTCGCCCGCATCCCGCCCGACATCGGAAACAGGCTGAGATAGTCGACGCCGTCGGCCGCCTCCTTGCCGTAGCAGGTCAGCGCATCGAAGCCGAACGGCGCGTTATCCGGCCGCGCGATGGTGAAGCCGAAGGTGACGGAATGACGCGCGGCAATCATTCGGCGGCGCATTCCGAGGTTGTAGCCAAGCACGCCGGCCATGCCGGTCGCCAGAACGACCAGCCGCGAG
Source organism: Bradyrhizobium sp. PSBB068 (assembly GCA_016839165.1). Taxonomy (NCBI): domain Bacteria; kingdom Pseudomonadati; phylum Pseudomonadota; class Alphaproteobacteria; order Hyphomicrobiales; family Nitrobacteraceae; genus Bradyrhizobium; species Bradyrhizobium sp. PSBB068. The sequence continues at coordinate 5,774,397 of CP069300.1, forward strand.
ACCACGCGCTTTCCGGAGGCCAGCGTCAGCTGCTGGCGATCCTCGCTACAGCTGACGTCGGTCACCTGGTCAAGCAGGAAGGTGGACGGCTCCGGCGTCAGGCCGCGCGCCATGTTGACGAGGTCGGCATAGGAAACCCCGTAGGAGCGCCCGACACCGACATCGACCAGTCGGCCGCCCCTGATGTTGAGCACCCGGTCATAGGACGAGGCGACGGCCTCGACATCGCCCAGGAAGCCCAGGCGGCGGAAGATATCGATCTGCCGTCCCGCGACCTTCTCGACACGGAATTCGTCCGGCGGGATCGAGCGCTTGTCGATCAGGACGACCCGATACCCGGCCCTCGAGAGGACAGCCCGCGCCAGCGAGCCCGCCAAACCGGCACCAACAATGGCAACGTCCGTTTCGTTCATTTCAGCCTCGCAGGCCGCGATCGGCTGGTTGGTGCCTTCCTCGGCAATCATCTTTGTCCGCTCCGACGGCTAATAGGCCATGGAACTGCAACTTCCTTGCCTGCCATGCCACACCACCGGTCGAGCATGATGCGTTCTGTTGTTGAGGTTAACGAAAAGACCGGATTGCGATCAACGAGGTCGCGGCACATAGCTTGCACCGAGAGTGATCATGAAACCGACCCTTTGGAGGCTCCGCTGCGCGCTGGCGGGACAATTGCCTGGCCGTGGAGCTTCGACGGGTGCCGTTGACGCACCAGCGCGGCTTCGATCCGCGCCGCGCGCGCGGCAGGACCTGCTGCGGATCCCGATCCGACCTGCGCCGTTTGGGGACGGCGAAGAACAGCGACGTTCCAGAATGGAGCAGCGCGACATATTGGCCCGGTTCAGGACTGCCTGGAACGCGGGCCGTCGAGAGGAACGGAATTTTAGCAAGAGAACATTAACACTCCTGACCTCACCGATTGCTACGGTCAGCGGCCTGACAGGATATTGAGACGTCTCTGGTGATTGCCTCTGTGCTCCAAATGCTACGGCGCGATGTCACGCGCGGCGTTGCCGGGACCATCCTGCTCAAGGTCGGCAGCGGCGGGCTCGCGTTCGCCTTGTTCTCGCTGGCCGCGCGGACGATGACACCCGACGCGTTCGGGGACTTCGCAACCTTGCTCTCGATCGCCCAGATCGCCTCGGTCGCGGGACTGGTCGGCCAGGAGCTGCTGCTGGTTCGCTTCCTCAATGAATATGAGGTGCGCGGCCAGACCGAGCTCACCAAGGGTGTGCTGCTGTCGAGCCTGAAGAACTCGGCGATCGGGATGCTGATCTCGATCGCCGCGATCGCCGCGGTGGCAACCGTTCGCGGCGAATGGTGGTTGCTGATCCTCTCGGTCTCGGCGTTCACCGCCGTCAATGCCGGGCTCATGCTCGGCAGCCAGATCGCGCGATCCCTGGTCAGCATTCTGATGGGCGAAGGCAATCGCGAGTTCTTCTGGCGGGTTGCCGTCGTCCTGGTCCTGATCGCGGCGCTGTTCGGTCACCGGCAGCTCAGCCCCGTCGAACTGTTCACGGCGATGACCGTCGCGATGGCCATCGGGCTGATCGTGCAGATCGTGTCGATCATGCGCGTGCTGCCGAACCTGCGCACGGTCACGGCGCGCTTCGAGAGCTCGCGTTGGAATCGCAGTGCGTTCCGGTTCTGGCTCGCATCCATTCTCGAAGCGGCGAACCAGTATTTCGACGTCATCCTGGTCTACTGGATGCTGGATCCGGCGACTGCTGGCGTCTATTTCGCCGCCTCGCGCCTGGCGAACATCTTCGCCATGCTGTCGGCTGCGCTCTACACATTCGGCGCGCGCCGGCTGCCGTCGCTGTATTTCAGCAAGAATCACCGCGAGCTCGAACATACGCTGAAGCTGATGGCCGAGGTCACCGCGCTCTGCGTGCTCAGCGGGCTCGTCATCGTCTGGGTCGCTGCGCCCCACCTTCTCGGCCTGTTCGGGCCGCATTTCGCCGCGCAGCAGTGGGTGTTGATCGTGCTCGCGATCGGGACGGCGTTCCAGGCGGCAGGCGGTCCGTCGGCCGCGGTCCTGCAACTGACCGGGCATGAGCGCGATTACGTGCCGGTGGTCGCCGCCAACGTCGCATTGCGGCTGGTGGGATTTGTCGTGCTGATCCCCTGGCTCGGCGTGCTCGGTGCCGCGATCTCGGCGACGGCCTCGCTGGTGCTCGCCACCATCGCGCTCAACGTGCTGTGCCGCCGGCGGACCGGCGTCGATCCGTCCGTTCTGGTGCTGTCGCATCCATCGTCGTCGAAAGGCAACACCTACGCCGTCCGCGTTGCGGACCGTAACGACTAAGACTGAGCGTCGGCAGTTTCCCACGACGCTGCGGGTTCCATGACTTCGGAACGTCTCGGGCCTGCGCGGCTACCGAACTTCATGGGCTCCGACTCGAATTCAACTGACAGCACTGCTCTGTGCTGCACCAACGTGGATATCTATGGTTAATCGCCGGTTACCCATCTCTGCGCTGCCGTAACCAATTAGTTAACGAGCCGGCTGTATCCTGTGTGGGACCATGGCTCTCGATTGCTGACACATGTCTGATTGCTAAATGAGCAGTAACCTCAAAACGCGCTATTCGGTGCACGCGCACGCTTCGCGTGATAGTTACGCGCGCACGAATGGGGGAGACGAATCCACGCCCTCGACGGGTGAGGAATCCGTGCTCCAATACACGCCAAGCACAGAATTGCGCGAGGCATCGAGCGCATCAGGCGGTCGACCGAACGAGAGCAAGCCGAAGCTCCGTGTCGTCCTGGTGCAGACCCAGGCCGAGAACGCCGGCGCGCAGGAGATCTCGCGGCTGCTCGGCGCCGGCCTCACCGCGCGTGGCTATGACGTCGCCAACCTGTTCTTCTTCCGCAAATCCGACTGCTTCGACGAGCCGCCCAACACGTTCTATTGCGCGCAAACCCGGCCCGGAAATCCCCTGGCGCTGCTGCGCATGCTGTGGATGCTCGCCGGTCATCTCAGGACCATCAATCCGGACGTCGTGCTGACATTCCAGCACTTCGGCAATGTGATCGGCGGCGGCGTGTCGCGGCTCGTCAGCCGCGCCCCGGTGATCGCCAACCAGGTATCTTCGGCGCTGTCGATGAGCATGCCCGTGCGCGCTGCCGACATCATCATGGGCACGACCGGCTTCTTCCAGTGCATCACGCTGAACTCGCGCGACATGGAGCGTGAATACGCGCGCTATCCCGCTCCCTACCGGTCACGCATGAAGCATGTGCCGCATGGCTTCGACGACAAGTCGCACAGCCTGCCGAAAGATGTCGCGCGGCAGCAATTCAAGCTGCCGGCCGACCGCACCTTGCTCGGCTGTGCAGCAAGGCTGCATCCGCACAAGCGGCTCGATGCGGCAATTCGCCTGCTCGCTGCCGATCCGTCCTGGCAGCTTGCCCTAGCCGGCCAGGGCGCCGACGAAGGGCGGCTCCGGGCTCTCGCGGACGAGCTTGATGTCTCGGACCGGCTCCACTTCATAGGCGAGATTCCACCGCGCCAGATGGCCGATTTCCTGGCCTGCCTCGACGTCTTCGTCTTTCCGACGCAGGCCGAAACCTTCGGCCTCGCCGCGGTCGAAGCCGCGAGCGCCGGCATTCCCTGCGTCGTCAACGACCTCCCCGTGCTGCGCGAAGTGCTGTCCTATCAGGGGCAGCCCGCGGCAGTGTTCGTCGATGCTGCCGACGAGGCCGAATTCTCGGCCGCCGTGTCGAAGGTCCTGACGGATCGTTCGTTGAGCGACCAGCTGCGGCAAAGCGCCGTGGGCCTGAAGTCGCGCTATTCGTTGGATGCCATGATCGAGGAATACGTCCGCATTCTCGGCAATGCCGTGGGAGTGGACGCATACTAGGAAGTTGGGCTGGACATGATTATCGAGTTTCGCTGCGATCGAGAGCAGGCGCGGCTCTGGATGTGCCGTGATTCACTGCGCGTCAACGATCAGGATATTCCCGTTCAAATCGCCTGGACCACGACGCCGGCACCGCAACCCGCCGGCCTCGACATGCTGTTCGAGCTCGAACGCATCGTCCTGCGCAAGGGCAAGGCCGGCGGCGCCGACCGGGTGAAGCCGATCCCGCAGCGGCCGCGCGCGGGTCGCCCCGACGTGGTGATCGACTTCACCAGCGCCGAGCGGGATCCGAATTGTTCCGCCGGACTGTATCTCCGTCCGCGGTTCAACGGACACGCGGGAGAAAGTGCCGCATTGGCGGCCATTCTCGCCGGCGATCTGCCCGTGATCGAAATCGTCAATGAGTGCGACGGCGCGGTGCTGGACCGCGGCCATCCCTCCGCGGAAATCGCCGCCGGCCTGAGCGGCGGGCTCGAAACGGTGATGGCACGCACACTGGCGATGCTGCCGCCGATCCTGTCGGGAGCTCCGCGCCTGGTACCGCACTTGCCGGCTCCAGCGAATGGCGGCGCGCCGCGAAATCCCGCACCCTTTGTGGTGCGCGGCGTGGCGACCTCGATCGCCAAGGAGATCTATCGTCTGTGCTGCTACGCGCCGCACTGGCATGTCGGTTGGCGCTTCGCCGGGACCACGGATATCTGGCGCACCGGCGAACTGTCGGGACCTGCCTGGAACGTGCTCGCCGATCCTGGCAACCGCTGCTATGCCGATCCCTTCCCGGTGAAATGGCAGGGCAGGACCTTCGTGTTCTTCGAAGACCTTGACCACCGGACCGGCAAGGGCATCATCTCCGCGATCGAGTTCGACGGCAACGGACCGGTCGGCAAGGTGATGCCGGTGCTGGAAGAGCCTTGGCACCTGTCGTACCCTTTCCTGATCGAGAACGATGGCGAGCTCTGGATGATCCCGGAAAGCACCGCGCATCGGGACGTTCCGCTCTACAAATGCATCCGCTTTCCGGACAAGTGGGAGCGCCACTCGACGCTGCTGTCCGGGCTCGAGCTCGCCGACGTGACCATCACCCGGCATGACGGCCGCCACTACATGTTCGGGGCCTGGCGTGACGGCAGCGGCGGATATTCCGACACGCTTGCGATCTATCACGCCGAGCAATTGCTCGGCCCCTGGCAGCCGCATGCGGCCAACCCGATCCTGATGGATCGCGCCACCACGCGGCCGGCCGGCAACTTCGTGACCGTCAATGGAAAGTTGTGGCGGCCGGTGCAGGACTGCAGCAACGGCTATGGCGCGGCGCTCGGACTTGCGGAAGTGCTCGAACTGTCGCCTGCGACGTACCGGCAGGCAGTTCGACACGTGCTCAAGCCCGGACCGCTATGGACTGGGCGCAAGCTGCACACGCTCAACCGGTGCGGCCAGCTCGAGGTGATCGACGGCTCGCGGGTGCAGCCGAAGACCACGGCGTTTCTGGCAAGCCTGCGGTCGAGCGACCAGTCGTCGCAATGGGACTGGCACAGCGCGCTGGCAAAGCCGATCGCACGACGGCTCCACTAAAGCGCGATGAGATTGGGTTGAATGGTCATGGCGCGTCAGCTCGTTGTTTGAGCATGATCTTCCGGAAAACCGCTTCGCGCTTTTCCGGATCGTGCTCTGGCGCACAGGCAATGCAACAGCTCAGTTCGCGCCGGCGCTCTGCACGCCGCCGAACTGTTCCCAGGAGCTTCCAGTCCAGCGCTGCAGCTGAAGCTGGGTATAGGCCATGCTGTTGTCGGGGCCGGTGTTGATCGTGATGCCCGGCATCAGGGTCGGCAGCGCGAGCCCCTTGAGGTTGCGCGCCTGCTTCACGATGTTCTCGCGCGACAGATCGTCGCCGCACTGCTTCAGCACCTGCTCCAGAATCTGGCCCTGCTGGGTGCCGAACATATAGTTGCTGTCGCCGATGTCGGCCCCCGCAAGATATTTTTCGAAGTGAGCGCGATACCATTTGATGCCGGGATCGTCGGCCCACTTCTTGTCATTCGGATCCTTGACGATCGTCGCCACGACGACGCCCACCGCCTTGTCCACTCCGGCCGGCACGATGGTCGCGGAGATCGAGCTCGACACGTAGTTGACGATGGTGAGCGGCATCCAGCCGATCTCGCTCGCCTTCTTGATCGCCTGCGCCGCGAATTTCGGGGTGCCGGCGATCAGGAATGCCTGCGCGCCCGACGCCTTCAGCGATACGACGTGGGACTCGATGGTTGGCTCGGTGACTTCATAGGGAGATGTCACCACCTTCTTGTCGAAATCGGCCTTCAAGGCTTCCTTGAATGCGGCCACGAAATCGCGGCCGAGGTCATCGTTCTGGTAGAGGATCGCGATCTTCGCAGCGGGCGCCGTCTGCGCGATGTATTTGGCGTAGATCTTTCCTTCGGTGTTGTAGCTCGGCAAGCCCGTGGTGGTCAGCGGAAACTCGGTGAAGTTCGTGAACTTGGTCGCGCCGCTGACGACGAAGAGATGCGGCACCTTCTTCGCGGTCACGTATTTGATGGTCGCGCCGATCCCGGGCGTCCCGAGCGGGCTGAACAGGAACGCCACCTCGTCGCTCTCGATCAGCTTCCGGGTCTGCTCCACCGCCTTGGGTGGCGTATAGGCATCATCATAGGTGATGAGATTGATCCTGCGGCCGTTGACGCCGCCGCGATCGTTGACGGAGTGGACGTAGGCGACGAGACCCTTGCCGACATTGCTGAGCGGAGATGCCGGGCCGCTGAACGGGAATGTCGCCCCGACCTTGATCTCCGATTCCGAAATGCCCGGGGTTTGGGCGCGGGCCGGAGCCGCGGCAAGCGCCGCGAGCATTGCAACGGAGACCATGAGCTTCCTGAGCGACATCGAATTCCCCTTTGGCTCTCATGAATTGACCGCTGCGCCTACCAGGCTTCGCCGAACGGCCTGATCTCGACGTTGAACGACCACGCACTGCGGTCCTGATGGGCGACGTGCCAGACCTCCTCCGCAATCGCCTGCGGCTTGATGAAGAAGTCGTCCGGTCGCTCCGGCCAGCGCTTCCGCGTCCATTCGAGGTCGATCACCGCATCGATCACCAGATAGGCGACGTGGACGCCCCGCGGCCCCAGATCGCGCGCCATCGCCTCGGCGAGAATCCGCTGCGCCGCCTTGGTCGGCGCGAACCCCGCAAAGCCGGCCTTGCCACGCAATGCCGACGTGTTGCCGGTTGCGACGATTGCACCCTTGCCGGCGTCGACCATCGCCGGGGCGAACCGCCTCGCCAGATACAGCAGGCCCATCGTGTTGACCTGGAAGTTGCGATTGAGGATGTCCGGATCGATCTCGCGGAACGTGCCGAACGCGCCGCCGACGGCATTGTGGATCACGACAGTGGGGCTGCCGAGATCGTGCTCCACGGCCGAGGCCACCGTCTCGACCTGCGTGGGGTCGGAGACATCGCATCGATAGGCTTTTGCGCCCGGCAACTGCTGCTCGAGGGCGGCAAGGCGCGTTTCATTCCTGGCGAGGAGCGCGACGCGGTAGCCGCCCGCGGCGAACCTTCTGGCGAGCGCCGAGCCGGTGCCGGGCCCAACGCCTGATATCAGACAGACGGGTGCGGTCATGCGATCATCCCTCCGCGCTCGCGGCCAAAGGTTTCATGGTCAGGCAGCGGCCTTCGACCGCAGCTTCTCGACATAGGGCTTGAGGTCCGGCGCAAAATACGCGTGTTCCACCAGCCGGGCAAAGTGAGCGAACATCAGCGGATACCCATCCTGCACCCCGGGATGCAGGATCCTGGTCAATCCCTGCCTGTCCAATTGCTCGCTCCGCCCGTACTCGTTCATGAACAGCGCGAGCTCGGCGGCAAAGCAGATGTCGGCAAGCGAGATGCCGTCCCCGACCAGCGTCTCGCGCCGTGGTGACAGGGCCTGCTCGATCCCCGAAGCATAAATCGCGAACGCATCCCTGGCGCGGGCATGAATCGCCGCGTCGACCGTGCCGCCGGACAGCGCGAGCAGATAGATCTGCGAATCCCGCGCAAACACCAGGCTGACATCGAGGAAGCTGTCGATCCTCGACGCCTCATAGGCGTCGCGCCCGTAGAGCGGGAACTTGGCTTCGCCGAGCCGCGCCACCGCCCGCATGATGCTGTTGGATTCGAAGATCCCGACCTTGCCGTCAGGTCCGAACGCGGCCGGCACATTGCCGAACGGCTGCGCCGCCATGAACGCATCGGTCTTGAACAGCTGCGCGCCAGTCAGCCCGACCTTCCCGGTCCGCGCGAGCGCCGACATCGCGGTGCGCTCCTGCTCGGTCAGGGGATGCGCATCGTAGTCCCACAGCCAGTCCCGCAACTCCTTGCCGGAGGCGCCCCTGACCTCGACGTCGACGCCGCAGAACCGCGCCGCGATGGTTGCCTTCCAAACCCGCGGGTTCGGCAGATAGGAGAAGATGCGCAAGGCGGCCATGGCGGCTGCTCCAGGTGCTCTCGCCTCAGGCGGCGAGCTTCAGGATCTTGACGACGTCGGCGGGCTCGCGGATCGGCTGCGGGTTGGCGCGGGTGAAGATCGACAGCATCGCGTTCCGGCCGATCAGTTCGAAGCGGTCTTCACCGACACCGACATCGGCGAGCCGCCGCGGCAGGCCGAGCTCCGCGATGAAGCCGGCGAACGCCTCGCTCGCGTCGCGCCCCGGCGCACCGAGCGCGGCGGCGATCGCCTGCTGGGCTGTTTCCGTCGCGGGACGGTTGTAGCGCAGCACGCTCGGCATCATGACAGCCGTGCAGAAGTAATGCGGGACGTCGCAAGTGCCGCCGAGCACATGGCCGATGGCGTGGCTGGCGCCCATCGGCACCCGCGACTGCAATCCGAACGCCGACAACCACGAGCCCAGCTGGCAGCTCAGCCGCGCCGCCTCGTCGTCGGGATTGGACTTGGTGCGCAGCAAGCCATGATGCAGATAGCGCAGGCCCTGCTGGCACACCGCATCGACCAGCACGTTGGGCCGGCTCGAGCAGATCGCCTCGATGCCGTGATCCATCGCGCGGGTGCCCGAACCGAGCCAGAGCTTCTCCGGCGTATATCGCGTCATCGCCGGATCGAGGATGATGCTGCGCGGCATCATCATCGGATGGTTGAATATCTGCTTCAGCTTGCGGCTGGTGTCGGTGACCAGCGCACCTGAATTGTACTCGCCGCCCGACAGCGTGCTGGGGATCGCGATCATCCGGACCTTCGGGTTGCGGAACGCCCCGAAGCGGCGATCCGGCGTGGTCTCGAAGCCGTCGAGCCCCGCCGGCTCGAAGATCTCATGCTCGATGCACATCAGCACGATCTTCGCCGCATCGACCACCGAGCCGCCGCCGATCGCGACGACCAAATCGGCCCTGGCTTCGCTGGCCTGCCGCGCGATCAGCGTCACCACGTCCCGCGTAGTGTGCTGCGGCACGCCGTCGAAGGTCGCCGCATGGCGATCGCCGAGTCCGTTGCGGATCTTCTCGATCTCGTCGGTGGTGGTGTTCAGCGTCCGGCTGGCGATCAGGTAGACGCGCTTGGCGCCGAGCCGCTCGGCCTCCTCGCGCAGCGCCTCGGCTGCCGGTTTGCCGTAGATCACGGTTTCCATGGTGGGATATTGATGGCTGCCGACGATTTGCATGCTTGCCGCTCCCTCGATCTACCCGTGAACTCCTGACGGCTTCAGGCCGACAGCTTGCTGAAGTCAGGCTGACGCCGTTCGGCGAAGGCGGCAAAGGCCTCGCGGGCCTCGGGCGTCGTCAGCCGCTGCTTGAACAGCACGCCTTCCTCGGCGATCTGCGCCGCGATCCGCTGCTGCTCGCGCATCAGCGCCTTGGTCATGCTGAGCGAGCCGGCCGGCCGCTTGGTCAGCGCGATCGCCGCATCATGGGCTTTCTTGCGCAGATCAGCCTGCGGCACCACGGCATTGGCAAGGCCCGATGCCTGCGCGCCCTGCGCGTCCATCGGCTCGCCGAGCGCGAACATCGCATAGGCACGCGCGTGCCCGATCCTGAGCGGCAGCAGCCAGCTCGACGCCGCCTCGGGCACCAGCGCGAGATTGACGAACGGCGTGATCAGCCGTGCGGTCTCGGCGAGATAGACCAGGTCGCAATGCAGCAGCATGGTGGTGCCGACGCCGACGGCATTGCCCTGCACGGCCGCGACAATCGGCTTGCCGGCCTTGCTGATGGTGTCGATGAAGCGGTGCGCCGGGCTATCGACAGCGCTCTCGCCGCGGGCCTGGCTGGCGAAATCCGCAAGGTCGTTGCCGGCGGTGAAGCTGTCGCCGTCGCCCTGGAACAGGATGACGCGGACCGACGGATCCGCCTCGGCCTGCTTCAACGCGTTCGACATCGCGTCATACATGCCGCCGGTGAGCGCGTTCTTCTTCTCCGGCCGCTGCAGCGTCAGCGTCATCACGCCCGCGGCGATCTCAACCTTGACATGCTCCGTCATGGCACTCTCCTTCAGGCGACCGCGCGCGCCGGCTTGGTTTCGAACTTGCCGTCGAGGAAGCCGGTCAGGCGCTGCCGGATGATCTGCTCGGCCTCTGTCATGATGCGATCGATCAGCTCCTTGACGGTCGGGATGTCGTGGATCAGGCCGACCACCATGCCGCAGCTCCAGGCCCCCGCATCCATCTCGCCGTCGATCATCACCTTCGGGTAGACGCCGGCGACCTGCTCGTGGATGTCCTCGATCTTGAGCCTGGCGCCCTTCTCGCGCTCGATCTCGAGCAGCTCATCGACGCCCTTGTTCTTCAGCACCCGCTCGGTGTTGCGTAGCGCGCGCATCACAAGCCGCGTGTCGAGCTCGTCTGCATCGAGCAGCGCCTGCTTCACGTTGGGATGAACAGGCGCTTCCTTGGTCGCAATGAAGCGCGTGCCCATGTTCATGCCGGACGCCCCCATCGACAGCGCGGCAACGAGGCTGCGCGCATCCGCCATGCCGCCCGAAGCCACGAACGGGATCTTCAGCTCGTCAGCCGCGCGCGGCAGCAGGATCATGTTCGGGATGTCGTCCTCGCCGGGATGGCCGCCGCACTCGAAGCCGTCGACGCTGACCGCATCGCAGCCGATCTTCTCGGCCTTCAGCGAGTGCCGCACCGAGGTGCATTTGTGGATCACCTTGATGCCCGCCGCCTTCAGCGCCGGCATGTACTGCTCCGGGCTGCGGCCCGCGGTCTCCACCGCCTTGACGCCCCCCTCGCGGATCGCCGCGATATATTCCGGATAGGGCGGCGCGGTGAAGCTCGGCAGGAAGGTCAGGTTGACGCCGATCGGCTTGTCAGTCATGTCGCGGCAGCGCGCGATCTCCTTGGCCAGCAGCTCCGGCGTCCGCTGGGTCAGGCCGGTGATGATGCCGAGGCCGCCGGCGTTGGACACCGCGGCCGCCATCTCGGCGAAGCCGACATAATGCATGCCGCCCTGGATGATCGGATGCTGGATACCGAATAGTTCAGTGATTGCTGTCTTCACAAGTCTCTCCCGCGTTTCCGATCAGTGGACGATCTCGAACAGACCGGCCGCGCCCATGCCGCCGCCGATGCACATGGTCACGACACCGTATTTGGCCTTGCGCCGGCGGCCCTCGATCAGCAGGTGACCGGTGAGCCGAGCGCCAGTCATGCCGTAGGGATGGCCGATCGCAATCGAGCCGCCGTTGACGTTCAGCTTCTCAGGATCGATGCCGAGCTTGTCGCGGCAATAGATCACCTGCACCGCATAGGCCTCGTTGAGCTCCCAGAGATCGATGTCGTCGATCTTCAGATTATGCCGCTTCAACAGCCGCGGGATCGCGGCAACCGGGCCGACGCCCATCTCGTCCGGCTCGACGCCGGCGGCAACGAAACCACGGAAGATGCCGAGCGGCTTCAGCCCTTTCTGCGCAGCGATCCTGTCGCTCATGATCACGCAGGCCGAGGCACCGTCGGAGAGCTGGCTGGCATTGCCGGCGCTGATGGTCTTGCCCTCGAACACCGGCTTGATTTTTGCCAGGCCGTCCGCGGTGGTGTCCGGACGTGGACCTTCATCCTTGGCCAGAGTCACCTGCTGATAGCTGACTTCCTTGGTGTCCTTGTTGACCACGGCCATTCTGGTTGTGATCGGCACGATCTCGTCGTTGAAGCGGCCGCCCTGCAGCGCGGCGCCGACCCGCCGCTGGCATTCCAGGCTGTACTCGTCCTGCTTGTCGCGGCCGATCCCGTAACGCTCGGCGACGACCTCCGCCGTCTCCAGCATCGACATGTACATCTCGGGCTTCATCGCCATCAGCTCGTCGTCGACGGCGTGGAACCGGTTCATGTGCTCGTTCTGCACCAGACTGATCGACTCGATGCCGCCGCCGATCGCGATCTCGACGCCGTCAAGCATCACCGAGCGCGCCGCAACCGCGATCGCCTGCAGGCCGGAAGCGCATTGCCGGTCGATCGTGGTGCCGGCGACGGTGACTGGAAGTCCGGCGCGGATCGCGCCCTTGCGCGCGACGTTCATCACCATGGTGCCCTGCTGCATGGCGCAGCCCATCACCACGTCCTCGACCTCGCCGGGCGCTATGCCGGCGCGCTTCACCGCTTCCGCCATCACATGGCCGGCCAGGGTCGGGCCGTCGGTGTTGTTGAGCGCGCCCCGATAGGCCTTGCCGACGCCGGTACGCGCGGTGGAAACGATGACTGCATCTTGTGACATGCTTGCCTCTCTGGCTTTAAGCGGCCGCGTCGAGCTGCGCATAGCGCAGCACGTGATAGGCGGGATCGCCGAACTGGATGTTGATGGAGGAAATCCGCTTGAAATAATGACCGACGTTCAGCTCGTCGGTCATGCCCATGCCGCCGTGCAGTTGCACCGCCTGATCTGCCACGAACTTGCCGGCATAGCCGATCTTGGACTTGGCGCCCGAAGCCAGCCGCGAGAGGCCGGCCTCACCCTCGCTGAGGCTGAGCGACAGATGCTGCATCAGCGACAGCGCCTCCTGATGCGCGATGAACATGTCGACCATCCGGTGCTGCAGCACCTGGAAGCTGCCGATCGTGACGCCGAACTGCTTGCGCGTCTTGGAATATTCCAGTGTCGCGTCGTTCAGCTCGCCGATCGCGCCGACCGCCTCGGCACAGAGCGCACCGATCGCGCGGTTGCGGCAGGCTTCCAGCGCGGCGACGCCCTCGCCTTCCTTGCCGAGCAATTCTCCACGCACGCCGCGCAGGCTGATCTCGGCGGCACGGCGTCCGTCGATCGTCTTGAAGCTGGTTAGATCGAGATTGGCGGCACGGCGATCGACCACGAACAGGCTGACGCCGCCGCGATCATGACGATGGCCCGAGGTGCGGGCAGAAACGACGAGATGATCCGCCCATGGCGCAGCCACGACCGCCGTCTTCTCCCCGGTGAGCACATAGTCGTCGCCATACCGTCGCGCGGTCGTGGTGACGGTCGCGAGATCGAAGCGCGAGCCCTTCTCGGTCCAGGCCAGCGTCCAGAGCTTCGATCCCGCAATGATATCGGCGATGTAGGCCTGCTTCTGCGCCTCGGAACCCGCCCGCTCGATCAGGCTGCCGGCCACCACGACCGTCTCGACGAACGGTTCGACCACGAGATGCCGGCCGAACTCGTGCATGATGATCATGGTCGACAGCGGCCCGCCGCTGAGCCCGCCGACGGCTTCCGAGAACGGCGCGGCGAGCAGGCCGAGCTCGGCGAATTCATCCCATTGCCTGCGGCCAAGCCCCTCCTCGCTCGCAACGATCTTGCGGCGGGCGTCGAAATCATACTGGTCGCGTAGCATCCGCTGCACGCTGGACCGCAACAATTCCTGCTCTTCCGTGAACTGTATATCCATCCGATCCTCGTTGCCTTGTAGCTAGAGACCAAGCACCGCCTTGGCGATGATGTTGCGCTGGATCTCGTTCGATCCGCCGTAGATCGAAAGCTTGCGCGAGTTGAGATATTTCTCCGACGCCGTATGGCCGTAGTCCGGGCCTGGCATGAAGTGATTGGCGCTGACCGGATGCTCGCGGATCGCAAGCCCGTAATTGCCGATCGCCCGATGCGTGAGCTCGGTGATATTCTGGAAGATCTCGGTGCCGCGGATCTTGAACAGCGAGGCCGCAGGCCCCGGATCGATGCCGCGGGCCATCTGGGCGACGACGCGAAGCTCGGTCGCCTCGAGCGCCAGCACGTCGAGCTCGACGCGGGCGATGTCCCGGATGAATTCCAGATGCGCCGGATCGTCTTCCGGGATCTCGGCCTTCACGATTGTCTTCAGCAGGTTGAGATACCGCGTCGAGCGGCCGATGCCGGCCATGCTGGTGCGCTCATTGCCGAGCAGGAACTTGGCGTAGGTCCAGCCCTTATTCTCCTCGCCGATCAGGTTCTCGGCGGGGACCCGGACGTTCTCCAGGAAAACGTCGTTGACCTCGTGCGAGCCGTCGATGGTGATGATCGGACGCACGGTGACGCCCGGCGATTTCATGTCGATCAGCAGGAACGAGATGCCGGATTGCGGCTTGGCGGCGGGATCGGTCCGGACCAGGCAGAAGATCCAGTCGGCGTGCTGCGCCAGCGTGGTCCAGGTCTTGTGGCCGTTGACGATGTAGTGGTCGCCATCGCGCACCGCTTTGGTGCGAACGGTGGCGAGATCGGAGCCGGAGCCCGGCTCCGAATAGCCCTGGCACCACCAGTCCTCGCCGGAGAGAATCCGCGGCAGGAACTTCGCCTTCTGCGTCGCATTGCCGAAAGTGTAGATGACCGGGCCGACCATGGTGACGCTGAATGCCAGCGGCGGCATGGTGCCGGCGCGTGTCGTCTCCTGCTCGAAGATGAAACGGCGGGTGATCGACCAACCCGGCCCGCCATATTCCTTCGGCCAGAGCGGCGCGATCCAGCCCTTCTTGTGCAGGATGCGATGCCACAACAACATCTGCTCCTTGGAGAGATCGGTCTCCGGATTGGCGACGCGCATCTCCGCCGGATAATTGTCCTTGATGAAGGCGCGAACCTCGTCGCGAAACGCCGCATCTTCAGGGGATAGCGCGAGCTCCATCGGACCTGCTCCTTACCACTTCTCGCCGAAGGGCCGGATTTCGAGTTCGAAGGTCCAGGCGCTCTTCGGCTGCTGGTAGAGCTGCCAATATGACGCGGCGACCGAGGCCGGCGGCATCAGCAGATCGGGATTGTCGAGCGCGTTCGGACCGAGCGCCTCGATGCGGCGCTGCCGCACCCATTCGGTATCGACGCCGGAATCGATGATCAGATGCGCGACATGGATGTTCTTCGGTCCGAGCTCGCGCGCCATCGCCTGCGCCACCGCACGCAGGCCGAACTTGGCGCTGGCAAAGGCGGCATAGCCGCTGCTCCCGCGCAGCGAGGCGGTGGCGCCGGTGAAAAAGATGTTGCCCTCGCCGCGCGCCGTCATCAGCCGCGCCGCCTCGCGCCCGGCCAGGAAGCCAGAGTAGCAGGCCATTTCCCAAACCTTGCGGAACACGCGCTCCGTGGTCTCGAGGATCGGGAAATTGACGTTGGCGCCGATGTTGAAGATGCAGACCTCGAGCGGCGCATGCTTGTCGGCGTCGTTGAGGAAGGCGGTGATCTCTTCCTCCTTGCGCGCATCGAGCGAGCGCGCATGGATCTCGCCGCCGGCCGCCTCGATCTCCTTGACCAGCGGCGCGAGCTTGTCGCCGTTGCGGCGGCCGGCGAAGATCGTGAAGCCCTCGGAAGCGAACTTCTTGGCGATCTCGCCGCCGATGAAATCACCGGCACCAATGACGGCAACCGTCTTGTTTCTCTTCTGCATGGTGTACTCCGGTTCTGTTTGTGTGAACTGTCTTGCTCCGACGCCGGCAGCCTCAGCTGCGCAGCGATTCCGCCAGCTTGTGCTTCAACAGCTTGCCCGTCGATGTCGCGGGCAGCGCGTCCATCAGGATAATCTCCGACGGGCGCTTGTACGAGGTGAGTTGCGGGGCAACATGGGCCATCAGGTCCGCCACAGTTGCCGTCGAGCCCTTGATCAGCTGCACGAAGGCGACGACCTCCTCATTGCCCTCGACCGGCCGGCCGACCACGGCGCACTGCACAACAGCGTCATGCGTGCTCAGCACCGCCTCGATCTCGGCCGGATAGACGTTGAACCCGGAACGGATGATCATCTCCTTGGTGCGCCCGACGATGTAGAGGACGCCATCCTGGAAGCGGGCCAGATCGCCGGTATTGAACCAGCCGTCGGGGTCGATCGCCTTGGCGGTCAGATCGGGCGCACGGTAATAGCCACGCATCACGTTCGGTCCGCGGACGTGGAGCTCGCCGACCTCCCCGTCAGCGACCGGCTTGAGATCGCGGTCGACCAGCTTTGCTTCGAGGCCCGGCATGACTGCGCCGACGGCGTGGTCGGAGCGCGGATTGTCGGGCCGGACGCCGGAGATGCCGGGCGAGCATTCGGTGATGCCATAGCCGTTGAGCAACGGCAGGCCGAGCTCCTGCTCGACCCGGGTCTTGAGCTCGAGGTCGAGCGGCGCGCCGGCCACCGAGATCACGCGCAACCGGCCGCGATCGAGCTTCGGCAGACCCGCGTTGCGGCGATATTCGAGCAGGCGCTGATAGGTCGCTGGCACGCCATTCAGGATCGTGATGCCCTCTTCAGTCATCGCCTTGACCAGCGCCGCCGGATCGTATTTGGCGACCAGGCGCACGGTGGCGCCGACCATCAAGGTCATCGTCAGCAGCGAGATGCCGACGATATGCGAGATCGGCAGCACGCAATACTGCACGTCATCGGCCGTCATCTTGCGGAAGCCCGCGGTGCCCCGGGCGCTGAACAGGAGATTGCGGTGCGTCAGCATCACGCCTTTTGGCGTGCCCGTGGTGCCGGACGTATAGATGAGGACCGCGACCTGGTCGGCGCCATCGGCCTCGACCGGCTCGGCAATCGTTGCCAGGTTCAAGCTGGTGACGGCGACGCCGTGGAGCGGGCCGACATCCTGCACGACAGCCTCATAGCGCGCGGCATGGGCGGCAGCTTCCTGCGACACCTCGGCGGTCAGCAACACGCGGCGGGCGCCGCTGTGATCCCTGATCTGGTCGAGCTCACGGGGCGACAGTCGGGGATTGACCACGATCGACCAGACATCGAGCCGGCTCGCCGCCAGCAGCAGGCAGGCGAGCGGGATCGAATTCTCGCTCACGATCATCATGCGGTCGCCGGGGCGGATACCCAGCGCCTGCAAGGCGTCGGCGACGCGACTGACTGCCCCATCGAGCTCGCGATAGGTCAGGCGCGTACTGTCGTCGATCAGCGCCGGGTGATCCGGCGTCGCCGCGACGTGATAATCGATCACCTCATGGATCCGGTTCGGCAGGCCTTCCACACTTCCTTCGACAATCTGGATCGACGCCGGCACTGAAACCTCCCTGTCGCAGCCCTTCGGGCTTGATTTGTTGTGTTGAGGAATTTCCTGCTCAGGCGGTCCTGCGCCGCCCGGCAGCCAGCTGCGCCACGATCTCGTCCTCGACCTCGCGCAAACGGTCCTTGCCGAAGAATATCTCGTCGCCGACAAAGAAGGTCGGTGACCCGAACGAGCCGCGAGCCACGGCATTGCTGGTGTTCTCGATCAGCTTCTTCTTCACCTCGTCCTGCTGCGCGCGGGCGATGATGCGATCGATGTCGAGGCCCGAGGACAGGAACGCTTCGCGGAACACCTGCGGATCGTCCATCTTCTTGGGCTCGGACCACATGTGGTGATAGGCAGCGCGGAAATAAGGCTCGAACAGGCCCTCGAAATCGGCGGCGACGACGCCGCGCATCAGCATCAGCGTGTTGACCGGGAAGAACGGGTTCGACTTGAACGTCGTGATGTTGTGGCGGCGCAGGAAGCGCTCGGTTTCGAGCGCGTTGTATTCGGGCTTGTTCTTGATGCCGCGCAGGGACTCGCCGGGCGACATGTTGCCGGTCGCCTTGTAGACGCCGCCGAGCAGCACCGGGACATAGTCGAACTTGACGCCGGTGCGCTTCTCGATCCCAGGCAGCGCAAGCTCGGCGAGATAGGCGTTCGGACTTCCGAAATCGAAGTGGAATTCGACCTTGAGCGGAGCAGCCATGGAACGCCCTTCCCTTCGATGCGCAGCGCTCGTCCGTCGCCACCGGTTGATCGTGGCCCGAACCATAAGTTCTATTTTAGAACTGTCAATATGATATTTGTCATCCAATGCGCGACAGGCGGCCACTTTGGAAGCATCCTATTGAAACAACGTCAGTTCTGTTTTAGAATTTGGTTTGCGATATCGTTGCAGTGTGCAGGAGACGCCGATGAAATGGGATGCACTCGAGGAGGAGCCATGCTCGCTTGCCCGCACGGTCGCCGTGATCGGCGACCGCTGGAGCCTGCTGATCCTGCGCGAATGTTTCCTGCGCATCCGCAGGTTCGATGACTTCCAGGCCTCGCTCGGGATCACCCGGCATCTGCTCGCCGACCGGCTGAAGAAGCTGGTGCGGTTCGGCGTGCTGCGCAAGATTCCCTATTCCGAGGCGCCGAAGCGCTACGAGTACATCCTGACGCAGAAGGGGCTCGATCTCTATCCGATCATCATGTCGATCGTGCACTGGGGCAACGTCCACATGGTCGACGCGCGCGGCCGGCCGATGCTGCACGAACACAAGAGCTGCAAGAAGATGTTCGATCCGGTCATGGTCTGCTCGGAATGCGGCGAGCCGCTGAGCGCGAAGAGCGTCCATGTGCATCCGGGCCCCGGCGCGCGGCGGTCGTCACCGGTGCATGCGAGGGCGCAGGAGCGCGCCAAGCGAGGCGCTGAATCGACTTAAATCCTGTCGTCCCTTACTTGACCAGCGTCGCGCCGGTCTCCGGATGCTGCAGCCAGCCGAGCAGCGCCGCGTGGAAGCGCGCGGGCGCCTGGATCTGCGGCGAATGGCCGAGATCCGGGAATTCGATCAGCTGGATATGCGGGATCCGCTTCGCGGCTTCCTTGCCGAGCACCGGATAATTGCCGAGCGTCTTGCGGATCTCCGGCGGCGCGGTGTCCTTGGCGATCGCTGTGGTGTCCTTGTCGCCGATCACGAGCAGCGTCGGCGGCGCGATCCGCTCGAATTCGTAGAACACCGGCTGGGTCGCAATCATGTCGTAGAGCCGCGCCGAGCTCGACGCCACGGCGGCGCGGCCCTCGCCGCGATACATGCCCGCCAGCATCTGCACCCACACCTCGTAGGACGGATCCCAGGTGTCGGCATAGTAGGTCGCGCGCTCATAGGCGCGGATGCTGTCGGCGGTGACGCGGGTCTCGCGCTGCATCCAGCCGTCGAGGCTGAGCCACGGCACGCCCTTGACCTTCCAGTCTTCGAGGCCGATCGGATCGACCAGCACCAGGCGGTCGGTGGCGTCCGGATACATCAGCGCGTAGCGGATCGCGAGCATGCCGCCGGTCGAGTGGCCGACCATGATCGAATGCTCGATCCCGAGCGAGGCGAGCAGCGCGCGGCTGTTGCTGGCGAGTTGCTGGAAGGTGAACTGGTAGCGTTCCGGCTTACTGGATTTGCAGAAGCCGATCTGGTCCGGCGCGATCACGCGATAGCCGGCGCCGCTGAGCGCCTTGATGGTGCCGTCCCAGGTCGCGGCGCAGAAATTCTTGCCGTGCAGCAGCACCGCGGTCTGGCCGTTCGGCGTCGAAGGCTTGACGTCGAGATAGGCCATGTCGAGCTCCTGCCCCTGCGAGCTGAAACGATAATGCTCGACCGGATAGGGATAGTCGAAACCCTGCAGTTCCGGTCCGTAGGCCGGCTCGGCGGCCGACTGCGCCAGCGCGTTCGAGGCACCGAACGCGACGGTCGCGGCGACGACAAGATAAGACAGGGTTTTCATGTGCATCTCAGACGATCCAGCAATTAGGGGCGATCTCGTGATGCCGTAGCCGAACGCATCGGCGCCTTCCAGCGCCGATGGATGATTTGTTCGTGATCGGCGTAAAATTACGCCGGATCGAACGCCCGGATCGGCGGCAGATTGCCGTTGAAGCGCTCGACCTGAACCGTCGTCAGCTGCCCGGTGCAGCCCTGCGCGAAGGAGGACGTGCCGATATCGCGCGTCAGCACGTTGGGATTGCCGTGAACGCAGAGCGGCGCCTCGTCCTCGGGGTCCATCGGATCGTACCAGGCGCCGGTCGGCAGTTGCACCACGCCGGGGGCGATGCCGTCGGTGACATGCACCGCGGCAAGGCAGGCGCCGCGCGCGTTGAAGATGCGGATGATGTCGCCGTCGGCGATCCCGCGCGCCGCAGCGTCGCGCGGATTCATGCGCGCGACCTCGCGGCCGCGATGCTTGGCCTCAACCGAATGGCCGCCGAAATCGAGCTGGCTGTGCAGCCGCGTCACCGGCTGGTTGGCGACCAGGAAGCACGGCGTATCAGGTGTCGGCGTGTCCGTCTTCGCGAGCCAGACCGGATGGCCCGGGCAATCCGCATCGCCATGACCGGCGATCTTCTGCGAGAAGATCTCGATGCGGCCGCTCGGTGTCGGCAGCGGACGCGCGACCGGGTCCTCGCGGAAGCGGCGCAGCGCGCCGCCATCGTCGAGATGCTGCGGCACGACCAGACTGCCGCGCGCCCAGAACTCATCGAAGCCGGGCGCCTCCAGCCCGCGCGCGGCGAGCGCCTTGCGGGTCGGCTCGTAGAGATGTTGCAGCCATTCGCGC
Organism: Bradyrhizobium sp. PSBB068; assembly: GCA_016839165.1. Lineage (NCBI taxonomy): Bacteria > Pseudomonadati > Pseudomonadota > Alphaproteobacteria > Hyphomicrobiales > Nitrobacteraceae > Bradyrhizobium > Bradyrhizobium sp. PSBB068. The sequence continues at coordinate 5,794,970 of CP069300.1, forward strand.
GAAGTGCGCCCCTCGGTGAAGGGCTCGCGGGCCCCGAGCCGCTCGGCGAGATCTGCGAAGATGTCGTAGTCGTCGCGGGCGAGGCCGAACGGCTCGGCGATCCGGTGCATCGCGACCATCAGGGGATCGTTGGTGGAATAGCCGATGTCCTCGCGCTCCAGCGTCATGGTCGCGGGCAGCACGATGTCGGCGTGGCGCGCGGTCGCGGTCCAGGCGAGCTCGTGCACCACGAGCGTATCGAGCCGCGCAAACGCCTTGCGCAGGCGATTGAGGTCCTGGTGGTGATGGAACGGATTGCCGCCGGCCCAGTAGACCAGGCGGATATCCGGATAGGTCCGCGTCTCGCCATTGTAGCGATAGGTCGTGCCGGGATTGAGCAGCATGTCGGCGATGCGCGCCACCGGAATGAAGTCGGCGACGCCGTTGCGGCCCTGGCCGAGCGTCGGTCCGGGCACGGCGTTGACGCGGCGCCCGTAATAGCCGATCGCGCCGAGCGAATAGGCGTAGCCGCCGCCGGGCAGGCCGATCTGGCCGAGCGCCGCCGCCAGCACCATGCCCATCCACACCGGCTGCTCGCCATGCTCGGCGCGCTGCAGCGAATGCGAGACGGTGATCAGCGCGCGCCGCCCGGCAAGCCGCCGCGCCAGCGTCCTGATCGTGCCGGCGTCGATGCCGCAGATCGACGCGGCCCAATCGGCGCTCTTCGACACGCCGTCGGTCTCGCCTGTGAGATAGCGCAAAAACACCGGCCAGCCCTCGGTGTAGCGATCGAGGAAGGCCTGGTCGTGCAGGCCTTCGCTGACCAAAGTGTGGACGATGCCGAGCATCAGCGCGGTGTCGGTGCCCGGTGTCGCGGTCAGCCATTCGGCGCCGGCCTCGACCGGGAGATCGTCACGCAGCGGGCTGACCAGCACGAACTCGCAGCCGCGGCGGTGCGCGGCCTGCATCGCGCCGCGCTCGACATGCTTGCTGATCGAGCCGCCGGCCACCATCGAGTTCTTCAGCGCCATGCCGCCGAACGCCAGCACGATGTCGGTCTTATCAGCGATCTGCTCCCAGGTGACGTTGCGCTTGGTGATGTCCTCGTAGCCGGTCAAAATCTGCGGCAGCAGCACCGAGGACGCGCCGGAGGAATAGGAGTTCACCGACCGGACATAGCCGCCCATCGCGATGTTGAGGAAGCGATGCACCTGGCTCTGCGCGTGATGGAAGCGGCCCGCGCTCGACCAGCCATAGGAGCCGCCGAACACCGCGCCGGGGCCGATCGTGTCGCGAACGCGCCCGAGCTCACCGCCGAGCAGATCGAGCGCCTTCTCCCAGCTGACCGGGACGAATTCGTCGCGGCCGCGGCGGTCGTCGGGCCCGGGGCCGCGCTCCAGCCAGCCACGGCGGATCGCGGGCCTCGCGATGCGCGCCTGGTGGCGCAGCGCGCCGGGGAAGTTGTTGATGATGCCGTTCGGATCGGGATCTCCGGCATAGGGCCGGACTTCGAGGCCGGCTTGGCCGAGCCGCGCCGAGAACACGCCCCAATGCGAGGTGTGCGGCTTGAAACCATCGGACAGATCGAGGCCGGGATCGGGGTGGCCAATGGTCTCGCTCATTTCAGCAGTGTCCTCAGATGCGGGCCTCGAGCCCGGTCGCAAAGCTGTCGGCAGTATAACGATCCGCGCCCCGATGTCTTCGGATTGAGGGTTGCGGGATGCGCAGGCGGCCCCGCGCAGGGCATCCGCGAGCGCGGATGTCGCACCGTGTCTCGCCGGGATCATCGCTGACGACGGTGGCGGAACTCGCCGCAATCAATGCGCGCGGCGAAAAACGCGAAAACAACCCCATGCAAAGGCGCAGGCCCGCCGCCAGCGCCTGACACGGCGGCTTGACACGTCGGGCAAATCAGGGGCATATTTCCAATATTCCGAAATCATGCAAGCGCCCCTGCAGGCGCCCCCTCGCCCGCAAGCGCGGGCTCGCCGGCTGCGATCGCGGCCGGACATCCTTAAACCCTCAATCGACATCGCACCCGCCGCCCGCAGCGAGCGATCGCCTGCGCGCGCGGCGCATTCCAGGGACTATCGACATGACCACTGCCCCCGATCTCACCGTGCCGACGCCGGCCGCCCTACCCGCCGAGCCGCAAGCAGCCGCACTGCCGCGCATCAAACTCTCGCGGCGCGGCTACGCGATCGATCACCCCGACCGGAAGCTCGGCGAGCAGCTGATGGCGAACGCGCTCGGGGTCGCCGATCGCGACGCGATGGACGGCATCCTCAGGCAATTGGTCAGGGCCAGCGTGAGCGGCGGCAGGCCCAGCGAGGTCAACCTCGCTTTCATGCTATCGATGGTGAAGAGCATTCGCCCGCGCGATGCCGTCGAGGCCATGCTGGTGGCGCAGATGGTCTCGGTGCATGTGATGGCGATGCGCTGTGCCCAGCACCTCGCGCATGCCGACGACCTCGCCCAGCACGACAGCGCGGCGCGCGCCCTCGGCCGGCTCGCCCGCACCTTTCCCGCCCAGATCGAGGCGCTGAACCGCTACCGCAGCCATGGCGAACCCGCCATCACCGTGCAGAACGTGAAAGTGGAAGACGGCGGCAACGCCATCGTCGGCAACGTCACCCAGCATGCGAACGTGATCGTCTCCGACAAGATGCCGGCACCCAAGACGCGGACGCCGAAGGCCGTGAGCGCCAGGCGCGCGCATGATGCCGCCGACGCTGGGCAGAACGCCCAGGCATGAGCAATCACACCAGCACCACCGGCCCAATGCTGGCGAGCGCGCGCTGCGGCGCCAGAACCCGCTCGGGCGGCGCGTGCCGCGCGCCGGCAGTGCGCGGCAAGAGGCGCTGCCGCATGCACGGCGGTGCCAAGGGATCCGGCGCGCCGAGAGCAAACCGGAATGCCCGCAAGCACGGGCTTTTCACCAGGGATGCGATCGCCGAGCGGAGGGAGATACGGGCGTTGTTGGGGGAAGCGCGGAAGATGCTGAAGGGAATGAGATTTCGACCATGACCGCGTCGTCCACCTGATGGGTTGGCGTCGACCTAGCCGGGTCCAAAAATCATGTAGAGCAGCGTCGTCCCGACAACGGCTGTCCAGCCGATCGAAGCTGCAATGGCCCACACCTGTATCGGCATTGGAGGATCCCTCCGCAAATGAATGCAGCAAAACGAAATGAAGCAAAACGAAGAGGTCGCTGGCGCTGACAGCGACCTCTTGGACCCGATCTCAAATGAACATCTTGGAAATACAATCGCCGCCGAAGGTCCGTCATCATTAGAGAATGAATCGGCGCTCCGGTGAAGAGCAAACACGCCCGGTCCCCAGCGGAACAATTGCAACGTTGCGAGGGCGACACACTTCCCTCAGGGCTGAGCGAGCAATCCCTCGAACAGCCGGCTACGACGCCGGCGCGGCACGGCCACGACAGGCACGGGCCTGCTGCCGCGGCGGGATCATTTCCCATACCTTCCCGGTGCAGTCAGCGCGCGTCGATTGCAAAATCCCGCGCATGCGCACGACATACGGCCGTGGGCGTCGCGTTCAGCGTGGCGCAAGCACGCGTTTCACTCAGTGTGGAACTTGACGCCGATCCATCCGCCTTTGCGCCAAATCACATGGCACAACCAGGTCTTGCTCGGCGGAATGATGAGGGTGAACTGATCGGGCAGTTCGAAATTCTGGTCTGCCCACACAGCGGCGCCATCCTCCGTGATGTCCCGCACGGTACAGCACAGCGACAGGTCGTCAAACCTGATGAGGGCATCATCCAAAGACGGATTGCGCGCAGACTTTCGTCTGTCGGGAAGGACAACCATTCCGTGGCCAATCAATAAATGATGCAAATCTGATCGATGCTCCGTCAGAAAGATTGCGTTTCCACTAACGAAGGCTTGATGCGACCCCGCGCTCCAAAGCCCAACAAACCAATTCAGGCCCTGCGCCGATTGGATCGATCCTTCCCCCGCCGGCGTCGCGGCCTGTCGCGGCGTCTTTGGGGAGGATCAAGCGATCTTGCGACCTCTGCCACTGGCTTCGCTGCGGGTACGCTGGATGGCAGATCGACGATTGTTCGAGGCGGTGGCTCTATCCGATTGGCAACCGCCGCCTCGAGCGCGGCGAGGAATTGCCGTCCCTCATCGGTGATTTCCCAGCCTTTGTCATCGCGGAGAATGTATCTGGCCGTGAAGATATTTAGATCGGGGGCATGCTGAGCCAAGCGCTTCATGCGATCGGTCCAGTCTTTGCCGCTGTTCATGAGGATTTCGACGGCGTGCCGGATTTCGGCAACGGAGGCACGCCCGGCGGACTGGCCGGCCAGCACTTTCAAGACGGTCAGTTGGAAGGACACTTCCACGTCTCCGGTCTGGCAGAAATAGTCTCGGCGAGGCCGGTTAACAGCCGGTCAAATTTCGACCTTGCCGCCCGACAATCTGCGCAATGGATCAAGTGCTCCGACCGCGATCAATGACGCCGCGGAGTCGACCTGAACCGGAATGGATGATGCGACGGCCGGAGTTCCCGAATTGACCTGATCGCGCAGCATCGAGCTTAACGCGCGAGTTCGTTTGCTTTGACGCGGGCGCCGATCAAACATCAGCGTACCGGATATTGCCCTCGATCCGGGTCCACCATGGCGAAGTCGTCGCGCCACGATATTCGGTGTGGCGACTTCGCTCTGGGCGAGCACCAACAGTCGCGTCGTCTTCGCCTCGACAGCCGATCCACCAGCGCCACCGGCATCCGCGGCGCGGGCGCCGAAGGCCGCGCGCGGCAGGCGAACGCATGATGCCGCCGATGCCAGGCAGAACGCCAAGGCTTGAGCGGTCATATCGGAACGACCGGGGCAAAGCTGGCGAGCCCGCGTTGCCGCGTTAAGACCCCTTGCGGCGGCGCGTGCCGCGCGCCGGCGGTGCGCGGCAATAGGCGTTGCCGCATGCACGGCGGCGCAAAGGGATCTGGCGCGCCAAGGGCAAACCGGAACGCGCGCAAGCACGGCCTGTTTACCAGGGAGGCGATCGAAGAGCGGTGGGAGGTACGGGCGTTGTTGGGGGAGGCAAGGAAGGTGCTGGAGGGGATGAAGTGATCGCTCTTGCAAAGAGCCGTCTGGCGCGCCGTTCAGAATAAAACCTGCAGGCCGCTATACAATTGATATTGCTATAGAAAATTGTTTACATTGCGAGCATTTGGCTTTGACGGAACGAGTCCTTTCTCTCCGTCCGCGGATGAGAGCATGCAGACGCTTGTTTTGACTCAATCCCTTTGTGGCGACGCCCGGAGACGTTGTGGCTCTTCTGCATAACTTTTCTTTACTTGGGCTCTTGGCTTGACGTATGTCGGCGGCCGTGCACGCATTCGTTGTATGGAAGGGGCTAGGTGAGAGCCGGGGCAGGCGTGACTACGAAGAAGCAGACTTTTACAGCGGCGAGTTCGGCTGCGGGCTACTATTATCAGGCTCGGCTTGCTCTATTTGAGAGCCTTCGCCTTGCATACGGTGAATTCAGCATTGATGTTGCGATAGAACGCTTCGACGACGTCTCGTTCGAGAAAGACGGAGAGCCCATCGAGCTGCTGCAAACGAAACATCACATAAGCAAGGTGGGAGATCTGACAGATACGAGCGTCGATCTTTGGAAGACTCTTAGGATTTGGTGCGAAGCGACGAGAGAGAATCCGGCGCTCCCTGGCCGGAGTCGGTTCGTTCTCATAACTACTGGCCATGCACCACCCCACTCCGCAGCCTCCTTCTTGCGCCCCGACGCCCACCGCGACATCACTCAGGCTGAAAAGCTACTCGTGTCCGCAGCCGAGTCGTCCGAAAACAAAACATTGAAGGATGCTTTCGCCGCCTTTCAAAAGCTGACGCCACAGATGCGTAATTCACTCCTCAACGCAGTGGAGGTGTTAGATCAAAGCCCTGTAATCACCGAGCTTGAAACGGCCATAGAAGAGCGTCTGAAGTTGATCGCTCCGCGGGGCAAGGCCTCTGTCGCGCGCCAAATGCTTGAAGGGTGGTGGTGGCCCCGCATATGCGTCGCGCTTCAGGAGGGAGGCGTGATCTCAATTCTTGAGCTCGAGGGAAAGCTCGATGACATCCGCGACGCCATGAGGCGTGACGCTCTCCCGACAGATATGGAGCATGTCGACCCCCCGCAGTCCGAACTCGACGCACTAAATGAAATGACATTTGTCCGGCAGCTGCGAAGCGTCGGGGTTGGAAACACAAGGGTCCAGTACGCGAAGCGGGATTATTACCGCGCCTTCACGCAGCGGTCTCTGTGGACTCGGCAAAATCTCCTGTTTGATGGAGAGGTGGCAAGATTCGAAAAAAACGCTTACAGAAGAATGGCAGCCTCGATTTGAGACTATGTGTGATGGTCTCAGCGATGCAGCCGATGATGCGACAGCTCGGCAGGCAGGTCAGCAACTGTATCATTGGGTAGAGGCCGAGGCCCGGTTTCCCTTTAGAACGGTAACTGCAAGATTTCTCAATGTAGGTTCCTACCATATCTTAGCCAATGATCTCAGGATCGGTTGGCATCGCAACTATGCATCTCTCTTTTCCTCAATAGAGGAGCCGGAAGATGCATAAGACCCAATGGGATTTGCGGTGGTCAGACAGGCCTTCTGAGGAAGCGCGCAATTTGAACCCGGCTTTCTGCGGCGAGCTAATTTTTCGAACCGTCGCTGAATTTTTTAGATTGAGAAAGCAACCGTTTAGCTTCGCGCTCTCGTTCGTTGTGCTTCCCCTCGTATTGCATCCGGCGACACGAGGCCAGCTTCCCGGCAATTCATCGACCGCATTCGCCGGATGGACCGCGGATCACAATCCGATTCTCGCTGAATTTCCGGACAGGGCTCAGCGACTAGTGCCGGTAACTCGTGAGGCGCTGCTCTTTCTCATTCAACACAAGGTACTTGCATTCAACGGAGGGGGGCTAAGGCCAGGTACCAAGTCCATTGGTCGTTCGGCGCGGCCATTGCTGGTCACGGATGATGTGAGTGAAGCCCGCAGTGCAGCCGCCCTGCTTGGAAGGTGGTTTGCAAACCAGGGGAGCGCTTCATCTATTATGCAGGGATTGGGAGTATCGCCATGAGTCTTCAATTGCGTTCAATTTCTATCTATTCGCATGAAGGTGAACGGCGCGACGTCGAATTCAAACTAAGTAGCCTGAACATCGTTACCGGCGCTTCAAAGACGGGTAAGTCTTCTCTTCTGGATATTGTCGATTATTGTTGGGGGCGCGCAGAGTGCACTGTCGCCGAAGGGGAAATACGCAAGAGCGTGTCTTGGTTTGCTCTCCATCTTGATCACGACGGAGAAGGAATCCTTCTTGCACGCCGCAATCCTGGTCCGGCAGGACGCGCAAGCGACGACACCTTTTTTGCTCGTGGTGTTGAGATCCTCCCCGCCACCTCGGCCGAATTCCAGAAGAACATTACGGCGGAGGGTTTGAAGACCCAGCTATCCACAATCCTCGGAATATCCGAGAATCTGCATGTCCCGGAGCAGGGCTCAACCAGGCTTCCATTGGAAGCGTCATCCCGGCACGCGATTTTGTTCTCCTTGCAAGGCCAAGACGAGATCGCAAACAGGCGCTTGCTATTTCATAGGCAGGGCGAGCAATTCATGCCCGCGGCGATCAGAGACAGCCTGCCGTATTTCCTTGGCGCGATTGACGAAAATCACTTCCTGACGCTGATGCGCTACAATGAGGTCCGAGCGAGATTAAGAAAGCTTGAACGGGAATATGCAGACGCAAGCGCGGTGACGCGTGAAGTGTCGACAAGTGCACAGGCTCTTCTGCAAGAGGCTCGACGCGTCCGACTAATACCACCAGATGCAACTGCTTCCAACGCGGAAAGTGCGATGGAGCTGTTGCGACAGGCTTCTGCACCTCGTCCTATCGATATAACCTCAATAGAGGAGCCTGAAGCCGATCTTAGCGAACTTGAAGATCGGCGTCGCAGACTTCGAGGCGAGCTCCAGGAGATGCGCGAGGAAATCGCAGATGTAGAACGACTTGGCCGCGAAGCTTCCGAGTTTGCCACGGAGGCAAAAGAACAGGAGGCCAGACTCGCTTCTATTAGTCTTATTAGAGCGGTTGACGGGCACACTGACATTTGCCCGCTGTGTGACAGCCACCTCGCCATCCCTGTTCCATCAGTTACAGAGCTAAGGGAATCCCTGGTTGGAATAGAGCAGCAGCTTACATCTGTTCACCGCGATTCTCCTCGGCTTCAGGCTCGCCTCGCTTCGCTTGAAGCCCAACGCGCCAGCATTGAAGAGCAACTTCGCGCGGTTCAACGAGACTTGGCTGCCCGTATTCAAGATAACGAGCGGCTACGGATTCAACAGGAGTCCTTTACAGAACAGGCCCGCGTCTCCGGTCGTATTGCGTACTATCTGGAGAACGTTAAAGCGACGGCCACCGACAGCCACCTTCCGCAAGCGATAGAGCGCCTTCGCGCCGAGATTGCTGAACTGGAGCAAGCATTGGAGGATGACACCTCCCAAAGCCGGCTCGACACGGCCCTGAGTCTTGTGAACCGGGACCTCACGACATACGCTCGACAGCTTGGCTTGGAACACGGCAACAATCCATTGAGGCTGGATATGAAGTCCCTCACGGTAGTTGCCGATACGGTCGACGGACCGCTTTCGCTTAGCCAAATGGGCAGCGGCGAAAACTGGGTCGGGTATCACGTTGCAGCGCACCTCAGTCTTCACAGATTGTTCTTCCTCCGAAGGCGTCCAGTGCCTGCATTCCTTATGTTGGACCAACCTTCGCAAGCGCACTATCCACCCGAGCGTGACGAAAATGGGCGCGTCGACGGACTGGCAGATGAAGATCAGGCTGCTGTGCATGAGCTGTTTGAGCTCTTGTGGAATTACTCAATGAGCGGCCAAGGTCCTCGCACCCAAATAATTGTAACTGATCATGTTGAGCTGCTTGAGCCATGGTTCCACGATTGCATCGTCCAGCGCTGGCGAGACGGGATCAAGTTTGTGCCCCAGACTTGGTTGCGGCCCTAATCGTGCTCGCTCTGTCGTCCGAGCGTGCTACGAATTCAACGCCGCGAAGCGGATGGCAAGTTCCATGCGAGAGCTTGAATCCAGCGTAAAGATTCAGCCGCCTAGCAAGAAGCCCGCATGAGCGAAGCGACACGCGGGATGGACCATCCCCCGGATATCACCGCACTCATCCGGGCTACGCTTGTTCATTCACTCAGTGACGAACTTGACGCCAACCCATCCGCCTTTGCGCCAAATCACACTGCACAAGCAAGTAGCCCGCATGAGCGCAGCGACATGCGGGAACGGGACCATTTCCCGGATGTCGCTACGCTCATCCTGGCTACGCTTGCTGCGGCTGGTCGAGCGATGACGGCGCGGAGGATGCGGGACAAGTATGATGCAAGTAGTGGTATCAGGCATCAATTGAGTGCATTGTCAGCGTCATCCAGCTTACTTACATTTTTTTCAGGGGGCGAGCGATGCGATGGGTGGTCGGTACCGTGCTTCTACTATTCGCTGCAAACCAGGCGCATGCCCTCGAAGGCACGCTGCAGGAATCGATCAGTTGCCCCGCCAGAAACTGCACGACGGTTTGCTACGCGGCGAGCGGCACGCCCAAGACCACCGTCACCTTGTACTCGAGACTGGACGTTTACCAGCAGTCGGCGTCATCGCCGAACAAGACCTGGCTGCAAAGTGACGGCAAGCCGCACGTCATCATGTTGGGGGATACCGACACCTGCGCCTTCGACGGAGATGCGCTGCCGATTTCCCCGCCACCGATCCCGCCGGTCAACCTGGACCCACCGCCCCCGCCTCCCGGTGGCAGCACCATTTGCATCTGTATTCCGGGCCATCCGTGCCAGCCTATCGGCTGTTCGCCCGGGCATTGATCGGGCAATTGTAGTGACAGCAATTGCGGTGCACTAAATCACCAAATTAAGTGCACTGCCCACCGAAACTTCCCTGTCGCCGAAACTCACCAAATTGCGGGAAGGCTCAGGGATGCCTAGCCAGCCTTTCGCTTGACGATCTTCACCAAGGCCTCGTCGATCTGGCTCTGCCACCCTTTGCCCTTTGCCTTGAAATGCTCGAGGACAACAGGGCTGAGCCGCAGCGTGACCTGCTTTTTGGTCGGCGCCTTGTTGGGTCCGCGGCCCTTCCTGAGCTTGGGCAGGAGTTCGTCAAAGGGAACGGCCTTCGCGAAGTCAGCCTTGGTCCATTCCGGATTGTCGCTCACAGCGCGCATGTCCGCCTTCGTGTAGGCTTTCTTAGCGACGGTTTTCTTCATAGAGGTCCCCTTCTGACTTGCTGGCGGCCCGCATGCTGATGATGCTGACGGCTTCCGCGCCGTAGACCGCGAAGACCACCGAAATCACGCCGCGCATGTTGACACCGATCGCTTGATATCGATTGAGCCTGGCCTTGCGAACCAGAGCCGTGTCGAAGAACCGCTCGTTGAGATCACCGAAATCCATCCCGTGCTTGTCGAGATTGGCGAGCCGCTTCGGTTCGTCCCAAATGATCTTCATGATTTATTTTGTAGTTACAAAATACTCTTAAGTCAAGCACCGCGGAGGCGCCGGAACGCAACACGCGCGCGACGTGGCATCGCGGCTTGACGTCCAGTTGGTCAAGGTAATAGATGATGATAATCATATATAAAAACCCAGCAGTTCGAGTTCCGGCCACACCGGTAAAAGCCCAACAGGAGCACCATGCGTCGAATTGTCGTAACGGGCCTCGGGACGGTGTCCCCGCTGGGCTGTGGCACCGAACTGGTCTGGTCGCGGCTGCTGGCGGGGCGGTCCGGGCTTCGGGCATTGCCGGAATGGGCAGCGAGCCTGCCGGCGCGCGTCGCAGGCCGGGTGCCTGACAAGGCCTCCGATGCCGAGGGCGGGTTCGATCCTGATCTGGCGGCGCCGCGCAAGGACCAGAAGAAGATGGACCGGTTCATCCTGTTCGCGCTGCTGGCGGCGGCGGAGGCCACAGCTCAAGCCGGCTGGATGCCGGCCGAGGCGCGGGCGCAGCAGCGGACCGCGACCGTGATCGCAACCGGGATCGGCGGGTTTCCCGCGATCGCGGATGCGGTGCGCACGGTGGCGACAAGCGGCGCGCGCCGGCTGTCGCCGTTCACCGTGCCCGCCTTCCTGGCCAATCTCGCGGCCGGGCACATCAGCATCCGCTATGGCTACAAAGGCGCGATCGGTGCGCCGGTGACCGCATGCGCGGCGAGCGTTCAGGCGATCGGCGATGCCGCGCGGCTGATCAGGTCCGATGAGGCCGACGTTGCGATCTGCGGCGGGGCGGAGGCCTGCATCGATCCGGTGAGCCTCGGCGGCTTTGCCGCGGCGCGGGCGCTTTCGACGTCCTTCAATGATGAGCCCGCCCGAGCGTCGCGGCCGTTCGACCGCGACCGCGACGGTTTCGTGATGGGCGAAGGCGCAGGCGTGCTCGTGATCGAGGAGCTCGAGCACGCGCTTCAGCGCGGCGCGACGCCGGTCGCCGAGATCCTCGGCTACGGCACGACGGCGGACGCCTATCACATCACCGCAGGCCCCGAAGACGGCGACGGCGCCCGCCGCGCCATGGAGATGGCGCTGGCGCAGGCCGGCCTGCGCGCGAGCGAGATCCAGCATCTCAACGCGCATTCGACATCGACGCCGGTCGGCGATCTCGGCGAACTCGAGGCGATCAAGCGCGTGTTCGGACGCGACGGCGGGATCGCCGTCAGCGCGACCAAATCGGCGACCGGGCATCTGCTGGGAGCTGCCGGCGGCGTCGAGGCGGTCTTCACGATCCTGGCGCTGCGCGACCAAGTCGCGCCGCCGACGCTCAACCTGGAGAACGCCGATCCGGCCGCCGGGGGTATCGACCTCGTTGCGAACGTCGCGCGGCCGATGGCCATCGAGCACGCGATCTCGAACGGTTTCGGATTCGGCGGCGTCAACGCCAGCCTCGTGTTTCGACGCTGGGCCTGAAACGGCCGGTTGGAGGTTCACCTCTCCGTTGGGAGAGGTCGGCGCACTCGGATCGGCGCTTTGCGCCGTCCGAGCACAGGCTCCGCGCCGGGTGAGGGATTCCGGTCCCTCGTTGGCGCTGCGGCCCCTCACCCGATTTGCTTCGCAAATCGACCTCTCCCAAATGGGGAGAGGTGAAACAAGCAGGCCGCACGGGCGCAGCGACAGGCGGCGACGAACGATTCCGCGGATGTCACCGCGCTCATCGGGGCTATCCGTGCTGCAGCGTTCTCACCAACGCCCTGCCCTCGTGATCGGATGTTGCGCAATCGAGGGCGATCTGCCAGTTTTCAACCTTTGATGGACGGGCGATGGCGCCGCATCGGTCATGTCTGCTGGCGTGACGGCCAAGGCCCGATGCTATTTGACCCGCTCGTTGCAACGGCCTTTTGAAACCCGGATCGGACACGGAGCGCGCGAAGGCGTCGGATGGCGGAAACAGGTGAGCCTCAGAAATCCAGTCCGGCCGCCGTTCAGCCCGCCTTTGCGCAGGCGATCGCGCTGCATCAGCGGGGGCAGCTGGCGGCGGCGGAGAAGATCTATGAAGACATTCTCCGCCGGCAGCCCGGCAATTTCGATGCGCTGCATCTGCTCGGCCTGATTTCCGCGCAGACCGGCCGCAGCGAGCGCGGCGTCGACCTGATCCGGCGCGCGATCAGGCTGAACGGCAACGTCGCGGATGCGCACAACAATCTGGGCAACGCGCTGCGCGATCTGCGCCGCTTCGACGAGGCGCTCGCGAGCTTCGAGCGGGCGACCGCGCTGAGGCACGACCTTGCGCCGGCGCTCTTCAATCGCGGATTGACGCTCGCAGACCTCGGCCGCCACGAGGAGGCGCTCGCCAGCTACGATCGCGTGATCGCGCTGGTGCCGGGCCATGCCGATGCCCATCGAAACAGGGGCGCCGCGCTGAGAAAGCTCGGGCGGCTCGACGAGGCGCTGGCGTGCCTCGACCGGGCGATCGCGCTCAGGCCCAACGATGCCGGTGCGCACAACGATCGCGGCAACGTGCTCAACGACCTCGAAAGGTTCGATGAGGCGCTGGCGAGCTACGACCGAGCGCCGGGCATTGCCGGCGCCTGCTACAACCGCGGCAACGTGCTGACCAGGCTGGACCGTCTCGAAGAAGCAGTCGCGAGTTTCGACCAGGCGATCGCGCTGCGGCCCGACTATGGCGAGGCCTACAACAACCGCGGCATGGCGCTGCTCAGGCTCAGGCAGCCCGATGCGGCGCTCGCCAGCATCGACAAGGCGATCCAGTACAAGGGCGACGATGCAGCGGCCCACGCCAACCGCGGCAAGGTGCTATCCATGCTGGAGTGCTACCACGAGGCTCTCGCTGCCTACGACAGGGCGATCGCGCTCAAGCCGGACCAGGCCGACATCGAAGGCTATCGCCTGCACGCCAAATCTCAAATCTGCGACTGGGCCAACTTCGACGCCGATTGCGCCCAGCTGATCGAGACGATCAGGAACCGGAACGCGACGACGGCGCCATTCCTGTTTTGCAGCGTTCCGTCATCGGCCGCCGACCAGCTGCTGTGCGCCACGCGATGGACCGCGAAGAACCATCCGCCGTCCGAAAACCAGCGCTGGCGCGGCGAGCGCTACCATCACGACCGGATTCGCATCGGCTATTTCTCGTCGGATTTCTGCAGCCACGCGACAGCGCATTTGATGGCCGGGATGCTCGAGTGTCACGATCGATCGACATTCGAGACGGCGGCGATCTCATGGTCGCCGAACAACGACCCGAAGATGCGGCGACGGCTGGAGGCATCGTTCGATCGGTTTGTCGAGGTCGGGGACATGAACGACGATGCGGTCGCCGACCTGATCCGACGATTGGAAATCGACATCCTGGTCGATTTGAAGGGCTTTACCGGGGGATCCCGCACCCGGGTCCTCGGCCGCCGGCCTGCCCCCATCCAGGTCAATTATCTGGGTTACCCGGGAACGCTCGGTGCCCCGTTCATCGACTACATCATCGCCGATCGGACCGTAATCCCGCACCACCATCGCGAATTCTACAGCGAGAAGGTGGTGGCTCTGCCCGACAGCTATCAGGCCAATGACGACAAGCGCGTCATCACCGATCGCGTGTTTGCGCGCAGCGAGGTGGGGCTGGCTCCGACGGGCTTCGTGTTCTGCTGCTTCAACAACAACTACAAGATCACGCCCGGCATGTTCGACCGGTGGATGAGGATCCTCGGCCGCGTCGAGGGCAGCATGCTGTGGCTGCTCGAAGCCCACGCCGAGTCTGGCGCAAATCTGCGCAAGGAGGCGGTCGCGCGCGGCATCGCTGCGGAGCGCCTGGTGTTCGCACAGCGGGCGTCGCTGCCCGACCATCTCGCGCGCCATCGCCTCGCCGACCTGTTCCTCGACAACATTCCCGTCAACGCCCACACCACCGCCAGCGATGCGCTGTGGGCTGGCCTGCCGGTGCTGACCATTCTCGGCGACACGTTTGTCGGCCGGGTCGCGGCGAGCCTGCTCCATGCGGTCGGCCTGCCCGAGCTGATTGCGGAATCGCCGGAGGCTTACGAGCAGATGGCGGTCGATCTTGCCACCGATCCATCGAGGCTCGCGGCGCTCAAAGCGAGACTGGCAGCCAATCGGCCGACGGCGCCGCTGTTCGACACCAAGCGCTTCACCCGTCATATCGAGGCCGCCTACACCGCGATGTATCGGCGCCACCAAGCGGGCCTTGCGCCCGATCATATCGACGTCCCGGCGTGATCGGCGCGGCGTCCCCTCACCCCTTCGTCACGCTCGCATCGATCAACAGCTTCGCGACCGCGAGCGCCGACTGCGCCGGCCCCTCTTCCGACTGCTGGCCGGTGCTGTAGATGCCCTCGATCAGCAGCAACAGCGCATCGCCGAGCACCGCGGGCTGACGCGCACCCATGCCGGCCGCGAGCTCGCGCAGGCGCTTGCGGAACACCTTCTTGTGCGCTTCGGCGACCTGCCGGGCCGGATTGTCGCGCGACGGATATTCCACGGTGGCGTTGCTGAGGCCGCAGCCGCGATAGCCCTCGCGCACCGCGCGGGTCGACAGCACGCGGATATAGGCGAGCACGTGCTCCCGTGGGTCGCTGTACGACTTGCCGCCGGGGTTCTCGAACTTCTCCCAGAAATCGAGGTCGTAGTCGCGCATATAGGCGGCGGCGAGATCGTCCTTGGAGGCGAAGCTGCGATAGAGGCTCGGCTTGGTGACGCCGGCGCGCTCGACCACCTCGTCGACGCCGACCGCGCGGATGCCCTCGCGATAGAATAGCTCGCTCGCGGAGGCGCGGATCCGGTCGGCGGCCCTGACGCCTTTTCCGTCCCGATGGGATCGGAGCGGGGCTCCGGACTCCTGTTTTGACGCGTTTTCTCGACGCGAACCGGCAGCCGCTTCGCCCGGAAACGCCTTGGCCGGGCGCTCGGCTGACGCATCGACGGATTTCTTCATGACGGGTCTCCGGATCTGCCCGGCCCTCTTGACAATGTTACTGACCGGTACGTATACACGCCGCATCACAATACGTACCGGTAAGTAACATGCCCTCAACAGCGCTTCAAGCCGCCCCCGTGTCGCGGCGGCCGTTCGGCCAGAACTACGCGTTCGTCGTCGTCGCCGTGATCTTCCTCGCGCTGCTCGCCTCCGCCGGCCTGCGCGCGACGCCGGGCGTCCTGATGCTGCCGCTGCAATCAGCGTTCGGCTGGGACGTCGGCGTGATCTCCTCGTCGGCTGCGGTCGGCATCTTCCTCTACGGCCTCGCCGGCCCGTTCGCCGCCGCCGTGATGCAGCGCTTCGGCATCCGCCGCACGGTGCTCGGCGCACTCGCGCTGATGTCGGTCTCGACCGGCATGAGCTATTTCATGACCGCGCCGTGGCAATTGTTCATGAGCTGGGGGCTGTTGTCCGGCATCGGCTCGGGCGCGGTCGCCAACGTGCTCGGCGCCACCGTCGTCAATCGCTGGTTCACCACCAATCGCGGCCTCGTCATGGGGCTTCTGACCGCGTCGACCGCGACCGGCACGCTGATCTTCATGCCGGGCCTCGCGGCGCTGGTGGCGTGGGGCGGCTGGAAGCCGGTGGTGCTGACGGTCGCCGCATGCTGCGCGGCGCTGATCCCGCTGGTGTATTTTCTGGTGCCGGAGCGGCCCGCCGCGGTCGGCCTGCGCTCATACGGCAGCACGCATGACGATCAGCCCGCGCCGCCCGCTGCGGGCAATCCGTTCACCGCCGCGATCAGCAACCTGGTGCGCGCCGCCAGGACGCGGGCGTTCTGGTTCCTGTTCGCGACCTTCTTCATCTGCGGCTTCACCACCAATGGCCTCGTCGGCACCCATCTGATCGCGTTCTGCGGCGACCATGGGATCGTCGAGGTGCAGGCCGCAGGCCTGCTCGCGCTGATGGGGTTCTTCGACCTGTTCGGCACCACGCTGTCGGGCTGGCTCACCGACCGGTTCGATCCGCGCAAACTGCTGTTCCTGTATTACGGGCTGCGCGGCCTGTCGCTGATCTACCTGCCCTACTCGGATTTCTCGCTTGCGAGCCTGTCGGTATTCGCGGTGTTCTACGGCCTCGACTGGATCGCGACCGTGCCGCCGACCGTGCGCATCGCCAACGAGGCGTTCGGCGACAAGAACGCGCCGCTGGTGTTCGGCTGGGTGGTGGCAGGCCATCAGTTGGGCGCCGCCTGCGCCGCGTTCTTCGCCGGCTTCATGCGCTCGGCGCAGGGCGATTACCTGCAGGCCTTCATGATCGCGGGCGCAACCGGCATCATCGCGGCCGTGCTGTCGCTCATGATCACACGGCGGCCGGCGCAACCGATGCTGGCCGCGGCGTGAAACCGCGTACCTCGTGGATCGACCAGTTCGGCGGCACGCCACTGAGTAGTAGCCATATTGATAGTTGTAGTGATCGAACCCGATGGTTCCATCCGGATTGGTCCTCAGCACCAGAGAGACCGAGGTCGGCAGCTATTCGACGGTCGGCGTTTCGACGGCCGATTGCACAAGATTGGCGTAGGTCTGCTGGGCCTGCCATGTCTCGGCCAACCGGACGGGCCGCCTGGGCGTCGGCTTCGCCCAAGCCGTAATCCTGGCTGTAGTGGAGGCCCGTGCCGTTCCAGTTGGCCGCGCTGTGGCTCATCCAATAACTGTAGGGGTCCGTCGTGGTCGCCGTCGGGTCGTTCACCTTGTCCGCGGAGTAGGCCAGGGTTTCCTGGACATCGCGCCGGAGATCGCCGCAGCGACGGCGCCGCCGATGATGGTACGGTGCCGGCGGGAGACCACTCGCCTTCTCGAACGTATTTCGGCGATGGACGCGAGCCTACGTTTGAAGGTAACGCCGGCTTCCTGCGCCGCCGAGATCGCTTCTCGAACTGCTATCCAAAAAAGACCAGGGCGCGAACCTCTATGCTCTCACGCGGCGGCGCGCCGGGTGCGAGCGGATTTTCGAACGAGGTGTGGAACGATAGCCGCGCACGACCGTCATTGGCGCTGTCATGAATCCGGATCAATAGCGCCTCGTCAGTCTGCATCTCGGAAAAATAGTACCAGCGATGGTTCGGTTTGTATTCCACTCGAGACGTTTCGCCACGAACATGAGCGTAAACGAGATCGCTGGGAATCAGATCATCGTCCGTGAATGATCGCGCGTCGCACAGCGCCAGCGGTGAATCCAATACCGGACCGCGCAGCGGACGCCATACGTTGACGATCCCAAATCGATGCTTCAGCAATTCGTCCGCCTCAGCTCCGAGGTGATCGCGGACCCTCCGCGGCGCAGAGTTGACGGTGTGATCGTTGTGGACCTGCCGGGATGGCGGTGCGAGACCGGGAACGCTCGCATTGCGTACGTTGTGATCGAAGATGTATACGCGGCTGGCGCCGACGGCGTCGCGCAGCAATTGCTCAACTTCCGGGTAATAGACGCGCTTGATTTCTTCCGAGTCGTAAAAATTGGCAACGGCGGTAGGCGCGTTGACCAGCGAGAAACCATTACGATCGAGCGAGAATTCCGACTCACGCCCCCGCACGTCCTCGATCGTCACCTCACGCTCATCGTCGATACCATTCCATTGCGGTACGCCAGGGGGTGGCTCGATACGGTAAAAGGTCGGCTTCTCGTCGCCGCGCTTGAGGTAGTGCAGTTTCGCGGTGAGATTGCGAGGAAAGATGGGTCCGTCGAGCGCCATGATCGCTACTCCACGTTGGCTCGCGGGAGATACCGCGACAGCTTTCTGGTTGCGATACTATCGCCACGGCGCACGAACGTCAGCGTCGCCATTCACCAAAGATCTCTCGTCCGCGCATGTGAAGCACCAAAACTCGACACGCAGAGGGCAATTGCTTCTCTTTGCAGCCGGAGCGCGCTTGACGTCCCGCGAAGCAAGTCTCGCCGCGCTCAATCAAGACAGGCAACAAAGACGTCGGCCGCCTCGCCGGCAAACTCTGTCGCCCACTCCCGAAAGATCACAATCTCCGGATCCGTCGCAACCCGCAAACGGCTTTCGGCATTCTCCGCATGACGTCGCCGTGAGCAAAAGCTGCCAAGCGCCACGGCGAACCAGTTTGCCCGCGTCATTGCTTCCGCGTCCTCACGGCTCCCCGCCTCGAATGCCAGCCTTCGCGCCCCCTCCGTCTCGATCACGAACACGCCGAGGTCCGGCGCAAGATGGCGCGGCAGGCCGCCTACAGAAAGGCGTTGGGTAACGGGCATTGCAGCAGATACTCGCTGCGCCTAAACGGCAGGCCGACCGGCTGCCGTCGCCTCGACCACCTCGTTGAGGCGGCCGGTCTTCACGTCGTAAATGAAGCCGTAGATCGGAATTTGCTTCGGCACCAGGGGATGGCTTCTGATCCGCTGCACATCCTCGAGCACACTCTTGGCATTGTCCTCAAACGTATGCCAGTGGACGAACTTGCCCGCGACCGAACCGCCTTCGTGTTTTGGATTCGACCATGTCTTGCCATCGAACTGCGCGGTGCCCAGATCGTCCGCCAGGAGGTCGCTGATGACCTCGTTGGTGAACAATTGCATCCCGCAATCGCTATGATGGACGACGAACCATTCATTCGTTCCGAGCAGCTTGTGAGAGATCACGAGCGAGCGGATCGCGTCATCGGACGCGCGTCCTCCCGCATTACGGATCACGTGAGCATCGCCCTCGGCAAGTCCAGCATACTTTGCCGGGTCAAGCCGCGCGTCCATGCAGGTCAGGATCGCAAAGCGTCGCGCAGGCGGCAATGCCAGCTTTTCCTTGTCACCGAATTCGGCAGCGTATTTGCCGTTGGCCGAAATGACTTCCTGTAACGTGGCGCTGGGCGTCGACATGGCGTGACATCCTTCGGTTATGAAAGCACGGTCAACTGTCAGATGGAATCAGCGCGAGGCTCGCACGTCAAGGAAATGGAATTTCGAAGTTCGTGCGAGCACGATGAAGTCATGTCGCGAATGGAAGCGCTTTCAGTCAGAACCATACCGGTCATCGCGCAGCTCATGCCTGCTGATGCGCAAGCCACCGGCCAACAAGGCCCGGTCGATTGCCGGACCGTGGGGTGAAACCCATGCGTCAATCGCTCAACGTGACGCCAAGCCTCACTGCAGCCGCAACTGTCGACGCGACATTTCGGTTCAAGCTTCGCGCGATCTTCTCGACGGGCATATTCGCCTTTGCCAAGCCTCTAAGCTTGTATTTTTCGGCTGCCGTCCAGGGGCGATCACTGCCCGGCCGGGATTGATCTCCGGCGGCTATTTCCGGTCGCGATCCCAATGCTGCCCCCTCGCCTTGACGACCAGAATCTCCATGCCGGCCGGTGCCGCGGCGAACTCGCCGCAGCCTCCCGGCGTGAACCGTACGCCCTAGTTGAAGAGATCCGGCTCGGCCTCGGTGATCCAGTCCCATAGCGGCTGGAAGCTGAAATAGCCTCCCTTATGCGTGCCGACCTGACTGGCAGTCAGCTTCGCCACGTCATGCGGAATCGGCTTTGGCGTGCCGGCCGCTTCGGCGAGCAATTGCGCGCGAGCGGCGTTATCCATCGCGATGTACCACCAAGCGGTCGCCTCGATCGTGGGGCCGACCGTCAACAGACCGTGGTTCTGCAGGATCACGGCCTTGTTCGATCCGAGCGCCTCCGCGATCTTCCGGCCTTCTTCCGCCTCAAGCACGACACCGGAGAACGGATCGAACAGCGCGTGATCTTGATAGAACGCGCAGGAGTCCTGGGTAAGCGGATCGAGCAACCGGCCGAGCGCCGACCATGCCTTGCCGTAAGTCGAGTGCGTATGGGCCGCCGCGATGACCTCCGGATGCGCAGCGTGGATCGCCGAATGAATCACGAAACCCGCCTGGTTGATCGGCTTGTCGCCAATCAGAATGTTACCGTCATGATCCACCAGTTGCAGGTCGGAGACCTTGATCTGACCAAAATGCTTCGACAGCGGATTGATCCAGAAGCGATCCGGAAACTCCGGGTCACGCACGGTGACGTGCCCGGCCAGGCCCTGGTCGAACCCATAGCGGGAAAACAGCCGGAAGGTTGCCGCGAGACGCTGCTTGCGATGCAGCCTCTCCTCCTCGAACGAAGCTGCCGGCACGCGCTCGACCAGGGAGTATTTCTTCGGCTTCTCGACGATCTGGTTCATTCTCGGGGCTCCTTGCTTAGTATCCCAGCTTCTTGTCAAAAACATCGGCCAACGGCGCGCCATGCGCGTAGGCGTCGAGGTTGACCAGCGTCTTGTCGGTCAGCCGCTTGATATCGTCTGCTCCGGTCCAGGACACGTGCGGGGTCAGGACGACCTTCGGGTGAAGGTAGATCGGATCCCCCTCCGGCGGCGGCTCCGGATCCGTGACATCGAGCGTGGCGCCCGCCAGTTGCCCGTTGTCGAGCGCACGCAGCAAGGCTTGCTGATCGATGATCCGGCCCCGCGCCACGTTGATCACGTGCAACGATTCCTTCGCATGCGTCAGGACCTCGGCGTTGATCAAATGCACTGTCTGCGGCGTTGCCGGCAGTGCGATCACGAGATGGTCGGAGGCCGCCACCAGCGCTTCGATGCTGTCGACCGGGAGGATACCCGGAACGGCATATTGCCACGATGAGCGTCGCAACACCTTGATCTGAACACCGAACGGCTTCAACCGCTCGGCGACGGCATGGCCGATCGCGCCAAATCCCGCGATTCCAACCGTTTTTCCGGCAAGCGAACCGAGCGGCGTGATCTTCCACTCCGCTCGACTGCGTGGACGCACGTCTTGGAGCCGTTTGGCAAAGCCCAGGATCGCTGCCAGGACATATTCAGAAATAGCATCGGCCGAGATGCCGCGCCCAACCGTAACCACCGGACCATCGAGCAGCCATTCCGGAAAGAAGTCGACGCCCGTCGACGCGGTCTGGATCCAGCGCAGGCCGTATGGCCACCCCCTCGGCTTCTCCCCCGGCGCCTTGCTCCAGCCTGCGGCCGGACGGGTCAGCAACACGTCGGCTTCCGGCGCGATGTCCCAGGCCGGACGCTCGGCGGGATGGTCAATGATCAGCGGGCGGGACCAGTGGTCGATCAGCGACGCGCGAACTTCGGCTCCAAGCTGGTTGATGATGATCGGCGAACGCACGCCGGTGGAGGCGCGACCGCTGTCGATACGAGGCGTGTTCATGGCGTGCACTCATGATTGCAAACTCGTGACATGCTAGGCGCCGGCGGCAAGATAGTCTTTTCAAAGATGCCTAAGGCTCTGCAACAACCGGGTAACGCGTCGAGACGATGCAAATGAAATCGCCTCTCTGAGTTTCATCCGCGATCGCACGCAACGTGGATGGCGTCTGCACTGAACCACGCCGGGACGAGAAAGAGCATCACATGCCGTGATCTGCAGCCTCGCGGCGAATCGACCGCGTTCTCGACAGAATCAGACTATCGGCGTGGATGACTTCAACCGCGTCGCGGCATCCGGCTCAGTCCAAGCACCTCCAATTTGCCGGATGGAAATCTGTTATATTGGAAGTCTCGCCGCAGCATCTCGCTCCGCTTCCATTTTCTCAGACGAAAGCGAATGAGATGAAACTTTCCCTATTCTCCAGTATCGCACCGCACTCTATCTACGACAGTGACGAAATTGAGCACGCCCTGCTCTACCCCTGGAGAACGACGATGAACACCGCGATGCAGATGATGCCCATGCCAATGATGATGGGCGGCATGATGAACCCCTCTATGGCCGGCGGCATGATGCCGATGATGAACATGCCCATGATGGGCATGCCGATGATGGCCTGTCAGATGAAGTGCACCATGACCCCCACCGGCATGACCTGCGAGATGATGCCGATGGATCCGGCAATGAAGGACATGTTCATGAAGTGCTGCGAGAGCATGATGAACATGATGCAGATGGGCATGCCCATGATGATGGGCTGCGGCGGCATGATGATGATGTGCATGCCGATGAAGGCCTAGGACCTCGACCGGCTCGCGCTGCCTTCCCAGGGGGCCGGCACTGCCGGCCCTCTTTTCGTTTCAGGTCGCGTCGTCGGCATAGGTCATGACGAGGTAGAGCACTGCCTCGCTGGCTACCAGATTCTTATATACATGCGGAACATCGGCCTCGAAGACGATCGCGTCGCCTTCCGTCAATGTCTGCGGCTTGTCGGAGCCGGCAGCGATCTCCACGACGCCCTTCGCCACGAACAGGTTTTCACGGGTGCCGGGCGCATGCGCTTCGGCGTTCTCGCGATGCAGCGGACCTATTCTGAGCTCGTAGAATTCGACCTGATGGCTGCCATCGAACGGAAACAGCGCGCGAGACGTGAACTGCCCTTGGCTCGATGAGAGCAGCTTGGCGTCACTTTGGCGGAGCACGACCGGGCCTCGCGCGACATCCGCCTGCAACAGATTGGCGAACGGAACGTGCAGTGCGTTCGCGACCTTCCACAGCAGCGCGATGGTCGGAACGCTCTTTCCGGTCTCGATCTGTCCAAGCATCGCACGGCTGACGCCGGACTGCTTCGCCAACCGTTCCAGCGAGTGGCCGCGGCTCGTTCGCAGCCGTCGCAGATTGCGTCCGAGGACCGCAGGCAGATCCTGCTCCGCGTCGGGTGACGGGTTGGCGTCTAATGAAGAAGCGACGTTACCGTCGCTCATAAAGCATCCCAGTGCGCAGCGGATGTCGCCGGTACCGCCATCGGCACCCACACCCAGGCGGGCCAGAGCCAGAAAAGCTGCATCGCGCCAAAGGAAGGACCGAAGGTGGCGTTTTGCCACTGTCCGGCGGATGTCGCCGGCTGCTGCCTCCGCCGCATTGATCGATAGGCGTCCAGATCAATGATCCGCGCTGAATTCAAGGCTTCTGTCACCTGCTGTGCCCGCGTTCGATTGCCGTCCTCGATATCCTAGTTGGACCCCGGCTCCCGACAAGCTGTTGTCGAACAAAACAACACGCGCTCTGTAAAGTTCGATCAGGTAGCAAAGACTTCTCGCGTCCGCGCTTCCAATAGCAACCGGCTCCTTTCGCTCGAAACGCGCTGCAACCGGCACACTGGCAATTGAGCCGGCGAACGCCGATGGGGCAGGAGACCTTTGATTGCGACGTTCCGACCACGCCGCCCGCGACTTGGACACCGTCATCAAAGGGCGCCACCCCACACAAAGAACCGATTTCTCCATTGCAGACGAATTGGAGAACAACAATCTCGCCCGTTGGCATTTCAACGAAGAAATCCTGGAGGTACCGCAATTGGTCCAATCCATTGGACCAATTGCAGCATTTCCTGAAGTGTGGCCAAAAGGGCCTGCAAAAGCGCGACGTGCCGCTTGGACCAACTGGAACTCAGAAGACCACAGAATGAATACATCGATGCTTCTACGTGCTGCCGCCCTCGCGTTGATCGCGCTCGCAAGCGGCGCCAATGGCGTCCGCGCGGAAACCGATCAACTTCGCATCGCGCAGCAATTCGGGATTGCCTATCTTCCGCTCATTGTCGCCAGCGAAAAGGGACTGATCGAGCAGGAAGCGAAAGCACTCGGCATCGCGCCGCCGAAGATCGAATGGCTTCGGCTGTCCGGTGCAGCGGCGATGAACGAGGCACTTATTTCCGGCGGGCTTGATTTCGCGACGGCGGGTATCACGCCGATGATCCTGACCTGGGACAAGACGCGCACAACCGCCAAGATCATCGGCGTGGCCGCCCTGGGCTCAATGGCCAACATCCTGACCACCAACAATCCGAGCATCAAGACGATTGCGGACTTCACCGAGAAAGACCGGATTGCGCTCCCGTCGGTCAAGGTCGGCTTCCAGCCGATCGTTCTCCAGATGGCCGCCGACAAGGCTTTCGGCAAATACGACAAGCTCGACGAACTCACCGTCAGCATGCCGCATCCGGACGCCACGGCCCAAATCCTGTCGGGACGTTCCGAGATCACAGCACACTTCACCTCACCGCCGTTTTCGCAGCAGCAGCTGGCAAGCGGCAAGGTGCATCAGGTCCTCAACAGCTACGATGTTCTCGGCGGTCCGCACACCTTCAACGTGGTTTACTCCACCACGAAGTTCGTCAACGACAATCCGAAGACGATTCAGGCTTTCGTTCGCGGTCTCGATCGCGCCAATGAATGGATCAAGGCCAATCCGAAAGACGCGGCCGCGCTCTATATCAAGGCCGAAGGCTCTAAGCTCGCTCCCGACTTCGTCGAAAGCATCATCCGCGACAAGGACGTCAACTTCACAACCGCTCCGGAAGGCGCGCAGAAGTTCGCAGATTTCGAGGCCAAGGTCGGCTTGATCAAGCAGGCGCCGGCGTCGTGGCGGGACTTGTTCTGGTCCGGGCTCGGAGACAAGCCGGGAAGCTGACATGAACCTCGCTCCCCGACCGGTCGACCTTGTCGGCGATGCCGCGTCTCCGTCCTTGCTCACGCTTGACCGCGTCAGCATCAGCTATCCGACGCGCGACGGCATCCTGACTGCAGTCGAAGATGTCAGCTTCGCTCTTTCGGCAGGCGAGCGGCTTGTTCTGCTGGGTCCGTCCGGCTGCGGCAAGTCCACGCTGCTCCGAGCAGTCGGCGGCTTTCTCAAGCCGAGCTCTGGAGAGATTCGGATGGATGGGCGGCCGATCGGAGCGCCGGGCCCCGAGCGGATGACGGTGTTTCAGGAATTTGACCAGCTGCTGCCGTGGCGCACCGTGCTGGGCAACGTCCGCTATGCCCTGGAGCGCGGCAAGTCGCTGCCGCGCCGCGAGGCCGAGACCGTTGCTCGGGGCTGGCTCGAACGGGTTGGGTTAAGCAAATTCGTCGATACTTTTCCGCACACTCTGTCTGGCGGCATGAAGCAGCGCGTCGCAATCGCGCGCGCCTTCGCACTGGAGCCGGCGCTGCTGCTGATGGATGAACCTTTCGCCGCGCTGGATGCCCTGACGCGGCGTCAGATGCAGGACGAGTTGCTCAAGCTATGCGAAGAGACCGGCAGTACGGCATTGTTTGTGACGCACGGCATCGACGAGGCGATCCGGGTCGGGACCCGCATCCTCGCCCTCACACCCCACCCTGGTCGGCTGGCCGCGACATTTGATGTCCCGCCGGAAAGCCGTATCCGCGGCACGGCGGGATTCACCGGGCTGGAACAGCGGATTCAGCAAGCCGTCTTTGCCGATCCGGAAATCGATCATGGCTGAGGTCACGGCCCCGAAGCTTCCTCACGCACCGGCACTGCGCCGCGCGATCGAGCAAACGCCCTGGCGGCGCTTTGTGATCCTTGCCGCCCTTGCGCTCGCCTGGGAACTCTACGCGCGCTGGCTTGACAACGCACTGCTGCTCCCGACCCTGGGGGCGACGCTGTCGGCACTCTGGTCGGCGATCCTGTCGGGCGAGTTGCCAAATCGGACGCTCACCTCGCTGCGCGTTCTGGTCACAGGCTATGCACTGGGCGTCGGCGTCGCCGCGGTGTTTACGGCACTGGCGACGTTGTCGCGCTGGGGCAATGAGGCCCTTGGCCTGCTGACCTCGATGTTCAATCCGCTTCCGGCGATCGCGCTGCTTCCAATTGCGCTGCTGTGGTTCGGCGTTGGCACGCCGAGCCTCGTTTTCGTGATTGTCCACTCGGTCCTGTGGCCGGTTGCGCTGGCCTGCCATGCCGGCTTTCGCGCCATCCCACCAACGCTGCTGATGGCCGGCCGTAACCTCGGCTTGTCGGGCGGCCGTTTCGTTGCCGAGATTTTGGTACCGGCGGCATTTCCCCAGATATTGTCAGGCTTGCGGATCGGCTGGGCGTTCGCGTGGCGTACGCTGATTGCAGCCGAGCTGGTCTTCGGCGTCAGCGCGCGCTCCGGCGGAATTGGCTGGTTCATCTACACCAGCCGCGCCCAATTGGAGACCGCAAGCGTCTTTGCCGGACTGCTCACCGTGATCCTGATCGGCCTCCTCGTGGAGAGCGTTGTGTTCCGGAGCCTGACACGGATCACCGTGCAGCGCTGGGGACAGGAGCGAACCTAAAGCAAGACCCTCATCGCACTCCAGGCCGCATGCGCGACTTGCACCTCATTTGAGTGGAAAGCCCAGGCCCCGCAGCTCCTCGACCAGGCGGTCCCGTCCATTCAGCGACCGGACCGATCCAAGCCGGTTGAGCACGGCTTGGGTCCAGCCGATCGCAGGCAATCCCTCGGCGGTCTGAAAATCGCGCAAGGTGGCGTCGTAGGCGGCGATTCCGGCATCATCGTCAGCCGTCGTGTAGCGCTCGCGATGGATGACGACGTCCTGGCGCAGGCGCGGCTTGACCCGGGCGGGCCGCGTCGGATCGGGATAGCCGATGCACAGCCCGAACACCGCAGCGGCCTGCGGCGGCAATCGCAATTCCTCGGCTACCGCCTGCGGCTTGTTGCGGATGGCGCCGATATAGACCGATCCGAGCCCAAGCGCCTCCGCAGCAACGACCGCGTTCTGGGCGGCCAACGCCGCGTCGACCACGGCCACGATGAACGTCTCGAGGAAGGGCAGTCCATCCTTGGGATGGTTCGCACTCCTTGCCAGGCGCTCTGCCCGCGACAAATCCGCGAGCCAAACCAGGAAAAGCGGCGCCTCGACGATATGCTTCTGCCCGCCGGCGAACTCGGCGAGGCGCGCCTTGCGCGCCTCATCCTCGACCACCACGACACTCCAGGTCTGGAGGTTGGAGGACGATGAGGCCGACTGCGCTGCCGCAACCAGCGTCTCCACGGTACCGCGCGGCACCGGATCCGGCCGATAGGCTCGCACAGAACGGTGGGCAAGGAGATTGTCGAGCACCCCGTTCCAAGCCTCGCCGATCAGAGGCAAATCCTTGCCGTAACGGGAGTGCAACGCCGCCGAAGCGGCATCATCAATCCCCGACGGGCCGGGCACCACAGTCGAGGCGGCCTTGCTTCTCGTGTTGCTCATCAACGCGATCCTCCGGGAAATTGCCTAGACGTCAATGTCGACCACGACGCGATTGGCAAGCTTGGCCGGATCCGTATTCGGCTTGATGATCGTGGCACGTTTCAGATCGCTCGTGATCTTCACGACCTCGCGACGCAGGTCTGCACCTGCCGGATGATGGCCGTGCGTGTGGCTGCGCAGCATCGTCGCCAGATCGGCGACCGCTACCTTCGGGGTGTACTTGGAAAATATCTCGGCAGCGTCATCTGGATGTTCGGCCACGTGATGCGCAGCTTCGCGGACGGCGAGGGTTAGCGCCTTCACCGCAGCGGGATCCGACGCCCAGAGCGAACTCCGCACGCCGAGCGTGCAGCACGACAGGTTGGCGTAATCCCCGCTCAGGTTCGATGCGATCTCGACGAGATCGCCATTGGCGCGCCGCTCCGTCAACCAGGCATTCGGGTCGGAGTCGGCGATCGCCTGTATCTCGCCGCGCTGCAGGGCGGTGAGCTGCAGATCGGCCGGAAATTCCCGCCATTGCACATCGCTCTGCGGATCGAGCCCGTTGTCCGACAGCAGAATGGCGAAGAAGTTGCGCGGAGGCCCGGAAATGCTGGAGACGCCGATCGTCTTGCCCTTGAGATCGGTGATATCCTTGAATCCGGACTCCTTGCGCACGAACAGCCGGGTGCAGCCGCCATGCAGGCCGGTGGTCAGCTTGACATCGATGCCCTGTTCCAGCGGCTTCAGCCAGTTGAGCAGCATGCTCGAGCCGGCATCTGCCTTGTCGGTCGCCAGCGACTGCAACATCTGGTCGGTGCTGCCTGCGAGCTGCAGGAACTCCACATCCAGATTGTGACGTGCGAAATGGCCTCGGTGCAGGGCGACGGGCACCGCCGCCGTGCAGATGCCCGTGCCATTGTAGGCAAAGCGGATGTGACGAGCCGGCCCCTTCGGGGCCTCGTCGGAATTCGCTACCCGACAGATCGGCGCTGCGCTCAGGGGATCAGCCGCCGGACCAAGACCCAACGCCGGAAAGGCGCGCGCGGCGCCCATGACGCCGAATGGCGCGGCGATGCCCGCCAGGCCGGCGAGACCGAGAAGGGCACGCCGCGACGGCGAGAATGGCTGATGTTGGTCTATCGTCATGATGCGCATTCCTGCTTTGCACTGTAGTCGCATATGCCCAGCCTGCCTGCGCGGCACAGAGCACCTGTCGTGTTCAACAGAGCGCTCATCAAGGCACGACATCCTGTCCGAAATGCTAGGTCCGGCATCCGATTGCGTCGATCGCAAAGTTTGCTTCAAACAGAGAGAGTTCATGTCGCTTTGCGACGAGCAATGAAAACAGCGTTGCTTATCGTCGCCGAAAATGTCGCCGCGGCGCCGGT
This sequence comes from Bradyrhizobium sp. PSBB068, assembly GCA_016839165.1. Lineage (NCBI taxonomy): Bacteria > Pseudomonadati > Pseudomonadota > Alphaproteobacteria > Hyphomicrobiales > Nitrobacteraceae > Bradyrhizobium > Bradyrhizobium sp. PSBB068. The sequence goes on from CP069300.1 coordinate 5,823,770, forward strand.
CAGATACGCCGCCGCAACATCAGCGCCCGGCGTAACCGGGGTCCCCACCAAATCGGCGATAACGCAGTGGATCGACTGGCGGTCAGCGGTGTGAAGGCGGTGCGCCACATTCGAGGCCGAGCGCGCCTCGCCCCGCTTCACTGATGGATATATGGAAAGGAGTAACGTTCGGCCAGATATCGAAGGATGCGCTCTGACGAATCGATGAACCGCCGGCCGTTGACAACACCAGCGTCCTCGGGCACCGGCCCACTTTGGTCGAAAACCAGCACGGGCAACGATTGATGCAAATCACCGAGAATTTCGACGATCGGACCTCGCGGTCGCGCGAACGGCAAGCGCTGAACCTCGATCTGCGTGGCCAGACCCGGAAATGATGCGAGGAGACCTTCGATCGCATTGCAGTGCGGACAGACGAAGAACTTGCCGGCCTGCGCCGGGTCTTCGAATCCCGGCTTCAGAAGGAATAGCTGATCCTTGCTCATGTTGCTCACCTCGTACCCCGAGATAGGTCTTGCCCATCAGACCGTGCGCCCGCTGCACCGCGAACGAACCGCGATGTTCTGTAAAGCCGTCGCGGAGAACGCCGGGGCCGCGACGAGTGCGGCGGCGGAAACAGCAAGCGCGGCCGCGCGCCCCCACGTTCGCGACAGGGCAAAGGCACGAAGAGCACGACCCGCAAGCGTCGCCAGATTCATTGTAGAGACCTCCTTGCACCGTCGAGGAACGCTCGGATATTGAGGAAAAACGTTTCTATGCGCAATAAAACGTCAAACCAAAGTTGACTGCGACGATAGAAGGAATCGTGTTTCGCGAGCGCTTCAAACGGCGGCATCCTTGCAACGTCGGATGGATCCACGAACGATAACGCAGCCCTGAGACGTTCGCAGCGATCAACCGCGATCATACGCGATAATACAAGCGCGATCGGACGTTCGCCGCCTGCTCTTGCAGCTCTGACCTGATCTGCCTCACGGCCGCCAATGTGGCCGAGTCCTCGTCCGCGCCCTGCGCAAAGATGTGATCGGGCTTGATCCAGTCTGCGAAGCCCAGGCGGTCGAATGCCGCCAGCAAATCGGGACGAAGACCGGCGAGCCAGACCTCGATGCCGGCGTTGCGCGATTCCTTGAGAAATTGCTCGAGATGTTCGAGGCTGACGACATCCGGATTGCGCACGCGCTTGAGACGCAACAAGATGTGCCTGGCTTTTTCGCCCGAGGCTTGGTGCAGGATCAGATCGAGCACCTTGTGCAATTCCGGGCCGGCGCCGAAGAACAGTTCGCCTTCGAGATCGTAGAACAGAAACCCGCGATTTGAAGGCTCGGATGGCAACCGCTCCCGCACCACATCGTCCTCGTCGACAACGAGCTCTGCGGCCCTGATCTTCGCTGCGCGCGGCACGAATAACGCGATCGACAGCACGACGCCGATGATGATCGCGAGATCGAGACCGAATGCTATCGCCGACAAGGCAGTTATCACGATGACGCCGGCATCCACACGCGACGCGCGCAAGGCGTACGAGATGCGCTTGAAGTCAACCAGGCGCGACGCGGTCAACAACAAGAGCGCGGCGAGCGCAGGCTTCGGCACGTAGCGCGCAAGCGGCGCGAATGCGATGACGGCGATCGCAACGAACGTCGCGGTCAACATACCCGAAAAGCGCGTCGCGGCTCCCGCCTGGAAATTGATCGCCGAGCGAGACAGCGAACCTGATCCGGGCAGGCACTGAAAAAAACCTCCCGACAGATTGGCAAGTCCCTCGGCAAGACACTGCCGGTTGAAGTCCAACGGCTGTCGCGTCTGATGGGCGATCGACTTGGCGATGGCCAGCGCCTCCAGCAGCCCCAGGAACGCGATCGCCACGCTGTCGGAGAAAAGATCGAGCGCCCACCTCAACTGCACTTTCGGAATATGGAAGGATGGCAGGTCGGCCGGCACCGCGCCGGCGATTCCGATTGCCGTCTTGCCATCGCCACCGGGCACGGTCCAGCCGGCAAAATAGGCTCCGGTCGCGACGATCACCAGAACGGCCAGCATGTCGAACTGCGGCCATCGATTGCGCCGCACGACATGCCGAAGCGACACCGCCAGCACGAGCGTCACCAGCGTTACAACGACGGCCTTCATGTTAATGGTATCGCCGGTCGCGAGCGTCAACCAGAGCCGAGACAAGATGTGCTGGGCACCCGTCCCCTTGTCGCGTACGCCCAGCGCATTGCTGATCTGGCCCAAGGCCAGCAGCAGCGCGGCGGCGCTCATGAAACCGAGGATGACCGATTCCGAAATGTAGCGCGTGAGATCCCCGAGCCGCAAAACGGCGATAGCGATCTGGATCGTGCCGACCAAGGCTGCAAGCAGGAACATGGCCTCTGCTGCCTCGATCCTTTGATCGGCGTCGAAGATCGAGAGCGCGCTGAACACGACCAGCGAGATTGCACTGGTCGGACCGTTGATGAGGTGCGACGACGATCCAAATACCGAGGCGACAGCTGTGATCAGGATCGCGGAATAAAGGCCATAACGGGGGTCAACGCCCGCCAGAAGCGCATAAGCCATTGCTTGCGGCAGTGAGATCGCGGCGACGGTGAGGCCGGCGATCACGTCGCGTCGCAACGTCTGCGGGCTGTAGCTGATCCCGCCCATCATTTGTTCCGCAATGCAAAGGCGGCTTCCACGACGCCGTCTTCCGCGAAGAACCTGTCCTGCAGGTCGCTCCAGTCCTTGCCAATGGAACTGACTGGTATGAGCTTGATGGAGGGGAAGACCACGCCGATCTTCTGCGCGATCTCTGTCTTGTAGGGCCGGTATCCGAGCCGTGCGATCGTCTCCTGCCCGGCATCGCTGAACAGGAACGACAGATAGGCCCGGGCGTCGGCGAGACTTGCCTTGCGCACCGTATCGTTGCTTATCACGGCAACGGACGGTTCGGCGAGAATGCTGACCGGGGGATAGACGATCTCGAGAGCACCGTTTGAAGCCGCGACCTCGCGGATCGCCTCGTTTTCCCAGGTGAGATGCACGTCGCCGCCATCTGGATTCGCAAAGCGCAACGCTGCACCCCGCGCGCCCTCGTCGAACACAGGGACCTGTCGGAAAAGTGCACGGAGGAAAGCGACCGCATCGTCCTGCGTCCCGCCTCGTGTGACGGTCGCAGCCCAGGCCGCCAGCGACGCGAGCTTGCCGTTCCCCGACGTCCGAGGGTTGGGCATCACGACTTCCAGCTGTGGGGCGAGCAGATCCGGCCAGTCCCTGATTTGATGTGGATTACCGTGCCTGACGACGAAGACGATGGTCGACGTATAGGGCACCGCATGATTGGGAAACTGATCAACCCAACCCGGCTCGACAAGGCCCCGCTTGCGCAACGTCTCGATATCAGAGGCCAACCCCAGCGTCACGACGTCGGCCGGCTGCTCGCCATTGGCCACCTTGTGCGCCTGACGCGAAGATCCGCCATGCGATTGCACCACACGTAAATGGCGTCTCGTCTCCCGGGCATAGGCGGCGTCGAACAGGGGATTGATGGCCTGGTACAGTTCGCGAGTCGGATCATAGGAGACATTCACGATTTGGCGGTCGTCCTTTTCCGGAAGATTGACGGTCACAATGGCCGACAGGCCCGCGAGGGCGGCCACCACTGCGCCAACATTCACCCAAGTTTGGGAGCCTCCCACCACGGCCTCCGGATCAATCGACAACGGTCTATCGTGAGGCGACCTGTGCGCCTCTCTCTGAAAAATGACGAATTGCAGTAACCAACGATCGTAGAGCGGTCCAACCGGCTGTCCATGTCAAATTCCGCGCCACACGTAGATGAATGCTTCGAAAAAGGCGCCTTTAACAAATGACTTGCGCCTCGCGCCGAACGGTTCGTTGATGGTGGTTCGATCGGGTTGACGCTCACTCATGAAAACGGTGAGCTCTAGGCCAATTCGGGGTAACCCAGCTCTGCCGCTTCCGCCTCGTACGCGATCAGTCGCCCGTAAGCGGCCAGGTCCGGCGCGGAGACGTCGGTCAGATGCAGCGGCTCACGGATATGGCCGAGCCCCGGATCACGCGTCATCTCGCGCAGCGTCTCTGCGAGCACCGCGGCATCAGCCTCGGTTGTGACCGCCGACGTCACGAACGGCAACGACGGGCTCGGCAGCGTCTCTGCGAGGATCCGGTATCGTTTGGCGGCCATAGGCCGAAACTGTCGAAAATACCCCCACGTCACGCTGTCGATCGAACAGGCGTCGATCGTGGCCTCGTCGAGCCTTTGAAGACTTGCGACATGAGCCCCCGTCACTAGGACAGAGGAAAAGAACGGCTTGCCGCCGGCGATCCGCGCAAACGACAGACGGGGGAGGTTCATTCCGGTATTCGAGAACAGGCTGTTGCAGCCGAATACTCGCCCGCGCAGGTCCGCGAGCGATGCGGCGGCGTCGTCGGCGCGAACCATGACGAAGGCACGGTGATGCGAGCCTGCGCATCCGGGCATTGCATAATGCGGGGTCGCCAGGACGCGGTATTCATCGCCATGATACTTCAACAGCGGATAGCCGCAGACCTGCGTGAAGAGAACATGCGGTTGAGTGTCCGCCGCCTCGCCAGCAATGCGGCCGGCCGCCCTCACTCCCTTGCTATCGAGCCGATGCTCCAGCTCGGCCAGGAACGCGCCATTGGCGGCCGCCATCTCGGGAAGCTCGTACATCGGCAGATTCAGGACGCGACCAGCCCAGCTCAGTGTCTCCGGTTCAGTGCGGCCGCGCATACCGGTGGACCTCAAAACGTTGCGGGGGGCTGGCGCATCGATGCGTCGGGGTGACGAACCGAGCCTGGCGCGAAGCGATGCGGGTGAACCGGAACGAATACGGGCTTGACCAGCCAGCGCCGCGCGATCTCGCCGTAACCCCGGAATACGAATCCTCCGTTACGTGCCTTGATGTATTCGCGATGCTGCCGCCACACCCGGGGCACCTTCCACCACTGGAGTGTCGGAAAAGTATGGTGGACGGCGTGGAGGTTGTTCCACAGAAACAGCATGCCGAAAATCCAATTCGACTCGACGACCGCGGTTCGCTCCTCGGGCCGCTCACCCCACCGATGCTCGACAAAGCCGCGCATCATGCCGAACATCAGGCCGGGATAAACAAACACCGCCAGATACTGCAGAACGCTCACGCCGAAGGCTTCGACCACCAGCAGCACGAGCACGACGCCGATCAGATGCCGGCACCAGATGCCGGCGTTGGCGGTCTCGCCGGCGACCAGCCTCGCCATCTCCTTGATGAAAAGCCTTGGCGTGCACAAGATCGGACCGATGCAGATCCGGCCGAGGAAGGTCTGGTTGATCGTCAGCAGCCACCGGGAGAGATCGCCGAAGTCTTCCCAATCCTCCGCATCGTGATAGTACGATTCGGTGTCCTCACCAGGATAGGTGAGATAGCCGTTGCGATGGTGCTGCGAGTGCAGACGCCGATATAACTCGAACGGAAACCAGATCCCGATCGGGGGCCAGACCAGTGCTCGGCGGAGCCATTTCGGCACGCCCCGCATGCCGTGGATCGCTTCGTGCTGCAATGAGAAATGCCATTGAATGACATAACCGGCGACCGGCGCCATGACGTACCAGGGGACCTGGCGGTGCAGCAGAAGTAGGAGCAGCCAGCTGCCGTAAACGCCTCCGGCCACAAGGAAGGTGGGCCCATCGTGACGCTCGAACCAGGACACGGTGTCCGGCTCGTTGACGACGGGGTGAGGCCGGTCACCGGGTGGGCGAATTGCCGAAATCCCGCTCGTGACCCGATCACTCCGAACGTGTTCAAGCTCAAGCGACGACATCGAATTTCCATTTCGGCCAAGCAGGACGGGGGATTCCAGGGGCGCGGAAAGCATGACTGCGCGCATCCGAAGACGGACAGCGACCTTGTCGCCCGCTTCGGATCGGGTCAACGGAATGATTTACCGAATGATCGAACGATCAAAGTGGCGTTGCATTGCAGAGCCGGCATTCCTTAGTCGCGCGTTGCTCGCGAGAATACATCGCCTGCTCAAGCCGCGAACCAGGAAACAGGATTCCCGACTTTGGCCTCCTTGCCGCGATGAAGCGACTGTCCGCGCGAGCTCTCTGCAGGATTTGCCTGCGATCACTCGGTACAGCAGGCGAAATGTTGCCCCTTGCAGCCGAATTTTGGAATGGCAGCGGCGCCACGTTGATATCTACCGGATTTTCAAACATCAAAACCCGCGCCGATCCGGCATCGGTGATCAGAAAAAAAGCGTTGCCGTCTTGCCGGCTTTCAGCTCGCGGCAACAACTCTCGTTAGCCACAAAAGGTACGGCCCCAGTCTGGGGACCGGGGCCGAAGGGTACGCTCGAGTTCAGGAAGGAGGCGCGGAACCAACGGCGATACGTGAGCCGCCATTTAAACTCGACCCAAAGATTGCAGTTCAGCCTATTCCAAAGTGCGCAATAAAGTTGGGTTGCGTTGCCATGGACCGGGCATCGACACGTGTATAATTTTCTCGGCAGTTCCCAGGATTTTTGACCACAGTTACCTGGCGCTACCGGGCGAGTACGCGCCGACGAGGACGAAGAGCCGACACATGAAAACTCCTCAGCTTTCGACAAGAGCGCCGAATGCGTACTTCTCGAGGACACGTTGGTGAGCTTGGCCGGGTTCCTTTGGACTTGATGATCGTAGCTCAGGCTCGCGCCGACGCAGCTCGCCAAGGTATCAACCGCCGCTCCAGCCAACTCGCGCCACGATCGACCAGAAAACCAACCGAGCCGACGACGAGAATTCCGAGCATCACGAGATCCATGTCGAAGCGTTCGCGGCCGGCAATAATGAGGCCGCCGATGCCAGGGCCGGCAGCCATGAAGTATTCGGCACCGATGGTCGCGAGCCATGCATAGATCAACGCAAGATGCAGCCCGGTCAGCAGCGACGGCATCGCCGCTGGAAGATAGACATAAAGGATGAATTGCACGCGGTTGAAGCGAAACACCTCACCCACTTCGACGAGCTTGCGGGATGTTGCGTGAATACCCTCGACCAGGTTGAGAATGACGGGGATCGCCGCCGCGAGCCCGATGAAGACGATCTTGGCCATCTCATCGAACCCGAACCAGAGCGAGATCAGGGGAATCCATGCCAGGAGCGCGATCTGCTTCAGCCCATTGAACCAGGTCATGACGACGCGGTCCGCGATTGTGGAGAGGCCGAGCAACAGCCCGATCAACACCCCGGCGCCGGAGCCGAACACAAATCCGAGGAGATCACGGCGCAGGCTGGCGGCAAGCGCTTCAAGGAGCTCACCGCTCGCCAACTCCTGCCACGCGGTGGCGCCCACATGCTCGAGCGGCGGCAGGAACTGGCGGTTGACCAGGCCCGAATGGCTGGCGACCTCCCAGGTGAGCAGCAGGCCGATCGGCAAGACCAGCCCGCGACCGAGTGATCCGAGAGCGGCGCTACTGGACACCGTCAATCCGCCAGCGTTGCAGGCCGGTTTCGATCACGGCGAGGATCTTGTCGCTCACAAAGCCGATCACGCCGATCACGATCATGGCGACCAGCACGGTATCGAGCCAGAACATCTGACGGCCCCAGACCAGGAGGTAGCCGAGTCCCTCCGACGAGGCCAGCAGCTCGACGCTGACCAGCGCAATCCAGGCGTGGGTCAACCCGTAGCGCAGGCCCGTGAAGATCGGCGGTATCGCTCCCGGGAGGACGACATGGCGCAGCATCTGCAGGGGCGTGAAGCGGAATGTTTCTCCCACCTCGACGAACGCCCTAGGCACGTTCGCAATGCCCGCGCTGGTGTTCATGACCACTGGCACAAATGCCGCCTTCGCGATCACGACGATCTTGAGCCCCTCCCCGATGCCGAGCAGCAGCATCGCGAGTGGAATCCAGGCCAGCGCCGGCACTTGGGCGATCGCCGTGAACAGCGGACGGACATAATCGTCTACGCGCCGCGACAGCCCCATGGCGGAGCCGACGACCAGGCCAGCAGCCGCACCGATCGCGAAGCCCAACGCGACGCGCCGTAAACTGTAGCCCGCATGCTGGGCAAGCTCGCCGCTTGCGATCATGTCCCGCAACGTGTGCAACACATCGCCGGGGCGCGGCAGGATCTGCTCCGGAAGCCAGCCACGGTCGGTGCCGACGATCCAGATCGGGAGGGTGATGGCCGGCAGGATGAGCAACCAGCCAAGCTTCACGAGCTGACGAGGCACCACTTCACTGACGCGACCGGAGATACGTCGAAAACCCGCCGCCGCGGTGGTGCGAGGCTCAAGTGTCGTGCGAAGAGCTGCATCACTCATGCCGGGTCGCCGATCGGCGCGCCCCGGGCGCCGTCCTCTTCACCATCGCCGAGCGCGCGCAATACATCATTTCGAATTCGGACCAGATCATCATCGGTTCGCGACCTCGGCCTCGGCATGGAAATCGCGAAAATCCGCGACACACGACCGGGCCGGGGCGCGAGCACGATGACTCGGTCGCCGAGCAGTACCGCCTCGTCGACATCATGGGTGACCAGGACCATCGTGATCCTCTCGTGCGCCCAGATTCGCTGTAGCTCGACCTGGAGCCGTGCCCGCGTCAGCGCGTCGAGCGCACCAAAGGGCTCGTCCAGCAGCAGCAGCCGGGGGCGATTGACGAGGCCCCGCGCAATCGCCGCACGCTGGGCCATGCCACCGGAGAGCTGGTGCGGATATGCTTGCGCGAATCCATCAAGTCCGACCAACGTGATATGCGCGGCAACGGCCTCCCGTTTGGCCCGCTCGCTGAGCGGCGCATTCTTGAGACCGAGGGCGATGTTCTGGGAAACCGTCGCCCAGGGGAACAGTCGCGGCTCCTGGAAGACGATGCCGCGATCCAGGCTCGTCCCCGCGATCGCATTGCCATCCTGGTTGATGCTGCCACGAAATTCCGGCTCGAGCCCGGCGATCAGCCGCAACAGCGTCGACTTCCCGCAGCCGCTCGGCCCCAGCAGAACGACGAACTCGCCGGCTGCCACGTCGAGCGACACGTCCCGCAGCGCCTCAACGGGCGCGCCATTCACGACAAACGACTTGGAGACGTTGCGCACCTCCAGCCGCCCCTGTCCCTGGTCAGGGAATGCCGTTGTCCGCAGTTGCACGGCGACGTTCATTGTCCCGCCGCCTGCGGCCTTCCGCTCGCATCATATTCCTGCCAGTAGCCGACAAGACCCTGCTCCTTGAGCGCAATATCCAGGAATGAGCGGTCGAACCAGCCATTGAGGTCGACGTCGCGGCGAAGCAGACCGAACTCCCTCGCCTGCCTGGCCTGCACGCGATAGCTCTCGATGATCGATGCATCGATGATCGGGGTGTTGCGATATTTCAGCTCCTGGTTGGAGAAGTCAAAGCGATATCCTGACGCCGGGAAGCCTGTTCGGGCCGATATCTCAAAGAACGCCTCCCGGTTGGCTTCGTCCGACGCCCAGCGCGCAGCACGGACGATCGCCGAGACGATCTTCTGCGTGATGTCGGGATGCGCCTTGATGAAAGCGTCCTGCCCGATCAGCGTCGAATGCCGTTCATAGGCCGGATTGTCGCCTTTGGTGGTGTAGATGATCTCCGCGATATTCTTCTCGGCGAGGCTGGCCAGCGGGAAGTTGCCGAACGCAGCGTCGATATCCTTTGAAGTCAGCGCCGCATTCGTGGTCGCCGTATCCATATTGATGATCTGAACGTCCCGCTCCTGGAGACCGTTCCCGGCCAACACCTTGACGGCGGCGAGATGATTGTTGGTTCCGCGGAAAATAGAGACCTTGCGGCCACGGAGATCGGCGACCTTGCGGATCGCCGAGCCGAATGGAACCGCAAGATAGATCGGCGCATGGGCACCGGATGCGAGCAATATCCTGGTCTTTAGACCATTTGCACGGCCGATGATCTCGGGCAGATCACCCTGGATTGCGAAGTCGAGCTGGTTGTTGGCGAAAGCCTCATTGACGGCGGGGCCCGCTCCCTTGAAGAAATACCATTCGACCTTCACGTCCGGCCGGTCATGCAACGCCTGATCGAGATAATGCTCGGAATGGGCAACCGCCGCGGACGAGCCGCCGGAGAACTGGCGATTGTCGGCACCGACGGAAGCAAATCCGATCCGCACCGTGAGCGGTTCGGCGGCAAGCCCCGAGCTCGAACCGAACAGTAGACCGATCCCTGCAAGCAGGAGACTGAAGAGTTTGCGTTTTGCGATCATCAACACGTTCCTCGCCGCACCATCACCCGCCCGGCCTCATCGTCAGAGTATGACGATCCATGATCGCCCTGCGCAATCTCACAGATTTTTATTCTTGACGCGCAATGCGCTATTTTTCTTCTGCGCAGGCAGGCGAAAGGAAAAGAATGTGATGTCACGGCCTATACGGACGGGTCGATCCAGAGATCGGCGAAGCTGCCGTTCAATCCCTCGGCGCCGGGAGCGAAGTTTCGAACCTTCCTGTTGGCAATGATCACGCCGCCCGCCGCGACGATGTCGACGGAGGCCACCTCCTCGTGGACGATCGATTGGAACTTGGACCAGATCGCGCGCCGCTTCTCGGCATCCGGCTCGATCGCAGCCGCCTCCAGAAGCTGGTCGACCTCGGGATTGCTGTAATGCGCCGCGTTCGAGAACGGCAGGCCGATGCGGAAATTCTTCGACCAGTAAGCGCGTTGCACGCCGAGCGTCGGATCGAACGTGTTGGAGAGGCTTTCGATCGTCAGGTCAAATGCCCGATCCCGATAGACGACATTCAGGTAGGTTGCGAGATCGTACCGCAGAATCTCGATGTCCAGGCCAATTCGGCGCAGGGAATTGCGCAGGAAGTCGGCGAAGCTCGCGGGCAGGAATGGATTTTGCGTGAGCCTGAGCTTAGCCCTGATGCCGCCCGCGCCTCGCTTGAGGCCGGCCTCATCCAGCAATTGATCTCCCGCCTTCGGATCAAACGACCACGCCTGGATCTTCGGATCGTAGAACTTGGGCAGGGCCGTGCTGACCGGCGACGGAGAGATCAGGCCGTAGCCGAAGAACACGACGTTGACCAAAGCCCGGTGATCAATTGCATGGGCGATCGCCTTGCGGACTCGGCGATCCTGCAGGATCTGCGTATCGAAATTGAAGAACAGCTGCTGCTGTGGGCCCGAATAGGCGTAGGTCGTGGTATCGACCACGAACCGCTTGTCGAGCTTGAAACGCTCGATATCGCCATATGGCACCGGCGTCGCCCCGATATCGACCTCTCCCGCCTCAAGCGCCGCGGCACGCGCGGCCGGATCCAGCACGACCTTCAGCACCAGACGGTCGACATAAGGCTTCGGGGCATCCCAATAGTTCGGATTACGAACGAACAGAAGATGACTGCCGGGAACCCATTCCCTGAGAAGGAACGGACCGGTCCCGATCGTCTGCTCGAGCCGGGGCTGCTCCTCGGGCTTGAGAGCCTCGTAGATGTGCTTGGGCACGATCGGAGATTCGGCACCGGCCAGTGCTGAAATCAGGAAGGGGGCCGGTTTTGACAGCACGATCACGGCCGTCAGACGGTCCGGCGTTTCGACCGCCTCGACATTCGCGAACGTGATGCGTCCGCGCGGATGAGCGACCTTCAGCCGCTCGATGGAAAATGCGACGTCGGCCGACGTGAACTCCCTTCCATCAGACCATTTCACGTTCGGTCTCAGCCGGAACGTGTAGCGCCTGCCATCGTCGCTGATGGTCCAGGCCGTCGCCAGCACCGGCCTCGGATTGAGATCGTAGTCGTACGCAAGGAGCCCTTCGTTGATCTTGGTGCCGATCGTCTGCCCGGTTCCCGACGACGTGTTGATCGCGATGATCGCGGAAGGGTCGGGGTAGTACACCCAATTCAAGGTGCCGCCGGGCACGGGTTTCGCCTCGGCAGCCATCGCTCGTGATGGACCGAGCAGGCCGGCGGCGCCGGAGGCCAGAAGCCCGCGATTAAAGGTCCGTCGATCCAGCGACATCGCGCCTCCGCGTCAAGCCGCGACGCACGGAGAGAGCATCTCGCCGGATCCGCCGCGCAAGTCGTACCGCCTCAATCTTGATCACGTTTCGCAGAGAATTTGCTTTTGTTGTTCACAGCACCGGCGCGCGTTCATGAGCGCGACGTGCCACGCATGCAGCAGCAAAATTTTCATTATGCGCAGAAGCGCTCCGCAGGATTGATTGTCTGACCTCGAGGTGAATTATTGCGACGCGGTGTTCACAACTGACGTGCGATCGGCAATGAACTGGCTTACGCGCCGGCAAATTACAAAAGCTCTGCTGTGGAGCTCTGGCGCTCTTGTGAGCAGCTCAGTGGCGGGGCCAGTGCGCGCCGCTGATGAAGGAAAGCATGGCGGAACGCTGAACGTGGTGATTCAGCCCGAACCTCCCATCCTCGTCAGCCTGACGCACACCGCGGGCCCGACCACCCGCGTGAGCGGAAAGGTGACCGAGGGGCTCGTCACCTTCGATCTGGACTTCAATCCCCGTCCCCAGCTTGCGACCAGCTGGCAGAAGAGCGAAGACGGGCTCAGCTATCGGTTCGAGCTCCGGCGCGGAGTAAAGTGGCATGACGGCCGCGACTTCACGTCGGCAGACGTCGCGCACTCCATCGAGCTTCTCAAGCAGCATCATCCGCGCGGCCGCGGCACGCTCGCCTCGGTTCGCGAGGTGCGCACGCCCGATCCGCACGTTGCGGAAATCGTGCTCGACAAGCCCGCACCATACCTGCTCGCCGCCCTCACGGCCTCAGAATCGCCGATCGTGCCGCGACACATCTATGAGGGGACCGATCCCCTGGCCAATCCCAACGGACGCGCGCCGATTGGAACTGGTCCCTTCGTTTTCAAGGAATGGAAACAGGGCAGCCACATCGTGCTGGAGCGCAATCCCAACTACTGGGATCCGGGCAAACCCTATCTCGACCGCATCGTCATCCGCTTCATCGCCGACGCCAACGCCCGCGCGGTTGCGCTCGAGACCGGAGAGATCCACTACGCGCCTGATACGCCGGTGCCGCTCGGGCAGATCGAGACGCTCAAGGCCAACCCAAACCTCCTGATCGAAACACACGGCTATGACTATCAGCCCATCGTGTACCGGCTCGAGTTCAACCTCGCCAACCCCTACTTCGCCAAGCCGGAGGTCCGGCGTGCCGTCGCGCACGCGGTGGACCGCGACGCGATCAACCGCATCGTTTTCTACGGATGGACACAGAGCGCACCAGCCGCGATCAGCCCGGCGCTGAAGCAATTCCACAATCCCGGGATTCCGCGCTACGAATTCGCGCCGAAGAAGGCCGAAGCGTTGCTCGATGCCGCAGGCTTGCCGCGCGGGCCGGACGGTACGCGCTTCAAGGTTTTCCACGACTACATGCCGTATGGCGAGACCTATCAGCAACTTGGCGCCTACACGCGCCAGGCGCTTTCCACGATCGGCATCGGCGTGACGCTGCGCGCGCAAGACGTTCCGACCTGGTTCAAGCGGACCTACACAAACCGCGACTTCGACTTCATGAGCAACGGCATGAGCCATTCGTTCGATCCGACGGTCGGCGTGCAGCGGCTGTACTGGTCGAAGAACTTCAAGCCCGGCGTGCCCTTCTCAAACGGATCGGGCTACAGCAACCCTGAGGTCGACCGGCTGCTGGAGGCGGCCGCCGTCGAAAGCGATCCGGCAAAGCGCCGTGAGCTGTTCTATGCCTTCCAGGTCATCGTCGCGACCGACCTGCCCGACATCAATCTGGTGACGGGACCAAACCTGACCATCGTCAACCGCAAGGTCCGCGATCACACCACGACGATCGACGGGCCGTCCGCCAACTTTGCCGACGTCTGGCTGCAAAGCTGATCTCGCACGGGATATCCTCATGAGTTTCGATCTCGATACATCAAATCCCCATTTTGCCAAGGCCGTGCGGTTGCGCGAGATCTTCGCGCGCGACGCCGCCGAGCGCGACCGTGCCGGCGGCAAACCGCTCGAGCAGTTGGCCTTGCTGAAGGAGAGCGGCCTTCTCAACCTGTTGATACCGACGGAATTCGGCGGTGCCGGCGAACGCTGGTCGACCGCGCTGAAGATCGCCCGTGAGTTTGCCAAGGTGGACGGTGCCCTGGGACACCTCTACGGCTACCACTTCGGCTCCCAGCACGCTGCCCATCTGCGCGGCACGGCCGAGCAAGCTGCTGATATCTTCCGGCGGTCTGCTGCCGGCAACTGGTTCTGGGGCAATACCGCAAACAGCTTCTCGAAGAGCCTGTTCGGTCGCCGAGATGCCGATGGGTTTGTATTGGACGGGTTTCGCCCGTTCACGTCAGGATCGCATATCGCGGACTACCTGCAGGTCGCCTGGGAAGACCGCGATACCAATGCACGGAGCTTCGCGGCCATTCCGGCAAACCGGGACGGTATCCGGATCGAGAACGATTGGGACGGCTTCGGCCAGCGCCAAACCGGAAGCGGGCGCGTCACCTACACCGGGGTCCGGATTCATCGAAACGAGGTATTCGACCACAAGCCTGACGGCGGGCGTCCCTATCAGACCGTAACGCCCTTCCTGCAGCAGAGCACCCTGCTGAACGTCTTCATCGGCAGTGCGCAGGGCGCCCTGATCACTGCGCGCGACTATACGCGGGAAACGTCCCGCCCCTGGCTTCATTCGGGCGTTGAAAAGCACACCGATGATCCCTGGGTCAGAAGGGTCTATGGCGAGCTTTATACGCGGGTGAAAGCGGCTACGCTGCTCGCGGATGAGGCGGCCGCGACGCTCGATCGGGTCTGGTCGCGCGGCCGCGATCTGACGCCCCAGGAGCGCGGCGAGGCCGCGGTCGTGATTGCCGGCGCCAATGCTCATGCCGGCGAGGTCGCGCTTGATGTCACCAGCCGCATCTTCGAGGTGATGGGTGCACGCTCCGCCACCATTGCCAATGGCTATGACCGCTTCTGGCGCAATGTACGCATCCACACGCTGCACAATCCCGCCGAATACAAGACCCGCAATGTCGGGAACTGGTTTCTGACTGGCGTCCATCCCGAGCCGTCCGCATTCCAGTAGCTGAGAAAGCCCCTCGTGCCCAAGCAAATCCAGGTCAACGGCTTCGCCATCTTCAGCCCGGTTCACCTTTCTCCGGGGCTATGGCGCCATCCGGAGGACCGCTCGCTGGACTTCGATACGCTTGATTACTGGACGGACGTGGCGCGCATTCTCGAGGCCGGCAAGTTCGACTCGATCTTCATCGCCGACGGCATCGGTATTCACGACGTTTATGCCGGAACGGCCGACGCGGCGCTGAGCAGCGGGGCACAGATTCCGAAGCTCGATCCGATGCTGTTGGTCTCGGCCATGGCGCATGTCACCGAGCATCTCGGCATCGGCGTCACGGCCCCCGTATCGTATGAGCCGCCCTTCACGCTCGCCCGCCGCTTCTCGACCCTCGATCATCTGACCAAGGGGCGCGTCGCCTGGAACATCGTGACCGGCTACTCCAACGCGGCGTCACGTGCGGTCGGTCGCGACAACATCATGCCGCACGACCCCCGCTACGATCTTGCCGACGAATTCCTCGATGCGGTCTATGCACTTTGGGAAGGCAGCTGGGACGACGAGGCCATTGTCGTCGACCCCATCAAGGGCGTGATCGCGGATCCGCACCACATCCGCAAAGTTCATCACCACGGTGCGCATTTCAAGGTCGACGCCATCCATCTCGCCCACCCCTCTCCGCAACGGACGCCATTCCTGTTCCAGGCAGGCGCCTCCAATCGCGGCAAGGATTTCGCCGCCCGGCATGCCGAAGCGGTTTTCCTTGGGGAGCACTCCAAGGCGCGCACATCGGCCAATGTCGCCGAGACGCGGGCACGCGCGCGGGCATTCGGCCGCGACGAGCACGACATCCGCTTCTATGCGCTGACGACCGTGATTGTCGCCGAGACCCGTGTCGCCGCCGAAGCCAAATACCGCGACTATCAGCGCTATATTGACCCCAAGGGCTCGCTCGCATTGCTGTCGGGCTGGACCGGGATCGACCTGTCCCGCTATAGCCTGGACGACCCGTTTCCGACCGTGAAGAAGGACAACGCGGTCACTTCGATGATCGATTCCTTCTCCAGGAGCGAGCGCCCCTGGACCATCCGCGAGATCATCGAACACAACGGCATCGGCGGCCGCGGTCCGGTCATCGTTGGCTCACCCGCCGAGGTCGCCGACGAACTGCAGGCCTGGGTCAACGAGACCGATATCGACGGCTTCAACCTCAGCTACGCCGTGACGCCGGGCGGGTATCGGGATTTCGCCGAGCTCGTCGTGCCGGAATTGC
Source organism: Bradyrhizobium sp. PSBB068 (assembly GCA_016839165.1). NCBI lineage: Bacteria > Pseudomonadati > Pseudomonadota > Alphaproteobacteria > Hyphomicrobiales > Nitrobacteraceae > Bradyrhizobium > Bradyrhizobium sp. PSBB068. The sequence continues at coordinate 5,840,090 of CP069300.1, forward strand.
AGCGCCGCGGCGTCTACAAGACCGAATACGCTCCGGGCACGTTGCGGGAAAAGGTGTTCGGAACCGGTCGGGCACGCCTGCCCTCGTCGCATCCTGCCGCCAGATTCCGGCCGTCCGCAGCGGGGCGGACGCCTAAAGCTGCCTCCGCCTGACCCGCATGGAAAACCGGTCAACCAATCTCGAGCTTCGGCACGGCATGGCGCAGCCCGGCCTGCTCCATCAATGGCAGCACGCGGCGGCCGAAGAAATCGAGATCAGGCTTGAAATCGAAGAAGCTGAGCTGAAGGCCGTCGATCCCGGCCTTCTTGAGTTGCACGAACTGCTCCACCACCTGCTCGGGTGTCCCGATCACCTCGATATTGCCACCGATGGCGCGACGCTTCGGCGCATCGACACCGACACGTCCCTTCCAGGCATGCGCATCGCTCGCAAAGTTCTGCATGCTGGCGACGGGATCGATGTGATCGACGATCGCGTCGTGATACTGCCAGGTCTCGCGCTCGGTTTCCCGGCAGACGACCATCGGATTGAGCAGCGTCCGCACTTCACGTCCGACGTCGATAGCGGACTGCTTCACGCGCTGGACATGCGCCGGCAGGGCTTCGATCGCACTCGCAAAGGACGAGCCCGCCGGGCTGGTAACGAACACGATGTCGGAATAGCGGCCCGCGAACGCGATGCCGGCGTCCGATCCGGTGGCGTTGACAAGGATAGGCCGTCCGAACCGCGGCTTGGGCGTCACGAACGCATTGCTCAGGCGCCAGGGAGATTGTCCTTTGAAGGAGAAGTTCTCCTTGTCGCCCCACAGCCGCTGCAGCACCTCGATGAACTCGGCCGCCAGCTCGTAGCGGCGGTCATGCTCGATCTGGTTCCAGCCGAATGCCTCATGCTCGATGGCGCGGTGGCCGGTCACGACATTGATCCCCCAGCGCCCTCCCGAAATATGATCCAGCGTGGCACCGTATTTGGCGAGATGCAGGGGATGGATCGGCCCGTAGAGCACGTGGATCGTCGAGATCAGCATGATCCGCGACGTGACAGCGGCAAGCGAAGCGGTCGTGATGAACGAATCGAGCGCTTCGCCCGTAAAGACGCCGCCGTAGCCGCCCTTCGGCAGCCACTGCGACAGCGCGAACACGAGATCGAAGCCGAACTGTTCGGCGCTGAGCGTGAGATCGCGATTGTAGTCGAACGTCCACGTCGTCGAGCGCGACAGGGTCGACGCGCTCCAGCCACCAGCCTGGATCGGCAGGAACAAGCCAAGCAGCAGCGGCTGTTGCAGCGCTTTCGACAAAGGACTTTCCGGAAACTGGCTGGGGCTCGAAAAGACTGGCCAGCCAACGATGTCGCCCGGCTTGTGCACTATGGTCATATTCATGTCCGTCGTGGTGATACGTGCCGTCCGTGGAGCATCCGCAACATCGATACGATCGCACGCGAATGCGTCGACGTTGGCGACGCGCATCGGCATTGTCAACGGCGTCTCCTCTCTCGTCGTGGCGTATCTCCGCGTGCCGACCGTGCGAGGAATGACAGCATGAGCAAATGCATCTTTTCGACACGTCATGGAAGTTAGAAGAAACATGTCGAGCATCCAGCGCATTGGAAAGACTTTTCGCCGGACGATCTGGCAGGCGATCCCGACGGTGATCGGAATCGTCGTCATCAATTTTTTTCTGCTGCAGCTCGCGCCGGGAGATGCCGCCGACGTCCTTGCCGGCGAGTCCGGATCGGCGACGATGGAAACGGTGGCGGCGCTGCGCAGCCGTTTCGGCCTCGATCAGCCGATCCTGCTGCAGCTTGCAGCTTACCTCGATAATCTCGCCCATTTGAGCCTTGGCTACTCACCGCGCTACAATCTTCCGGTCGCCGATATCATCGGTCAGCGACTGCCCGGCACGGTGGCCCTGATGGCAACCGCGCTCGTCATCGCCCTTGCCGGCGGCATCGCGCTTGGCATCGTGATGGCGACATTCGCCGGCCGATGGCCGGATCGTCTGATCTCGATCGTGGTCACGCTGCTCTACTCGATACCGGGCTTCTGGATCGGCCTGATGCTGATCCTGCTGTTTTCCGTCAAGCTGGGCTGGTTGCCGAGCGGCGGCGCTGCCACGATCGGCGCGAACCTCAGCGGCTTCGATCTGCTGATCGACCGTGCCCGCTACATGGTTCTTCCCGCCCTCTCGCTCTCGCTGTTCTACATCGCAATCTATTCCCGACTTGCCCGCGCCGCCATGCTGGAGGCTCAGGCTCAGGACTATGTGCGCACGGCCGCTGCGAAAGGGCTCTCTCCACTCACGATCACGGTGCGCCATGTACTGCGCAACGCCTTGTTGCCGGTGACCACGGTCGCCGGCATGCACTTCGGTGGCCTGCTAGGCGGCGCAGTGGTGGTCGAAACCGTGTACAGCTGGCCCGGCCTCGGCCGCCTCGCCTTCGAGGCCGTGATGAGCCGCGACTTCAGCGTGCTCCTCGGGATCCTCCTGCTCTCCTCCCTGCTCGTGATCATCGCCAACATGACGGTTGATCTCGTGCAGGCCTGGCTCGACCCTCGCATCGAGACCCGCTGACCATGACCGACGCCGCCCTCGACTCCACACATTCGACCGAACGGACCGCTGATGACCGGCCACGAACTGCGCCGGAGCGCTCGGAATGGCCGAACGTTCACGCACCGGACACGCATGTGATCGCTACCGACGCGAGCCAATCGCGATCGCAATTGTTCGGTCGCATCAGGCGAAATCCGTCTCTCGTCGCCGGCGCTACGCTGTTGCTGGTGATCATCGCCGCGGCTGTGCTAGCGCCGCTTCTTTATCCCGGCGATCCCCTCTCGATGGTGGCCCGACCGCTGTTGTGGCCCGGACAGGATCTTGGGTACCCTCTTGGAACCGACTCTCTGGGCCGCGACGTCGCCGCCGGCCTCATGCATGGCGCGCGAATTTCGCTCCTGATCGGCTTTGTCGCCACGACGATTGGTGTTACGATCGGCATCGCAGTGGGCGCCGTCGCCGGTTATCGAGGCGGCCTCGTCGACGACATCCTGGTCCGGATCATCGAGCTGTTCCAGACCGTTCCGAGCTTTATCCTGCTCGTCGTACTCGTCGCGATCGCGCAGCCCTCGATAGCAACGGTAACCTGGGCTATCGGGCTCGTCACATGGCCAACCATCGCACGGCTGGTCCGCGCCGAGTTTCGGGTGCTGCGTGAGAAGGAATTCGTCATGGCGGCGCGCTCGCTCGGCTTCAGCGACACCCGCATCGTCATTCGTGAGATCCTGCCGAATGCTCTCCCGGCCATTATCGTCACCACATCGGTGATGGTCGCAACCGCAATCCTGATGGAAGCCGCACTGTCATTCCTCGGACTGGGGGACCCGAATGTCGTGAGCTGGGGCAGCATGATCGGCTCCGGGCGCGAATTGATCAGAACGGCCTGGTATCTCACCGCATTGCCTGGCCTGGTTATCGTTCTGACTGTGCTTTCACTGAACCTGATCGGCGACGGACTGACGGATGTGCTCAATCCACGTCTCAGCAGGGAGCGATAGGATGGCACCCCTGCTCGACGTCCGCGATCTCACCATCGCCTTTCCAAGCGCAACGCCGGTGCGAAACCTCAGCTTCAGCCTCGCTCCAGCGGAAACGCTTGCCATCGTCGGCGAATCCGGCTCGGGAAAATCCCTGACGGCGTTGGCGCTGATGCGCCTGCTTCCCGGCACCGCGCGTATTGTCTCTGGTCGGGTTCGCCTCCGGGATGACGAGTTGCTCGTGCTCCCGGAGATCGAGATGCGCCGCCGGCGCGGTCGCGATATCGCAATGATCTTCCAGGAACCGATGACGTCGCTCAACCCGGTGCTGACCATCGGCCGGCAGATCACCGAGGTTCTGCAAGTGCATCGCGGCCTCTCAAAGGCGCAGGCGCGCCGTGAAGCCGCTGAACTGCTCGATCTGGTGCGCATTCCCAACCCTGAGCGGTGCCTGGACGACCATCCGCACCGACTGTCGGGTGGCATGCGCCAGCGCGTCATGATCGCGATCGCGGCGGCGTGCCGTCCGAAGATCCTGATTGCGGACGAGCCGACCACTGCGCTCGACGTGACCATCCAGGCTCAGGTGCTGGAACTGCTCGACCGCCTGCGTCGCGAACTGTCGCTTTCACTCCTGCTGATCACCCATGATCTCGGCCTGGTGGGCCAATGGGCTGACCGTGTCGTCGTCATGTACGCGGGGCGAAAGGTCGAGGAAGCGCCGCCTGGCGTCTTGTTCGAGCGTCCCCTGCATCCCTATACGCAGGGCCTTCTCGCGGCATCCCCGCGATTGCACGAGAAGCTGCACTACCGAAGCGCCAGGCTGTCCGAAATCCCCGGCAACATCGCTTCTGCCACCACCCAGGCAGGTTGTCCCTTTGCACCGCGGTGTCCGCACCGGTTGGCGCTGTGCCGGACCAATGTCCCGCACGAACGCGACGCGGCAATTGGACGGCGCGTTGCCTGCCACGTCGATCTCACCGAACCATCTCGCGGTCTGCCCCATGACGCTGCTGTCAGTTACTGATCTCAAGACCACCTATCGCGTCGGTACCGCCCCGGTCCACGCGGTGGATGGCGTATCGCTCGACATCGCGCCGGGCGAGACTGTCGGTCTCGTTGGAGAGTCCGGCTGCGGAAAGTCGACCCTCGGCAAGACGATCCTGCGGCTCGTTGAACCGTCGGCCGGCCGTATCGCGTTCGACGGCGTGGATCTCACCACGCTGCCGCAGCAGCGACTGCGGGCCTACCGGCGCAGGCTGCAGATGGTGTTCCAGGACCCGTTCGCCTCGCTCAATCCACGCCAGACCATCGGCGATATCCTGCTCGCACCGCTCGACGTCCATCGCGTCGGCTCTCGCGCCGACCGACGCCAGCGGGTCAGTGCAATCCTGTCCCAGGTCGGCTTGCCGGAGGACGCGATTGCACGCTATCCGCATGAATTTTCGGGCGGCCAGCGTCAGCGCATCGGAATCGCACGAGCGCTGGTCCTGGGACCGGACCTGATCATCTGCGACGAGCCGGTGTCCGCGCTGGATCTATCCGTGCAAGCCCAGATCCTCAACCTGCTCGCCGACATCAAGCGCGACTTGAAGCTGTCGCTGCTCTTCATATCCCACGACCTCTCGGTGGTGCGTTATCTGTCGGATCGGGTGCTGGTGATGTATCTCGGGCGCATCGTCGAAGCCGGCAGCCATGAGCAAATCTGGAAGAGCCCGCTGCATCCCTACACCCGCGCGCTGATCGACGCTGTCCCGGACCCCGCCCGGCGGCGCTACGCAGCACCCCTGCCAGGCGACCTGCCGGACCCACGCAACGCGACCAAGGGCTGTCGCTTCCAACCACGCTGTCCGCTAGCAACGGAGCTCTGCAAACAGCAGTCTCCTGAGCTGCGCAGCGCGCGCTCCGGCCAGCGGGTTGCATGCCATCACGCCGAGATAATTGCAGTATCGGGCCCGACCTAACCGCGCAGCCAAACGCCCGCAAAATTGCCCTGAACACCGGCACTATCGACGGTGTGGCCGATGACCTTCCGGTTGTAGACAGTCACCGGTTTGCTCAGCATCAAGGGGAGCACCGGAAGCTCATCCGCGACAACCTCCTGAAAGCGATCAATCAGCGCCCTGCGCCTGGTCGTGTCGGATTCGACGGCAATCTGGGCAAAGAGCTGATCGACCTCCGGATTGGAGTAATGGCTCGCATTGGTGAAGGCCACACCCTTCCGATAGTTGTCGCTGGTGAAGAACCGCTGCAGGCCGACCGTCGGATCGAACATGTTGGTGAAGGGGTGAAAGGTGAAGTCGTAGTCGCGGTCGGTATAGACCCGCTTCAGATAGCTTGGAAAATCCTGCCCGCGAACGGTCACGTCGATGCCAACGGCGGCCAACGCGCTCTTCAGGGCTTCGCCGCTGCGCTTGAAGTTCTCGCCAAAGGGTTGGAAGTCATGCGTCAGCGCAAACCGCCAACGGCCTCTCAGGGGGAAGCCGGCTTCGTCCAGGAGCCTGGCCGCTGCCTTCGGATCATAAGGGTATGTCGGGACCTTGTCGTTGTAGAACCGCTTCAAGGTCGGACTGACGATGCTGACCGTCCGTTCTCCCAGTCCGTACCAGGCCACGTTGAGCACCACGGCGGGGTCGACCGCATGCGCGATCGCCTTCCGAACTTGCGGGCTCTTCAGGATCGGATGATCCAGATTGAACTCCAGGCCGTACAGCGTCGGAGAGTATTCGTAACCACGCGTCTCCTGGCCCAGATGCGGAAGGGAGCGGAAGCGCTCGAGATCCAGCGGCGAAACGGGCGTCGATCCGCCGAGGTCGAGCTCACCGGTTTCAAATGCGACGGCGCGCGCAGCCCCGTCAGGAATTACGCGGACCAGCAAGGCGTCAAGATATGGCTTCGGGCTGTCCCAGTAGTTCGGATTGCGGACATAACCGACATAGTTGCCGAGCACCCATTCCTTGAAGACGAAGGGCCCGGTCCCAACTGGCGCACGATTGTTCGGGTTCTGCAGCGGATCGCCCTTGCCGTCGTAAATGTGACGCGGGACGATCGGAGACTCGCCCGCCGCCAGCGCGTAGAGCAGATACGGCGCTGGCTTCGACAGTTTAAGCACGACCGTATGCTCGTCGACCGCACCGGATTCGAGCAGGTTGGCAAAGGTCGTACGACCACGTGGATGCGCGGATTTGAGAAGACCGATGGAATAAACGACGTCCGCGGCCGTAAACGGCTGGCCGTCATGCCATTTAACGTTCCGCCGCAACTCGAAACGATATTGCAACCCGTCTTCGCTGACGCTCCAGGCCGTTGCGAGTTGCGGTCTGGGATTGAGCTCGAAGTCGTAGGTCAGCAGCCCCTCGACCACCTTGGTGCTGGCCTGGATAGCCGGCCCCTCCGTCGTGTTGAAGCACACCAGCGTGGTCGGTTCGGGTTGGATCACGAAGGATAGCCGCCCGCCGGCGCGGGGACTGCCCTCCTGCGCCCGCGCACCGCCAGCCGGCGCCGCGAGGGCAGCCACGCTTGCCGTGACGAACGTTCGTCGGGAAATCGAGACCATTTTGCTTGCCTACGACCCCGGGAAGGTCACGAGCGATCCGTAAAGCTCGCGCAACTTGGCATGCACAGCCTCGGAGTCGCGATAGACCGCGATGAAACGGCTCAGGCGCGCGTCGTCCTTCAATTCTGGCCGCGTCACGAACTGAAAGGCATAAATCGGTTCATTCTCGAAGATCAGGCCCGAGGACGGATCGAGCCCCGCAAGCCTCGCAAACGTCGGATAGGTTGCCGCGGCGTCAACGTCATCAAGGGAACGCGCAATCTGCGGCCCTTCGAGTTGGACCAGCTTCAATGGCTTGCGGTATGCGACGATGTCCTCGATCTTTGCACGATGATCGGCCCCCGGCTTGAGCTCGATCAGGCCGGCTCGCTGCAGGAGCAGCAGCGCTCGACCGGTGTTCACGGCATCACTTGAGATCGCGATCCGGGCATTGTCCGGGAGATCCGGGATTGACTTGTATTTCTTGGAATAGAGTCCGAATGGAGTGCTGAAAGCCGGCGCGACGGGAACGAGCTTGTAGCCTGCATTCTTGATGCTGAATTCAAGGAATGGAACGTGCTGGAACAGATTCGCGTCGATCTCCTTTTCGGCGACCGCGCGATTTGGCGTATTCCAGTCGTTGAACTCGATCAGTTCAACGTTCAGGCCCTGCGCCTTGGCTTCGCGCGCCGCAATCTCGGCGGCCTGGTTCGATATGCTGGTCGCAAGACCGATCCTGAGCGGTCTTTCATCGGCCGAAACCAGCGATACTCTGGCAAGCAACCCGAAGAGCGCCAGGCCAATCGCGAAATCTCGCCATGTCCGGCCCAGTTTGGACGAACGATACAGGCTCTCCTGTGACACTGTCTTCCCTTCTTGCTGCGGCCAGGAAGGCTGGTCCCTTGGTGGCGGAGCCGACTGTCGCGGGAGACCCGACCAAAGCCGCCGTTTGGTCGTTTCTCCTCGCGACAGTCCCGTTCTGATCAATCGACCGGCGAGACGGCCGGCTGCTCAGAACTCTCCCCCCGCCCCGGGAGCTGCGATTGCTGGCTTGTCCTTTGGCAGTTCGGCGACCAGCGCTTCCGTGGTCACGATCAATGAGGCGACCGAGGCCGCATCCTGCAACGCGGTTCGCACCACCTTCGCCGGGTCGACGATCCCAGCCTCGATCAGGTCGACATACTCCTCGGTCTGCGCGTTGAAGCCGTAGGTCGGCGATCGCTGCTCCAGGATCTTGCCGACTACGATGGACCCCTCAACGCCGGCATTCTCGGCGATCTGCCGGATCGGACTTTCCAGCGCCTTGAGCACGATGTTGATCCCCGCCTGCACGTCGGGATTGCCATGGCTCAGCCGGCCGATGGCGGCCTTCGCCCGCAACAGCGCAACGCCACCGCCCGGCACGATGCCTTCGGCGATTGCCGCGCGCGTCGCATTGAGCGCGTCGTCGACGCGGTCCTTCTTCTCCTTGACCTCGACCTCGGTCGCGCCACCGACGCGGATCACCGCAACGCCGCCCGAGAGCTTGGCAAGCCGCTCCTGCAGCTTCTCGCGGTCATACTCCGAAGTGGTCTCCTCGACCTGCGCCCTGATCTGGGCGATCCGGCTGTCGATATCCTTGCGCTTGCCGGCGCCGCCGACGATCGTCGTGTTCTCCTTGTCGATCCGAACCCGCTTGGCACGGCCAAGTTGCGACAGTGTCACATTCTCGAGCTTGATCCCGAGTTCATCCGAGATCGTCTGCCCCCCGGTCAGGACCGCGATATCCTCAAGCTGCGCCTTTCGCCGATCGCCGAACCCCGGCGCCTTCACGGCAGCCACTTTCAGTCCGCCGCGGAGCCTGTTGACGACCAGGGTCGCGAGCGCCTCGCCCTCGACGTCCTCGGCGACAATCAGCAGGGGCTTGCCGGACTGCGCGACCGCCTCAAGTACCGGCAGCAAGGGATGCAGCGAATTCAGCTTGGCTTCGTGGATCAGAAGATAGGGATCCTCGAACTCGACCAGCAATTTCTCCGCATTCGTGACGAAATAGGGCGACAGATAACCACGGTCGAACTGGAGGCCTTCCACGACATCGAGCTCGGTGTCGAGGCTCTTTGCCTCCTCGACGGTGATGACGCCGTCATTGCCGACCTTCTTGACGGCGTTGGCGATGATCTTTCCGACTGCGACATCGCCGTTCGCCGAGATCGTGCCGACCTGGGCGACTTCTTCGGAGGACTGGACCTTTCGCGCCCGCTTCTCGATGTCCTTGATCGCTTCGGCGACGGCCAGATCGATACCGCGCTTGAGGTCGAGGGGATTGAGGCTTGCTGCGACGGCCTTTGCGCCCTCCCGAACAATGGCTTGCGCCAGCACGGTGGCGGTCGTGGTGCCGTCGCCGGCGAGGTCGTTGGTCTTGGAAGCGACCTCGCGCAGAAGCTGCGCACCGATGTTCTCGTACCTGTCCTCGAGCTCGATCTCCTTGGCAACGGTCACGCCGTCCTTGGTGATCCGCGGAGCCCCGAACGCCTTTTCAATGACGACATTGCGCCCTTTGGGGCCGAGCGTCACCTTGACGGCGTTGGCAAGCGTGTCCACGCCGCGCAAGAGGCGATCGCGGGCATCGGTCGAGAATTTCACATCCTTTGCAGCCATATGCACTGTCCTTCGAGCAAGACTGTCCCTGCCGCGCACAAGACTGCGCGGTTGGACATCGTTGAGGTGTTGTTGATGACGAGGCCTAGGCGATCACGCCGAGAATGTCGGATTCCTTGGCGATCAGCAGATCTTCGCCATTGATCTTGACCTCTGTTCCGGACCATTTTCCGAACAGGACCCGATCGCCTTTCTTCACGTCGAGTGGATGCAGCTTGCCGGTTTCATCCCGCGCCCCGCCGCCGACGGCGACGACTTCTCCTTCCTGAGGTTTCTCCTTCGCGGTGTCGGGAATGATGATTCCACCCTTGGTCTTGTTGGTCTCCTCGATGCGGCGGATCACCACACGATCATGCAACGGACGAAAGCTCATCGGGACTACCTTCGAAAATTTCTGAGTTCAAGTTCGCGCATCAACGGCGCAATTTCGCCTTTGATGTCTTCAAAACGTTATGGTCGCGATGATTTCGTGTCCATATCAAATTGCGCTACCGAAATAGACGATTGCTGCCGATGCAGCGCGACGCGGAAAACGTTTCGGTCGGTGAAATGCAATGACACCCTGCAAGTCCTCGATGGCGAGACCCGCAGGGTGTCACGCCGCTAAGCTGCGGCCCTGCCCTGCAAGTGCCGCACGCGGGGAATCACGTGTTCGGCGAAGCGCGCCATGTTCTCGTCGACCGGCTGGAATTGCAGCATGAAGAGTTCGACACCAATCGCATTGAACTCGACGATACGCCTGGCGACCGTGTCATAGCTGCCGACCAGCCGCGCCGAGGTGCCGCCATTGGTCCCGACTCTTGCCTCCTTGGCCGCGGTCTTGAACATCTGCGCTTCGGGATCCGCATTCGCCACCAACCGGGCGCGCGCCGGCTTGTCTTGCTCCGCGATGGCAAACAACTTCGTCAGCTCGGCCTCCGCTTCGGCATCCGTCTCGCGGGCGATAACGAAGGCGGACATCCCGAAGCGGATCGGCGCTCCAATACGCGGCCTGTGGGCGACATCCTGGATCAGGGCGCGAATATCCTGAAGCGGCTGCCCATTCATGAAATAGACATCCGCGGCGTGAGCCGCGAGCGCCCGTGCCGCTTCCGACTCGCCGCCAAGATAGATCGCCGGTCGTGGCCGGAACTCGTCGCGCGGACGCAATTGATAGGCCTCGATGCTGAAGTGCTGCCCCCGGAAATCCACGCGATGGCCGGATGTCAGCCGCTCGAAAATCTCGACCCACTCCCGCCCATAGGCGTAGCGATCGTCATGATCGGGAAAGCCAATTCCCGAGCGCTCCAGTTCCGGACGGTACCACGCATTGACCAGATTGATGCCGAACCGCCCCTCACTGATATTCTCGATCTGCAGCGCCATCTTCGCGAGCACGACCGGGTGCACCAGCAAGGGCTTGATCGCGGCAATCAGCTCGATCCGGCCGGTCAGCGCGGCAAGGGCGGCCGCGCCGGTCCAGGTTTCGAGCAGATCCTGGTCGTCACCGCTCGGATGGATGATGTGCTGCGCAAGCAGCGTGGATTCATACCCAAGCGCTTCGGCCTGCAAGATCTGGGCACGAACGCGTTTCCATGACGCATCGGGCGGATCGCTGGGATGATGTCGGGAGGCCCAGCTGCCATGGGTGAGCGCCCATACGCCAAATCGCAGGGGTAACGTCATGCTCGAAACCTCGCGGTCCAATCACTCGGCGGCCGCGCTCAACGAACCCTGCCGCAGCGAAAGCTGCACAGGCGTCGGATTGCGAAGGATATCGAGCACCGGACAATGGGCGTCGACGACCTGCTTGAGACGCTCCAGCTCCGCCTGCGGGGCTGAGCTGTCGAGGATCACCTCGGCTTCGATCCCCTGAAAGCCCGCTCTGATGTCGGGTTGCACGTTGAAGAAGCCGCGCAAATCAATTGTCCCGGTGAGACGAACCGAGACACCATCAAGCGGAATGCCGAGCGCGTCCGCATAGAGCCGGTAGGTGATCTCCTGGCAGGACCCCAATGCAGCCAGGACGTATTCGACCGGGTTCGGCGCGGTGTCATTCCCGCCAAGGCCCGGAGGCTCGTCCACCGCGACATGAAACTGGCGGATTGAAACGGCGCTATTGACACCATCACCGAGGCGCGACTGCGCATGGAACGCGGCCTGAGCCTGCGCCGGGTCTACGCCCAATGCAGCCTGGGTTCCGGTGAACACGTCCTTGAACTTGAAGCTCATCGCAAGTCCCTTCGCTTGAGTAAGCTACGACGGCGAAATTGTGAGCCCGCACAACCTGCTTATCAATCGAGCCGCGACAAAAACGATGAACAGAGCCTCGCAGGTCGGATCGCCAACACATTCGTTCCACGGCTCGACCAGTGTGAAGGAAAACCGTCGCGGTCGCAGGCGCGTCGTTCGGCAGGCGATGCAGCCAGCCGCCGTCTTACGCCGTGCCGATCCGGTACTGGCCCGGCGGAGGTGTTCCGTTGACCGCGAAATCACCGACGATGCGATCCCGATAAACGCGAGGGTTATGGTTGGTGATGGTCCGTGCATTGCGCCAGTAGCGATCAAGCGCCAGATTGCGCGCTGCCGATGATGCACCCAAGGCATCGAAGAAGATCGTGGTCGCCTCCAGGATCAGGCTTGAGACAACCGTGACGGCCTGATCGAGCTCGAGCTCGGCAATGGCGACAGCAGCGGCAATTCGATCCTCATCCTGAGAGAGCTGCGATTCATGGGCGCGCTGCAAGGCCTCGGCGACCTTGAGCACGATTGCCCCGGCCGCATAAGCGTTGCCGCGTACCCTGCCCACCACCTGAAGTATCTGCGGGTCCGCCGCTACGCGATCGGCGTTGCCGTGGCTGAAAACCCGCGTCCGCTGCTTGACCAGATGCGCAACGTCATTGGCCGCGGCACGCCCAATGCCCGCGAGTGTTGCAAGGTGCACCAGTTGGTAGAATGGATTGGAATATTTGAACCGTGCGGTCACCGGAATGACCTGGTTACCCTCGACCGGAACATCCTTGAAGATCGTCGTGCCGCTCGCCGTGAGCGCCTGGCCAAAGCCGTCCCAATCGTCGAGCACCTCGACCCCGGGCGAATGGCGGGAAACGACGACACCGACCGGCTCGCCATTCTCATGCTGGGCCGCGATGTTGATCCAGTCGGCGAACAGCGTGCCGGTCGTGTAGTATTTGCGGCCGTTGAGCACCAGCTGCCCGTCCTTGCTGGAAACAGTGGTCGAGAACGCCTGCAGCTTGTTGTCGCCGACCTCACTGTGCCCATTGCCGAACAGGGTCTTCTCGCCGATGCGGCGCAGCCACAGTTCGCGGCGCTTTGGATCGGCCGAGTTGAGCACGTCCTCCGTGAAGCCAAAATGCGAGCGGAGCGAATTGGTGACGTTCGAGTCGGCCTCCGACAGTTCGATCAGCAGGTTGAACAGCTCCGGCAGCGTCGCGCCGGCACCGCCAAACTCGTCCGGCACCCGCACGGTCGTGAAGCCAGCCGCGCGCAACGCCTTGATCTCGTCATAGGGCAGGCGCCGCTCAAGATCGCGCGCGACGGCGGTGTCCTTGATCGAGCGGAACAACGGCCGAAAGGGTTCGGCAAGGTCTTCATATCGTGACGACGGGCCACTGCCCCAGGCTTGATCGATCTGCGTCATCGCTATCCTCCTGTTGCGGCTTCTGTCCCTTGAGCAGGACCGGCGACGATTGCGCCGGCAACTTGCGCCCGGGCGGTCAATCCACGCTGGATATCCGGGACTGCGGCGAGCAGCGCCCGCGTGTAGGGCTGTTGCGGATGTCCGAGCACCGCCTCGACGGTGCCCTGCTCAACCACGCGACCGTCGTGGAAAACGAGCACCCGATCGGCCAGATGTTCGATCACGCCGAGATCATGCGAGATGAAGAGCAGCGCCATGCCAAGCTTCGACTGCAACTCCGCAAGCAGGTCCAGCACCTGAGCCTGGATGCAGATATCGAGCGCCGACACCGGCTCGTCGCAGACGATCAGGGCGGGTTCGGCCGCCAATGCCCTCGCGATCGAGACCCGCTGACGCTGGCCGCCGGACAGCGACCTCGGCCGGCGTTCGAGGTATTCGGCACTCAGACCGACGAGCTCAAGCAGCGAAACGATGCGTTCACGCTGCTGCTTGCGCTCCGGCAGGCCCGCGAGATTTTCAGCGATGATGTCCTGAACGCGATAGCGGGGATCGAAACTGCTGAGCGCATCCTGCGGAATATATTGCAGCTTACGCCGAAGCGGCCGCCGCCCTGCTTCCGAGACAGTCGACCAGGGGCGACCGAGCAACCGCACCTCTCCCTGATCGGGTGAAAGCAGGCCGAGAACGATCTTGGCGCAGGTCGATTTGCCCGAACCCGACTCGCCGACGATGCCGACGACCTCGCCCGCCCTGACGTCGAAGCTGACGTCCTGCAGCACAGTCGAACGGACACGCCCCGTCGCCTTGGGCGAAATGTAGCTCTTGGAAATCATCTCGACCTCCAGAACCACCTCGCCGGCCTCGCGGCGGGACGGCAACGGCTCACGCGTGATCGTAACGGTATCTCCGTTTCCGGCGTTCACTGCCGCGAGCTCAATTCGCGCCGACGCGAGCCGCGCTCCGCGTGAGCGGACCGACGGAACGGCCGCGATCAACTGCCGCGTATAGGAGTGTCGTGGCCGGGTCAGCACGTCGTGGGTCGGTCCTCTGTCGACGACCCTGCCGTCACGCATCACTATCACCCGGTCCGCGATTCCGGCGACGACGGCGAGATCGTGACTGATCAGCAATACGCCCGCACCGTCGCGGATTCGTTCCGCGAGCACTTGCAGGACTTGCGCTTGCACGGTGACGTCGAGAGACGTGGTCGGCTCGTCTGCAATGATCAGATCGGGATTGGCGGCGATTGCCGATGCGATCAGCGCACGTTGGCGCAATCCGCCCGAAAGTTGATGCGCATACTGCATGGCGCGATCCGCCGGATTGGGAATGCCGACCCTGCGCAGCGTGTCCAGCGTTCGCTCCCGGATCGATCCGGGATCGGTCAGAATCCCGTGACTGGAGATCACTTCGGCGACCTCCTGTCCGATCGTGCGCAACGGGTCGAGCGAGACCAGCGCATCCTGCATGACGAGACCGGTGACCGTTCCACGCAGCTTGCGCCAGTCGGCCTCCCGATAGCCGCGCACATCGCGGCCCTTGATCTCGAAGCGACGGGCGGTTGTCGTGGCCCCCTCTCCAGCGAGGTTCAACAGGCTTCGCGCGGTCACGCTCTTGCCTGAGCCGGACTCACCGACCAGTGCGACGCACTCGCCGGGCCGGATCGTCAGATCGACGTCGATCACGATCGGCCTGTCGGCATTTGCGCCGGCAAAGCCCACATTCAGGCCCAGGATCTCGACCAGCGGAGCCTTTAGCTCGGGCGCGGATTGACCGGTGCTCATGCCATCCGCCCCTCGAATTTCTTCTGCAGGAAGTTGCCGACCACACTGAAGGCGATCACCGTGGCCGTGATCGCAAGGCCCGGGAACACGCCCGGCCACCACGCGACCCGCAGCACGTCGCGGCTCTCCGCCAGCATGACGCCCCATTCCGGCGTCGGCGGCTGCGGGCCGAGACCCAGGAAGCTCAGGCCCGACACGATCAGGATGGTGCTGCCGATATAGACGGTCGCGATGATCGGAATGGCGACCAGCACATTGGGCAATACGTGGCGCAGAAACACCTGCCGTTGGCTCAATCCATAGATTGTTGCCTGTGTCACGTAATCCGCGTCGCGCACCAATTGGGTCTGCGCCCGGACCACGCGGCCGAACTTGGGAATGCCGGCGATCCCGACTGCGATCGCGATATTAAGCATGCCCTGGCCGAGGAAGGTGACGATCAACATCGCAAGCAACACACCCGGAAAGGACGACAGCATGTCGAACAGACGCGACACGGATTCATCGAGGATCCGATTGCGCTGGCCGGCGATGATCCCGAGAATCACACCCAGACCGAGCCCGACGGCAACGCCGCCGAAGCCGATCAGAAGCGAGTACCGGGTGCCATAGATGGTTCGCGCAAAGACGTCGCGGCCAAGGCGATCAGTGCCGAACAGATGGGCCCAGCCTGGCGGCTTCAGCCCCTCGGTGAAATCGCCGACGAGCGGATCGAAATGGGTGAACAGCGACGGCGCCGTCGCCGCAGCGATCAGGAGCAGCACGAATGCCACGGCCACCACAAACGCGAGGGGCGGACGACGCCGAACCGCGGGCACTGGAAGCGAAGTTTCGAACCCGACGAGGTCCTCAGGTCGATCGAGCGGGACGGCTTGCTCGAATGAGCGGTGCGACGGCGCGGTCATTGAGCCCTCAATCTCGGGTCGATCAGCACATAAAGAATGTCGAGCAGGGTCGAGGCGGCGACGTGAATGAATGCAGCGAGCAGCACCACGGTCAGCACCACGGGCACATCATGCGTAAGCACGGCTCCGAGCGTCACCGTGCCGAGACCCGGCCGGCCGAAAACCTTCTCGGTGATCACCGCGCCGCCGAGCAGGCCGCCGATCAACCAGCCACCCAACGTCACTGCCGGCAGCAAGGCATGCCGCAGCACGTGTCGCCACCGGATGATGAACTCGCCGACGCCGCGCGCCCGCACCGTCGTCACGAACGGCTGGTCGAGCGTCTTCTCCATGGCCTCGCGCAGGACCTGCGTCAGCAGACCCGCCGTCGGCAGCGCCAGGGTGATCGACGGCAGGACGATCGACTTCCACCCCTCGGCGCCCGATACGGGGAACCAGCGCAGGTTGAAGGAGAATGCCATCAGCAGCAGAATGCCGAGCCAGAATACCGGCGTCGAGGCGAACACCAGTTCGACGAGTGATGCAACCTCTCGCGAGAAATTGCCGCGGCCGGCGGTCAGGAGCGCGATGCCGCCTGCGATCACGACCGCGAGCACGCCTGCGGTCAGGGCCAGCTCGACCGTCGGCAGCAGCTGCGAACCAACCACCTCGATCACGGGCTGCCGTAGCACGTAGGAGGTGCCGAAATCGCCGCGAAAGATACGCAACAGGAAATCGAGATATTGCTCAGGCAGCGTACGGTTCAGCCCCCATTCGGCGGCGATCGCTTCGCGCAGGCCGGGATATTCGAGGTCTCCGGCAAGAATATCCTGGATGCGCCCCGGCAGAGCGTGGAGCGCGACGAATGTCGCGGT
Source organism: Bradyrhizobium sp. PSBB068 (assembly GCA_016839165.1). Lineage (NCBI taxonomy): Bacteria > Pseudomonadati > Pseudomonadota > Alphaproteobacteria > Hyphomicrobiales > Nitrobacteraceae > Bradyrhizobium > Bradyrhizobium sp. PSBB068. Next base: position 5,856,974 of record CP069300.1, read on the forward strand.
CACGCTCGCCCAGGCGACCACCAGGCTGGTGAACAGCCTGGAGATGATACGAGACCACATCCGTCTGCCCTACTTCTTTGCGATCCAGAAGTCGTAAGCACTGGACGGCGAGTCGAGGCCAGCCTCGAAGCTCAAACCGTTGACGGTGCTCTTGGCCGCCAGGAACCAGCTTGGCGCAAACAGCGGCACGATAAAGGCCTGATCGACGCCACGCTTCTGGACCGCATCCGTCAGCTCCCGTTTGCGTACCGGATCAGTCGACGCAAGCGCTTCATCGATCTGGCGGGTGATCTCGGGATCCGGATTGGAGATGTTGGCATACAGGAATCCCTTCGAGCCGAGCATGTCCCAGAGTTCGCGCGCCGGATCAGAGGGATTGTCCGTGTTCGGGTAGATCGTCCAGGTGCCGTTGGCGTTGTTCTTGGCATACTCGCCGGCCGTGATGAGCCGCAAATTCAGATCGAGGCCCACATTCTTGCGGAGCGACGCTTGAACGCCCTGAATCAGGATGTCACGATTGTCCCGCACATAAGGTTGGGGATAGCCGACCTCGATCGACAGCCGCTTGCCGTCCTTGGTTCGAAACCCTTCGGAGTCGCGGCCGGTCCAGCCGGCTTCATCGAGCAGCTTGTTGGCTCCCGCGATGTCGTTGCCCCAAGAGCCGACGAGCGCCTTGTTGTATGCAGGATTGGCAGGCCCGATGATCGACCAGGCACGCGGCACCGTTCCCAGGTAGACCTGCTTGACGATCGGCTCGAGATCGAAGCCGTCGCGCAACGCCCGACGCACGCGGACATCGTCGGCCGGCGGACGCGTATAATTAATGTTGAAGGTGAAGGAGGTGCTGGCGCCGGATGGCCCGGTCAGCAGCTTGAAGTCCGGCTGCTCTGCAAACAGCGGCGCATCGGTCGGCTGCACGCCCTCGATCAGGTCAACTTGCCCGGACGTCAAAGCGCCGGTGCGCACGGCATATTCGGGCAGGAATCGAAACGTCACGCGATCCAGATAGGCCGGGCCGTCATGGGCCGCGTTCCCCGGTCCCCATTTGTAGGCTGGATTGCGAACGAACACCGCGGATTGACCGCGCGTGTAGCCCTCGAAGATGAACGGACCAGTGCCCGCCAATGCGCGCCCGCCGCCGCACAAATCACCCTTCTCCAGCGCCTTCGGCGAAATCAGTCCCAGCTTCACGTTCGATGTCGATTCCAGGAAGCTCGAGTCCGGCTTGGACAAGACGAGTTTCACGACGTAGGGCGAGACCACCTCGGCGTGATCGAAAGTCTGCAGAAGAGAGACCGCGGTCGCCGCATTCTCCGGCTTGAAGATGAAGTCGAAATTCGCCTTGACCGCCGCGGCATCGAATTTCTCACCGTCGTGGAAAACGACGTCCTCGCGGAGCTTGTAGGTATATTCCTTGCCGTCCGCTGAAATCGACCACTCCGTGGCGAGCCATGGCGCGAAAGTGCCGTCGGTCTTCTTCGCGATCAGCGAGTCGATATAGTTGCGCGCGACGAAGAACGCCGCTTGCTGCGATGAGCGGTGGGGATCGAAGCAGGATGGCTCGGTCGTGACACCCCATGTCAACGCCCCACCGGAGACCGGCTGATCTGCGGCCTGCGCCGCGCCTATCCCCAGCAACGCAACGGCAATCCCGCTTACGAGCAAACTATTGTTCTTCATTCGCATCACCTGCACTTATGTTCCAGTACCTGCATCGCCGGCGCATCGAACATTCCCCATCGGGAAGATGGCGAACGTCAGCGCATCAGCCATTTCTTGCAGGCGTCTCTTCTGTTGCAGTGCGATCTAAGTCGTGGCTGCGCGTGAGCGCAACATGCAAACGATCGACACATTGTCCGCAGGCGAAGTTTGAAAAATAATTCGCGATGCCGCATCGTTGATGGATAAAATCGATCCAACACGATGCGAAGCCGACAATCCGATGCTGCGCCGACGTGACACGAAACGGCGGTCGAACAGCGAAAGCCTGCGCCGGTCTTCGGGGTGCACTCTGCAGGATCAGCCAACGTCGCCGTATCAATCAACTTGCCGGTCGGAGCAGCCCGAGCGAACGACGCCGGGCAGCACCTTGAGCGAGTGCGTGTCGCGGCCGAAAGGCCCGGGCTTGATCCAGTGCCGAGCCGTTTCGACCGCCGGTGCAGCAGCGGCGCTGGGCGCAAATCGACTTCTCGCCAAAACGGCGAAAACAACCCCATGCACAGTAACCGAGCCGAGCCAGATCAAGGGCTTGCACGAACAGCCATGTGCGCGCGGAAACGTGTCGGATCAAGCTGTTTGACACGTCGGGCAGAACACCTGCATGATGCTATCGTCGGGGCATAGGGCGATGGCGAGACGGATCTCGCGACCTTCGCAACGGTGCACTAGCGTTCCATCGGTTCCGCTCGCGGATGAAGGTCGGCAGCGGAGCCGCCAGCTCTCCGGAGTAGCCTGGATGCCGATGACACCCCACGACGACCTGCTTCTCTGGCATGCCCTTCATCGTCTCGAGGTGACATATTGGCATGACGTCGACTTCAACGACGGGCGCACGGCCCATGACTTCTTCACGCCGGACGGCGTGAAGATCGTGGGTCACAACCGGTTTGAGGGACGTGAAGCGATCCGCGCATTTTATGAGTGGCGCGCGCGTCAAATCGGCGAGAACGCAGCGGATCGACTGGCGATCAGTGGCGTGAAAGCCGTGCGGCACCTGATCACCAATCTGCACGTCACGTCGAGCAGCGAACGCTCCGCGACAGTGGTAGGCATCATCGTGTTCTACGGCGGTCTGACCTATCCATCCACGCGTCAGTCAAATCCTCCAATGATGGTGGCGGATTTGATCAATGAGTGCGTGCTGAACGACAGCAATTCGTGGCAGTTCAAATCACACACAATCCAGCCGGTATTCATGAGTGCCGCTCAACCTCCGTCCATGGAGATCGATCCCATGTTCCTGAAGGACACCTGAGGGATGCACCCGATTTCATCGCCGATACGCCGCGGCGACGTCAGCTCCTGGGTTGATGCCAAACGATGTCGGAAACCGTGACCTTCTTGGGCACGATGCCAAGTTCATAAAAGGTGTCAGCCAGTTGCTGCTGCTGAGCGACCTGCGCTGAAGTCACCTCACCGAAGGTAAAGCTTGCCCGCGCGAAGGCAGCGCGCCATGATCTCTCGTCGATGCTGGTGGCGGCAGCGGCCAGTTTGGCCAGTTCTTCACGATGCTGGCCGGACCACTCCGTCAGCTTGCCGATCTCGTCCAGCGCAGCCGACAGCACAGCGGGAGATTTGTCGGCGAAGTCACGGCTCGACAGGTAGTACGACGAACTGGCCAGCCGCTTGTCGGAGGTGTCGGCAATAATGCGCGCATTGTAGCGCTCCTGAGCGATCGCGTAGAACGGATCCCACACCACCCAGGCATCAATGGTACCGCCGTTAAAGGCGGCCGTGGCGTCCGCCGGCGCCAAATAGGTCGGCACGATATCCTTGAGGCCCAGGCCGGCCAGCGCCAGCGCCTTGACCGCTACGTTATGGGCGCTGGAACCTCGGGCGAAGGCGACACGCTTGCCCTTGAGTTCTGCCAGGGTCTCGATAGGCGAATCGTGTTGCACCAGCACGGCGTGCTCGGCGGACGGCGTAGACGCCACATATACCAACGGGGAGCCGGCGGCTTGCGCGAAGATGGGCGGCGTGTCGCCCACCGAGCCGATGTCGATAGCCCCCGCGCCAAGAGCTTCCAGCATGGGGGGACCGAACTGAAATTCCACCCATTGGACGGCGTCCACACCCAATGGCTTCAGCCGCTTTTCAATCACTTGCTGCTCGCGCCCCAGAACCAAAATGGCTGCGCCCTTCTGGAAACCGACCTTGAACTCCTTCGGCACGTCGCCGCCCGGCGCGGCGATACTGACGCGCGGCGAAAGCAAGGCCGTACCAAGGAGACCGAGGCCGCTGGTGATGATCTGACGTCGGGACGTGGACATTGCCGTTCCTCGGCTCGCGGGTGGGGGCTACGGGAAGCGCGCTCGATAGCCGACCGTGCGCGAACGGAACTTCTTTGTAATCAGCCGCATCGAAAAAAGGCTTTCGTCCTTCAGTCTCGCGATGAAAGAGTGTTGCAAAGAGATGCTCGTTTGCATGTCAAATTTGCCATGATGAATGGAATGGGCCCTCGGTCCGCCGACCTCGGGGCCGAGCACGACCTTCGAAGTTACGAAGCAAGGGCCATCAGGTGTCTCAGCGAGCGTCGACGCGACACTCGCGTCACATGTTGTCTTGCCCTCCATCAAGGGGGCCAACAACCGACATCACGTTTCCGATAAGCGGCAGGAACGCGAAACCCAGTGCCTTAGGGCTTCCGCTTGGCGAGCACTATGCCTACGGCCAACGCCAAACGCCCAATTGATGAATCCATCCGCCCGTCTCGTGCCTCAAAACGCGGGGATCTGTCCGGGCAACTTATCCTTGATGAGTTGTCGGATGGTGTCGTTCTGATAGGCCTGCACCAGCTTGGCGACCCAAGGGGCATTCTTGTCGCGCTCGCGGACGGCGATGAAATTATTGTACGGATTGTCGACGGAGGATTCGATCGCGATGGAATCCTTGCCTGGGATCAGCCCGGCCGCTACGGCATAGTTGGTGTTGATCACCGCCGCGTCGACGTCGTCAAGGCTGCGCGGCAGCTGCGCCGCATCGATCTCGCGAATCTTGAGCTTCCTCGGATTGTCGATAATGTCCAGCACGGTCGGCAGGATGCCGACCCCATCCTTGAGCTTGATCAGATTCTGAGCCTGCAACAGCAGCAGCGCGCGGCCGCCGTTGGAGGGATCGTTCGGAATGCCGATCGATGATCCATCCTCGATCTCGGAGACCGATTTTACCTTTTTGGAGTAGAGGCCGATCGGCGCAACGATGGTCTCCCCCACCGGAGTGATCTTGTAGCCTCTTGTCTTGATCTGATTGTCGAGGAACGGCTTGTGCTGGAACGCATTGGCGTCGAGATCACCGGCATCGAGTGCGGCATTCGGCAGCAGGTAGTCGCTGAATACCACCACCTGAACGTCGAGTCCGTCCTTGGCTGCGATCTCCTTCACCTTCCCCCAGACGATCTCGGAATCACCTCCGGATATTCCGACCTTGATCTTCTGATCCGCAAAAGCAGGCGCGGTAAGGAGCGTGACTACGGCAATAAGTGCGAGCAGGCGATGTTTCATTGTCGTGCGATCTTGCAGCTTTGTTGAATGGGGTAGCGCATAGTGCAAAAAACTCCGCGCGCACTCAATGAAACTCTAAACCAAAGATGGGCGCCGGAATGGAAAAACCATACTTCGCGCATTGCGCCGCGGCGACATGCTTTCATCCGCACCGATAACGTTCCACGCGGTGAACGCAGCCGGTGCCATCGGTCACCCAAGACCGGTCAATTGCGGTCAAGAAAGCTCTGCACCTCACGGAACAGCACATCGCGCCCCGTCTCGACTTCGACGAAATGCGTGGCGCGCGGAATCTCGATCAAGTGGCGCACGGGCGCGGTTCTTTCGCCGAAGCCCGCAACCACGCAGCCGAGAGCGATACCAGCAGCGACGACAACAAGCGCTTCATGTTAACTTTCTTCGAGGAGTAACGGATTTCAGTTGAATTTTGTGACGCCGAGCGTTTACGCATTTGGGCGTTCGCGCTTGTCGCCGTCAATTCCAAATGGGTTCGCGAACTGAGAATGATTCAGCTCTGCTCCGCCCGCAGACGACGAACTTCATCAACGCTGCCTTCAGCGTCTTCCCGAAGAATGAATCTCATTCATCACGTGCGACGGAAGCGCAATTCATTGCGTTCGTCCGCGGCACGCTGAAACGAATATCTTATTTTTCGGCCGCGATTGACTCGCCGCCGTCGCGATGACGATCTGCACGCCTCATGCATGAAGGTGTACCATGACGACATATATCCGCGCGAGCAGGCCGGGACGACGCGACGTGCTGCGACTGGGCCTCGGCGCGGGCCTGCTGTCACTGACGGCAGCACGCAGCCGCGCACAGACCACGGCGAAGCCCGATGTCGTTCGCATCGGCTATCTGACGGCGGCGCGGGCCTGGGTGGTCGGCAAGACCGACGGCAGTTTCGACAAGGCGCTTGGTGTCAAGGTCGAGTGGGTACCGTTCCCATCGGGCGGACCGGCGCTGTCGCTGCTTGCCGCCAAGCAGATCGATTTCGCGATCTTCGGTAACACGCCGATCGTGGCCGGGCTTTCGCGCAAACTGCCCATTCAAATTCTGGGCTCGCCGGAGATCGTCGCCACCAGCGAGCGGCTCGTCGCCAAGGCGGGCATCACCACGCTCAGGGATCTCGAGGGCAAGCGCATCGCGGTTGCCCCCTCCTCCACGATGGCCTTCGCGCTTGAGGCCGTGATCCGTATCAACAAGCTCGACGCCGGCAAGATCAAGCGCCTGCCCCTGAGCCAGCCGGACACGATCGCCGCCTGGAAGCGCGGCGACATCGACGCGACCTATATCAATGGCCCGTTCTGGGCAGAGCTCCTGGCCGACGGCGGCCGGCAATTGCTGGTCTCCGAACAATTGCAGCCCTCAGGCGTCTTTGTCTGGAACAGCGCCGTGGTGCGGAGCGAATTCGCCGAGCGATTCCCCGAGACAGTGGTGGCCTGGCTGCAGACCGTTCAGGCGCAGTTCGACCGATACCGGTCCGATCCGGAGGGCGTGTCGCGGATTCTGGCAAAGGATTTCGGCGCACCGTTCGAAGCCGTGCGCGACACCCTGGCCGGGCTGCGCTATCCCACCTTCCAGGATCAGCTCGGTCCGAAATATTGGGGCGATGGACCGGCCGCAGCAAAGGATGCACCGCTCATCAAGGCGCTCGGCGATGCCGCTGCCTTCCTTGCCGAGACGGGCGAGATCAAACGCGACGACGTCCCCGCCTCGTTCGTCCCTGCGGTGAACTACGCATTGCTGCGGCGCGCGTTCCCGTCTTGAACGCCAGCCGTCGTTTCCTGATCGGCCTTGCCGCGGTCGCCGGCGTCACGCTGGCGTGGGAGATCGCCGGGCGGACTCATCTGGTCGAACCGTTGTTGCTTCCGCCGCCATCCGAGATCGTGACGACCGCGATCGATCTGGCGCGGGACGGCTATCGTGGCACCCCGCTCTGGCAACACCTGGCGCTCAGTCTCGCCCGCGCTCTGGGCGCGTTTGCCGCGGCGACGCTGGTCGGTGTGCCGCTCGGGCTCGCCATGGGAGCAGCGCCGGGCTTTGGCGCCGTGCTCGATCCTTTCGTCCAATTCCTGCGGCCGCTCCCGAAGCTCGCACTGATCCCGCTCGTGATCCTCTGGTTCGGCATCGGCGAAACCTCGAAGGTTCTTTTGATCTTCATCTCGGCCGCGCTCAGCATCATTGTCGGAACGGCAGCTGCGGTCAGCACCGTACAGAGACAACGGATCCGCGCCGGCCGGGCGCTAGGCGCTCACGGCCTGGCGTTGTTTCGCTACGTGATCCTGCCCCACATCCTGCCCGAGCTGTTCGTGACGCTGCGCCTGTCCTTCGGGATAGGCTGGACGACCCTGATCGCGGCCGAGATGATCGCCTCCGACGCCGGGATCGGCTGGATGGTCGTCAACGCCGGCTCCTATCTGCGCACTGACGTCGTCATGCTCGGCATCGTCATGCTCGGCGGCACAGGCTACGCGCTGGACCTGGCGCTGGTGGGGCTGCAGCGCTGGGTGGCCCCTTGGTCAGGGCGCGCCTGAGATGACGACCTCTCCACTGATCGTGCTTGAAGACGTCGAGAAGCGCTTTGAAGACCGGCGCGGCCGACACAAGACCGTCGCGCTCGACGGACTTTCGCTTGGCGTTGCGGAAGGCGAATTCGTGTGCCTGCTGGGACCCAGCGGATGCGGCAAATCAACCGTGCTCGACCTGCTGGCGGGTTTCGAACAACCCACGCGCGGCCGCGTGACGATCGATGGCAAGCCGGTCGGACGCCCGTCCCCCGATCGCGGCATCGTGTTTCAGGAAGCGACGTTGTTCCCATGGTTGTCCGTCATCGACAACATCACCTTCGCATCGCGTCTGGCCGGGCGCCCGGCGTCCGAATATCGGCCACGGGCGCAGGAGCTGATCGAGATGATGGGCCTGCGCGGCTTCGAGCATCATGCCGTCTATGAGCTGTCCGGTGGAATGCGCCAGCGCGTCGCGATCGCCCGCGCCTGGATATCGCAGCCGCTGCTCCTCTTGATGGACGAGCCATTCGGGGCGCTTGATGCCCAGACTCGACTCGCAATGCAAGAGCTGCTGTTGGCCGCACGCGAGCAGCGCCGCTCCACCGTCCTGTTCGTCACGCACGACATCGAGGAGGCGCTGTTCCTGTCGGACCGCATCGCCATCATGAGCGGCCGTCCTGGCCGGATCGTCGAAGAGATCATCGTCCCCTATCCCCGTCCACGCGCCTATCAGGAAATCATCGCGATGCGCTCGTTCGGTGAGCTGAAACGATCGATCCTGGCGACGCTGCGCAAACAGGCCGCACGCCTTCAACACGCAACAATGGAAAGCTTGGCACATGGTGACGACTGACGATCGTATCCGCGGTCTTATTGATCGGCGAAGTGTCCTGAAGGCGGGGGCCGGTGTGCTCGCGCTTCCGCTCGCCGGCTCGCCTGCGCTCGCGGCCGAAGCGCGGCGTGGCGGGACGCTGACTGTCGTCACACAGGGGGAACCGCGAACGCTCGTTCCCTTGCTCGACACCAACACACAGACCCGCAATATCAGCACCAAAATCACCGAGGGTCTGCTGGCTTACGATGCAGATTTCATACCACGTCCACTTCTGGCGACGGCCTGGAAGTCGAGTGCAGACGGACTCGAATATAACTTCACCTTGCGTCCCGGCGTCAAATGGCACGATGGCGCCGACTTCACGTCCGCCGACGTCCAGTTTTCGCTGCAAGCGCTGCAAAAGGCCGGGCCGCGTGGCCGGATCAGCTTCGCCAATCTCGATCGTGTCGAAACGCCCGATGCGCTGACCGCCGTGGTGAAGCTGTCGAAGCCGACACCCTACTTCCTGAAGGCGCTCGCGGCTGCGGAATCGCCGATCGTTCCGCGTCACGCCTATCAGCCCGATAATCTCGACGGCAGCGCCAACAACAACGCGCCGATCGGAACCGGTCCATTCATCTTCGAGGAATGGAAACGTGGCAGCCACGTCAGCCTGCGCCGGAACCCACAATATTGGCGGCCCGAGCGGCCCTTTCTGGATCGGGTGGTGGTCAAGTTCGTTGGTGATCCGGCCGCGGCCTCCACGGCGCTTGAGACGGGAGAAGCCGACACCAGCGGCAGCATTTCGCTCGGCGATGTGAAACGGCTGGCAGAGGGCGGGAAGCTTGTCGTCTCGTCTCAGCGAGACGCCTATCTCAACAACGCCGCCGTGCTGGAGTTCAGCCTCGACAACCAATACCTCGCCCAACGCGCCGTGCGGCACGCCATCGCGCGCACGATTGATCGCGATTTCATCCGGCAGTGGATTTATTACGGCTATGCCAGCCGGATCCGCTCGCCGATTCCCGAAGTGCTTTCATCCTACTTCGACCCGACGAGCTTCGACCATCCCTTCAATCTCGACGAGGCCAATCGCCTTCTCGATGAGGCGGGATTGAAGCGCGGAAGCGGCGGCATCCGGTTTGCACTGAGGCTGACCTTCATTCCGGGGGCCGCATTCAAGGCGACTGCCGGCTACCTGCGGTCCGCCCTCGGCCGTGCCGGCATCCGCGTCGACATCCTCGACGGCGATCTCGGCACCTTCATCAAGCGGGTCTATTACGACCGTGATTTCGACATCAACCTCAACGGGCTCGGCCTGCTGTTCGACCCGACGGTCGGCGTGCAGCGGATCTACTGGTCGGACGGAATCAAGCACCCGCTGCCCTATGTCAACGCGGCCCACTACAATAACCCGGCGGTTGATGAGCTGTTCCGGCAGGCAGCCACGGAGCGCGACGAAGCGCGGCGCGCGGATCAATTCCGGCAGATCCAGAAGATCGCCAGTGACGATCTGCCAGCCTTGCCACTGGTAGCGCTGGAGACAACCCTCGTCAGCAATGCGCGCGTGCGCAATCTTTACAACAGCGTCGACCTGACCGCGGGGGATTTTTCCGACGCCTGGCTCGACCGGTGATCCCGACGCCTCGATCACCGCCTTCGCTTGGTCACCCGAGCTTGCGTGCGAAAAATGAACTGACGGCGTCGAGCACGGCCTCAGGCTGCTCTTCCGGTTGAAGATGGCCGCCCGGAATAGCCCGACCATCGACATCGACAGCCCAGCTCCTCCAGATCTGGAGCGGAGTATCCGTCTCACCAAAGCGGCCCTGCTCCCACAGCACCAGCACAGGACAATCGAGCATTCGCCCGGCGGCGCGATCGGCAAGATCATGCTCATGGTCGAGGCTCGCGCCGGAGCGATAGTCCTGCATCATCGCGTGTCGTACCTCGGGCCGGCGAAATGCTTCGCGATAGGCGGCGCGGGCCTCATCCGACAGGGCAACGAGATCCTTGGCCATTCTTCGCAACGTCCAGTCCAGGAAGAAATCCGGATCGCCGCTCAACAGCCGTTCGGGCAGGTCATAGGGCTGCGCGAACAGCAGCCAGTGATAGGCGCCGAGCGCAAAATCCCTGCCGGCGCGCGCCCAGACCTCGCTGGTCGGGATCACTGTCAGCGATACGAAAGCCTGCACCGCTCCGGGATGGTCCAGCGCCAACCGGTACCCGACCCGCGCGCCGCGGTCATGCCCGATGACGGCGAAGCGATCGAAACCGAACTGCTTCATCACCGCGAGCTGATCGCGCGCCATCGTCCGCTTGGAGTAAGCCGATGCATCGACATGCTGCGGACCGCGGCTGTCGCCATATCCCCGCAGATCGGTGGCGACCACGGTGTAGTCGCGCGCCAGGACCGGGGCGATACGATGCCAGGCGACGTGGGTCTGCGGGTATCCATGGAGCAGAAGCAAGGGAGGACCGCTCCCGCCTACGAACGAGGCGATCGTCGCACCTTCGGTCTCGACATCGTGACGCTCGAATCCTTCAAACATGGCAGCTGTCCTGCATCGTTCGACAGATGCCTTGTTAGTCGACCCCCACGCGATCCGCCAGAGATCCGACGGTGGGAACGGCCAGACGGGCGCGCAACCGTTCAGCGATCGATGCCCCCGTTCACGAACGCTGCAATCTCCTGCAACGCCTCGATCGCCTCGGGAAACAAGCCGAGAAAAGCGTGCCAGACGTGGGGAAGCTCCGGCCAGATGCTCAGATTGACCCGAACGCCGGCGTCCACGAGCCGCGCTGCGAAATTCCGGCTGTCATAGGCGAGCGTCTCGATCGCACTCACCTGCAACAAGGTAGGTGGAAATCCGGCAAGCAGCGCGTGCGGTCCACGAGGCATGTACATCCGATCCGAGCCGGCCAGCGCGCCGGTGTGCGACACTGCCGCCTTGGCGCCGGCCTCGGAGCGGCCGATCTTGAAAGCCACCACCGGCTTGTCCTCATCGGTTTCGTGCCGCAGAAATCCCTGATGTCACGAAACTGGGTTCGATCGCCTCTCTTGCCGGCCGCGAGGTCGACCGCCTTGAGTTTCTCGGATGCCGATGCGTGCGCGGCACCAAGCAGAAGACACATCGTCGTCGACGCAATCAACTTCATTCCAAATCCCATCGCTTCGCTTCCTTCAATTGGCCATGACAAACCATGCGGCCTCGCTGAGGCCGGCACACCAGCTGCTCGCAGTGGATTTCTTCGGATACGCTAGGTGTCGTGCCGCTTCAGACCAGCGACGGTCGCCTGATGGAATGCTTTCCATACGAAGACGATTACACCGTCATCGGCACAACAGACGAGCCGTGGAACGGAAGACCGGAAGATGTCGCCATCTCCGATGCTGAGATCGAGTACATGATGAGAGAAGTGAATCACTTTTTCAAAAGCCCGGCGATGCGTCATCGCAGAGAGATATTACTTCTTCTCCCGTGGAGGCAAAAGCCATTGCTCAAACCGGCGTGCCTCCCGTGTATCAAGTGGACCAAGTATGCTGAAATTGCTACTGAGGCCCAACAGGATAGGGTCCCTCTTGGAACTCCCTGTCATGATAGCCTTTGCTGCCGACGGTACGGGCCAGAGGACTGCGAAAGTCTTCGCCGTTCTGCAGAAGTTTCAATGCTCGGTTGAAGTCCCATCGCGGCGTCCACTTCAACCTCTCGGCCGCGAGGTCGCTCACGTAGACGCGATCGATCTCGTCGAACATCGACCAACCCCTTGCGGCGTAGACCCGTTCAGCTTCGGGGAACAGTCTGCGAACCACGGCACCAGGGTTGCGCCGTAACTCGTCAAGATCGCCCTTGCTAAAGGGTGTCGGCGCGGAGACGATGAACCGGCCAAAACTATGTTGCGGCGCCAGTTCTAAAGCCCGCAGATGAGCCTGCACGACGTCGTCTAGATCGACGCGGCGATAGAGCAATTCGTTCAATTGCGCATTGTCGCGGCTAAAGTGGTTGCGGACAGAAGGAGAATCATCGTCCTCGGGAAAGAATCGCGACGTTCTTAGAATGATCGTTGGCAACTTCCGCCTAGACGCGAACACCTCGCAGAGGTGCTCGGCACTAAGTTTCGTCGCGCCATAAATATTCTTTGGTATGGGAACAACCTCTTCAGTTATCCAGGATGCAGGCATGCCTGGGGACGGTGTCAACGCTGATCCGAAGGCGCTTGTGGTGCTTGTGAATACGAAACTCTCGACGCCCGTCTCGCTCGCACCTTCGAGCAAATTGAGCGTTCCGGTCACATTGGTGTCCACGAAATCCTGATAAGAATGCGTCACGATATGCGGCTTGTGCAATGCCGCAGCATGGATGACCCACCGAACTCCTCTGCGGAAGAGAGCGTGCAAGAAATCCCTGTCGGTTAACGATCCCACATCGTCGGTATAAGGTGACGGCTTCATATCGACGCCAATGGCGGGCCGACCTGATTCCCGCAAAATGCGCATTAAAGCTTCACCAAGATGCCCCGCGCTTCCCGTTACTAGAACCGCCATCGCTTACATCGCCCGCTTTAAAGGTCCGCAGCTTCCGGTAGAAGCCACGGCTCGGCAGTCATACACACCTCAACATCCATTGTATCGTTGTCGCGAGTGAACATAGCGCATAAATTATGCGCGGACGTGCTCGTGCTGAATTGTCGAAACCAGGCGGACCGCACTGCCGTCGGCAAGCCAAAGCCGTTCCCAGAGCACCGTGCTGGGCGGAATCGGCACGTCCAGCCTAAAGTTCGAGCCGGTCTCGATAGACACCGCGCTAGACGGAGCGTCATACCACCCTTTCTCGCGCAGTCCTTCGTCAGCTGAAAGAATCTCCGTAGACGCATATCGGAGCAGAGATCGACCTATGACATCCCCAGGAGAGAGACGCCACTCGCCGTACCGCGATGGCGAGGCGGCTAAGAGCCTGTGTGTCCAGTCACAAATGAGATGGATGCTCAACGACGACCCCTCGACGAGCCGCCGAATTGCGCGGTCCGCGCCAGGGGACCGCGCTCCTAGTACACTTAAGGCAACTTCATATTGCCTTTCAGACATCCGGATCGCGCCGCTCTCCCATCGAGATACTGTAGTCTGCGTAACATTCATCAGTGTGGCGAGATGATCTTGCTTTATTCTGAGCAAGCTGCGCAAGCGCCGTACGTGAGCCCCACGCCAAGTGTCCATAGCCGCCTGACTCCTCGTGTTCCGTGAACTCCGCGAGTTCGCCAATGTACAACAGGCTTCTGAGCAACTCGCCTGCTACGTCGACCAGCCAGTCGTCAGAACTGCTATCGAACGAGAGCCGATCATTTAGAGTGGAATCAACTCATCAAGCAGCCACGTCAATGAGCCAAAGCAGCGAGTTCATCTAGCACCAACTGCTTTCGGTAACCAGCCTTGCTCCTAGGAACAACGCGCCATGGGCCGAAACCTGCCAGTGCCGCGCTCCCCGCATGTACCATCTCAAGACTACCCGCTCCGCCCCCATAATCGTCGCGATGTTTGTCTTGGACCATTCAAACGTGCAGCGACGCCGGCCAGGGCAAACTTCTGGACACGCTCGGACAGCACAGCCCGCGAAGTTCGGGGATGGCGCGAAGGATTTCGCTAAGCAGCCGGCCGCCTGGACGACAACCAGCGCACGATGAGCAAGCTCCATCGTGCGCTCCAAATTTCATGTGCCTTTGCGATCGAGAAAAATCGACCGCCTGCGGCGATCGCCCTCTTGAAGTCCGGGGCTTTGAGGCGCCTTGGCGAGGATTTCTCCGTCGATGGAGTCCAGCCAATTTTCGACCGCTCGGATGTGGCGCTCGACGATCTCGTCCGGACCGTCTTGCATGCAAGCCCCGAGCATGGCGTCGATGTCCATGAAGGCGGAACCGATCGAGCCCGACGGAAGTTCATCGATCTCCTCGCGCCGCTCCTGCCGCCGATCGAGTTCGCCCGGGGCCGCCTTCTCCAGGATGGCGAGCATCTTGTCGTAAAGCACGCCGTAGCGGTCCGAGTTTCGGAAGTACGGTTCGGCGCCCTGCTGGTCGAGGTAGTCCTGGACCGTGCCTGCGTTGCCGTACACGCCCTCCGTCTGCGGGTGCGGAGCAAGTCCTCCGAATGACTCTTCGCCCTCGGCCGACACCCAGCGGGCTAATGGGTAGATGCGGCACGCGAGTGGACGGTCCGGATGCACGGAGCAACCTCGATCGTTCAGGAAGACGCAATTGCCGTCTTCCGCTGAGCGCAAGACGGTGCCGCCGGCTTCCGTCTTGCTTTCGATGAACTCGGTCGTCGAGAGCCCCAAGCGCCGCGCCAGCCGCAGGACCTCATATGGATTGACGCGGATCGCCTTGTTCCTGCAGCAGCGCTTGCAGGCGTGACAGGTGTAGGAAAAGGGAGACGCGCGGGTCATATCGAAATCGACACGCCCGACGAGGTCGCCGTAAGCCATGTCGCGCTCCTCGAACTACTTTGGTGCCCTGATCCGATCGACGATGTCGCGCGTGATGTCGGCGCAGGTCCGCATGGGTTCGTCGGCGGCGCACCGCACGTCGATGGCTGTCGCGCCGTCACTTGCGACATCGACCTTGATGCGGCCGGCCTTGCCATCCCAGCGTCCTTCCTTGCCGCCGAACTTGCCTTCGCCCTTTCCTTCACCCTTGCCTTCGATCTTTCCTTCGCCTTTTCCTTCACCCTTCCCCTCGCCTTTTCCCTCACCTTTGCCTTCTCCTTTGCCTTCGCCCTTGGCCTCGGCCTTGCCCTCGCCTTTACCTTCTCCCTTTGCGTCCGCCTTGCCTTCGATCTTCGAGTCCGCCTTGCCTTCCCCCTTGGCATCGGCCTTGCCTTGCGCGAACGCGGTCGAGCGCATGCCGAGCGCGACGCCTAGCGCCGCGACGCCGGTAGCCAGAGCGAGGGTGCGCCGAGACAGGTCGGTCCGGCGGTCGCGATCTGCTTCATTGGTCATGTCTTCCTCCATTCACGCCGATCGGCCGATCGGCTCCGGTTGCTGGTTCTCGCTCGGACGAACGAGAACGGGTTTTGCCGGCGCGTCATCGAGGCGCCACCAGCGAAAGCGAGAGAAGCGAAAGAAGAAGGCTCGGCGGCATCACCAGGAGGCCGAGCTTCAGGAAGCGAGTGGCGCCGACGTCCTCACCCTCGCGACGAATGGCGATCAGCCAGAGGATCGTCGCGAGCGAACCTGTCACCGAGAGGTTCGGACCGAGGTCCACGCCGATCAGGATCGCGCCCGTTATTTCATGCGACGCTTGGGCGGCGTGAGACGTGGTCGCCGCAATGAGACCCATGGGAAGGTTGTTGATGAGGTTCGAAGCAAACGCGGTGACGATGCCGGCTCCCCATGCCGTGGCTTTCGGCGCATCGGCGGCGGCCCGCTTCAAGACGTCGGCAAGAGCCGGAAGCACGCCGGTATGGTTCAGCCCTTCGACGAGAATGAAGAGGCCGGCGACCAGCGGCAGCACCGACCAGGCGACGTCCCGAAGGACCGGCAGCGGAGACTTCCGCCCGAGCACCAGAACGATCGCCGTGACGATCGCGCCGCAAACGAATGTCGGAAGACCGATATCGCGACCGAGCGCTGATGCAGCCAGCAGCGCGACTGCCGTCGCGCCGATGCCGAAGGCAACGATCGCGGCGCCACGCGTCAACGCGATGCCCTTCTCTTCGCTCTCCACGTCACCTTGAAGGCTTTCGCGCTGGCTGAAGCGGAGCAGGACGAACGTCGCCACGATCGCGATCACCGACGGCAGCGCGAAGTAGCGCAGCCATTCGAGCAACGTCGGCATCCGCTCGCCGAAAACGACGAGATTGGCCGGGTTCGAGATCGGCAGAACGAAGCTCGCCGCGTTGGCAATGAAAGCGCAGACGAACAGGTAAGGCAGCGGTTCCACCTTGGCCGCGCGGGTCGCCGCGTAGACCGCCGGCGTCAGAACCACGGCAGTGGCGTCGTTCGACAGGAAGATCGTAACCACCGTGCCGACCGCATATACGATCGCGAACAACCGTGAAGCCGACCGGCGGGATTGCCGCACGGCCTGCACCGCGAGCCAGTCGAACAAGCCTTCCTTGCGCGCGACCTCGGCGAGCAGCATCATTCCGATCAGGAAGAAGTAGACGTCGACGCCTTTGCCGGCGGCCGTCAAAGCCTCGCGCCACGGCAGCAGGTCGAAGGCGACGAGCAGCACCGCACCGATTGCGGCCCAGATGAACTCCGGCAGATTCCACGGCCGCGCGACCACGCCGAGGGTGGCGAGGCCTGCAATGCCCCATGTCGCGGTGGCCGCGCTGAACATCAGCCCGCTCCTGCGACGGCAAATTCAGGCGCGGAACGGCTCGGTCTGCCGGCGCAGGCCGGCTTGAGCAAGGAAGCGAACGCCAGCCAGAGCCCGACCGACACCGCCGCGAACGAGCCCAGAATGAGGAACATCAGTCCGTAGCCCATCACCTGCGCGATCCAGCCGCCGATGGCCGGGCTGATCGAGGCTCCGATGCCCTGGACGGTCATGACCGCTCCTTGGCCGACGTTGACGCGGCCGGTACCGTCGAGAATCCGAGCCACCAATCCGGGAACGGCGACGCTCTGCAGACCGGCTCCGATGCCGTCGAGGATCTGCACGGGGTAGACGCCCCATTTGTTCAGCAGCCAGGCCGCGATGACGCCTCGGATCGGGAGAGCGACGAAGGAGACCAGCAACACCAGCCAGTAGCCTTCCTTCTCGGCCATCCGCATCGCGGCCAATGAGGTCAGGATCATCACGCCCTGGGCGATCACGATCGTCATCGCGACGAAACTTGCCGGATCCGCCTGCTTGTCGGCGACCACCGCCAGCCCGTAGAGGGGCAGCATCGCCGCGTTGCCGAGGTGGAAGAACAGCAACGCGGCCGAAAGGATCAACAACGGTTTGGATTCGACGAGGACCTGCAGCCCGCTGACATGGCCTTGCTGGCTGTCCTTCTGCTCGAGACCGCGCGCGGCGTCATCGTCGATGGCATCGCCCGGGATCATCAGCACGGATAATATCGAGAGCACGCCGAACGCCGCGGCGAGCCAGAACACGGCCGTGAACCCGTAGAGCCATCCGAGCAGCCCGGACAACGCCGCGCCGACCATGTTGCCCGCGTGATTGTAGGCCTGGTTCTTTCCGTTCTGACGGTTGAAGCCGGCTTGGCGCACGATACCGAGCGTGATGCCGGCCACCGCGGGCCCGATCGCAGCGCCGGCGATCGCGGTCGCCACTTGGGATGCCGCCACCAGCCAGAATTCCTGCGACAGCAGCACGATACCGGATGCGATGACGGTGCAGACGCCTGGAATGATCACGTACAGGCGCTTGCTGCGCGTCGAGTCGATCAACGCTCCCGCTGGCGTGGTCATCAGCATGCCGGCGACGCCGCCCGCGGTCATCACCGTGCCGATCCAGCCGCTCTGCCAGCCGTGGGCGAGGAGGAAGACGCCGAGGAACGGGCCGATGCCCGCCTGCATGTCCGCCATGAAGAAGTTCAAGGCGAGCAGGGGTGCGAGGGCTCGTTGCTGGGATTGCGCGAGCGTCATGCGGACCTCCCCTCAGAACTTCGAGATGAGAGCGATACCGGCCACCATGAGGATGGCGCCAGCAATGCGACCCAAGCTGAGCTCGCGGACCGTCATCCCGAACAATCCGTACTTGTCGATGATCAGCGACATCAGGATGTTCGCCGTGATGGTCAGGCCGCCGAACGTTCCGGCGCCGACCTGGCCGACGAAGATGAGGCCCGCGACCACCGCGAACGCGCCGATCAGCCCTCCGAGCGGGGCCCACCACGGCATCGCAGCGATGCTTTCCCGGGTCGGGAACGGATGAGGCTGACAGACCCACACGACGGAGAGGAACGCGACGACCGGCAGGAAGGAGATGATGCTCGACAGCCAGGGGTTCTCCATCGAGTTCCGCAAGGCGTTGTTCATCGGCGGGCCCCAAGCCTGCAGCGCGCCGCACACGAGGATGATCGGATAAAGCCAGACCGGACTGATGTTCTGCATGTCGTCAATTCCGCAAAATGAATTATGGGCGATCACCACTTCCGCCCGTTTCGATTGGGACCAAGTTGCGTTCCGAACAGATGGCGCTCGGGCCACGCACCGATCGAATTCGTGTCGCTGCCGCTCGACTTGCGACCACATTTTCCGTCCGGATCCCACTCGATCGCGTCGATGTCCTGCGAGCCGTTCTGGTCGGTCACCCGAACCTCGAGGCGATGGGCCTTGTCTGAACGGAAAGGTGCGCTGAACCGGCCTCCCTCGATGCTCGACATCCGAAGCCACGGTCCGTCATCGACTCGCAGATCCGCGTGTGCCGTCGGAGCCGCGCCCCACGCCGTGGCGCGCACTTCGGTCGGGCGGCCGTCGGCATCACCTTCGAACGATAGCCGCCGATCGGCCGGCGAGGTGATCATCACGAAAGGCCACGAAGATTCGAGCGGCTTGAAGCGCCAGCTGACGGCGTTGCCGTCGACCGCCATGAATGCGAAGCCGACAGGGCCTTCTTCGATCTGCCCCGTCGACCTTGTCGCTGCATAGACGGTGCGACCGTCGTGCGAGATTTCGTTGTAATGGGTATGACCCATGGCGACGAGCAGCGTACTGCTCTCGTCGAGAAGCTGCGTCAGTGCTTCCGCTTCGTCCCCGAGATCCGCGGGATAAGCGTGCATGAACACGACACACGTCTTTCCTTCTTCCTTGGCAGCTCCGAGCCTCAGCTTGAGCCAGTCGAACTGCTGTCCACCGAGCTTGAAATCGGGACCGCCGGTTCCTTGCGAGACCACGTCGAGGAATAGACAGACGCAGCCGTTGACCTCCTGCGCGTGGGGCAGCTTCGGGACATACAGACCGTCGTAGAAGCTGGTCAAGGATCTCGGCTTGAAGTCGTGATCGCCGGGGATCGCGCGCCAAGGGAGTTGGAGCCTCTTGAGGCCGTCGCGCACGATCGCGAATTGTTCATCGGTACCGTCGTCGGCATTGTCGCCCGGCAGATAGACGAAATCGACCTTGTCACCGACATTTCCGTTGAGCTCTTCGACGATCCGAAGAAAATCGCGATGGTTCTGCAGGCCATTATCGGTGACGTGCAGATCGCCGATCTGCACGAAGTGCAGCGGTCGGGAGTTCGGGACGCGCGCCATTGTCGGCACTCAACCGTGATGGCCAGGACGATGGTGCTTTTCGTGATGCTTGGGCTTCTTGTGATCGGGCCCGTGCTTGTGCTTCTTCGGACCTCCGACGGCTTTGAGCTCGTCCGAGGAAGGACCGATCTGCTTGGCTTCGACCATGGTCCCGAAGGAAGTGGTCGCTCCCTCGCCTTTCGCCGCGATCTTGCGACCGGCGACGAACAGATCGGAGAAGCGTTCGGCTTCGTGCGGCGGCAAGCGGATGATGCGCCCGTCCTCGAGAACGGCCCCTCGGGTCTCGCCCTTCGGTCCGTGGATCGGCTGGCGGACGATGCCCTGCACCGTCATCGGCCCGTGCTTGGCTTCCTCGAATTCGTCGTCGGGCCGCTGATCCGGCCCCTCGTCCAGCAGGCGGCCTTTGGGCGTCTCGATGGCGACGGCTGCGATCATGTCGACGGCGCGAGGACGCACGCCACGCACGCGCACCTTGCTGCCTGGGCAGACCTCGCGCAGCAGGCGCAGCGACAGGTGCGGCGGCACGTGGACTTCGCGACCGTCCGTCATGAGGAAGCCATCGGCTTCGCCGTGCTTGTTCATCAGGAATAGCTCGACGGTGCCGCCGACTTCCGGCAGATGATCGGGATCGATCCAGTGCATACGACGCTCCTTGCTATCGATGTTGTCGTGCAGGACATCGCAAGCGCCGTGCCAACGCCGGAGGCGTTGAAATCACGTCGTTAATTGGAGCGTTGCGGTTCGCTGGCCGTCGGCTTTGAAGACACCGCGTCCGCAATCACGACGCCCGCCGATGGCACGCGCGACGCAGCGGCTGCCAATGCCATGATCGGCGGGCCCGGATGGAATAAGCCGGCATGGCGCGGGCTGTGGGTTCCGTGCATACTCGGATGACGGTTTCGGAACGAGGTTCGGCGAATTGTTTCCACGCTCGATAGTCGGTTGGTTCGCCCTCTGCTGGGGATTGTTTTTGATCGCTGCGATCATCGTTGGGATCATGCTCGTTGCCCTCTACAAAGAGACGACGAGCCAGCGCATCGAGCGCGCGCAGACGACGTTGGTTTTGTCATGCGACGCGATTTTGAATGAAAGCGCACGCCTGCCGGTAGCCCGAGAAGGCAGCGGCGTCGCGCAAGCGTTGGAAGCTTTCAAAGGCGTCGAAGGCGGCGTGTGGCAGGCTGGAACCGGTTCCCTCGCTTATGCGTTCCCAAGCTACGAAGGCAGCGGGGTCAAGACGGACCTCCCGCAAGCGGAGGAGCCTACGATCCGCCAGGTCGCTGAAACCACGGTATCGAGCAACAGGCCTGTGGCCTGGAAGCGCGAGGGCACGTCGCAGATACTTTTGATCCAGGGTTGCCCGTTCGCCGACAAGTCCGGACGCGCGGCTTGGACGATGATGCGCGTCGTCAACGTAGCGGAGCGGCCGTTCCTTCTCGTCGCGACCGGTCTCTCGCTATTGCTCGTCGTGCTTCTCGGCTCTGCCGCACTCCTGGGCCGGGTCTTGTGGCGGTGGTCGCTGCGCTTGCGAGCGATCGAAAAAGCTCTCGCGGCCGGGTCCCAGGATCTACCCTTGCTGGCGGTCACCGGACAGCGCGACCTGGACCGGATCGTCCATGCGATCAACGGTGCCGGTGCGGCCGCCTCCGACGCACGTCGAAGTTCCGAGCGTCTTCAGAAGCAGGTCGCCGCCGCAGAGCGCCTTGCTGCGCTCGGACGGGTCGCCGCCGGCGTGGCGCACGAAATACGGAACCCGATCACGGCCATGAGGTTGAAGGCCGAGAACGCACTCGCGGAACCTGGAGACCCATCGCGTGCGAGAAATGCCCTGAGCGTCGTGGTCGATCAGGTCGCCCGGATGGAGCAGCTGCTGCAGAACCTGTTGCGCTCCGTTCAGAGTTCGAAAGTCGATCGACAGGAAGTGTCCGCAATCCGGGATTTCCTTTCTCAGCGCATTTCGCTCTTCGCCGAGCAAGCGGGCAAGAGGAAGATCACGCTCGAAGCCCCCGCCGAACTGCCCTGCCCTTTGTTCCTGGATGCGTCGCAGATCGGCCGCGCGGTTGACAATCTGCTCCTCAATGCGATCCAAAACTCCGCCGACGGCACGACCATCGCTGTCCGGGCGAGGGCGACGGACGATCGCGTTGCGATCGCCGTCGAAGACCACGGCTTTGGCGTTCCGGACGACGTTCGAGATCACCTCTTCGAGCCCTTTGCGACCGGACGCGCCGAAGGCACTGGTCTCGGCCTCGCTATCGTGCGGGAAATCGCGGAGGCTCACGGCGGCCAAGTCCTGCTGGAGCATCGAGACGACGGCACGACCTTCACGATCGATCTGCCATGCGGAGCGCCGACATGACCCGCGTACTGATCGTCGACGACGACAAGGTGCTGCGCGACGCGATATGCGAGACGGTGCGCGACCTCGGATATGAGACAAGCATGGCTTCGAACGGGAAAGAAGCGATCCGCGCGGCCGACGCTCACAGGCCCGACGCCGTACTGCTGGATCTTCGTATGCCCGATATGAACGGCCTCGACGTGCTTCGTCATTATCGCGAGATGGGCGACAAGCGGCCGCCAGTCGCGATAATGACGGCCTTCGCCAGCGCAGCCAACACGATCGAGGCGATGAGGCTCGGGGCATTCGACCATCTCACAAAACCGGTGGGACGGGACGATCTCTCATCGCTGCTGCGCCGGATGACGAGGCCGCGCGTCGCGAGCCGCGAGGCCGGGCGGCCGGAGGACGAAGACACGCCGGGCGATGATCTCATCGGCTCGAGCGCGGGCATGCGCATCGTTCAGAAGACCATCGGCCTTGTCGCCGACACCGACACGACGGTGCTGATCACCGGCGAGACCGGCACGGGCAAGGAAGTCGTGGCGCGCACCATTCATCGCGCCGGGGCGCGGTCGGTTGGTCCTTTCGTCGCTCTCAATTGCGCAGCCATTCCGACCGATCTGCTCGAAAGCGAGTTGTTCGGACACGTCAAAGGCGCATTCACGGGCGCCGTAGCGGAGCGCAAGGGAGCGTTCCGGGATGCGGACGGAGGCACGCTCTTTCTCGACGAGATCGGGGACATGGATCTCGTGATGCAGGCAAAAATCCTGCGAGCCATCCAGGAACGCGTCGTGACGCCCGTCGGCGGACGGTCTCAGCCGCTCGACGTTCGCATCATAGCGGCGACCCATCGGGATCTCGCGACTTGGGTGAGGCAAGGAAAATTCAGGGAGGATCTCTTCTACCGCCTCAACGTCGTGCCGATCGCGCTGCAGCCTTTGCGGGATCGAAGCGAAGATATCATTCCACTCGCTCGACACTTCCTGAATGCGGCGGGCAATCGATCGACCGAACTCTCCGCCGAAGCCGCCAAACGACTCAGCTCTCACGACTGGCCAGGCAACGTCCGCGAACTGCGCAATGCCATGGAACGCGCCGCCATCTTTAGCCGCAGCACGACGCTGGACGTCGACGATTTGGACTTCCTCTCGTCGTCGGCCGGCGCGGAAACGCAAGGCATCGTCGCGGAGGACCTGCCGGCAGCGCTCGAGCAACTCGAGCGCAAAATGATCACCACTGCCCTCGCCCAAAGCGGCGGCAATCGAACAGAGGCCGCCCGAAAGCTCGGGATACACCGCCAGCTGCTGCATACCAAGATGACGAAGTACGGGCTCACCTGACGTTGCCAAACGCAAGAAAGAGACATCGTTCCCCCTTCGTCATCTAGGGGAGCAGGTCCTCCGAGACGTCCATCCGCAGCACGTCGAGCAACAACGCATACTGACGTTGGTATCGATTGTCCGGTCCGTGCAGTTGAATTGGCTTGCTTGCGAAGACTGTTGCTTTGAAAGGCGCTCTGAGCAAGTTTGGCATGGGAGCATGTCATCGCTGCGGCCCGCATAGGTATACGTTCCACCGGCATTGCGAACGCACTTGTTGCCGCTCTTGGTCAAGCCGCCCTGGAAGGCCTCGCGCGTCTTGGCGTGGTTGCCCCAATACATCATCGTCGCCGACGGTGTGCGGATGTGCCGCGCGCCACCACTCCGCGTTCTGGAGCAAGATAAGGCCGCGGGCCAACCACGATTCGGCCTTCGCGCGGTTAGAAGTTGTCGTAACCCCGATTTCCTTGGACAGTTCTGCGTAAGGCGTTCGCGAGCCCGTCGGACAGTTCAGATCCTACCGGCTATGAGCGGTGAAGCGCAGCTAAGAAACCAAAAAACGCACAACCGACGGCAAGTACGCCGTGACAGAGCCGCTCGCTCCTTACTGAGTATCGGAGGGGGCGATTGGCCGTTTCTCGCGCCAATTCTCGCGGTGCTGAAGGACACGGGCGTATGACATCGTAAGATGGAGCTGCATCGCGCGTCGCCCGAGCTGTCCATCGCGCAGGCGTGCTGCGATCGTGATGTCCTCGTGATGGTGAAGGCTCTGAGCGAGTTCTGCCGGTGAGTACAGAAAAAACGACCGCACCACGATCGGCATGTCGATCATTGGCTCGAGGATCGCACGGAGCCGAGGCGAGCCGGCGAACTCGAGTAGGGTGCGATGAAACTCCCTGTTGGTCGCTTGAATGACCGAGATCGACTCGTCGTCGCCTTTTGCGATGGCAGATGCCATGATCTGGTTGCTTGCCTCCAGGCGCTTGGCAAGCTCCTCGTCACCTCGCGCCACTGCGCGTTCGGTGGCATGCGCTTCGAGCAAGATGCGGAGGCGGAACGTCTCCTCAATGTCGGCCTCGCTCCATTCCGTTACGTGAATGCCTTGGCCGGCGTCCGTCGTCGCGAGTCCGTCCTCAACCAGCCTTCTCAGGGCTGCCCGCACCGGCGTGCGGCTAAGACCCAGCTCTCTCGCCAGCGGTTCTTCCCGAAGGTGGAAACCGGGCGGATAATGCCCGCCGACAACCCTCAATCGTAGAACGCTGTAAGCCCGGTCCTGTCCACCCGCCATTGCCTCCCCCTAAACGAGAACTCGCAGCTTAGTCCCAAGGGAATTCGCAAGGCAATGGGGATTGCTCGCAATTGTACAAATAGTGTACTATTTTCAATCTTATTGGCTGAGTGTCGTGAGAATAATTGACATTTTGTATTTTTTTTGTTTTTAAGCAACAAAACAGGATGGGGAGGACGGCATGACCGAACTTAAGAATGTGAGCGGGCTTCCGGCGCTGATATTCAAGGACGTGGCGACCGCGGTTATCAGCGACAATCTTGAGCGCATGCCGGGCGCAACTGGGTTGCGCCCCTTTCACCGAGGCGGATCCATGGTCGGCCTTGCTTTCACGATCAGAACTGCCGCCGGCGACAATCGCGCCATTCATCAGGCCCTCGAATTGTTTCGCCAGGGGGACGTCCTCGTGATCGACGGCGGGGGCGACACAAGCCGCGCTCTGGTCGGCGAGATTATTGCCGAAATCGCGGCACGTCGTGGTGCAGCGGGCATCGTGGTCGATGGCGCGATCCGTGACGCTGGGGCGCTCGGGCGTTCGGATTTCCCCGTTTTTGCGCGCGCCGCGATTCATCGTGGTCCCTACAAGAATGGGCCCGGCCAGACGAATGTAGCGGTCTCGATCGGTGGCATGGTCGTGCAACCCGGCGACATCGTCGTCGGTGACGAAGACGGCGTCGTCGCATTCCCGCCCTCAATCGCCGAGGACCTCATCCGCTCCGTCAAAGAGCAGGAGGCCAAGGAAGATGCGATTCTGAAGAGCGTCCGCGATGGCACGTACAAGGGAGCGTACGCGAAGTAGCGCCTCAGAAGATTTTAGATCGAGGAGGATGATCTGTTGGGCAAGGTTCAAGTCAGGCTTGGCCTCGTGGGATATGGTGAGATCGGCAGCACGCTCGGGGCGGGTCTGCGTAATGCCGGGCTTCAAGTCGTTCATGCCTACGACAAGTATGCGTTCGATGGCCCGTTTGCCTCCCTGATCCAGCGCCGCGCCGCCGAAGCCGGCGTTACGCTCGTCCGCTCGAATCGTGAACTCAGCGAGTCGGCGGACCTCATCATCAGCGTGACGCCCGGATCGGCTTCGCTTGAAAGTGCTGCGGCCTTCGTGGGCTGCCTAGGCGCGCAACATACCTTCGTCGACTTCGCTTCGGCGACGCCGAAGATCAAGGTATCGGTCGCAGATACTCTAGCATCAAGTGGAGCGCTGCTTGCGGATGCGTCCATCGAGGGGACGCCCAAGAACGGCTACGCAATGCCTATCCTGTCGAGCGGGCCGGCCGGCGAGCGCGTCCGGGATCTGCTTAATCCCTGGGGCATGAACATCACGTTCGTAGGTCGCGAACTTGGGCGGGCGTCGGGGATCAAGATCCTGCGCTCCGTCTTGCTCAAGGGGATCGAGGCGCTGACCGACGAGATGATGCTGGCTGCCCGCCATTACGGTGTGGATGAGGTGGTGCTCGCTTCGGCCTGCAAGACGTTAGCGCGCCCTTGGATGGACACCGTCGAGAGTCTGGTCCCGTCGGGCGTGATCCACGCGAAACGCCGCGCTGAGGAACTGGAGATGTCGGCGGAAGCGATCGCGGACGCTGGTATCGAACCCGTTATGGCGCGCGCTATCGTCGCCCGCCTTCGTTGGAAGCAGGGATTGGGGCTCAAGGAGCATTTTCAGGGCGTCGAGCCCGCCGACCACAAGGTGGCAATTGACGCCATGCTTGCGAGGCTGCCGCCACATTGAACGCCGGCCAGCAGGGCCGGCCCGTCCAAAAAAACAAGAGTTCAAGTCCAGGGAGAGATACATCATGACGCTATCGAGACGCCATTTGCTCGCAGCCGGGTTGTCCGCGCCGCTTATCGTCCGTTCGAATTTCGCGAGCGCGGCACAGCACACATTGAAGATGGTCTATCCCGACACGCCGTCGCACCCGTTCATGGGAGTTGCGCTGCGCTTCGCCGACAAGGTCAAGGAAAAGACGGATGGGGGCGTCGAGATTCAAGTCTATACGACCGGACAACTGGGGTCGCAGGTCAACATGTTGACCGGCATGCAGACCGGCATTGTCGACCTCTGCTGTCACACGTCGGGCTTCATCCAGACGCTCTACCCGAAGTTCATGGTCGTCGACCTCCCGTTCCTGTTCAAGGACGCGGCGTCAGCTGAGCGAATGCTTGACGGGGAGATCGGTCCCAAGTTGCTGGAGGAACTGCCTGCAAAGGGCATCTATGGCCTTTCATATGCACATTTCGGCTGGCGCGTGACATCGACGACAGGTCGCTCTCTGGCGACGCCTGCCGAGGCGAAAGGAATGAAAATCCGCGTTCAGCCCGGCGCGATCTATGCCGCGATGTTCAATAGGCTCGGCGCCAACCCCGTCCAGGTTGACCTCTCTGAGGTGTACCTTGCGCTCTCCCAAGGTGCCATCGAAGCCATCGAAACGCCCATGATCTCAATGGCTGCATCGAAGCACGATGAGGTCATCAAAGTCATCACGAAGACTGACCACGTCTACAACCCGGGCGTGATGATGGCGAGCAAGCGCAAGCTCGACGGCCTTGCCACGAAGTACCAGCAGGCCATACGCGAGGCGGCGCACGACCTGAGAGCGGATGCGCGCGCCACCATCGCAAGAGCCAGCGAGGAGACCGAGGCGCGGTTTGTCAAGCAGGGGATCAAGATCCAAGGCGCCGATCGCACAGCCTACCGCACGGCCCTGCAGCCCGTTTACGACCAGTTCCGGCCGACTATCGGAGCGGAACTGATGGACGCCGTCCTGAGCCAGGCCGGTTGAGGGGCAGTTCATGTCGGAAGCGAGCGGCATTGAGTTGGCCGACGAGGTTCATCTCGGGTTGAAGCCGCCGGTCGATTCTCCGCCAGAGCGCGGCGCGTTCGTGCGCGTGTACGGTCAAATGATGTCCGCGATCGACACAGCGGCGCGCGTGGGGCTGTTCTTCGTATTGGTCGGCGAACTCGGGCTCATCTTGGTGGAGGTCGCCCAAAGAGGGCTGAGCGGTCACTCGTTCCTGTGGGCCGAGGAGGTCTCGCGCCTCGCCCTTCTGACCATTGCGTTCGTCGGCGGCGCCCTGGCCTATCGCGGCCGCCACCACACGGCCGTAGCGCTCGTGACTGACATGCTACCACTCGCCGCCCGGCGCGCAGTCCTGGCAACCATCGACGTCACCATTCTCGTCGTTGCGGTGGTCTCGTTCCTCGCTGCCATCGACCTGCTTGAGATCGATGCGCAGTCGATCATGCCAATGTTGCAGTGGAACCTCGGTCTCACGGTCGTGCCGTTCATTGCGGGGATGGTCCTCGTAAGCCTTTTCGCTGTCGAACGCCTCCTGAAAGTCCACAGGGTGCTCCCGATCCTCCACGGCTGCCTCATTCTTGGCGTCGTCGGAGCGCTCGTGTCTACCATCCGCGTTGTGCCCGGGATGCAACTGGGGACCGGATCCGGCCTCGTGCTGATGCTGCTCTTTTTCTTCGGGGCGATCCTCTTCGGCTTGCCAGTCTCGTTCTCGATGCTCGCCGGATCGATCCTGTTCTTGCTCGCGACCGATCTCGCCCCCATTGTCGCTATTGCCCAGAACACCATCGATGGCTCGGGCCATTTCATCCTCCTCACACTGCCGTTCTTCATCTGGGCCGGAATGGTCATGGAAAAAGGCGGCATTAGCCGGCGGCTCGTGGCGCTCGCAATGGCCCTGGTCGGCCATTTCCGCGGCGGCCTGCTGCAGGTTGTCGTAATGACGACCTATCTCGTTTCGGGAGTCTCCGGATCAAAGATCGCAGACGTGGTCGCGGTCGGTTCGGTCATGCGAGAGGAGCTCGAACGCAAAGGTTACCGCCTGAGGGATGGAGCGGCGGTGCTATCAGCCTCCGCCGCGATGTCGGAGACGATTCCCCCCAGCATCGCCATGCTTGTCCTCGGATCTGTCGTGCCGGTCTCGATTGGCGCGATGTTCATCGCCGGGCTCCTTCCGGCCGCGGTCCTGGCCGCGATCCTGATGATACTTGTGTATGTCATGTCGGTGCGCAATCCGACGGCGAGTGTTCGACAAGCCACGCGCAAGGAGATCGGCCAATCGGCCCGCGGAGCCGTGCTCCCGTTGATGATGCCAGCCATTCTCGTCCTTGGCATCAAATTCGGCGTGGCGACACCTACCGAAGTTTCGTCCGTAGCCGTCCTGTACGGCATTCTACTCTGCATGCTGGTTTACCGCTCCATCGGCTGGCGGACCTTCGTGACCGTCGCGACCGAGTGCGCGGTGATGTCCGGAATGGTCCTCTTCATCATTGCAGCGGCCGGCTCATTTGCGTGGATCATGGCAGCGGGAAATCTCCCGCAATACCTGGCCTCGATGCTCCATGCGGTCGGCGACAACCGCTATCTCTTCTTCGCCGGCTCCATCGTCATCCTGGTGGTCGTAGGCTCCCTCCTCGAAGGGCTGCCCGCGCTCATCATTCTCGGCCCTATCCTGTACCCGATGGCGACCCAGCTCGGCATCGACGGTGTCCATTACGCGATGGTGCTCCTGCTCTCGATGGGTGTCGGCATCTTCATGCCGCCGCTTGGGATTGGCTTTTACGTGGCCTGTTCTGTCATGGGTACGAGCGTGGAGGACGCCTCGAAGGCAATCGCCCCCTACATCCTCGCCCTCCTTCTGGGCATCCTGTCCGTAGCGGCGTTCCCGATCTTCTCGCTCGCGCTGCTGCACGTGTTCGGGCGCTGAGGCCTCAATGAAGGAAAGTCCGAACGCTCGTATCATGGCAAGTTTTGCCGGCGCGGCCGATTGCCACTTCCACATTATGGACGCAGCCTTTCCCACCGTGCCGAATGCAGTCGTCAGCAACATGACCGCATCCGTAGACCAGTATCGCGTATTTGCGGCCGAGAGAGGCACAACGCGCGGCGTCGTGGTGCAGCCGTCTCTCTACGGTACGGACAACCGGCACACGCTGGGCGCCGCCGCTGCGCTAGGCTCCGGTTACCGCGCAGTGGTGGTAATCAACGATCGTCTCGCGCATGATCAAATTTTCGAACTGCATGTGCAAGGTGCGCGGGGCGCTCGGTTCAATCAAGTCCAGGTCGGCAGCACCACCATGGATATGATGCCGAACGTCGCACGGTCGATCGCAGACCTCGGATGGCACCTCCAGTTGCACATGAAGGCGAGCGAACTCGCGCGGCACGAGGCGATGCTCAGCGATTTGCCGGTGCCACTGGTCATCGACCATTGCGGACGGGTTGAGCCCGGCGATCCAGCCCGCACAGGCCTTGATACGTTGCTGCGCCTTCTCGAGGGCGGACGGACCTGGATCAAGCTCTCGGCTCCTTACCTCAACACGAGATCCGGAGCACCGTACTACGACGATGCCGTCGCGATCGCGCAGCTTTTCGCCGACACCAACGAAGATCGCGTTCTATGGGGCTCTGATTGGCCGCACGTGACCGAAGCCGACAATCCGCCGGCTCCCGGGCCCCTCGCCGAGTTCCTGGTATCATGCCTGGGCAATGACGTCCGGCTTCGCAAGGCCCTCGTGGACAATGCAACGGCCCTCTACGGGTTCTGAGCCGCTCGCCGGCGACGGGATCGCATGTCCCTGAAGATCGCGATGACAGGGATGAAGGTCGACAAAAGGAAGGTCCGACGATGTCGCAAGTGCTGGGGGCAAACGCCGAGAACAAGGCTTCTGCAAAATCGAACTATCGATGGGTCGTGATGACCCTGATCTTCTTCGTTTACACGATGGCCGCCGCAGACCGCGCGAACATCGGCATCGTGCTGCCGTTCGTGAAGAGCGAATTCAACATGACGAACACCGAGGCCGGTGCGATCGTCAGTCTCTTCTTCATCGGCTATTCCGTCGCCCAGATTCCGGCCGGGTTCGTGGTGAAGCGTTTTGGCGTGCGGATGATCTTCCCGCTCTTCATGATTTTGACGTCGGTCTTTACGGGACTACTGGGCACGGCGACGTCGGCTCTGCAAATGAAATTCAACCGGCTGGCGCTCGGGCTGGCTGAGGCTCCGCTGCCTGTCGCGATGCTCTCGACCATGAACCACTGGTTTCCGCCAAAAGAAAAAGGAACAGCGGTCGGCATCTTCCTTGCGGCTGCAAAGTTCGGACCGGTCCTGGTGCCTCCGATCGGTGCCATCGTGATCGCCTCCTTGGGCTGGCAATATATCTTCTATATTTGCGCTGTTCCCGGAGTCATCTTCTCTGTACTTTGGTACTTTCTCGTCACCAACGATCCGGCGCAAAGTCCCTTTACGTCGAGCACGGAAGTTGAGCACATCCAATGCGACTCGCCGCCCGCCCCTTCGGATGCGGCCGGCGGGATTCCCTTGGTGGCTGGGAACAGGAGGCGTAACTTCGGTGGGATGGACAGGCTTATTCGTGCCAGGACAGTCCGACCAATCGCCACAGTCTCGGAGACTTTCCGCTCCCCCAATATCTGGGGACTGGCCATCGGATATTTGATGATGACGGGCATCATCAATGTCATCCTCGCTTGGCTTCCGACCTATCTGACGACCGAGAAGAAATTCTCGATTCTGAACGTAGGCTTCGTGGCAGCGGCTCCTTTCGTGGGTGGGGTGCTCGGAAACCTACTTGGCGGTCTGCTCTCCGACCGCGTGTTCGACAAGCGCCGCAAACCCACCATCGTCATCACGGCTCTGTCCAGCGTATTCATGATGTACGCCCTCATTCATGCGCCGAGCGATCCGCTCCTTCTCGGAGGAGCACTTCTCGTGGCGGGGCTACTTCTAAATTTGGGATATTCATCGTTCACGGTCTATCCGGCAGGGTTGACCACCAAGGAGGCTTATCCGCTCGCGGTCTCCGTCGTAAACACCGGTGGCCAGGCTGGCGGCGCCTTGTTCCCGTTCCTGACCGGTGTGATCCTCGACGCATATAGCTGGGATTCTGTCTTCCTTTTCCTGGCCGCCTCGTCCTTTATCGCCCTCGTGGTCATGATGTTCGTTGTGGAGCCGGTCGAAGATCCTGCGTTCCGACAGGCGGCGGCAGGGCGATAATAGTTGCGCCAGTCCAAGTCTGCCCATCGCAGCTACCCGACGCCTCCACTCGGGTCGGCGAGACGTCGCGTCCTGGCGCGCACACGCTGGCCTGCCAGTGACAGACCCGCCGGAGGTGGCACATCACGCCGCGCGGGCGCGCAGCTCAGGCTGGCGAAGCTTGTCCAGCAGTTGCTGCTCTTCGTGGATGCGTTGACGAAAACGCTCGCGCTCCAGTTCCGAGGTCGCGGTATCAAGGAGATACTGGTAATGACCGATGATCTTCTCGCTACCGCGAATGAGTATTGCCCGAAGGTCGATCATGGGTGGTTTTCTCCCGATGTTCCGGCGGCCGGGATCGACGTCGGGCGTGCGCCGAGAGGCGGGACGCTAGATGCCTCACGTTGCATGGCATCAAGCTCCTCGGCGAGACGCCGCTCGATGAACTGACGCTCCAAGTCGGAGAGCTGCGTACCCATAAGCCAGCGATAGCGGCGGATGTTGTTTCGGTGCGCTCGCAGTTGTTCAAGGCGCCGGTCGATCAATCCGGAATGTTGCGTCTCCTTCGAGCAATACCTTGACGACCACCGGGCTTCAATCCTGTCCACGACTTGCTTTGGCAGCCTGATATCGGTCATGGCAGGCTCCTAGGCTGCAAGGCGACGCATTTGTCGAGCGCATGCGAGGTGCTTACCACGCAGCGGATACTCGAACTTTCGTGGGTTCTGGAATGATGGCTTCAGATCATTCAGACAGGTAAGCGCGGTCGTCGGCCGCATGGCTGCCTCCGTTCTGTAGACGATATCGATGTGAAGGCTGCGTGCCGATTTCCGGCACGCAGCTCGGGCCGGGTCAGGCCGCAGATTCGAGCTGTCGCAGCGGCCCCGTCTGCGCCGCGTTGATCGCAATCCGCCGCGGCCTCATCGCCTCGGGGATTTCGCGCGCAAGCTCAATCTTGAGGAGCCCGTTGTCGAATGCGGCGCCTTTGACCTGGACGTAATCGGCCAGGCTGAACTGCCGCTTGAACCTCCGGGTAGAGATGCCACGGTAGAGGTATTCGCGCTCGGGCTTTTCGACCTTGTTTCCTTCGACGGTAAGTACGTTCTGCTCGGCCGTCACCGAAATCTCGTCGGACGAGAAGCCTGCGACTGCGAGTGCAATCTGATAGCGGTCTTCCGCCAGCCGTTCGATGTTGTAGGGGGGATAGTTGTCCTCCTCGCCCGACCGATTGGCCATCTCGGCGAGATCGAAAAGACGGTCGAAGCCGATGGTTGACCGGAAGAGAGGAGAGAAGTCGTATGTGCGCATAGCCAAATCCTCCAGGGAGCAAGATGGATATGAACGGCACCGGGACACGACCGGTGCCCGTCTGGTCTGGGTCCGGATTGGCACCCAAACACCGCCCCGTTAAGTTGGGGTGGCGCGGCAAAAATTAGGCAGCAGATTGATCGCGTCAAGAGCCACTCAGAAAAAAACTTGCGGTCCTCGCCGGCCCCTCATGATGATTCCGTTGGACGCTCCAGAAACCTTGCCGCGCCAGATCTGCTGCGATGTATAGGCCGCATGGATGCCGCCCCTTCCTGACATCCGATCGATGCCTTGCTGAGAGCTGAAAACTTCCCTTCTCGACGCTTCAGAGGTGCTCGCTTGCGCTGGGAGCCGGCGCGATCATGGCGACCGAGAAGAAACATACCGCCTCGTCGCAAGCCACCTCCGGCGTGCCGCAGAGACCGGCATGACCAAGCGAAGGGGTTGGAGGCGATCATGCGCGCAGACGCGATCGCGCGAAGCCATAAATCGCGAGGCGTATCGCCGAAGCTCTTTGGCCTGCTTCAAGAGGCACGCGACTACTGTCGGCATCACCACAGGTTAATAGCACAGGGTCTTTGCCTGCAAAGTCCCTGCGCTACTTCCCACTCGAGCAACGGTCAGCTAAGCGTCGGACAGCGTTGGGTCCGATCCTGACCAGGTTGCAGGATGCCCCACGGCGTCACGTTGGGCGACATCAGTATGTCGATCCTCAGCCTTGGAGCTTCCGCTTTCCACTGCATCCAGCGCATCGACTCGAGGTGCGCAATCGGCGGCGATGGCCGAACGTCAGCGGGTATTGCGGTCGTTCTGGGCGGACTATTCAACCCCCAAGCAGCCAGAGATGGCATCGCCAGCGCCGATGCCAGCGACGCCGTCAGAAGACGGCGCCATAGGCGCTGTGTGGAGTTCTTGCGCTTCTCCGCACGAGCGGAGCCAATGGTGTGATCCATGATCATCTCATCCTCCTGTCGTTAATATTGACCCATGCGATGGTTACGAAGCTTGAGACCGCGTGCGAGCGGCGGCGTCTGTATGCGCTCCTATCTGTCTGCGGTCTCCTTGACCGGCAAAAATCGCGCCCGGCCGCCACGCAAGCGGCCGGGCGCGGCATCTGTCAGAAGTCCATTGGTGGCGCGGCCGTTGAAGCAAGCTCAGCTTTCTTGGGCCTGTCGGCCACCAGCGCTTCGGTAGTGATCAACAGCGAGGCCACCGAAGCCGCATCCTGCAGGGCGGTTCGCACGACCTTGGCCGGATCGATCACGCCGGCTTTCACCAGGTCCTGATATTCGCCGGTCGCCGCATTGAAGCCCCAGCTATAGCTGCTGCTTTCGAGGAGCTTGCCGACGACGAGCGAGCCGTCCTCACCCGCATTCTGGATGATCTGCCTGGCCGGGACCTGGATGGCGCGGCGAACGATGTCGACGCCCGCCTTCTGGTCGGGATTCGCCGTTTTGACACCATCGAGCGCCTTGAGCGCACGCAGCAATGCCACGCCGCCACCGGGAAGGATGCCTTCCTCAACAGCAGCACGTGTCGCGTGAAGGGCATCGTCGACACGATCCTTGCGCTCCTTGACCTCGACTTCGGTTGCGCCGCCGACGCGGATGACCGCCACACCGCCCGCCAGCTTCGCGAGCCGCTCCTGCAGCTTCTCGCGATCGTAGTCGGAAGTGGTATCCTCGATCTGGGCCTTGATCTGCGCGACTCGCGCCTCGATGTCCTTCTTGGCGCCGGCACCGTTGACGATGGTCGTGTTCTCCTTGTCGATCACAACCTTCTTCGCGCGGCCGAGCATGTTGAGCTTTACGTTCTCGAGCTTGATGCCAAGGTCCTCGGAGATTGCGGTGCCGCCGGTGAGGATTGCGATATCCTCAAGCATCGCTTTGCGACGATCGCCGAAGCCGGGCGCCTTCACGGCCGCGACCTTAAGTCCGCCACGCAGGCGGTTGACGACAAGCGTCGCAAGGGCTTCGCCTTCAACGTCCTCGGCCACGATGAGGAGCGGCTTGCCGGATTGGACCACCCCTTCGAGCAGCGGCAGCATCGACTGCAGCCCGGACAATTTCTTCTCGTGGATCAGGACGTAGGGATCTTCGAGCTCGACACGCATTTTCTCGGTGTTGGTAACAAAATAGGGCGAGACATAACCGCGGTCGAACTGCATGCCCTCGACCACCTCGAGCTCGGTATTGAGGTGCTTTGCCTCCTCGACCGTAATCACGCCTTCATTGCCCACCTTCTGCATCGCATCGGCCAGGAAACGACCGATCTCGCTGTCACCATTGGCGGAGATAGTGCCGACCTGGGCGATCTCGTCATTAGACGTGACTTTCTTCGCGTGGGTCTTGAGGTCGTTGACGATGGCGTCGACCGCGAGATCGATGCCTCGCTTGAGATCCATCGGGTTCATCCCGGCCGCAACCGATTTCGCGCCTTCCTTGACGATGGCCTGCGCCAGAACAGTCGCCGTGGTCGTGCCATCACCGGCGAGGTCGTTGGTCTTCGAAGCAACCTCGCGCACCATCTGGGCGCCCATGTTCTCGAACTTGTCTTCGAGCTCGATCTCCTTGGCGACAGTAACGCCATCCTTGGTAATGCGCGGCGCGCCAAATGACTTCTCGATCACCACGTTGCGCCCCTTCGGACCGAGCGTGACTTTCACCGCATTTGCCAGCGTGTCCACGCCCCGCAGCATGCGCTCGCGGGCCTCGGTTGAAAATTTGACTTCCTTGGCAGCCATGATCCTGATCTCCTTTCTATTCGATGACTGTCAGCCTCTTTTGCGCCCTTAGGCCGCCTTCTTCAGCTTGTCGTGGTGTTCGACGACGCCGAGAAGATCACTCTCCTTCACGATCAGCAGATCCTGGCCATCGATCTTCACCTCGGTGCCTGACCACTTGCCGAACAGGACTCGATCTCCGGCCTTGACGTCGAGCGGGACCAACTGGCCTTGCTCGTTTCGCCCGCCGGGACCCGCGGCGATGACCTCGCCTTCTTGCGGCTTCTCCTTTGCTGTGTCGGGAATGATGATGCCGCCGGCGGTCTTTTCCTCGGCGTCGATGCGGCGCACGAGCACGCGGTCGTGCAATGGACGGAAATGCATGCACATCCTCCTTGATTGGGTATAGCGATGTCATAGACCGGGGCCGGAACCGGCCCCCGGCGGGAAAGGAATTAGGTTTGTGGCAGGGGGCTTCAAGAGGTCGGTCAAAAAATTTCGGCGGTCCATTTGGTCGACTGCTAAACTACTATCGATGGCGACCTTCGACGCTTCGCGACGCCTCACCGCTGCCGCAGGTTCGTGCAAACTGTAAACGACCGTCATTCCATGTAGTCCGGGGGTCGGCTTGCCCGGCTTGAGAAGCTCAGGAAGCTTTCCGCACAAGTGCAAGGCGTGCCTGAGGACCGACGCGTGAAGTTGGGCGCCGACCCGGGCAAGCTTCATGGATTCGTCCAGAGGATCCTGCCATCAATCCGGCAATTCCTAGAGCTCGGATGCGCCCATGCCTCCGGATGAGCGAGGGGGACGACGCACAAGGCGCCGAGCCATCGCCTTGGATGCAGCGGTGGCCGCATGGGCCGAGCGGGGCCTTACGATATTTTCCGAGGACTTTCTCTGCTGGCGTAGTCCTTCGATCGTGATCCGGCTCTGCGGCCTGCGAGCGCTCGCGCCGGAGATCTCCGATGCTGTCGCCGGCCGCAACGCGGGAATACGCGAGGCACTGGCGCACAGCAGGAGAAAGAGCGCACTTTGTGCCTTGTACCGCGCGGACGGGCGACTGGATTCCGACCCGCATAGGACGGTCTCTCCTCCGGCCGCACAGACGGACCATTTCCACCTGCCGCGGCCGCGTCTCTTCAGCACGATGTCGAATGCCGCGAAGCGGTCGTCTCCGGTTCGAGAGGGGAAGTTGGTCATAACGACGCCTCCGCGCTCGAGGGTGCGCCGAGATGTTTCGGCATGGTAAACGAGACGGGGAACGCTTCGGACCAGTGCCGCGAGGCGGCCCGCTCCTCTGACAATCGACCTTCGATATACTGACGCGCGAGGTCCGAAAGCCTGGTCTTCAGCAGATGTCCATACCTGCGAGTGTTACCGCGGCGGGCGCGGATACGGGCAATATCTTCATTGAACATTGTCGCCGCTCCAGACGGTCGTTGTTGTCCTTTTCTGCTTCGAGAAACGGGAATGAATTCCCGGTGGAGAAAAAATATTCAGGGCGCTCCCGCTGTCAAGCGGCGGCCGCCTGCCTTGCAAGCAACCCTTAACGTCCCTGCGTTGCGCGAGCTCCATGATGCGGCGCGGCATCTAGGGCGTCGAAAAATTTTCGCTGTCCCTCTTGAATCGGCTTGTCGTTTTTCTAACTCGTTTTCTGCCGCGAGAGCGGTGTATCGGACGCCGTCATGGGTCCGGTGCGGGCGCCGGGCGTCCGGTTTTCGGACCTGTCGTCTAGCGTTCCTTCGTAACCATCTTGCTCTTTGGAGGACTTGGTATGAGGACCACCTTCGACTTCGCGCCCCTGTGGCGCTCCACCATCGGCTTCGATCACCTGGCCGGTCTCGTCGACGGCGCGCTGCGCCACACGAGCGAGGACAACTACCCGCCCTACAACATCGAGCGTTCCGGCGAAAATCACTACCGGATCTCGCTGGCGGTCGCAGGCTTTGGCGCCGACGACATCAACGTCACAGCCGAGCAGAACGCGCTCACCATCGAGGGCAGGAAGCCCGAGAAGACCCCCGGCGAATATCTGTACCAGGGCATTGCGGCGCGTCCGTTCCGGCGCGTGTTCAACCTGGCAGAGCATGTCCAGGTCAAGCAGGCCTCTTTCAAGGATGGGCTCTTGATCATCGACTTGGTCCGCGAGGTCCCGGAGGCCATGAAGCCGCGCCGGATCGAAATCGCGAGCGGCGCATCTTCCCCCTCGCAGATCGAGCAGAAACAGGCAGCCTGACCGCTCGATCGAGGTTGATGATCACAGGACGCGGCGCGCCGACGCACAAGACGCGCTCCTCGTCCCACGCATGAAGGAGAAAAACATGGCAATCCGTGATCTCGTTCCCTGGTCGAGAAATCAGGAGCTCGCGCCTTCGCGCGGCAATTACGACCCATTCATCACGCTTCACCGCGAGATGAACCGTCTGTTCGACGACGCATTCCGCGGCTTCGGCACGCCAAGCCTGGTCCCCTTGATGGAAGGGCGGTTCGGCTGGCCGAAGCTCGAGGTCAGCGACACCGACAAGGCGGTGATGATCTCGGCCGAACTTCCCGGCATGACGGAGAAGGACGTGCAGATCGAAATCGCGAATGGCATTCTGACCATTCGCGGCGAGAAAAAGGACGAGCGCAGCAGCGAAGGCAAGCACTTCACCGAGCGCACCTACGGTGCCTTCGAGCGGCAGATCGCGCTGGAAGACGTCGAAGAGGATAAAGCGGAGGCCTCGTTCAGGAACGGCGTCCTGACGATCTTGCTTCCGAAAGCGGAGAACCCGAGAGCGGGCGTCAAGCGCATCGCCATCAAGGCCCAATAGGTACGATTACAGCCGGCGGCGTCAGCCGCCGGCTCATCGATCTGCAACACCGTCCCACGAAAGGAGCGTAAAGGGAGGCAACAAATGACCAATGCCAACACGAACTCCGGCAACATTCGTTGCTGGCTGCCCGTCAATTGAACGTCCAGAACTTCCGCTGTCCAGCCTTCCGGGATGGGTATGGGAGACAGGGTAAGTGCTTGAAAAACATGGTAGCGGGAGAGGGACTTGAACCCCCGACCCCAGGATTATGATTCCCGTGCTCTAACCAGCTGAGCTACCCCGCCATGGGCTCGCGATCGGCGGCGTGGAGCCGCTGCTTGCGAACGCGCGGCATATAAAGAGTGGCACGCGTACCTGTCAAGCAAACGCGGGCGGGGCTGCAAACTATTGCAGCCAGAGGCTATTTCGGCCTGACCGATGGGTCGCCACCGGGGCTGCCGGGCGGTGGAATCACCGGCGTATTGCCGCTTGGCAGGGTCGGCGCGCGCATTTCGGGATCGACACCGGCCGGCGGGCACAGCACGCCGTCGGATCTGGCGAGTTTATCGCCCAGCGAGGAGGCCACCTGCCCGGTGGTGGTTCCCTCCGGAACCGCCGCATCGGGATGCGACGGCTGCGGGGGCGCGCAGTTCCGATTCTGGGCGATGCGTGCCGACGCCTCTGGCGCGGTATGCGCCGGCGGTGTGGCAAGTGCGGGCGGCGCCTGCGCCGTGGCGACGAAGGGCGCCAACGTCAACGCACAGGACAAAGCAAAAGACAATGCAAGTGTCCGACTGCCGCGTGTCCAGTTGATCCTCATGATGAGAGAACCGGAACGGCGCGCCGATGTTCCCGGTCAAGATTGCGCAAGCCTCACGATTTGCGGAAGCGGATCAGCGAAAAATGCCCCATCGGCGGCATCGGCCTGCGTTCGGCGAGGCTAACGCCGCCATGCCTTGCCGCCCAGTTGGTCAGCCGCGCCCACGGGAACTCCGGACGCCAGCCGAGCCGCCGCGCCAGCGGTGCGAAGGCGAGCTCGAAGACGCGGCGCGCCCCGCTCTCGGCGCCGATGTGGTTGACTAGGATCAGCTCTCCGCCCGGCTTCAGCACGCGAACGAAATCGTCGAGCGTCGCCTCGGGATCGGGCACGGCGGTGATGACGTATTGCGCGACCACCGCGTCGAAGAACGAATCCGGGAACGCCAGGTTCTTGGCGTCCATCACCGCCAGCGTCTCGACGTTGCTGAGGCCCAGCGCGCGCACGCGCTTGAGCGCCCGCCGCAGCATCGGTTCGGAAATATCGACACCGCACAGTTTCGTGGTGCGCGCATATTCCGACAGCGACAATCCGGTGCCGACGCCGACGTCGAGCACGCGTCCGCCGATCCGGTCGGCTTCCGCGATGGTCGACTGACGGCCCTGATCGAACACCTTGCCGAACACGAGATCGTAGATCGGTGCCCAGCGGCCATACGCCTTTTCGACCCCTTCGCGGTCGATATCCCCAGCCATTCCCTGCCCCGACGCCTCGTATTTCTCTATCCGCGAACTGCTTCCGCGAGCTGCGCCATCGTTTCCTGCGTCGCGGCCCGCACCGCGCGGCTCGCGCTCGCGCTTCTGATGAAGCCGCCGCCCAGCACCCGCGCCTGACCGGACGGCGCATCGTAGAACACGCAGGCCTGGCCGGGCGAGACACCCTCCTCGCCCGCGACGAGCTCGACCTCGTAGCCGCCATCGGTGGCGCGCAGCCATGCCGGCTGCGGCGCGCGCGTCGAACGCACGCGGACATAGATCTCGATGCCCTCGCCGATCACGCGATCCAGCGCGCCGTCGCCGATCCAGTTGACGTCGCGCAGTGCGATGCGATCCATCCGCAACGCCTCACGCGGCCCGACCACCACACGACGCGTCGCCGCGTCGAGCTTGACCACATAGAGCGGGTGGCCGGAGGCGATGCCGAGGCCCTTGCGCTGGCCGACGGTGAAATGAACGATGCCCTGGTGCTGGCCGACGACGTTGCCGGCGAGGTCGACGATGTCGCCCGGTGCAATCGCATTCGGCTTCAGCCGTCCGATGATGTCGGTGTAGCGGCCGGTCGGCACGAAGCAGATGTCCTGGCTGTCCTGCTTGTCGGCGACCTCGAGCTCGAAGCGCCGCGCCAGCTCGCGGGTCTGCGGTTTGGTCATGTCGCCGAGCGGAAAGCGCAGGAAGTTGAGCTGCTCGCGCGTGGTGGCGAACAGGAAATAGCTCTGGTCGCGGTCGGCATCCGCCGCACAGACCAGCGAGCGCGCCCCGTCGGCAAGCCGGCGCGAGGCGACATAGTGCCCGGTGGCGAGCGCCTGCGCGCCGAGCTCGCGCGCGGTCGCGAGGAGATCGCGGAACTTGACCGAGCGGTTGCACTCGATGCACGGCACCGGCGTCTCGCCGAGCGCGTAGCTGTCGGCGAAATTGTCGATCACCGATTGCTTGAAGCGGCTTTCATAGTCGAGCACGTAATGCGGGATGCCGATCCGCTCGGCAACATTGCGCGCATCATGGATGTCGCGGCCGGCGCAGCAGGCGCCCTTGCGATGGGTCGCGGCGCCATGGTCGTAGAGCTGCAGCGTGATCCCAACCACGTCGTAACCCTGCGACTTCAACAGCGCAGCCGTCACCGACGAGTCGACGCCACCGGACATCGCAACGACGATCCGTGTGTCTTCAGGGCGGCCTTCAAGATCCAGACTGTTGAGCATCTCTAAGCGGTCATTGGTCACCGTCGCGGCGAGCTGATGCGCTCCGTGACGAAATTGGAAAAAGCCTTTTGTCCAGAAAGCCTTAGAGCACATCCAAGGCCGGGTCGGTTGGTTCGGGACGCGTCGGAGGCCACTCTTAATATAGGCCGTACTCCGGGGAGGCAATCCGGCGAAAACCGTAGCTGGCCGCGTGCGGACGGCAAATCTTGCCGCCAGGCAAAAAGGAGACTCGCCGGGAACCGGTTCCAGCCCGCCATCGCTGCCAATAACCATCTGAAATAACTCGGTATTTATGGCGTCACCCCGTTGGCCCGCTCCTTGCTGACAAAACGCTGGAAGTCTCATTTGCGAGGGTTGGCAGTGGTCAGCGTGACGTCGGAAGCATTGGCAGGCCGGTCCTTTCAGGGTTCGGCGCAGCGGTCGGCGCGGCCCGATCCCGCCTCGCAGGCGGGGAATGACGGCTTTGCCGCGCTGGTCGACAGCAACACTGCGTCCACGAGCGACAACAGCCGCCACGACTCCCAGCCGGCGCCCGCACGCAGGTCTGACGATTCGTCTTCGACGACCGACGCGCGCTCGCGTGACAACAGCAAGGCTCCGGACCCAACGTCACGGGATTCCGGCAATTCGCGCGACGACAACAAGGTCGACAGCAACAGCGACGCACCGCGCAAGACCAAGTCGAAATCGAAAGCGGACGATCAGAAGTCGAGCAGCGATACGCAACCCGCCGGCGACAAGGCTACGACGCAAGCCGTGCCGCAGCCGGATGCATCCAACACGGCAACCGCCGGCGCCGCGCTTGCCGTTCCCGTTGCCGCGGCAACGGCGACCGACCCGACCGCGACGGCGGCTGCGCCATCCAGCCAGCCGGCCGCACCTCTCGCGATCGCGGCTGCGGCCATCGCGGCAAGCGCGGCGATCACCGGTACCACCACCACCGCCGGCGTCGGAACGCCGGCCGGTGCCGGCACCGCAACCGCGGCGACCACCGCGGCGAATGCCGACAAGGTCGCCAAGGCGGCCGGCGTCAAGACCGAGGGACAGGTCGCCATCGCCGATGCGGCAACGGCTGCGGGCGCAGCGACCGCGACCGGCGACGCGACACTCGCCGCCACGGTCGCGGCGGGCACGCCTGCGACCAAGACGACACCGCAAGCCAAGGTGCAGCTGACCACGAAGGACGCGGTCGCGACGGCACCTGCCGGCCAGGACGCCGCAGCCCAGGGCGGCAACGGCACGGCGCAGGCAGCGCCGACCAACATCGTTCCCGCCGTCACGCAGCCGGCTGCGGTTGCCGGCAAGGCGAAGGCCGACGCGGACGGCGCAGCCGACGCCATCAAGGCCGACGCGGGCGGCGACGGCAAGGCCGCGCCGGCGGCCGGCGGCCAGGCCACCGCGCAGGCCCAGCCCACGACGCCCGATCCCGGCGCGCAGGCGGCGAACACACTCCAGCCACAACTCGCCACCCAGACGACGCCGTCGGCGACCGCGCAATTGACCGTCACCAACGCCGCGCAAAACGCCACGGTGCCGCTCAGCGGGCTTGCGATGCAGATCGCCGCCTCCGCCAAGAGCGGCAAGAGCCGCTTCGAGATCCGGCTCGACCCCGCCGAGCTCGGCCGCATCGATGTCCGCATCGATGTCGACCGCAATGGCCAGGTGACCTCGCATCTCACCGTCGAGCGCCCGGAAACGCTGTCGATGCTGCGCCAGGACGCCAACCAGCTGCAGCGCGCGCTCGACAATGCCGGCCTGTCGACCGGCAATGGTGGATTGCAGTTCAGCCTGCGCGACCAGTCGCAGTCGGGCCAGAACAACAACGGCCAGTCCAATCCGAACGCCCATCGTTTGATCGTCGCCGAGGAGGACAGCGTCCCCGCCGCAGCGGCCGGCCGTTCCTACGGCCGCGCAACCGGCGCCCTCGGCGGCGTCGATATCAGAGTGTAAGGAGTTCACCATGGCAGTCGATGCAACCATGCCGACACCGGTCGTCTCCGGAAAGGCCAACAACAGTGG
Organism: Bradyrhizobium sp. PSBB068; assembly: GCA_016839165.1. NCBI lineage: Bacteria > Pseudomonadati > Pseudomonadota > Alphaproteobacteria > Hyphomicrobiales > Nitrobacteraceae > Bradyrhizobium > Bradyrhizobium sp. PSBB068. The sequence goes on from CP069300.1 coordinate 5,900,249, forward strand.
CGCGAGCTCCGGAAGCAGCGGCACCGGCACCGGCATGACGACCTCGTCGCAGGGTATCGCCGACAACTTCCAGACCTTCCTGACGCTGCTGACCACACAGTTGCAGCACCAGAACCCGCTCGATCCGCTCGACACCAACCAGTTCACCCAGCAGCTCGTGCAGTTCGCCGGTGTCGAGCAGCAGTTGAAGTCCAACGATCAGCTCAAGCAGCTGATCGCGATCGAGAAGAGCGCGCAGTCGACCCAGGCGCTGGTCTATGTCGGCAACACGGTGGCGGTCGACGGCAGCAAGACGCAGTTCAACAAATCAGCGACCTGGAATCTGGTGTCGCCGCAAGCCACCAGCGCCACCATCACGATCACGAGCGCGACCGGCCAGACCGCCTATTCCGGCAATTTCAACCTGAAGCAGGGCAACGCCAGCTTCGTCTGGGACGGCAAGGGCAATGACGGCACGCAATGGCCGGCCGGCACCTACACGCTGACCGCGACCGGCAAGGATTCCAAGGGCAACGACCTGGCCATCTCGACCGAGATTCAGGGGATGGTCGACTCCGTCGATCTCACCGCCTCCCCGCCGCTGCTCTCGATCGGCGGCCAGACCTACACCACCGACAAGGTCAAGCGCGTGGTGCGCGGCACGACCGGCGGCAGCGGTAGCTAAGAAGTCAAGGCTTCGCTGCATCCTGCCGATCGGACCCTGAGTTTCGCGAAAGCTGCACGCGCGCCTTGAGCGTCGCGTACGCCACATACATCGCTGTCGTCCCTGCGGAAGCACACGACTTCACCGTCCGCCGCATGCGCACTCGTCAGTTGCGCAATCGGCGTCCACCGCATCTCACCATCTCACCGCAACACTCCTGACGATGCGCAGCACCCCTCGGGTGAGACGGAGCAACCACACATCGCGCTCGATTTCTGATAAAGAGAAATAGATTTCGGGCAAATCAGTGCCACGGCTCGTTGAACCCGGCATCTGCCCAAGCAGTCAACAGACACAATCAGCAACAAAATTAATTCCATGTAAGCTGCCTGTAAGCAAGCCGGCGTTATCTTTTGTGTACCGCGCTTGAGCGTCGATTCTGCCCCTAAACTTCGCAGCAGCTACAGGCTGGTCCCCTCGACCACCGGCAAGAGTAAGCTCGTGACCCCGACACGCCCCACCCCACCAGAACTCGCCCAGGGCTCCCGCCAGCCCGCGGCAGCGATCCATCCTCAGCTCGCCGAGACGATGGCCGAGAATGCGCGCCTCAAGACAATCGCCATCAACGTCATGCTCGAGATCGCGGCGCTCCGGGAGCGGCTGCCGCCGGCCGCCGGCGAGTAAGAGCGCAGCCGGGATTTCGGGGCAGCCGCCCGATGCGTATCCCGACAATTTGCAGCGATCCGTAATCTGGTTGCACATTCATCTCGTTTGGGCAGAGCGGATGCCCTGACCGCCAGCCAAGAGAAATTTGCATCCCGAACTGCCGGCAGCGCTGATCGCAAGGCCGGCCGGTTCGGCGTCCATGCCTGGCGGCTTCAGGAAACAGTAAGCATCTCTGCGGAGAAACCGGCCGCAACGAGCGGGCGGCGTCGCCGTGTCAGCTGTGCGTAAGTGAGCGTCCGTACCATCCGGAGCTCGATACCTCCATCGCAGTTTCAGAAACCTGTTAGAGCCACACCATGTTTCCTCGGATATTGGGTAGTATTTGCATGGCGGCTGCATCGCTTCCAATCGCCATCCATTTGAAATTCGCCGTTTGGGAAGTCTGGTCGCTCGCGTTCCTCGTCGGGATCGGTGTTTATCTGCTTGGCGCTGAGCGGCAAGTGATCCGGCACGACGAACCACACCCCGGCGCCTAGCGACCCATCCCGGATTGGTCACCCGCGGGGCCGCGCGCATCGAGGCCCACCGTCATCATCTGCTCGCTTGATGAAAATTTGAATCGTGCCGCACATCGGCTGTTTGCCACGTTCGGGCACAAGCGCGCGCGCGACGCAACCAATCCGTTCAAACCACGGTTTTTGCTCCGGTTAGACGCAACACGGAGGCAAACCACATGAGCGACCCGAATGCGTATGCTGATCAATATTTGGCCATGGGACAGGGCACGGCTCCCGGAGACTCCTCGTCCGGATCAGGCAGCTCCGGATCATCAGGACAATCGGCAGACGGCGGCGGCGCGGATGCAGGAGGCGGTGGCTCGGCGTCGGGCGGCATGACGGGATCACCGGGTTCCGGCGCCTCGGGCGGAGGCTCCTCGGGTGCGGGAGCTTCAGGCTCGGGTAGCTCAGGTGGCGGCACTTCAAGCGGGGGAAGTTCTGGTGGCGGCAGCTCAGGCGGCGGCTCGTCGGGCGGTGGCGCTTCGGGCGGTAGCGGCTCGGGTGGCGGCAACACCTCTTCAGGCGGCGGCAGCTCCAGCGGCGGAGGTTCCGGAAGCGGCGGATCACCGGGCCCCGGCAATGGCCTGATGCTCGCCGGACAGCACGGGCTGCTCCAGCCGGTGCTGAACCCGGTCAACGCGGCCGCGTCCAACGCAGCCGGTCTGCTCACCACGATCGGGCAGCAGGCGGGACTGGACGGCACGGGCCACGCCATCACCGGCCTCGCCGGCACGGTCGGACTCGGACAGCTCGGCGCCACCCCCGCTGCCGACGGCCATTCCAATCTCCTGACCGACCTGCTCAACACGCCCGGCGACGTCCTGGCAGGTCACACCTCCGACGCCGTGACGAATCTGGGCGCCGACCTCACCGATACCGTGAATGCGATCGGCGCGCTGCCGGCCGGTCTCGGCCAAGGCAACGGCCTGGTGCTCGCCGGACAGCACGGATTGCTGCAACCGGTGCTGAACGCGGTCAACGCCGGCGCGTCCGACGCAAGCGGTCTTCTCACGACGATCGGGCATGAGGCGGGCCTCGACAACGCGGTTCACGCCGTCACCAATCTCGCCGGCACGGTCGGGCTCGGACAACTCGGCGCTCCGCCCGCTGCCGACGGGCACAGCAATCTCTTGACCGATCTGCTCAACACGCCCGGCGACGTCCTCGCAGGCCATGCGACCGATGCGGTGACGCATCTCGGCGCCGATCTCACCGATACCGTGCACGCAGTCGATGCCGTGCCGGCCAATTTGTTGACCGGTGTTGTCAGTGGAAAGGACGACCCGACCAATCCCGTCGACAATCTGATCCAGGCTGTCGGCCACGACCTGCAGAGCCTGCCGCTGGTGACGGCGAATGGCGGGAACAATGCCGGCGACGGCGGACTGCTCGGCGGAATCGTCGGCAGCCTCGGCAACCCGAACAGCGGCCATCTCGTCACTCTCGACGTCGGTCCGACGCAACCGAACGGACAGGCGATCGATATCCTTGCCGCGCCGACCTCAGGCGATCATCACACCGTCGAGGTCAACGCCGTCGATGTCGGTGCGAACGGACCGCATCTGCTCGATCTCGGCGCGCTGACCGGCACGAATGGTCCGCTCAGCATTCCATCGCTCGGCGGAGCCGGCGCGGACGGGTTGGTCGGCAACCTGCTCGGCGGACTCAATCTCAGCCATGCGCTGGCCGGCAACGTTGCCTCCGGCAATACCGCGAACGCGCCGGTCGATGTCGATGCGGTCGTCCATGACCTGATCCCGCTCACGGGTGACCACGGCATTCTCAACAGCCATGGTGCGCATATCTTATAGAGCGCATGCCAAGCGGCCCTGGGAACGCTCAGCGTTGCCAGGGCCGCTGTGTTATTGATGCGTGGAGGGAGCTGGCACTCACTCCGGCCGTCCTGCGGCGTCGAGGATCAGCCGCGCGATCGGGTCGGGCTGCGAGATCAGCGCGAGGTGACTGGCCTTCAGCTCGATCGTGGTGGCGCCCATCCGCTTCGCCATGAAGCGTTCGAGATCCGGATTGATGGTGCGGTCCTCGGTCGAGACCGCGTAATAGCTCGGCTTGCTGCGCCAGGCCGCTTGGCTGGTCCTGCCAGTAAGCAGTTGCTTGTGGAACGGCTGCTGCACGGCGTAGAGCACCTTCGCCTTGGCTTCCGGCAGGTCGCCGGCGAAATCGCGCAGGAACGCGGCTTCGCTCAACCGGCCCTCGTCGCCGTCGAACACGATGCCGGCGCTCGCCGGCGGCGTCGGATAGGTTTTCGCCAATGCGGTGTAGTCCTCATCCGCATCGGGCGCGCGCGCGGCGACATAGACCAGCGCCGAAACGTTCGGATGCACACCGGCTTCGGTGACGATCATGCCGGAGAAGGAATGGCCGACCAGAACGGTCGGGCCATCCTGGCGATCGAGCACGTGCTGCGCCGAGGCGACCGCCTCCGGCAGCGTGGTCAACGGATTCTGCACGGACGTCACGTTGAGCCCGGCGGCCTGCAGGCGCGGAATGACCTCGGACCAGCACGAGCCGTCGGCGAACAGGCCGTGCACCAGCACGACATTGCGCGCCTGCACCGGCAGCGTGGGTGCGGCAAAACCGCGCGAGGACACCAGTGAAGCTGCCGCACCGGCAAGCAGGGCGGTCGAGAAAGCGCGTCTGTTCATCATCATGACAAGGACCCGAATGGGAGGATTGGCGATGCGCGCCGATCTGCGGCGAGCAGACAATCATTCCTACGCAGGCAACCGCGCGCGGTTACGCGCGGCGTCGCTCCGAGTGCGGAGATCAAGGATAGTTGAAGAGGCGGGAACCACGACGATCGTTCACGTTCGGCGGGGCGAGATTGTGGAAGCGAGCTTCCGATCGAGCATCTCGCCCGGGGCCACCCCTCTCCCCAACCCTCCCCCGCAAGGGGGGAGTGAGCCTGACTGGTGTGCTCACCTCACTTGGCGCGAGTCATTACACGTCAGATTTGTGAGGGACGTACCGGCGGGCGGGTTCCCTCCCCCCTTGCGGGGGAGGGTTAGGGAGAGGGGTACCGCTTGCTCCGTTGCCCGACGAAACCCTGCGAAGCCGCCTGTCCAGCAGCCGATCCGCTCCCTCGCCGTCCCCTTCCCGGCCACCTGTTCCCGGCCGTTCCAACGAGATTCGTATTGAACGCTTGGGCTTAGGCAAATTTTAAACCGGGAGGCGTAGGTTACCAATCGCGAGTTCAGTGGTTGAGAGTTTGTGAGTACACCATGACAGAACCCCATCGCCCGAGGGTGAAATACGTCATCGGGCCTGACGGCAGCCCGTTAACGATTGCGGATTTGCCGGCCCCCGGTACCAAACGGTGGGTCATCCGCCGCAAGGCCGAAGTCGTCGCTGCGGTCCGCGGCGGCCTGCTCTCCCTCGAGGAGGCCTGCAGCCGCTATACGCTGACCGTCGATGAATTCCTTTCCTGGCAGTTCTCGATCGACCAGCATGGTCTGGCCGGACTGCGCACCACACGTATCCAGCAATACCGGCAGTAACCCTGCCAATATCCGTGGCATTTGACGAAAACCGGCCTCGCTCTGCGAAGCCGGTTTTTTTCATGTCCGCGTTTTTGCCGCGGTTCTTAACCTTCGTTAACCATATGGAAACCATACCCTAGGCAATATTTGCCCAGTCGGACCCACGCGGGCCGAATCCCTGGGGGCCGTTGGTGCAAAGTCTGGTTGCTTTCCTGAGAGGTCTTGGTGCGGCCCGCCTCGCGGCCATGGTTGCGGTCACTGCGGCCCTGATCGGCTTCTTCGCGTTCGTCATCATGCGCGTCACCACGCCGCAGATGACCACCCTGTTCACCGACCTGTCGACCGAGGATTCCTCGGCCATCATCAAGGAGCTGGAGCGCCAGGCGATCCCGTTCGAACTGCGCAATGACGGCGCCGCGATCATGGTGCCGAAGGACAAGGTGACGCGGCTCAGGATGAAGCTCGCCGAGGGCGGCATGCCCAAGGGCGGCGGCGTCGGCTACGAGATCTTCGACAAGTCGGACGCGCTGGGCACCACGAGCTTCGTCCAGAACATCAATCATCTGCGCGCGCTGGAGGGCGAGCTCGCCCGCACCATCCGCGCCATCGACCGCGTCCAGGCCGCGCGCGTCCACCTCGTGCTGCCGGAAAAGCCGCTGTTCTCGCGCGAGACGCCGGAGCCCTCGGCCTCGATCGTGCTGCGGGTGCGCGGCGCGCTGGAGCAGCAGCAGATCCGCGCGATCCGCCATGTCGTCGCCTCCGCGGTCAACGGGCTGAAGCCGCAACGGGTCTCGATCGTCGACGAAGCCGGCCAGCTGCTCGCCGACGGCGCCCAATCCGACGCCGATGCCGCTGTTGGCGACGAGCGCCGCGCCGCCTTCGAGAAGCGGATGCGCAAGCAGGTCGAGGACATCGTCTCCTCGGTGGTCGGCGCCGGCCGCGCCCGCGTCCAGCTCTCCGCCGACTTCGACTACAACAAGATCACCCAGACCTCGGACAAGTTCGACCCCGAAGGCCGCGTGCTGCGCTCGACCCAGACCCGCGAGGAATCGAGCCTCACCGCCGACAATTCCGGCCAGGTCACCGTCGCCAACGAGCTGCCGGGCAGCCAGAACCAGGACAACGCCGCCCGCGCCCGCGACCAGAGCAAGAAGAGCGAGGAGACCAACAATTACGAGATCTCCCGCACCACCAAGACCGAGGTGACCGAGGCCGGCCGCGTCAACCGCATCTCGGTCGCGGTGCTGGTCGACGGCGCCTACGCCAAGAACGAAAAAGGCGAGATGGTCTACCAGGACCGCACCAAGGAGCAGCTCGACCGCATCGCCGCCCTGGTCCGTTCCGCGATCGGCTTCGACCAGAAGCGCGGCGACCAGGTCGAGGTCGTCAACCTCCGCTTCGCCGAGCCGCCCGCCTCGCAGCCGATCAGCGAGCCGACCGGCCTGCTCGGCATGCTGCAATTCACCAAGGATGACGTGATGTACGTCATCGAGCTCGGCGTCATGATGATGCTGGGCCTGGTGGTGCTGTTCATGGTGGTGCGTCCGCTGGTCAAGCGCATCGTCGCGGCCGACGCCATTCCGTCGCTCGCCGGCGGCGGCCTGCCTGCGCTCGCCGAAGCCCATGCCGAGAGCGCCGGGGCGACCGGCCAGGCGCTGATCCCGAGCGGCAGCGGCACGGCGCAGTTGATCGACGTGGCCCAGATCCAGGGCCAGGTGCACGCCCAGGCCGTGCACCGGGTCGGCGAGCTCGCCGAGCGCAATCCGAACGAGACCGTCTCCATCGTCCGTCAATGGCTGAGCGAGCCGGTAGAGAACTGACATGGCCGCCGTACCCCAGACCACCAACGCCAACGATATCGCCACCGTCCTGTCGACGCTGGCGAACCGGCAGAGCGCCCGGCCCAAAGGCAAGCCGCTGCCCGGCCCGAAGCGCGCCGCGATCCTGATGCTCGCGCTCGGCGAACAATATGGCGGCAAGATCTGGTCGATGCTCGACGACGAGGAGGTCCGCGAGCTGTCGGTCCACATGTCGACGCTCGGCACCGTCGAGGCCGACGTGGTCGAGGACCTGATGCTGGAATTCGTCTCGCGGATGTCGGCCTCCGGCGCGCTGATGGGCAATTTCGACGCCACCGAACGGCTGCTGCAGCAATATCTGCCGGCCGAGCGCGTCACCGGCATCATGGACGAGATCCGCGGCCCCGCCGGCCGCAACATGTGGGAGAAGCTCTCCAACGTGCAGGAAGAGGTGCTCGCCAACTACCTCAAGAACGAGTACCCGCAGACCATCGCCGTGGTGCTGTCGAAGCTGAAGCCGGAGCACGCCGCGCGGGTGCTCGCAATCCTGCCCGAAGACATCGCGCTCGACGTGGTCGGCCGCATGCTCCGGATGGAGGCGGTGCAGAAGGAAGTGATCGAGCGCGTCGAGCAGACGCTGCGCACCGAGTTCATGTCGAACCTGTCGCAGACCCGCCGCCGCGATGCCCATGAGGTGATGGCCGAGATCTTCAACAATTTCGACCGCCAGACCGAGACCCGCTTCATCACCTCGCTGGAAGAAGAGAACCGTGAATCCGCCGAGCGCATCAAGGCGCTGATGTTCACCTTCGACGACCTGATCAAGCTCGACTCCGCCTCGGCCCAGACCCTGATGCGCAACATCGACAAGGACAAGCTCGGCGTCGCGCTGAAGAGCGCCAATGAGGAGGTGCGCAGCTTCTTCCTCGGCAACATGTCCTCGCGCGCCGGCAAGATGCTGATGGACGACATGGCGGCGATGGGCCCGGTGCGGCTGCGCGACGTCGACGAGGCGCAGGCGCTCTTGGTCAACCTCGCCAAGGATCTCGCCGCCCGCGGCGAGATCACGCTGACCAAGAACCGCGCCGACGACGAGCTGGTGTACTGATGGCCGCACCTGCAAAATTCCTGTTCGACACCGACTTCTCGGCCCCGGACCGCGCCCGCGAGCGCGCGCCGACACCCGCCGAGGTCGCCCAGAAGGTCGCCGACGCCGAGGCCCGGGCCTATCGCGCCGGCTACGAGGCCGCGCTGCGCGAGGCCAAGGTCGAGAGCGACCGCCGCGCCGCGCAGGCACTCGAAGAGATCGGCACCGCGATCAAGGGCATTGCGGCGCGCTTTGCCGGCATCGAGACGCGGATGGAGACCGAGGCGGTCGACGTCGCCGTCGCGGTCGCCCGCAAGCTCTGCAATGAGCTGGTCGCGCGCGAGCCGCTCGGCGAGATCACCGCCTTGGTCAGCGACTGCTTCTCGCATCTGGTGGCGACGCCGCATCTCGTGGTCCGCATCAACGACGCGCTGTATGAGGCGGCGCATCACAACATCGAGCAGATGGCGGCGCATTCGGGCTTCCAGGGCCGGCTGGTGATCCTGGCCGAGCCGACCATCGCGACCGGCGACTGCCGGATCGAATGGGCTGACGGCGGCGTCGTGCTGGAGCGCGCCGCGATCGAAGGCAAGATCAACGAACTCGTCGGGCGCTATCTGGCGTCCCGCGGCCAGGCCGGCTGAAGGCGATTGAGGGCTGAACCATGAGCGACACCGACACCCACGTCCCGCTTCCCGATCTCAACGCCGCCGATGCGCCCGGGATCGACGACATCGGCTACAACGAGGACGAAAATGCCGCGCGCATCGCGGCCGACCTCGAGGCCGTGTTCGACGTGCCGGTGCAGGTTTCGGCGGTGCTCGGCCGCTCCAAGATGGACGTCGGCGACCTCCTGAAGCTCGGGCCGGGCACCGTGCTCGAACTCGACCGCCGGGTCGGCGAGGCGATCGACATCTATGTCAACAACCGCCTGGTGGCGCGTGGTGAAGTGGTGCTGGTGGAAGACAAGCTCGGCGTGACCATGACCGAAATCATCAAGGCAGAACGCTCTTAAACGAATGCAACGGTAGCGCGCGGAACCTGCGCGACCAGACGAACAGGAGATCATCATGCGGCTTCTCATCGTTGGCACCCTGAAGGGCCAGCTCACGACCGCGACCAAGATCGCGATGGACAACGGCGCCTCGGTGACCCACGCCGAGGCCGCCGAACAGGCGATGAACGTGCTGCGCGGCGGCAAGGGCGCCGACCTGCTGCTGGTCGATGTCGGCCTCGACATCCGCGATCTCGTGATGCGGCTCGAGGCCGAGCACATCCACGTGCCGATCGTCGCCTGCGGCATCTCCAACGACGCCCGCGCCGCGGTCGCCGCGATTCACGCCGGCGCCAAGGAATACATCCCGCTGCCGCCCGACCCCGAGCTGATCGCAGCCGTGCTCGCCGCGGTCGCCAACGACGCGCGCGACCTGATCTGGCGCGACGAGGCGATGGGCCGGGTGATCAAGCTGGCGCAGCAGATCGCGGGCTCCGACGCCTCGGTCATGATCACCGGCGAGTCCGGCACCGGCAAGGAAGTGCTGGCGCGCTATGTCCACTCGCGCTCGGCCCGCGCCAAGCGGCCGTTCATCTCGATCAACTGCGCGGCGATCCCCGAGCACCTACTGGAATCCGAGCTGTTCGGCCACGAGAAGGGCGCCTTCACCGGCGCGGTGGCCCGCCGGATCGGCAAGTTCGAGGAAGCGACCGGCGGCACGCTGCTGCTCGACGAAATCTCCGAGATGGACGTCCGCCTGCAATCAAAGCTGTTGCGCGCGATTCAGGAGCGGGTGATCGACCGCGTCGGCGGCACCAGGCCGGTTCCGGTCGACATCCGCATCATCGCGACCTCGAACCGCAATCTGTCCGAGGCGGTGCGCGAAGGCAGCTTCCGCGAGGACCTGCTGTTCCGCCTCAACGTCGTCAATCTGAAGATCCCGCCGCTGCGCGATCGTCCGGCCGACATCCTCGAACTGGCGCAGCATTTCGCCAAGAAATATGCCGAAGCCAACGGCCTTCCGGTCCGTCCGATCTCCGCCGAGGCCCGCCGCGTCCTGACCGCGAACCGCTGGCAGGGCAACGTCCGCGAGCTCGAGAACACCATCCATCGCTCGGTGCTGATGGCGCAAGGCGACGAGATCGGCCCCGATGCGATCCTGACCCCCGACGGCGACCGCCTCGACCTTGCCAAGACCGCGCCCGCGGTGGCGCATGCGACGCTGGCCGCCGAGCAGGTCACCCGCGCGCTGGTCGGCCGCACCGTCGCCGACGTCGAACGCGATCTGATCCTGGAAACTTTGAAGCACTGCCTCGGCAACCGCACCCATGCGGCCAACATCCTCGGCATCTCGATCCGGACGCTGCGCAACAAGCTGAACGAATATGCCGACGGCGGCATCCCGATCACCCCGGCCGGCAACGGCGCGCCCGACTATCAGCGCATGGCCAACGCCGGCTGAGCAAGCAAGCGGCGGGGAAATCCCGCTGCGTGCCTTGCCTCACGAATAGTTCGGCGCATCAGGCTTGCGAAAGATCCGGATCGGATCGCCCGGCGTGATGTCGCGGCCGGTGAAGGTCACATAGGCATAGAGCGCGAGATAGGCGACGGCGATCGCACCCACGAGATAGAACAGCCAGGCTCCCAGGCGCTTCATCGAACCGTCACGTCTCCGAAATATCCGCGGCTTTTAGTGCGCTTGCCGGAAAACCGCCACGGCCAACATGCTGCGCCGGCCTCCCTGCCGTTGATCCCTTGAATCTTGCGGCCGGTTGCCGTATTCAATCTCCTATTGTGATTTTACTTTTAGACAACTGGAGAGTGATATGGCTCTTTACGCGCAGACCAGCGGCAACCATTCGACGAATGCCCCCACCTGGACGCCGATTCCCGGCCTCGCTCTGACGATTCCCGAAGGCGTCGGCACCACGGCCGTCATCACCCTCAACGTTCCGATGCCCTATGCCACCGGCAACGAAAATCCAGGCGGCACATTCGGTGTCAGCGTCAACGGCGCGATTTCGCCAGTCGTGGCGAGCTTCACCTACAATGAGCCGGTGCCGATCAGTTCGGGCCGCATCCCGACCACGCTGGTCGTCGGCATCCCGCTCGCCAACGCGGCCCAGTCCGTTCAGGCGGTCTGGTACGGCGTCCGCGGCAGCACCGTGATCATCGACAGCCCGGCGACGCTGAGCGCGGTCCTCTGAAGCATGATCCGGAAAAGTGCGAAGCGGTTTTCCGAAAAGATCATGCTCAAACAAGAGCTAAAGCGCGATGACGATTCAACCAAATATCATCGCGCTTTAAAGGCAGATCCGGACGGGCGGCGCGGCTGCGCGGATCAGAGCCTAACCCACGTCCCGGGCGTGGACGTGCCGTGATGGCAGGCTGACCTCGGCCAGCCTGGCGGCGTCCTCGTCGCGGTCGATCGCGACGTATTCGCCGTGCCAATACGCCAGCGCGGCGGTGCGTTCCGATGCGATCACATCGAGCACGCGGCCGATGACGATTGCATGAGAATGCCGCTCGATGATCTCCTCGACCTCGCAGTCGATCGCCGCCAGCGCGCCGACCAGCAACGGAACACCCGTCGCGCGCGTCGCCCATTCGGCACCTTCGAACCGCTCGGCGCCCTTCAGGCCGCCCTTGCCGGTGAAACGCTCGGCGATCTCGAGCTGATCTGCGTTCAGAATGTTGACGCCGAACGCGCCGTGACGCGCGATCAGCGGCCAGGAAGAGGCGGCGCGGTTGATGCTGACGATCAGCGACGGCGGCTCGACCGACAGCGACGACACCGAGGTCACCGTCATCCCCGAGATGTCCTTGCCCTTACCGGCCGTGATGATGCTGACGCCGCCGGTGAGATGGCGCATCGCGCCGCGAAAGTCGGCGGCGCTGACCGCGGGTTCGATCGAAACATTGCGCACGACGGAGTTCATGGCGACCTCACAGACCGGATGTGTCTTCACTGCCCTCGAGCAGGTGCTTCAGGATCTCGCCTTCCAGCGCGGCGAGCTCGGCCGAACCGCGCCGGCGCGGCCGCCGCAGGTCGATCGTGACATCCTCGGCGATCCGGCCGTCCTCGATGACCAGCACGCGGTCGGCGAGCGCGACCGCCTCGGCGACGTCGTGCGTCACCAGGATCGCGGTAAAGTCCTGGTCGCGCCAGACCCGCTCCAGCAATTGCTGCATCGAGATCCGGGTCAGCGCGTCGAGCGCGCCGAGCGGCTCGTCGAACGCCAGCACACGCGGCTGGCTGACCAGCGCCCGCGCCAGTGCGACGCGCTGCTTCTGGCCGCCGGAGAGCACCGCCGGCCACTGGCCGCGCTTGTCGCCGAGGCCGACCTCGACCAGCGCGCGCTCGGCGCGCGCCTGCGCATCGGCCGAGGAACGCTCGCGCCCCAGCCCGACCTCGACATTGGAGAGCACCCGCGCCCAGGGCAGCAACCGCGGCTCCTGGAACATGACGCGGACATCCTGAGCCCGCGGCTGTTCGCCGAAAGCGATGCTGCCCGCGGTCGGCGCGTCGAGTCCCGCGATCAGGCGCAGCAGCGTGCTCTTGCCGCAGCCGCTACGGCCGACGATCGCGACGAACTGGCCGGCCGGGATGTGCAGGTCGATGCCGCGCAGCACCTCATTGTCGCCGAACGCCTTGCGCAGGCCGCGGATGGTCAGCGACAGGCCGCGCGCCGCGGCTTCGGGCGCTCGCCGCAGCTGCCGCGCCTGCACGACAATGTCGGCGCGGTCGACCGGCTCGCCGTCCACCGCCTGGAAACGAAGCGCTTCTTGCATTCTCATTCTCACTTCTTCTGGAAGGCGGGATGCCATGACAAGGTCAGCCGCTCCAGCGCCCGCGAGGCGCTGTCGGCGAGCTTGCCGAGCAAGGCGTAGATCAGGATCGAGAGCACGACGACATCGATCAGCATGAACTCGCGGGCCTGCATCGCCATGTATCCGAGCCCCGACGAGGCCGCGATGGTCTCCGCGACGATCAAGGTCAGCCACATGATGCCGAGCGCAAAGCGCAGGCCGACGAAGATCGAGGGCAACGCGCCGGGGAAGATCACCCGGCGGAACAGCTCGCCGTCGGTCATGCCGTAGATCCGGCCCATCTCGATCAGCTGCGGATCGACGGTACGGATGCCGTGCAGCGTGTTGAGATAGATCGGGAAGAACACGCCGAGCGCCACGAGAAAGAGCTTGGCCGACTCGTCGATGCCGAACCAGAGGATGACGAGCGGGATCAAGGCCAGATGCGGGATGTTGCGCACCATTTGCAGCGTGGTGTCGGTGAGCTTCGCCGATAGTTGCGACAACCCGTTGGCGAGGCCGAAGGCGAAGCCGATGCCGCCGCCGATCACAAAGCCGATCGAGGCGCGCCAGAAGCTGACCCAGATGTTGCGGACCAGCTCGCCCGAGAGCAGCAGCTTCCACCCCGCAAGCGCGACATCGGTCGGCGCCGGGAGCACGCGTGACGGCACGTAGCCGGTGACGCAGGCAAGCTGCCAGATCAGAACGATCGCGAGCGGCACGATCCACGGGATCAGGCCGTCGACCCTGGGCAATTTGAGAACGCTGGAGCTGCTTCCGTTCCGATCGGATCGGATCGGAGCTTCAGATTTTTGGTTTGACGTGTTTTCTTCACGCGAACCGGCACCCACCTCGCTCGAAAACGCTTTGCGGCGCGGGAGTGAATCGATCAAGCTCATGATTGCGACGCCTGTTTCTGCGGCCGATATTCGTTGCCGATGGTCTCACCGAACGGCCCGGTGTTGACCCTGATCGACGTCACGTTGTTGCCGTGCGCAAGCGACAGCAGCGGGAACACCAGCTCGGCGAAGCGATAGGCTTCCTCCAGATGCGGGTAACCCGACATGATGAACGTATCGACGCCGATCTCCTGATACTCCTTGATCCGCGCTGCGACGGTCTCGGGATCGCCGACCAGCGCGGTGCCGGCACCGCCGCGCACCAGGCCGACGCCGGCCCACAGGTTCGGGCTGATCTCGAGCTGGTCGCGCCGGCCGCCATGCAGCTGCGCCATCCGCTGCTGGCCGACCGAATCCATCCGCGAGAAGATCTTTTGCGCGGTAGCGATGGTGTCGTCGGTGACGTACTGGATCAGCTCGTCGGCCGCCTTCCACGCCTCGGCATTGGTCTCGCGCACGATCACGTGCAGGCGGATGCCGAACGAGAGCTTGCGGCCGCGCTGCGCGGCAACCGCCTTCACCTTGGCGATCTTCTCGGCGACCTGCGCCGGCGGCTCACCCCAGGTCAGGTACTTGTCGACGGTGTCGACCGCGACGTCGATGCCGGCATCCGACGAGCCGCCGAAATACAGCGGCGGCCGCGGCGACTGCACCGGATTGAACAGCAGACGGCCGTCCTCGATCCTTATGTGCTGGCCCTCGACGTTGACCGTCTTGCCCGCGAGCAGATCGCTGTAGACGTTGAGAAACTCGCGGGTCACCGCATAGCGCTCGTCGTGGTCGAGGAAGATGCCGTCGCCCTTGTTCTCGATCGGATCGCCGCCGGTGACGACGTTGATCAGCAGGCGGCCGTTCGACAGCCGGTCCAAGGTCGCGGTCATGCGGGCGGCGACGCTCGGCGACTGCAGGCCGGGCCTGACCGCCACGAGGTAACGCAGCCGCTCGGTCCAGGGCGCGACGGCCGAGGCCACCACCCAGGAGTCCTCGCAACTCCGCCCGGTCGGCAGCAGCACGCCGTAATAGCCGAGCTGGTCGGCGGCCTGCGCGATCTGGCGCAGATAGTTGAAGTTCACCTCGCGGCCGCCGATCGACGTGCCGAGATAGCGGCTGTCGCCATGGGTCGGCAGGAACCAGAGGATGTTGGCGTTGGTTGGGGTGCTCACGTGCCCGGCCTCCATGCGACGTCGGAAATCTTGATTTGTTTGGGGATCAGGCCGAGCGCGAAGAACGTGTCGGCAACCTGTTGCTGATCCGCGATGACGGCATCGGTGACCGGCTTGATGCCGTAGGCCTGCCGCTTCAGCGCGACCTCCACCACCGGCACCGACAGGCCGATGTTTGGCGCCAGCTGTTCGGCGACGGCGTGGATATCGCTCTTGGCCCAGTCATCGACTTCGCTGAGCTGCGCCAGCACCAGCTCGACGATCTTCGCATCGGCCTGCAAGAACTTCTTCGAGGCGAAGTAGAACTGGTAGTTGGCGACGACGCCGGTGCCGTCGGCAACCGTGCGCGCACCGGTCGCAGCTTCTGCCGCGGCCTGGAACGGATCCCAGATCACCCAGGCATCGACCGCACCACGCTCGAACGCCGCGCGTGCATCAGCCGGCGCCAGGAACACCGGCTCGATCTCGGAATATTTGACGCCGGCCTTCTCCAGCGCCTTCACCAGCAGATAGTGGACGTTGGAGCCCTTGTTGAGCGCGACTTTCTTGCCCTTGAGGTCAGTGACCGACTTGATCGGGCTGTCCTTCGGCACCAGGATCGCCTCGCCTTTCGGCGCCGGTGGCTCGTAGGCGACATACTGGATCGGCGCGCCCGCGGCCTGCGCGAAGATCGGCGGCGCCTCGCCGGTGTTGCCGAAATCGATCGCGCCGACATTGAGCGCCTCGAGCAGCGGCGGCCCGGACGGAAACTCGGTCCAGACGACCGAGTAGCCGACCGACTTCAGCTTCTGCTCGAGCGAGCCCTTGCTCTTGAGCAAAACCAGCTTGCCGTATTTCTGGAAGCCGATGCGGACCACCTTGTCCTGACCGTAGGACGCGCCGACCGTCGCCGCGACGATGCTGACCGATATCACCGCGCGGGCGACCCAGCGCCGGAACAAACGCGTCATGGGAAATTCCTCTGCATTGCAATGACCAATCACACGCCGATCAGGTCTGGGTATTGCGCCAGACGATGTCGCGGATCGCGATCTGCTTCGGGATCAGGCCCAGCTTGAAAAAGCGATCGGCAACACCCTGCTGGGTTGCAACCACGTCATCGGTCACGGGGCCGACCGAGAAGCCGGCCCGCCGCGCCGCGATGGTCTGGATATCGAGCGGCACGCCGGTGACGGCAGCCAGCGATTTCGCGACCTCGTCGGGATGCGCCTCCGCCCACTTCGCGCTCGACGTCGTGACGTCGACGATCTGCTGCAGCAATGCGCCGTGCTTGTTCGCGAAGTCGCGGTTGGCGATGTAGAACGCGTTGGTCTTGGTGACGTCGCTTGTATTGATCAGAATGCGGCCGTTCTGCTTGGTCTCGGCGATCGCGAAATACGGATCCCAGATCGCCCAGGCATCGATGCCGCCATTGGCGAAGGCGGGGCCGGCGTCCGGCGGCGTCAGATAGACCGGTGTGATGTCATTATAGGTCAGCCCGGCCTTCTCCAGGGTCTGGATCACGACGTTATGCGCGCTGGATCCCTTGGTGAAGCCGACGCGCTTGCCCTTGAGGTCGGCAATGGTCTTGATTGCCGAGTTCTGCGGCACCAGGATGCCCGATCCGTTGATGATGGGCTGGGCCGCGGCATAGACGATCGCCGCACCCGCGGCCTGGGCGAAAATCGGCGGGGAATCGCCGACTGCGCCGTAATCGACGCTGCCGACATTCATCGCCTCCATCATCGGCGGGCCCGACGAGAATTCGACCCATTTCACACTGACGCCCTGTGGCTTGAAATGATTTTCCAAGGACTCGCGCTGCCGCGTGATAACCAGCACGCCGTTCTTCTGGTAGCCGATACGAATTTCCTTCGAGTCCGCCTGCGCCTGCGCGCCACGGGACAGCGCGGCTGATGCGGCTGTGGCGAGCGACAGCTGGAGGAACTCACGACGCTTCATTCCAAGAATCTCCTGACGATCAAACGCGCTACCGGGCGCGCGATCATGCGATGTCAGGATGATGGGGCGCGCGAATGAAGCTGTCGAGCACCGCACAAAAATAGCGATGCCTGCACTTCGGTGCAGGCATCGCGCGTGCCGTTTCGTTCAAGGCACAGGTCGCACGTAGCGAATTATTTTCTTCACGCGATTGCGAGGTCGCTGCACATTAATTCATCAGGCCTGCGGCTGCGGTCTTCGGGCCGACATTGACCGCGAGCTTACCATAACGGTCCGAGAACGCCTGGGTGTCGATCTCCTCGAGCTGGATCGAGCCGTCAAGCACCCCCCTCTTCCAGGCCTCGTGCTCGGGATCGTGCTGGAACTCGGGCATCACCTCTTTCCCGAACAACTCGAGCGATTCACAGATGTGCTCATGGGTGTTCTTGCCCGCCTGGTTGAGCAGGATCACCTGGTCGATATGCGAGGCGCGGAAACGCCGCAGCTTCTTGCGCAGTGTTTCCGGCGACCCGATCAGGCCGCCGCGCAACGCGGCCTCCTGCGCCTCCGGATTGTCGCGCTTCCACTTGTTGTACTCGTCCCACATGTTGACGGTGCCGGGCGCCGGGCGTTGCCGGTTCTGCGCCTGGCCGTAATAGCGCAGCGCGAACTGGAAGAAGGTCGCGCCGTCGGCGCGCCGACGTGCCTCCTCGTCGGTCTCCGCGCACATGAAGAACGAAACCAGCGCCATGTTGGGATTGATCTCGTAGTCGGCGAGCTTCTTCAGCCGCTTGGTGATCGCATTGTAATAGGCGTGCACCCAGGCATGCGCCGCCTCGGCGCTGACGAACTGGAAGCCGAGTGCGCCGAATCCGTTCTGCCCGGCGCGTTCGATGGTCGGCAGCTGCGAGCAGGCCATCCAGAGCGGCGGATGCGGCTTCTGCACCGGCTTCGGCACCACATTGCGCAACGGGATGTCGAAATATTTGCCGTGATGCTCGGTGCCGGTCTTGGTGAACATCGGGAAGATCGCCTGCACCGCTTCCTCGAACACCTCGCGCTTGGTCTCCATGTCGCGGCCGAACGGCGTCAGCTCGGTGATCGAGGCGCTCTCGCCCATGCCGAATTCGCAGCGGCCGTTGCTCAGGAGATCGAGCACCGCAACCCGCTCGGCGACCCGCGCCGGATGATTGGTGGTGAGCTGGAAGATGCCGTGGCCGAGCCGGATATTCCTGGTGCGCTGGCTCGCGGCCGCAAGGAAGGATTCCGGCGCCGGCGAGTGCGAATATTCCTCGAGGAAGTGATGCTCGACGACCCAGGCGTAATCGTAAGCGAGCCGGTCGGCGGTCTCCAATTGTGTCAGCGCATTCTGGTAGAGCCTGAGCTCGTCGCCGTCATTCCAGGGGCGCGGCAGTTGCAGCTCGTAGAAGATGCCGAATTTCATGGCGTCACTCCCAAGGTCGGGTCCATCTATCGTGGCCCGACCACTTGTTGTTTTCAGGCAGTCTAGTGCTGCTCCGGACCAAGTCTAGCCTCGGGAGTGAAACGCCAATTCCGCGCAGCGGAAGCCGGCTTGATCGGAACGCACGAATGGTTAGCTTGTAAGGAGCTGAGTCGCGGCGTTATTGATCGCGCGCTCACCCTTCCGAAAGCTCATGACCACCTTTACGCCGCATCAGGATTCCGCGCTGAAAGCCGTCGCCGACTGGCTGAAAGCCAAGCCCGGTCAGAACGGGACGCCGCCGGTGTTCCGCCTGTTCGGCTATGCCGGAACCGGCAAGACCACGCTCGCCCAGCACATCGCCGAGGGCGTCGACGGCGAGGTGAAGTTCGCTGCCTTCACCGGCAAGGCGGCGCTGGTGATGCGCAACAAGGGGTGCGACAGCGCGTCCACGATCCATTCGCTGATCTACCGCGCCCGCGAGTCCGGCGTCGAGCAGCCGAGCTTCGAACTCTGGGACGACGCGCCGGCATCGAAGGCCAAGCTGATCGTGATCGACGAATGCTCGATGGTCGATGCCGAGCTCGGCCGCGATCTGATGTCGTTCGATTGCCCGCTGCTGGTGCTCGGCGATCCCGCGCAATTGCCGCCGATCCAGGGCGGCGGCTTCTTCACCGACGCCGAGCCGGACGCGATGCTGACCGAGGTGCATCGCCAGGCGCAGGACGATCCGATCGTGCGGATGTCGATGGATATCCGCGAAGGCCGCGAGCTCGAGATCGGCCGCCACGGCGAGAGCGAGGTGGTGTCGCGCAAGGAGCTCGATCCGGACCGCGTGATGAGCGCCGACCAGGTGCTGGTCGGGCGCAACAACACCCGCCGCGCCTACAACATGCGGGTGCGGCAGCGGCTGAACATCGAGGATCCCCTCCCCGTCGCCGGCGACAAGCTGGTCTGCCTGCGCAACAACCGCAAGAAGGGCCTGTTCAACGGCGGGCTGTGGCGGGTCAAGGCGCGCGCGCAGTCGAAATCCAAGATCATCACCATGCGCGTGATGCCGGACGAGGATTTCGGCTACAAGGTCACCAAAGTCTCGGTGCGCGGCGAATGCTTCGACGGCGGCGTCGAGGGCGTGCCGTGGGAGCAGCGCAAGCCCTATGACGAATTCGACTTCGGCTACGTGCTGACCGTGCACAAGTCGCAGGGCTCGCAATGGGACGACGTCGTGCTGTTCGACGAAAGCTTTGCGTTCCAGGACTCGCGCGCGCGGTGGCTGTACACGGGCATCACGCGGGCGGCGAAGCGGCTGAGCGTGGTGGTGTGATGGCCCCGCAGGCGCCGACGTCATCCTGACAGCAGATGAGTGCGTGACACCAACATTCAGCGTCGTCCTGGCGAAAGCCAGGACCCGTTACCCCGGCTGCTTGTTGCTGCGGGACGCTCTGGGGCCACGATCCCGCCGACAGTTACATTTGGTGGTTATGGGTCCTGGCTTTCGCCAGGACGACGTGCGTGGAGGGGCCCGCGGGCAAAAATCCATCACCGTCATCCCTGAACCTCGCTGATTTCCCTCACGAAACCGTGTGGCCCGTGCCGTAACAAAACGGCCCCTCGCCCGTATTTTGAAGCGTCGGAGCAGCCGGCCCGGTTTGCCAATGCCGGCGCCCGCTCTAGACTGGCCCTTAAATTGCGATCCCACGAGGAACCCATGCCCAAGAGCTCCCTCAGCCGCCTCTCGCTTTGCGCCGCCGCGATCGGCGCGCTGGCCGTGGCCGCCTTTGCAATCGCGCCCTCGCTTGCCGCCGAGGACGCCGTGATCATCCCGCCGCCGGCGGCGGACGCACATGAGAGCGGCATCAAGACAGCCGTCCTGTCGGGCGGTTGCTTCTGGGGCGTCCAGGGCGTGTTCCAGCACACCGCCGGCGTCACCAGCGCGGTGTCCGGCTACTCCGGCGGCAGCAAGGCGAATGCCGACTACGAGAAGGTCTCGACCGGCACCACCGGCCACGCCGAGTCCGTCGAAATCAAGTACGACCCGCAGAAGATCTCCTACGGCAAGATCCTGCAGATCTTCTTCTCCGTCGTGCATGACCCGACCCAGCTGAATCGCCAAGGCCCCGATTCCGGCACGCAATATCGCTCGGCGATCTTCACCACCAGCGAGGAGCAGAAGAAGGTGGCGGACGCCTATATCGCCCAGCTCAACGCGGCCAAGGTCTACAAGAAGCCGATCGTGACCAAGGTCGGAACGCTCGAGGCGTTCTATCCGGCCGAGGGCTACCACCAGGACTATCTGACGCTGCACCCGAACCAGCCCTATATCGCGTATAACGACATCCCGAAGGTCGAGAACCTGAAGAAGATCTTCGCGGAGAACTACGTCGAGAAGCCGACGCTGGTGAGCAGCACCAAGGTCACCAACTGAGCAGCTCGCAAAGGAGGTTGAATGTCCGATACCAAGACCGACGGCAAGGTCCGCAAGAGCGAGGCCGAGTGGCGCAAGGAATTGACGCCGATGCAGTACGCCGTGCTGCGGGAGAAGGCGACCGAGCGGCCGTTCACCGGCGAATACGAACATGACCCGCGCAAGGGCACCTATGTCTGCGCCGGCTGCGGCCAGACGCTGTTCGAGTCCGACCAGAAGTTCGATTCCGGCTGCGGCTGGCCGAGCTTCTCCAAGCCCGCGATCGAGAGCCACGTCGACGAGGAGCGCGATGTGAGCCACGGCATGATCCGCACCGAGGTGCTGTGCTCGAAATGCGACGGCCATCTCGGCCACGTCTTCAACGACGGCCCCGGCCCGACCGGCCTGCGCTACTGCATCAACTCGGCGGCGCTGAAGCTGAACGAGACGAAGTAGGCGGCCACTACCCAAGCCCCGCGCGACCACCAACCGGTCGCGCGGGGCTTTGCTTTGCCTCGAGGGCCCAACAATATCCTCGTGATCGGCCCGAGCGATTAACGACTCGCGGCCCGGAATGTGCTTTGCTTGGAATCCGCGGGGCCGTCGGCGTCTCGCCGTGCGGCTGCCGCCTGTTCTGAGGAGGGCGCCATGTCGCTCGGATTGATCCTCATCATCCTCCTGCTGGTTATCCTGTTGGGCGGCTATAGCGGCCGGATCCGCGGCTATGGCTACGGTCTCGGCCACTCCGGAATGGGCCTTTTCGGGGTGATTTTGATCGTGGTCGTGATCCTGGCCTGGCTCGACAAGATCTGAGAGTCATAAGTCATTGAAATAAATAGACTTATTTGACCGGACCTCATGCCATGCGCGGATTCAGCATGTGCCCTGCCGGGGGCGCTTCTGGGGTCGCATTTTTGTCAAAGAGGCCTATATTAGGGATCGAAATGACATGTACGGCGCGCTGCCGATTGTAGGCCGTCGTCCCCAAAAATCCCTTTCGCCACGCCAACTGACAAGAGCACAAGAGGTCGTCGACCATGCGTCCCCTGCGTCCGTTCAACTACAATACGTCTGCCGAACTGTTTCCTGCCGCGATCCGCAAGAAGAAGCGGGCGGGCTTCGCGTACCGCCGTTTCGGCACCGCTGCCGAAGCCGTGCAGTTCGCGATGGAGCAGCTGCCGGCGGATTCGCTGAACGGAGCCTATCTTCAGGTCGAGGAAGCCCGTTTCGATCAGAACGGCATCCGCTCGCTCTATGAGAGCGAGGCATTCCCGCTGCCGCGCCGTCCGCGCCCCGCCGCCAGCCAGACCGACGCCGACGCCGCATAAGCTTTCTGCTCCTCCCTCAACGAAAAGCCCTCGGATTGTCCGGGGGCTTTTGTTTTTGGCGAAGAACTCTTCCTGCGCATGACCTGATCGGAAAACCGCCGCCCCCTTTTCCGGGTCATGCGCCTATCGCGGCTGCTTGTCGAGCCAGCGGCGCAGCATCCGCACGTTGCGGATGTTGGCGCGGAACATGACATCGAAGGCATCGCCCGCCACCGGCACCATGCCGACCACGCCATCGACGGCGACATTGGCGAGCATCCGCGCGGTGATGTGCCAGGGCGCGCCCAACAGCCGCGCCTCGCGCACCAGCCACAACGAGATCGCAGTCGTGATGAGATCGCCGACCACGGGGATCAGGCCGATCAGCCCGTCGATGCCGTAGCGGACATTGGTGCCCGGCAAGACGAAGGCGACGTCGAGCAGCTTTGCGATCATCTCGAGCCGCTCCAGCCGCTGCTCGCGGGTCAGATTGCCGAACGGATTGGCGCTCGAGTTGCGGAAGTCGAAGCGGAAGCCTTCCTGAAAACCTTGGAACGGGGGATGCAGCGGATCACCGCCGAGCTCGCGTCCGTCCTGATCGATCACCTTGCCGCGCGCCTGCGCGCCGCCGAAGGGCGGCCGCGATCGCGTGGCATAGGGCGTGAAGATGTCGTCCTCGGGCATGGCCATCACATGGTAACGCAAGCAGGCGGTTCAAGCTGCTTCACATTACCACTGTGTCACGTTCAAGGCCCGTTGCCTTCGCGGCCGCCTAAAGCACGATCCGGAAAAGTGCGAAGCGGTTTTCCGAAAAGATCATGCTCAAACAGGGGGCTAAAGCGCGATGACGATTCAACCCGGTCTCATCGCGCTTTAGAACACGCCCTTGTTCATGCTTCTGAGCCGCTGCGCCAGCGTCCGCATTACCTTCAACGCAAAATGCGGCGTCTGGCTGACGAGGAAGAGAAACTGCTTTTCCGAGACCGGGACGAGCTCGACATCCGTCAGCGCCGTGGCGGTCGCGCTCCTCGGCTCGTTGTCGATCAATGCCATCTCGCCGAAGATCGTGTCGGGCGCGAGGTCCGCGATGGTCTTGTTGCCGACCTGGATGCGCACATAGCCGCTCTTGATGACGAAGAGCTCATCAGCCTGTTCGCCTTCGCGAAAAATGACGCCGCCGGCCCGGACCAGGCGCGTTTCGATACTGTTGCCCGTCAGAAGGCTGAAGCTTGCATCTGCCACTCGAAATCCCTTTCTGCGGTACTGCTAAAACAAATGCGCGAAAACGAAGTAGAGAATGCCCGAGATCAGCATCGCCACCGGCAACGTCAGAACCCAGGCCATCGCGATGTTGCGGATCGTCGACCATTGCAGGCCTGACCCGTTCGCGGTCATGGTGCCCGCGATGCCGGACGACAGCACGTGCGTCGTCGACACCGGCAAGCCGTATCCGTCCGCCGCAGCGATGGTCGCGGCCGCCGTGATCTCGGCGCAAGCCCCTTGCGCGTAGGTCAGGTGGGTCTTGCCGATTTTTTCACCGACCGTCACGACGATCCGTTTCCAGCCGACCATGGTGCCGAGGCCGAGCGCGATGGCGACCGCGATCTTCACCCAGGACGGGATGAATTTGGTGGCGGCATCGAGCGAGCCCTTGTAGCGGTTGAGCGTCGCAACATCGGCATCGCTCAGCCCGTTGTCGCTGCTCTTCATGAGCAGGCGGAGCGCTTCCGACACCAGATACATGTCGTTGCGCGTGTTGCGGACGGTCTCGGCCGGGAATTTGGCCAGCGATCCGTACTGGGTGACCTGGTCGCTGATTTCGCGGACCAGGACGGCGAGTGACGGATAGGTGTCGTCGGTGAGTCGGCGAAACGCGATGTAGTTCGTCACCGCCGGGCGCGGGTCGCCGGTCACCTTGCGATCGGCGCCCCTGTCCTCGACGACCTTGCTCGCCGCGGCCGAATTCGCGGTGAACGCCTCGATCTGACCGGCAGGCATCGCGCGGTTGAGGGCGTAAGCGGTCGGGACCACGCCGATCAGGATCAGCATGATGAGGCCCATACCCTTTTGGCCGTCATTCGATCCGTGAAAGAAACTGACCAGGGTACAGGTCAGGATCAGGATGCCGCGAATCCACCACGGGGGCGGCTGGTCGCCTTGCGGCTCGCCGAACAGCGCCGGCGTTGCGCGCAGCAGCGCCGTCTTCAAACCGTAGAGCAGGATCGCAGCAAGCAGAAATCCGAACAGCGGCGACAGCAGCAGCGCCTTGCCGGTGTTGGCGGCCTGCGACCAGTCCACGCCGGACGTTCCTTCCCGTCCGTGCATCAGCGCGTTCGCAATGCCGACGCCCATGATCGACCCGATCAGGGTGTGCGAGCTTGAGGCCGGCAGTCCGAAATACCACGTGCCGACATTCCAGATGATCGCCGCGATCAGCAGCGCGAACACCATGGCGAACCCGGCGCTGCTGCCGACCTGCAGGATCAGTTCGACCGGCAGCAGGGAAACGATGCCGAAAGCAACCGCGCCGCTGGAGAGCAGGACGCCGATGAGGTTGAAGAAGCCTGACCAGACCACGGCAATATGGGCCGGCATCGAACGTGTGTAGATCACGGTTGCGACGGCGTTTGCGGTGTCGTGGAAGCCGTTGACGAACTCGAAACCGAGCGAGATCAACAGCGCGACGAACAGCAGCAGGAACGCGGCATAGGAGGTCTTGCCGGCGCCCGTGGCGCCGACATCCGCGTAGATGCTGTAGGCCACGAACAGCAGCGCGGCGCCGATCACGCCGAGATAGATGATGCCGGTGAGGGGATGAAAGCCCTTCTCGAGATCGGGACCGCCACGCCGCGCAGGCTCGATCGAACCAGGTAACGCCACATCACTCATGGATCGCCCCTCACGGCCACGGGAGGACAAAAGCGGCCATGTGACATTGGGACTACATTTACATGACAATCATGTGACGATTGCATGAAGAGTATTTTGCCCGGCTTGCGGCCCCGGACCTAATGCATTAATAAATTTAATATAATGGTCTGCTCGTTTGCATGCATTTGCCTGGCCTTGGCTTCTAACCCGACTGCAATATGCTCATTTCGCCCGAGTAGGCGCATCACCATACGTAGCGCACCACACCCTTGCCGGCGTAGCTTGCGGTGACGCCGGAGAACTCGCCCTCGAACGTCGCGGCCGCCGACCAGCCGTTTCGCCATTTCATTTCAACCGATGCCGTCGTCAACGCGGACTCGCTTGCTTGCGCCGCGCCGCTGACGACAAAGCTGGCGCCCGGCAGCGCCTGGAAGGTGGCAGCAGCCACGCGGCTTGGATTGTAGTCGTGCGCCCAAGCGAAGCGCGTGCGCAATGTCAGGATGCCGTCCTGCACCAGGAAAGACTTGTCGCTGCGCAGGCCGACTTCGCTGCGGATGTCGGTCACGCTCTGGGCGCCATATTGAAGCGCAAAGCTCGGCAGACCGGAGGTCGCCTGCTCGGCATAGGCCGGCAGATCGAAGGTCGTGAACTCGGCCGCGGCGTAAGGCGTCACGCCGACGCCGCCAGTCCACGGCGCGACGAAACGATAACCGCCCTCGATCCTGCCGGAATAGGCGTTGGCGCTGAACTCGGCGCGAAGCTGGTCGATGCCGGCGGCCGTCACCGTGCGGTTCGTAGTGATGTCCTGCCAGCCATAGGCGAGCGCGGCAGTGATGTAGGCCGGGCCATTGAAGTGGCGGATGTACGCACCAGCCTGGAACAGATCGGAGCGGCCACCGCCGAGCGTGTTGAGACTGAAGCTGGTGCCGCCGCCGGCCAGCGCGAAGCCCGCGAGCGTGTTCGGCGAGAACAGATAGTCGGCGCCGACGGCCGTGCCCGCAATGCGGCTCGTCGTGTCATTCGAGCCGACGGCGGCATTGCCGCTCGTCGATTGCGAGCCGCCAAACCCCGCCACCCAAACGTTCCAGCGCGGCACGAACGCCGCCGGCGGTGCCTTGGTGAACATCGCAAACGCATCACCGCCCCGACGTGCCGCATAGGCGCTCGTCTGATCGGCCTCCTCCGCGTAACCGGTCGCTGCCGACGATCCGCCAAGGCCGCTGCCCCTGCCCGCGAATGGATCGGCGAGCACGCCCATGAACTGGTGCATCGCATCGAATGTGGTCTGCTGCGAGCCCGTGGCGGTCTCGCCGGAGACCTGCGCCAGGCCGCCGGCAGTGAGGGAGCCGTAGAGCAGCGGAATGCCGCCGTTGTTGTTGAAGAAACTGGTCAACGCATTGCTGACCGCCTGCTGGTTGCCGCTGAAATTGCCAGGATTCGCAAAGTTCAGGACTAGGTTGAGATAGGCGTCGTTGGCGTCGTAGCTCAATACCGAGTGGAAATTCGCCGGCAGGTTGGTGTCGACAGACGAGCCGAATGTACCGGACACGCCACCTGTTGCGCTCAATATCGTGTATTGCTTGCTGATATACCGGCCAGGGACATAGACCGCGTTCACGATGGCGCCGCCGATCGTCGCCGTGCCGCTGACGGTGGCGGAGGATGCGGCCGACGGATTGACCTGCACCTGATAGATCGCACCCGGATCCAGCAGCAGATTGCCCGATACTGTCATCGACGTGCCTGGCGCGCCGTTGCCCGGCGCGAAGACGCCGCCGGAGCTGACGCGCGTCGTTCCGACCGTGCCTGCACCCATCAGCGTGCCGCCGCTCGCCACACTGAGATTGGCTGCCGCAGACAGGTCGCCGCTGACATTGAGCGTGCCTGCATTCACCGCCCATGAATTGGTCTGTCCGTAGGTGCCGGTGACCGTCCAGGTCGCACCAACCACGTCGAAGGCCGAAAAGCCCCGGTATTGCTTGGCGGCACCGATCGAGCTCAGGTCGAACACGGCGTTGCCGCCGATGCCGCCGAGCTGGATAGTGTCGTTGCCAGACCCGAACACCAGGCCTTGGATGGATGAGCCAGGTGCAAGCGTCAGCACGTTATTCGCACCGATAAAAACAATTGCGGCAGAACCACCGGAGATAGTGCCGGCATTGAAGATCGAGGCCCCACCACCTATGCGGATTGCTTGAAAAGTGGCTGCAATGGAGCCGGCATTAATGATGGTCTCCTCTTCGGCGCCGAAAATTCCGTAAACTGCACCACCGATGCTGCCGCCCGCGGCGTTGATCACGACCGAATGGCCATCGAGCGACAGGCCTGAAGTAATGGCGCCGCTGATGCTGCCTTGGTTGGCGATGATGAGACCCGGCCCGCCGTACATCCCGACGCCGGTGCCGGTGATTTGTCCGCCAGTGGTGTTCACCACAGACCCGCTTGCGGCATAGATGGCCGCATAGAAGTTCCCTGAAATCACCCCCGAATTGCTGATGTTGGCTGCGCCGCTGACGGAGATGGCGGTCGCGCCATTCGAGGTGTTGATGACACCACCCGCCTCGTTGGTCAGCGACAGATTGCCGACAGCTACGATGGCGTTGTTTGGTCCCGAGATTGTGGATCCGGATCCATTGATCACCGTTCCGTCGTGAATGGTAATGCCGATTGAACTGCCGGTGAGCGTGCTCCCGGCGCCAATGTTGATGGTGATACCACTCTCAGTGCCGGTCCCGTACCCAATCGTGCTTGGACCACTGGTGCCGGGCGCGCCGCCGCCCTGATTGGTTGTCGTGCCCGTGCACGACACCGTCACTCCGCTGGCGGACGCAGGCGTGCAGGCGGCATAAGCCGGCTCGTCCATCCACAACGCACACGCTGTCAGCAGTCCTGTAGCCAGTGTCAAGCGACGCAGAGCGCCGCCGCAATCCCGAATTCCAAACTTGCGCATTCCCAGCCTTCCCGTCGGGCAATCAGATTAGAAAGCACCAACGCCCCGGGTCGCAACTTAAAGGAGATTGCCGCGTTAGACGCAATGTGGACTGAAGCGACAGGATTGCCGAATTTGCAGATCATCCGCGATTGTGGCTGCGCAGCAACAACCGGCTCAGCCATTCCGGCGCACAGCCCACACTGAACTGGAGTCACCTGAGCTTGCGATCGCACAGGGATCGCGGCGCCCAATGTCACCAACTTGTCACAAACAACGAGCTGACGCCTTCCACGGGAAGCCTACGAATACATGTCCTAGTGCTGCGATACCGGCTGCGCCGGCGCATGCAGCTCTTCGGCGTATTTGTGCGCCAGCCAGGACGTGATCACGCCCGGGATGAAGCCGACCAGCCCGTAGAGGATGAACTGCACCGGCCCGCTTTCGGAGCCGTGCGAGGCGTAGGTCAGCGCCGCGCCGAGGAACGCCACGAGACCGACGATCAGCATCCGCACCGTCGGCGCGATCCGCCGCATATGCATCAGGATGTCGTCGATCGCGCCGAACATCAGCGACGGCACGATGCCGAACAGATAATTGTATTGCAGCGACTTCACGAACACGACGAGCAGCTTCGCCACTTCGCCGCCATTGGTCTCGGTCCAGTAGCCGGACTGATAGGTGGTCATCAGCAGCAGCAGGAAGCCGCCGATGAACGGCCCGATGGCTGCGAAGATCAGATAGCGTTTCATGGCGTGCCCTTGCCCGACGTCGGCCAAGTGTAACGCAGTCGCACGATGGTTCTAGAGAAAATCGAAAGCGCCCGGAATGTTCCGGGCGCTGCGCGGTGAATGCGGTGCAACAGCCAGAGGTTGCTGCGATACGGAATCGCCCGGACACAGCCGGGCGATGACATCTCACCCACCGAGGTGAGTGCGGAGGCCGCTACTCACCCCACGCCGCGAACGCGTCGTTGAATGCACGCTCGCCGGGGGCACCCTTCTCGATCGCGATGATGGCGCGGCGCTGGTTGGTGTAGACCAGCGGCACGTCGAACCAGGAGCGCTCCTTGAGGAGCTGCAGGTTGCGCGAGCGGTCGGCATCGACGTTGGAGAGGCCGACCAGGAAGAAGCCGTCGGTGACCTTGACCGCGAGGCCGGCCAGCGGCGTGCCGCGCGCCTGCTCGTTGGACTTCATCAGGATGCCCGGCACGTTGCCGACGCCGCCATTGGCGAAGTCCTGCGGCAGGATGAAGGTCAATTCCGCGGTGTGGCTCGCCGGCAGCGATGAATCGGTGTTGCGGCGGAACGACATCGTCATCTTGAACTTGCGATCGGGGATGTCGATGTCGGCGCGCACGGCGATGTCGGGCTTCTGGTTGCCCGATCCCTTGACCTGCTCGGTGCGCCAGACCACCGAACCGACATATTGCTTGCCCTTCGGATCCGACGGGTCCTCGTCATAGAGCACGACGCGCTGCGCCACCGGAGCGACCGGCTCGCCCGACGACGACGGCTGGCCGACCCGATCGGTGATCTTCTTGCTCGACGGCGTCGCCGCGGCGTCCTTCGGCGCCTCGACCGGCGCAGAGGAATTGAACAGGGTGCTGACATAGGTCAGGGCCGGCTTGCCCCAGAGAATGCCGGCGCCGACCAGGATCAGCAGGATGCCGATCACGATCGCGGTCTTGAACGGGAAAATCGAACCGACGCGCGGCCGCTTCGGCTCGCGCTCGGCATTGCTGACCCGCGACCGTGGCGGCGGCGCCTGTGGCGGTTGCTGCGGGGTGTAGCGCTCCGCCTCCTCGATCGACTCGTCGTAGGAGTACGGCGCCTCGGGATCGCCGCCGCGGTTCTCCAGGCTCGGCTCGAGCCGGTCGAATTCCGGCGAGGGCGACGGCACGTTGGCGTAGGTCTTGCGCGCGTTGCGGCTGGCCTGCGCCGCGGCACGACCGAGATCGTCGGCGTCTGCGGTGATGTCGCGGAAGCCGCGCACGCCGGGCGCGGCCGGCGGCACCGGCGGCGGCGCGGCTTCGCCGGCGCGGCGCGGCGAAGGCGGCCGTGCCTGGGTATCGAGGCCGGGCGGGTTTTGCGGATTCTGCGGCCGAGGCGGGGCCGGCGGCGGCACATCGGGGCGCAAATTGCGCGGCGGACGCGGTTCGGCCGGCGGTCGCGGGCGCGCGGCAGTGTCGGCAGCATTCGCCTCCGGCGGCCGTGCATTGGCCTCCGGCGGCTTCGGATTGGCACGGCGCAACGGGTCGGTGCTGCTGCGGGCGGCGCCGCCGGGCCGTGAGGCTTCACGGGCGCGTTGCGCGGCCTCGGACTCGACCTTGCGCACCGCCTCTTCCAGCGACAGCCGTTCGCGGGTGATCTCGGACTCCGAGAGCGGCGGCTGCACGCCGCGAAGTTGCTGGATCAACGCCGTCCGCGCCCGCGCATACAGCGCGCGGCGGGCTTCGCCGGGAGCGTTGGGGTCCAGTCCGGCGATGGCACGGGCGATCAGCGGGTAGTAGTCAGCCATTTCCACACAATTGGTGGGATATAGGTAATATCCCGTTAAGCCTCGAACGGATTCTGTACCAGAATAGTATCTTCACGTTCCGGACTGGTGGACAGCAGGGCGATCGGACACCCCACCAGCTCCTCGACCCGCCGAACATACTTGATGGCCTGGGCCGGCAGGTCCGCCCAGGACCGCGCATTGGCCGTCGGCTGCTTCCAGCCCTCGATGATCTCGTAGATCGGCTCCACGCGGGCCTGCGCGCCCTCGCCCGCCGGCAGATGGTCGATTTCCTTGCCGTCGAGCTTGTAGCCGATGCAGACCCTGATGCTGTCGAACCCGTCGAGAATATCGAGCTTGGTCAGCGCCAGCCCGGCAATTCCGCAGGTCCGGACCGTCTGCCGCACCAGCATCGCGTCGAACCAGCCGACCCGGCGCTTGCGCCCGGTGTTGACGCCGAACTCCTTGCCGCGGCGGCCGATTTCCTCGCCGATCTCGTCGTTCAGCTCGGTCGGGAACGGACCTTGGCCGACCCGGGTGGTGTAGGCCTTGCAGATGCCGAGCACATAGCCGACGGCGCCAGGGCCCATGCCGGTGCCGGTCGCGGCCTGCGCCGCCACCGTGTTGGACGACGTCACATAGGGATAGGTGCCGTGGTCGACGTCGAGCAGCGCGCCCTGCGCGCCCTCGAACAGGATGCGCTTGCCCTCGCGGCGCTTGAGATCGAGCAGCCGCCACACCGTCTCGGCATAGGGCAACAGCTTCGGCGCCAGCGCCGACAGCTCGGCCAGGATGCTCTGGCCCTCGATCTCCGGCAGATTGTTGCCGCGGCGCAGCGCGTTGTGATGCGCCAGCAGGCGGTCGATCTTGTGCGGCAGCGTGTCGAGGTCGGCGAGGTCCATCAGGCGGATGGCGCGGCGGCCCACCTTGTCCTCATAGGCCGGGCCGATGCCGCGGCGGGTGGTGCCGATCGAAGTGATGGCGTTGGAGGATTCGCGCAAGGAATCCAGCTCGCGATGCAGCGGCAGGATCAGCGTGACGTTCTCGGCGATGCGCAGATTGTCAGGCCCGACCGCAACGCCCTGCCCCTTCAGCTTGGCGACCTCGTCGAGGAAGGCCTGCGGATCGAACACCACGCCATTGCCGATCACCGCCAGCTTGTTCGGGCGCAGCACGCCCGACGGCAGCAGCGCCAACTTGTAGGTCTCGCCGTTGATCACCAGCGTATGGCCGGCATTGTGGCCGCCCTGGAAGCGCACGACGATGTCGGCTTGTTCCGACAGCCAGTCGACGATCTTGCCCTTCCCCTCGTCGCCCCATTGGGCGCCGACGACGACAACATTGGCCATTGCGAAGATGTTCCCTTCAGGTGTTTCAGACCATGACCATGATCGCGGCGAAAACGCGTCCGCCACAGCGATCATGCGTTGATATGCCCAGCCCAAACCGCGGCGCCCGGCCGCGCGCACGCAAGGCGCCTACCGGATAACGGAAGCGGGTCGGCTGCGCAAGCAAGAAGGGGGCCGTTTGCGCCTTTTGGACAAGCTACAACCCTTTGATATCCCCTGAAAATTCCATACGGCGCCGCGCCGCGCCACCCTGGCGGGAATTTAATGTTGGCGCGGCCCGGGGCAGCCCGTCCGGGCGATTGATCGGCGAGCCCATTGCGGCGATCATTCCGCCGTAACAACCGGCCGGATCCATGCCCAATTCGACCCAGGCGACGATGGCGCTGCGCAAGCTAGGCATTGCCTTCAAGCTGCACACCTATGTCTACGATTCCAACGCCGAGAGCATCGGGCTGCAGGCGGCCGAGGCGCTCGGCGTCGACCCGAACCGCATGCTCAAGACGCTGATGGCGGAGGTCGACGGCAAGCCGGTCTGCGCCGTGGTGCCGTCCGACTGCGAGGTCAGCATGAAGAAGCTTGCCGCGGCGCTGGGCGGCAAGTCGGCCAGGATGATGCGCCCGGCCGATGCCGAGCGGCTGACCGGCTACCATGTCGGCGGCATCAGCCCGTTCGGCCAGAAAAAGAAGGTACCGACCGCGATCGACGAGACCGCGCTCAGCCATGTCACGGTGTTCGTCAATGGCGGCCAGCGCGGCCTGCAGATCGAGATCGATCCGAACGACGCCGCGCTCGCCGCCGGCGCCTCGATGAAGGCGCTGGTGGCGACGCAGGATTGATCGTGGCGATCAGTGCGAGGATTTGTCCCGGACAAACTCCGCGCCAACGTAATCGGACAGGCCGCTCAATTCCTCTGCCGAAATATCGTTGACGTTGAGCCTGAGCTGCATGATCGCCAGGTCGAGCAGATGTGCGGCAAAGGTTGCGCCGGCCGCCGTCACGATGCTGCGCTGTTCGACCAACACCGCGATGACGTCGCGCAAGCTCCGCAATTGCACTTGATCCATGGCCCTTTGCCCGATGCTGGCCGTCGTGATGTGTGTTGTCATGGGGAAACCGGTTGCAGTGTGCTGATGGACGCCGCGCCGACGGGTGGAATGTACGGCAGCCGCGCGGCCTCCCCGCCGAGCTGCGGGATGCGCGAGCGGACCTCACGGACTTCGATGTCGATGGTCATTGGGGGCGGCACCAGCGTCACCGAGGCTTTCGGCCACGGCGCCGGATTCGGACTGACGGCGGTAAAGCGATAGGCCGCGGCGATCTCGAGCGCGAGCAATTGCAGTTCGAGCATCGCAACGCCCATGCCGGCGCAGGCGCGCGGTCCGGCCCCGAACGGGATGTAGGCGTCGGTGTTGTAGCGCCGCGTCATCAGGAAGCGGTCGGGCTGCTCGAAATGCCTGGGATCGCGCTGCAATTGCCAGGGGCAGAGCAACAGCGAGGTGCCGACCTTGAGGTCGCGCCCGCCGATCGTCACCGGCTGCATCACCTCGCGGGAGAACCACCAGGCGCTGGGATAGAGCCGGCAGACCTCCTTGACCAGGGTCGCGCTGACGTCGGCACGCCTGACCGCATCGACGCGCAATTCGCCGTCGTCACCGATGCAATCGGCGGCCTCGTCCGCGATCTCGTCCATCAGCGCGGGATCGGCCGCCATGTGATAGAGCACCCAGGCGGCGGTCGATCCGGTGGTGTGGTGGCCGGCCAGCAGCAGCGTGAGGATTTCGTCGTGCAGGTCGCGATCGCTGAGGCCGAGCGCCTCGAGATCGCGCAGCGCGCTGGTCGAGCCGGCGCTGCTGCGCAGCCGCTGCACCACGGTCGACATCGCAAGCTTGGCGCAGATCCGGTTCTGCCGCCTGCGATACCAAGACACCGGTCCAAGCGGCAGCACACGGAACATCTCGTCGGCGAGATCATCCTCGATGGTGCCGACCGCCTGCACCAGGGCCTCCTCGTCGCCGGACGAGATGACCTGGGCGCCGAACACGGCGATGCAGATCGTGCGCAGCGCCAGCGTCGCCGTGAAGCGATGCGGATCGAACGCGCCGAGCCGCGCCAGCCGCGCGCCGACCGCGCGGATCTCGGCGCACATCTGCGGCAGGTATTTTTCGACGCTGCCCTTTGCCATGTGCTTGTGCAGCACCGCACGCCGCCGCTTGTGCTCGTCGCCATGCAGCATCAGCGAGCTCTGGCCCAGCACCGGCGAAAGCTTCTTGATCAGCCGGCCCTTGCCGATTTCGGTTTCCGGCGCCTTCAGGATCGGGCGGATCAGATCGGGATCATTCACCAGTAACACCGGCGCAGGCCCGAGATGGAGCGGCACCAGCCCGAGCGGCGCGGCGTTGCCGCGCTCAAGCAGGAATTTGAGCGGGTCGCTCCGAAACGCTCGAACGTCCGAGAACATGTGTGGCATCGTGGATCTCCAATTGCCGTCCAAGGTCGAGGAATTTGGTGAGGCCGGGATTGCCGGCGATATCGAGCGGGATCTCGCCGGCGAGCGCCGTCAGCGGTCGGCCATAGCGGTCGTTGCCGATCACCTGCGGCGGACCGTAGCGCTGGGTGCGGATGCCCATCCGCATCAGGAAGCGCTCATAGGTGAGGTCGGCCATCGCCACCAGCGCCGCTGCGCCGCGCAACTCGGCGAAGCGAAACATCAGCGCATAGTTGGCGCGCGCTGCGGATGCGGTGGCCGCACCCGGCAGCACACCGAAGCGGCTGATTTCCCAGGCGTCGCGGCGACTCGGAAAGCGGCGCTGTGCCAACTGCGGGAAGACCGACTTGGTGAGATAGGGGTAGTCGGTGCGGATGGCGCGGAAGCCGCCGATCAGTTCCGAGCCGAGAAACAGCAGGCAATGTTCGGTATACCAGACGTCGAACTGGTCGCGCTCGACGTCGCCGGTCGTGGTCAGAAGCCAGCCGCAATGATCGACGAACAGCTGCTTGCGCAGCCTGAGCATCGCCTGAACATGTGCCGGATAGCGCTCCTCGGTCGTGACGAGCGCATGGTATTCCCCCCAAAGGTGCGACATTCCCTCCGCCTCCAGATATCGCCGGCATCTGGGACAAAAAGGCTTAATTGTGGTACCCCCGGAAACCGGGGGTTTTACTCAATGGTCCTGGCAGAAGCGATTTCGAGCATCGAGGCGTCGGGCACGATCGACGAGCTTCGGCTGTCGCTGCACAAGGTCATCCAGGACTACGGCTTCGCCAGCTTCGCCTTCATCGATGCCGGCCGGCCCGAGCTCGACCTGCCCTACCACACCGGCACCTACAACCCGGCCTGGGAGCGCGCCTACATCCAGAACGACTTCGTCCATTGCGATCCGGCGTTGACGCGAGTCCGGCGAACCAACACGCCGTTTCACTGGGGCGAGCTGAAGCTGCCGGAGCGGCAAGGCCGCAAGCGTCCACCGGAGCTGAGGATGATGGAGGCCGCGCGCGATCAGGGATTTCGCCAGGGCTTCGTCGTGCCCTTCCACTATCGCGACCGGCTCGGCGCCGTGCATTCGAGTTCGACGGTGTTCTTCTGGGAAGACCAGCCGCGCGACTTCGACAAGCTGTTCATCTGCCACCGGCATGAACTGCATCTGTTGATGATCTACTGGGTGCAGCGGGCGATGGACATCGTCAACCGCGACCAGCGCAATGCGCCGTCCATCCTGAAGCCGGCCGACGCCGCCGAAACCATCAAGCTCACGGGGCGGGAAAAAGAAGTGATCGCCTGGGCGGCGCGCGGCAAGACCGTGGCCGACACCGCGCAGATCCTCGGTATTTCGCCGGAGACGGTGGAAGGCTTCATCAAGCAGGCGCTGCGCAAGCTCGAGGCATCGAACAAGACGCACGGGGTGGCGAAGAGCATCGCGCTCGGGATCATCGACTTGTGAGCGGCGCCGCGCAGCGATCGCGGCGGACTCGGGATTGCTGGCGCGCGTCAGGCGGAAACACCGCGACATGTGGCGAGGTCACACATCCGGGTTGGATTCATCACACCCGTCGCTCGCAAGTTGCATTCGTCTGCAGTCTTGATAATAAGGTCAGGGACCGGGTGATGCGAATGCGAGCGTCGCGGACCATGGGTGCGCATCGCACTGTCCACCCGGCGCGACGGCCCGGTTGTCGTGGAGGCGCGGATATTCCCGCATGTCGGACGGTGCGGCCGGACCAATCGTCGATCCGGATCATCCGTAGAAGTCCCGTCGCGACGAACCGCAGTTCCATTTGCTACCAATCTTGGTCGGGGACATGCCGCCAACCGACGTAGCTGGAGATCGCCGAAGCGCACCATGAGCACATCGCAGGACGACCAGATCGATCAACTGGTGCAGGCGCGCTGGCGCGCAATCGGATTGTCGCAGGCAGATCTCGCCGAGATCCTGTGCTCGGGGGCCTCCCTGCAGAAGAACGGCGTGGACGGCGCCGTGAAGGTGGATAGCGGCCGCTTGGCGACCGTTGCAGAGATGCTCGGAATCGCCGCCGACATGCTCAATCGGCGGCCGGCCGCGACGGCGCAGCCACAAGGCGGCCAGGCGGCAGAATCGCTGCAGTCCCTGCTCGAGCTGCGCATGCTGCGGGTGTTCCGCGACGTGCGGGACCCCGACACCAGGCGAATCCTGATCGAGCTCGCCGAGCAGATCGTCAAGCGCCAGGCCATGCCGCCGGAAACCGGCTAAAGCGCGATGAGATCAGGTTGAATCGTCATCGCGCTTTAGATTCTTGTTTAAGCATGATCTTTTCGGAAAACCGCTTCGCACTTTTCCGGATCATGCTTTAGCAGGACGCCGTCGCGGCGCTCCGTAAGGGGCCTTCGCGCATGGTCGCGATGCGTCCATCCCCATTGATGGAACGGCGGAATCCGTGTCTGTGACATGGGCCGGGGAAATCCATACCGGCCCGGCGACGCCTGCCGGGCAGGCCGCGGCGTCGTGAACCCGGGCCTCATCGCATGTCTGCCTCCGATTCCACCGCAACGCCTGCGTCCGGCTCCTGGATCGCCAATCAGCCCTACCTGCTGCTCTGCATCACCGCGATGTGCTGGGCCGGCAATGCGATCGTCGGCCGGCTCGCCGCCGGCCATATTCCGCCGGTGACGCTGTCGTTCCTGCGCTGGTCGGCGGCGTTCCTGATCATCCTGCCGTTCGCCTGGAAGCACCTTGCCCGCGACTGGCCCGTGATCCGCAACAATCTCGGCATCATGATGCTGCTGTCGCTCACCGGCATCAGCGCCTTCAACACGCTGCAATACTGGGCGCTCGAGCACACCCAGGCGCTCAACACGCTGCTGCTGCAATCGGCGGCGCCGCTGGTGGTCGCGCTGTGGTCGCTGATCCTGCTCGGCACGCGGCTGACGCTGGCGCAGCTCTGCGGCGTGCTGCTGTCGCTTGCCGGCGTGCTGGTGATCCTGCTGCACGGCGATCTCACGACGCTGTCGAAGATCGAGTTCAACAAGGGCGATCTGATCTTCATCGTCGCACTGGTGATCTTCGCGCTGTATTCGGTGCTGACGCTGAAACGGCCCAAGATCCACGGGCTGTCGGTGGCGGCCTTCACCTTCGGCTGCGGCGCGGCGTTGCTGATCCCGTTCTTCATCTGGGAGCTTGGCGCGCGGCCGGTGATGCAGCTCACGACCAACAACCTGCTGTCGCTGTTCTATGTCGCGGTGTTCCCCTCGACGCTGGCCTATCTGTGCTTCAACCGCGGTGTGCAGCTGATCGGCGCCAACCGCGCTGCGCCGTTCTTCCACATGGTTCCGGTGTTCGGCACCATCATGTCGATCGTGTTCATCGGCGAGCATCCGCAGGCCTTCCATTTCATCGGCTTCGCGCTGGTGCTGGCCGGCGTCTTCGCGGCGTCGCGGAAGCAGTCGGCGGCCTGATCGCTCCCCAGGGCGCGGTGACTATCGGCGGCAAATCCGCTATCTCTTGAGCTCTGCTTCGCGGACAGGTCCCAAACGCATGGCGCGCGCCAGCAATCTCGTGATCGGCACCCTGACGCTGGCCCTCGTCGCCGGCTCGCTCGGCGGCTGGCTCGGCTATCAGCGCTATGCCGGCATCAAGCGGATGGTGCCGTTCCGCGTCGTGTTCGAGGGCTCGGCGTCCGGCCTGCGTCGCGGCGGCAGCGTCAACTTCGCAGGCGTGCGGATCGGCGAGGTGGTCTCGATCAGGCTCGACCGCCACCGCGTGGTGGCGATGACGCGGATCGAGGGCAACGCCCCGATCAGGAAGGACACCCAGGTCGGCCTCGAATTCCAGGGCCTCACCGGGATCGCCGCGATCTCCTTCACCGGCGGCACCGACGATGCGCCGCCGCCGCCGCTCGGTGCCGACGGCATTCCCGAGCTGACCGCCGATCCCGAAGGCACGATGGGAATCCAGGAGAAGCTGCGCGTCGCGCTGCGCAATGTCGACCGCGTCATCACCGAGAACGAGGCCGGCATCAAGGACTCGCTGCTCGGGCTCGAGAACTTCACCAACTCGCTGTCGGGCAATGGCGAGCTGATCGCCGGCTTCATCGACGCCGCCGACGACGGCATCAGCACGGTCGACGCCAAGCTGGCCTCGGCCGACAAGTTCCTGAAGAGCTTCGGCAGCGACAAATATGGCGGCGAGCTGCTGCCGACCGTGATCTCGCTGCGCGAGCTGATCCAGAGCTTCGACAAGAAGTCCGGCGCGATGATCGCCGAGACGCGCAAGACGCTCAGCGACGTCAGCCAGTCCGTCAACGCGTTCAACGAGAAAATTGCCGGGCGCGGCGGCAGGCGCTAACGTCAGGCGCCGACCAAGAACCAAGAACAACGGAAACGACCGACGTGCACGACCGGACCGCAGCGCCCTCCCCGCCTCCCGCAACCGTCAACCGCGCCGCGAGCGCCGTGCCCCGGCATTTGCGGCGCTACCTCACGCTCGACGATTTCGAGCCGCGGGCGCGGCAGCTGCTGCCGAAATTCCTCTACGGCTACATCTCCGGCGGCGCCGAGACCGACGCGGCGCGATCAGACAATCGCCGGGCATTCGACGAATACGGCTTCGTGCCGCGGGTGCTGAAGGACGTCTCCGGCCGCGACCAGACCACGACGCTGTTCGGCAAGACCTACGCCTCGCCGTTCGGGATTCCGCCGATGGGCTCGTCCGCGCTGTGCGCCTATCGTGGCGACATCGTGCTGGCGCGCGCCGCGGCCGCCGCCAACGTCCCGATGATCCTCTCGGCCTCCTCGCTGATTACGCTGGAGGACGTCCGCGCCGCCAATCAACAGGCCTGGTACCAGGCCTATCTCGCTGGCCTCCCCGAGCGGATCGAGCCGCTGGTCGATCGCGTCGCGGCCGCCGGCTACGACACCTTCGTCGTCACCGCCGACGTGCCGGTGCCGCCCAATCGCGAGAACAACATCCGCAACGGCTTCCAGGTGCCGCTCGAGATCACGCCGCGGGTGTTCTGGGACACCATCACCCATCCGGACTGGCTGCTGAACACCTGGGCGCGCACCGTGTTCAATCACGGCATGCCGCATTTCGAGAACATGGACGCCAAGCAGGGCCCGCCGGTGCTGTCCAGGAATCTGATGCGCAACATCGGCAGCCGCGACCAGCTCGCCTGGAAGCATGTCGAGCTGATCCGCAAGCGCTGGCCCGGCAAGCTCGTGGTCAAGGGGCTGATCGCGCCGGAAGACGCCCGGCTGGCGCGCGAGCACGGCTGCGACGGCGTGATGGTCTCCAACCATGGCGGCCGCCAGCTCGACTACACCGTCTCCGCACTGCGCACGCTGCCGGAGATCGCCGCGGAGAAGGGCAACATGACGGTGATGATGGACGGCGGCATCCGCCGCGGCACCGACGTCATCAAGGCGCTGGCGCTCGGCGCGGATTTCGTCTGGATCGGCCGTCCGTTCCTCTACGGCGCCGTGGTCGCGGGCGAAGCCGGCGTAGCGCGCGCGATCTCGCTGCTGCACGCCGAGATCGACCGCGACCTCGCGCTGCTCGGCATCCGCAGCCTGAAGGAAATCACCCCGGACCTGGTTCGGAAATATTGAAGCGGTGACCGCACCGCCCGGATTCTTGTGGCCTAGTGGAAGGTCGGCACGCCATGCGCTTCTGGAGAACCCTGATACCGGACGAGCCGTTCATTTCCGACTATGACGACATGCTGTTGCCCGTACCGAAGTCCATACCGCCCGCCGTCAGTGGCTGGTGCTTCGTCGCAATGGTGTGCAATTGCGTGGTTGTCGCCATCGCGACAGCGATATACCGCAATATCGCCCCGCTGCTGGTCGGGGCCATCTTCACGATGTTTCCGCTCTGGATGCTGTTGTTCTGGCGTAATCTCGCATCGACCATGGACACGGTAAAGCGACGGACCGTCGAACGGCCGCCATTTCCGCTTCCGCTGCAGATCAATGTGAGCGTTCAGTGGGCGGCGATTTCGCTTTGCGCTGCCGCTCCGATGATGACCTCGCTCTTGCTGATCATATTGTGGTTCACGCAGATGAAGCGTTGAACCCGGCCGTGATGCTCCGGAAACCGTCATGCATAACGCGCGGCGCCCATGCAGATTGCGGTGATCGCGAGCAGCCCGGCCGCGATGCGCTGCGCGACGGCGAGCCGTGAACGTGCGGCCGACTGTTCGGCCGTGCCATTGCGCAGCTGCCTGACAGCGCCGCCGCCGACGATGATCTGCACGGCGATCGCAGCCAATGCCGCGGTCGCGCCACCCGCCAGGATCTGCTCCGACAGTGCGAACGAGCCTTCATGGACCAGGCGCCACAGCGTGGCGCCGGTCACGATCGCAACCGTCGCCGCGCCGATCTGCGGACCCAGCAGTTTCTCGCCGCCGAGACCGCCAGTGCGCGCCAAGGTAAAGCTGGAGCCGGCCCAAAACACCGATGACAGAACGTGAAGGGGCAGGGCTATGATGAGGACTGTCTGCATGACGTTGCTCCAACTGGGCATTGGAAATTAGATATACATAATGTATAGTCAATCCGACGAAACCAAGGCAAGCCGATGCCGCCGCGCAGCTATGTGAGCCCGGCGCGCAGCGCCGCCGCCGCCGAGACCCGCGAGCGCGTGATCGAGGCCGCCTCGCGTACGCTGCGCGAAGGCGAGAGCATTGCGCGGTTCTCGCTGGATACGGTGGCGAAGGTGGCCGGCGTGACGCGGCTGACGGTCTACAACCAGTTCGGCTCGCGGCGCGGGCTGCTCGAGGCCGTGTTCGACGAGATCGCGCGCCACGGCGGCCTGCATCAGCTCGCCGACGCCATGACGACGGCCGATCCGCGCGCCGGCCTCGACCGCATGGTCGAGATCTTCTGCGGCTTCTGGAGCCGCGATTCCGCGGTCGGACGGCTGCATGACGCAATGGCGACCGATCCCGAATTCGCCGAAGCCGTGCGCGAGCGCAACGAGCGCCGCCGTCGCGGTGTCACCGGATTGGTCGACCGCATCGCGGGCAAGCAAGCGTCGCCACAGGCCCGCAAGGATGCCGTCGACCTGATCTTCGCGCTGACGAGCTACCCGACCTTCGCCTCGCTGAGCGCCGCCGGGCGGTCGAGGGACGAGGTCTGCCGGGTGGTGCAGAGGGCCTGTCACGCGGCGCTTGCGCCGCTCTCCAACCCGTCATCCTGAGGCGAGCCTCGAAGGATGAATCGGCCACGGTCGGGCCGTCGACCCTTCGAGACGCGCTTCGCCCTCCTCGGGGTGACGGGAAGAGAGCAATGCCTCACCCCGCCTTGAATTTGCTGTAGGCCTCGCGCGTCGCGATGATGACGTGCGCCTCGCAGCCGTTGCGGCGGTGTGGGTCGCAGCTGGTCTCGTAGTCGGCCGATGTCATCATGTCGGTAAAGGCCGCGACGCTCGGATAATAGACCAGCGCGAGGTAATCCCAACGCTGGCCGTCCGGCTCGCCGAGCGCGACCGTCTCGGCGTTGCCGGTCCAGAGCAGCGTGCCGCCGCGCGCCTTGATCATGGGGACAGTGAGCGCGCTGTAGCGCAGATAGGCATCCCAACCCGAACCGTCGCCGTCGAGCGACCGCTGGCGAAATCGCATCAGATTGACCATCACGACCGGGGCCGTTTGATCCAGCTCGCTCAAGCCTTTGACGTTCAAGAGATCGACACCCATCCACCAGCTCCCACCCCACACCGCATTATTACGGGTCACTACGGTCCAGCCGCTTCGGTCCGGCCGCAACGATTATGTCACATCGCGGGACTACCCTGAAATGCTGGCAGGCCGTAAGCTCGCCACCCGATCTCGGAGGTCAATGCCGTGATGACCCTTCCCGAACTTGCGGCCGACGCACTCGGCAAATTCCTCGGCGAATACATGCAGCGCCGCTTCGGCTCTTCGCAGACCGAGCTCGTGGAGATGGTGCCCTCGATCGCGCGGATCGCCATCGAATGCATCGGCAACAGCGACGCGCTCTATCACAATGTCGAGCACACCATGCTGGTGACGCTCGCCGGCCACGACATCCTGCGCGGCCGCGCGCTGCACGCGCATATGAGCGCCGAGGATTATGCACATGTCATCATCGCCTGCCTGACCCATGACATCGGTTACGTGCGCGGGCTGTTCGATGCCGACGACCAGAACGGCTATCTGGTCGCGGCCGATGGCCGCAAGGTGATCCTGCCGCGCGGCTCGTCGGATGCGGCGCTGATGTCCTATCACGTCGACCGCTCCAAGATCTTCGTGATGGAGCGGCTCAAGGGCGTCGCGCTGCTCGACAAGGAGCGCATTGCGCGCGCAATCGAGGGCACCCGTTTTCCGCAGAGCACCCCGAACGGCGATGAGGACTTCGGCGACGAGGCCATCTTGCTGCGCGCCGCCGATCTGATCGGCCAGCTCGGCGATCCGCACTACATCCGCAAGGCCAACGCGCTCTACATCGAATTCGAGGAGGCCGGATTGAACCGCCAGCTCGGTTACGATTCGCCGGCCGATCTCGTCGACCTCTATCCGCGCTT
Source organism: Bradyrhizobium sp. PSBB068 (assembly GCA_016839165.1). Taxonomy (NCBI): domain Bacteria; kingdom Pseudomonadati; phylum Pseudomonadota; class Alphaproteobacteria; order Hyphomicrobiales; family Nitrobacteraceae; genus Bradyrhizobium; species Bradyrhizobium sp. PSBB068. Next base: position 5,943,096 of record CP069300.1, read on the forward strand.
CTACTGGGACAGCGTCGCGCCGCATGTGCAGAGGGCGATCCGCCACCTCAACATCACCTCAAGCGGGCGGCAATGGATCGCCAATCTCTACAGCAACGTGTTTCGCGCCGAGCGCGACATCTCGCTGTCGGGACCGCAGAAATAGGCGGGGCCTTCGAGACACGTGGAAGAGCTAGTCCCGACATCCTGAGGAGGCCGCACCGCGGCCGTCTCGAAGGGTCGACGGCCACCAGCCGGGCCGTGCATCCTTCGAGACGCGCTACGCGCTCCTCAGGATGACGGAATCCCGTTCTCGTGCTGCCGCGAGTGCTGTCGAGTTCGGCGGCGCATGGCTCCAATCCGCACTTTCGTCTTGTCGCAGCAGCGGATTCGGGCACAACTCCACCGAACAATGACCACCTTGCCCGCACCTGCCACAACCCCGCGCCGCACTCCGCTGCACTGGCTCAACAACCAGCCCTATCTGCTGCTCAGCCTGACGTCGCTGTTCTGGGCAGCCAATATCGTGCTGGCGCGGCATGTCGGCAGCCATGTGCCGCCGGTCACCCTGACCACGATCCGCTGGTTCGGCGTGTTCCTGATCCTGTTGCCGTTCGCCTGGCCGCATCTGAAGGAGGACTGGCCGAAGCTGCGCAAAGCGCTGCCGCTGATGCTGCTGTTGTCCGCGGTCGGCTTCGCGTTCAACAACGCGATCTCCTACTGGGCGATGCAATACACCGAGGCGCTGAATGCCCTGCTGATTCAGTCGGCAGGGCCCCTGTTCGTGGCGCTGTGGTCGCTGGTCCTGTTCGGCGTACGGCTGACGCCGGCGCAGCTTGCCGGCATTGCGATCTCGCTCGCCGGCGTGCTGACCATCATCCTGCGCGGCGACTTCTCGGCGCTCGCCAATATCTCCTTCAACCGCGGCGACATCATGTTCGGCGCCTCGCTGGTGTCGTTCGGCCTCTACTCGGCGCTGATCCCGCGGCGGCCCAAGATCCATCAGCTCTCGCTGATCTCGTTCACCACCTGCTGTGGTGCGCTGATGCTGCTGCCGGTGGCCGTCTGGGAATTCGCCAACGGCGTGACGCTGAAGCTCGACGTCCTGACCTTTGCCACGCTGGGCTACACGCTGATCTTCCCGTCCACGCTCGCCTATCTGTTCTTCAACCGCGGCGTCGCATTGATCGGCCCGAACCGCGCGGCGCCGTTCTTCCATCTGGTGCCGGTGTTCGGCTCGGCGATGGCGATCCTGCTGCTCGGCGAAACGCTGGCGCCGTTTCATCTGATCGGCTACGCCCTGGTGCTCGCCGGCGTCATCATCGCCTCACGGCAGGGCTCGGCGAAGCACTAGCCACAGGTATGGCTAGCTCACCTTGCGCAAGCCGGCGGATTTGCGTGGCGAACGCGGCTTTGCCGCCAGCGTGTCCGTGATGAAGTCGATGAATCGCCTTACCTTGGCCGGCACGTGGTTGCGCGAGGCGTAATAGACGTAGAGCGGAAAACGCTCGTCCGGCCAGTCCGGAAACAGCTCGATCAGCGCGCCGCTCCTCAAGTGATCGTCGATGCCGAGATCAATCACCTGCGCGATTCCGAAGCCGGCCAGGCAAGCGCCGAGCTTGGTTCCTGAATCGGTCACGGTGAGCCGCCCGTTGACCACGACCGGCACGACCTTGCCGCCGCGCCAGAACTCCCAATCGAAGGGGCGTCCGGTTGCCGCGTCGATCGCGTGGATGCACTGATGATCGCGGCTCGCGAGCTCCCGCGGATCACGCGGCCGGCCGTGTCGTTCGAGATAGATCGGCGAGGCCACGGTGAGCACGCGCGCATCGAGCACGCGGCGCGCAATCAGCGCCGACGGCGCCGGCTCGCCGAAACGCACCGCCAGGTCGAAACCGTCGCTGACCAGGTCCGCGATCCGGTCGCGGGTCTCGATCCGCAGCTCCATGCCCGGATTTTGCAGCAGGAACTCGCTCAGCTTCGGCGACAGCACCATGCGGGAGAACAGCGGATCGACATTGACCCGCAGCCTGCCGCGGACCGCATCGCGCGATTTCGAGGTCGCCGCCGCCGCCTCGCCGATCCCGGCCAGATGCGCGGCAACCCGTTCGACCAGCGCGCGTCCCTCCTCGGTGAGCTCGACGGCACGGCTCGTGCGGTGAACCAGCCGCGTGTCGAGGCGCGCCTCGAGCTTGGCGATCGCCTTGCTGACCCCGGATTGCGTCATGCCGAGCCGTTCGGCGGCGCGGCCAAAACTGCGCGCATCCGCCAGCGCCGCGAGGACCACCAGGCCGCCAACCAGCCGACCGTCAACTTCGTCCATGCCGATGCCTCTCAGTCATCCAAGAGATGACCGTCCAGTCGTAGCACTCCGCCACCATATCGGCCACTGTCGGCGCAGATGAGGTCACCGCCCCCTCATCAACTGAGGAGATTTGCAATGAGCGACATCCAGGCCATCGCATCCGCGATCGATGGATATTTCGATCTGATGTATGACGTCGACGACAGCCGTTTCCGCGACGTGTTCGCCGATGCCGCCATCGTGCACGGCATCCGGGACGGCAAGCACACGGTGCGGTCGGCGGCAGAATTCCGCGACTTCATCCGGAGCCGTCCGTCGCCGGCGTCGATGAAATCGCCGCGCGAGGAGGCCATCATCAGCATCGACCAGACCTCGCCCGATCTGGCCATCGCCAAGGTGCGCGTCAGGGCCGGCCAGACCGGCTTCATCGACCATCTGGTGTTTCATCGCATCGACGGCAGGTGGCTGATCACCACCAAGGCTTTTCACGTCGCGCAGGTGTTTCCGGAGGGCTCGTAACGCCCCCCGCAGTCAATTTCGGAATATTAGAAATATGACACTGATTTGCCCGACATGTCAAGTCGGCTGGTCGTAGGCCCGCCGTCACCCTGCCTTTGCATGGGGTTGTTTTCGATATTTTGGCAGCGCCTCCCTGATCGGCTGGTGCTGTGCGAGAGGCTGATCGCCGGCGCCGGGATCGGGAAGCAGCAGGCCGCTCCAAACACGAATGCCCGGGCAAGGCCCGGGCATCGTAACGATGTCGATTGATCGCGCCGGCCTTACGCCGCGCGCACCTTCTGCAGGAACTCGTCGACCGCGCTGCGCAGCATGCCGGACTGGGTGTCGAGTTCGCGCGCATTCGACAGCACGTCGCCCGCCGCGGTGCCGGTGGCGGCGGCCGCGGTGGTGACGCCGCCGATATGGGCGGAGATCTCGCTCGAGCCGGCCGCGACCTGCTGGATGTTGCGCGCGATCTCGCGCGTCGCATCGCCCTGCTGGTCGATCGCGGTCGAGATCGACGCCGTGATCTCGCTCATCTGCGCGATCGTCGCGGTGATGCCGCCGATCGAGGTCACCGCCTCGCCGGTGGAGGCCTGCATCGCGGCGACCTGCGCCGAGATCTCCTCGGTCGCCTTCGCGGTCTGGTTGGCCAGCGCCTTCACTTCCGAGGCGACCACCGCGAAACCACGGCCGGATTCGCCTGCGCGCGCCGCCTCGATGGTGGCGTTGAGCGCGAGCAGATTGGTCTGGGCGGCGATCGAATGGATCAGCTTGACCACCTCGCCGATCTTCTCGGCGCCGGTGGACAGCGCCTGCACGGTCGCATTGGTGCGCTCGGCATCGGCGACTGCCTGGCTTGCGACCTCGCTGGAACGCGCCACCTGGCGGGAGATTTCCGCAACCGAGCTGGAGAGCTCCTCGGCCGCCGCGGCGACGGTGCCGACATTGTTGGAGGCGCTGTCGGATGCGGCGCCGACCGTCGCCGCCCGCGCGCTGGCGTCGCTGGCGGTCGCGGTCATCGACTGCGCCGTGGTCTGCATGCCGGCGGCGGCGGAGGCCACCGTACGGACGATGCCGTTCACGCTGCGCTCGAAATCGCTCGCCAGGTTCTGCATCGTGCTGCGGCGCTCGGCCGTGGCGCGCGCCTGCGCTTCGGCTTCGGCCTGCTCGAGGCCGCGGATCCGGATCGCATTGTCCTTGAAGATCTGCACGGTCGCAGCCATCCCGCCGACCTCATCGCCGCGGCCGACACCAGGGATGTCGCCGTCGAGCTTGCCGTCGGCAATGTCGCGCATGCGGCTGCCGAGCAGATTCAGCGGACCGGAGATGCTGCGGCCGATCAGCCAGGCGACCGAACTCGAGATGACGCCGATGCCGATGATCGCGAGCCCAAGCAACCAGGCAATCGGGCGCATCTTGGCGTCGATGTCGTCGAGATAGGCGCCGGTGCCGATATACATGTCGAAGCCGGGGACCGCGACGGCGTAGCCGAGCTTGCGGATCGGGGTCTCCTGGCCGGGCTTCACATAATCATAGAACAGCAGGATATCGCCATTGGCCTTGACGCCGTTCATCAGCTCCCACGACAGCTTGCGGCCATTGGTCACGACCTCCATGCGGTTGGTTCCGACCTGCTTCGGATCGGGCGCCAGCACCGTGATGCCGTTGTAGTCGGTGCCGAACAGATAGCCGGCGCCGTTATCGTAGGTCATCGCGTTGCCGTGCTTGCCCAGCTCTGCGATTGCCGCTTCCTTGGTCATCTTTCCGGCGTCGACTTCCTTCTTCAGGCCTGCCGCCATGTTCTTCGCCATCTCGACGATGGCCTTGGCCTGGTCGATGCGAGCATTTGTCATCTCACGCTGCATCAAGTGTCCGGCGAGAATGCCGGCCGTGCACAGACCAAGGAGGGTCACCCCCACCAGAATGCCGAGCTTGGGGGTGATCTTCAGATTTGACAGCTTCACGGGGATCTCCAGGAGAGGCGGGGAACGCGACGCGATTGGCGGATTGATTCCGCTCACCGTAATGTGAGACCCTTTACCTGATGGTTACGCTGGTTCCCCGTAGTAGCCCGGAGAATCGGGCGGCGGACCAACCGGCAATTGTGGAGAGGACCACCCCGCTCGCGTACAAGTAGGCGAAAGCGGCGAAGCGAGCAGCGCTCGGAGAAGCAAGAAGACCAAGAAGCGAACCCAGCAAGAAGCAACAATCAAGAACAGAAGACCTCACATCGGGAGCAGACAATGTCGAAATTCAGGGTGGTGACGCCGAAGGGCGCAAGCTTCACGGTCGCCGGCGGCGGCTATGATTATGAGCGCGAGGCGCTCGATCCGATCGGCGCCGAGATCGTCGAGGCGCCGGCCAACGAGGCCGAGTTCATCGCCGCGGCAAAGACCGCGGATGCGATCTATGCCAAGGGCATGCCGATCACCAAAGCGGTGATCGACGCGCTCGAGAACTGCAAGGTGATCACGCTCGGCAGCGTCGGCGTCGATTCCGTCGACGTCAAGGCCGCGACCGCGCGCGGCATCCCGGTCACCAACATCCCCGACACCTTCATCGAGGAGGTCGCCGACCACGCCATGATGCTGCTGCTCGCAGGCTTCCGCCGCCTGATCGAGCAGGACAAGATGGTCCGCAGCGGCCGCTGGGCCGAGGGCCGCCCGGCGCTCTTGAAGATTCCGCGGCTGATGGGCCAGACCCTCGGCTTCATCTCGTTCGGCCGCGTCGCCCGCGCGGTGGCCAAGCGCGCGGCGCCGTTCGGTCTCAGGATGATGGCTTATGATCCGTTCATCCAGGAAACGCTGATGTACGACCACGGCGTGATCCCCTCGACGCTGTCGGAGGTACTGTCGCAATCGGATTTCGTCTCGATGCACGCCCCGGCGCGTCCCGAAGTGCACCACATGCTGACCGAGAAGCATTTTCGCCAGATGAAAAAGTCAGCCGTCTTCATCAACACCGGCCGCGGCGCGACCGTCGACGAGGAGGCGCTGATCAAGGCGCTGCAGGAGGGCTGGATCACCCACGCCGCGCTCGATGTGCTGGAGAAGGAGCCGCCGTCGCACAACAATCCGATGCTCGGGATGGACAATGTTACCTTGACCGCCCACGTCGCCTCGGCATCGGCACGTTTTGACGAGGCGCGCAAGCGCCGGGTGGGCTACGAATTGTCACTAGTGCTGCAAGGCATGTGGCCGGTAAGCTGCGTCAACCCGTCGGTGCTGCAAAACACCGCGCTGCGCCGCTGGCAGCCCGTCAGCATGGATCGCGGTCCGAACAGTTAGGCGGAACGCGCGCTTCACGCGAAGGCTCGTCTTACGAGATCGGTCCTTCGCGCGGCGAGCGCACCGAGACGACAAGGCCCTTCGCCGGCGGCCAACGCCGGGAAGGAAGCAAAAAAACAGGCAGGGAGTGCAAACGACATGACGTACGAGGTCACGCGTCGCGACGCGCTGGCGCTGGGAGCTTCCGCGGCGGCACTGGCCATCACCGGTGCTTCGGCGCAGGACGCATCGAAGGTCCAGGCTGCGGACGTGGCGGCGCCGTCGCTGCCGATCGAGAACGGCGCGACCCTGCGCATGCTGCGGCCGGTGCGCTTCGTTCAAGCCGACGAGGACGTGTTCCGCGCCAACGCCAAGAAGTTCACCGACAAGACCGGCGTCGAGATCAAGGTCGACTTCGTCGGCTGGGAGGACATCAACCAGCAGACTGCGGTGACCTCGAACTCCGGCGCCGGTCCCGATATCATCATCGGCTTCGGCGATGCGCCGCACATCTATGTCGACAAGCTGATCGAACTGACCGACGTCGCCGATTATCTCGACAAGCGTTACGGCGGCTGGCTTGCGCTCGCAAAACGCTATGGCATGCGCTCGAAGTCGCAAAGCTGGATCGGCCTGCCGTTCGGCGCCTCGGGCGGTCCGCTGGTCTATCGCAAGTCGCTGGTCAATGCGGCCGGCTTCGACAAGGTGCCGGAAGACCACGCCGGCTACCTCGAGCTCTGCAAGAAGCTGAAGGCGGCCGGCAAGCCGGCGGGCTTCGCGCTCGGCAATGCCGTCGGCGACGGCAACGGCTTCGCCAACTGGCTGCTATGGTCGCATAATGCCGCGCTGCTGGACGAGGAAGGCAACATCATCATCAACAGCAGGGAAACGATCGCCGCGTTGAAATACCTGAAGGAACTCTATCCGACCTTCATCGCCGGCACGCCGTCCTGGAACGACGTCTCCAACAACCGCGCCTACTCGTCGCAGGAAATCGGCCTGACCGCCAACGGCGTCTCGCTGTACTTCTCGCTGAAGAACGATCCCGCCACCAAGGCAGTGGCCGACGACACCGAGCATCAGTTTCTGCCCAAGGGGCTGGCATCGACCTCGCCGATGTCGGGCCTGACCCTGAATGCGATGGTGTTCAAGCACAGTCCGTATCCCAATGCGGCAAAGGCGCTCCTGCAGTTCATGCTGGAGAAGGAGCAGTACGAGCCCTGGCTCAATGCCAACTCCGGCTACTGGTCGCAGCCGCTCGCCGCCTACGCCAATGCCGCGGTGTGGTCGAGCGACCCCAAGGTCGCGATCTTCAAGGACACCATGAGGAGCCCCTATTACAACGGCTACAAGGGACCGATCTCGACCGCGACTGGCGCGGTCAACGCCGACTACGTGCTGGTGCAGATGTGCGCCTCCGTTGCGACCGATGCGGCAAAGCCGGAGGCCGCCGCCGCGGAGGCCGAGCAGCGCGCCAAGCGGTACTTCCGGCGGCAGGGCCGGTAGCGGCGGCCATTGAACTGCGAAACTCAATCAACCGTCATTGCGAGCGAAGCGAAGTAATCCATCGCGCCACCAGGGAGAAATGGATTGCGCCGTCGCTTCGCTCTTCGCAATGACGACAAGACGAGCATTCAATGTCCGTAACCACCTTCCCTTCACGCGGCGCGGCACTTCGCCAGCCCGGCTGGCTCGCGCGCCTGTTCGACTACAAGCCGTTCCTGATCGTGATGTGCCTGGCGCCCGCGATCGGCCTGCTGCTGGTGTTCCTCACCTATCCGCTCGGCCTAGGCATCTGGCTCGCCTTCACCGACACCACGATCGGCCAGCGCGGCATCTATGTCGGGCTCGAGAACTTCCAGTATCTGCTCAAGGATCCCCTGTGGTGGAACGCGGTGTTCTACTCGGTCTTCTACACCGCGGTCGCAACCTTCGGAAAGTTCGCGCTCGGCTTCTGGCTGGCGCTCCTGCTCAACAACCATTTCCCGTTCAAGAGCCTGATCCGCGCCATCGTGCTGCTGCCGTGGATCGTGCCGACGGTGCTGTCCGCGCTGGCGTTCTGGTGGATCTACGATCCGCAGTTCTCGATCATCTCCTATCTGCTGGTCGACGTGCTGCACCTGCGCGACAGCAATGTCGACTTCCTCGGGTCGCCCTGGCCAGCGCGGTTCTCGCTGATCGCGGCCAATATCTGGCGCGGTATCCCGTTCGTCGCGATCTCGCTGCTGGCCGGGCTGCAGACCATCTCGCCCTCGCTCTATGAGGCGGCGATGCTCGACGGCGCCACCTCCTGGCAGCGCTTCCGCTACATCACTTTCCCGATGATGATGCCGATCCTGGCGATCGTGATGACATTCTCGATCATCTTCACCTTCACCGACTTCCAGCTGGTCTACGCCATCACCCGCGGCGGCCCGGTCAACTCGACCCATCTGCTCGCGACACTGGCGTTCCAGCGCGGCATCGCCGGCGGCGAGCTCGGCGAGGGCGCCGCGATCGCGGTCTCGATGATCCCGTTCCTGGTGTTCGCGACGTTGTTCAGCTACTTCGGCCTCGCCCGCCGCAAATGGCAGCAGGGAGAAGCCAATGACTGACGTTGCGGCCCAATCCAACGTCGCCAGCGCCACCCCCGACACGATGGCGTGGGATAGCCGCGCCCGGCGCGTGGTGATGATCTATCTGCCGCTCGCCTGCTTCATCCTGATCCTGCTGTTCCCGTTCTACTGGATGGCGGTCACGTCGTTCAAGCCGAACGCGGAGCTCTTGAACCACAAGGCGCACAATCCGTTCTGGATCACCTCGCCGACGCTCGCGCATGTCAAGCACCTCTTGTTCGACACCTCGTATCCACGCTGGCTGAAGACCACCATGCTGGTCGCGATCGGCTCGACCTTCCTGTCGCTGTTCGCCTCGACGCTCGCCGCCTACGCGATCGAGCGGCTGCGCTTCCGCGGCAGTCCTTATGTCGGGCTCGGCATCTACCTCGCCTATCTGGTGCCGCCGTCGATCCTGTTCATTCCGCTCGCCACCGTGATCGTGCAGTTCGGCCTGTTCGATTCGCCGCTGGCGCTGATCCTGGTCTATCCGACCTTCCTGGTGCCGTTCTGCACCTGGCTGCTGATCGGCTATTTCAAGTCGATCCCCTATGAGCTCGAGGAATGTGCGCTGGTCGACGGCGCGACGCGGCTGCAGATCCTGTGGCGGATCACCTTGCCGCTTGCGGTGCCCGGCCTGATCTCGGCCGGCATCTTCTCCTTCACGCTGTCCTGGAACGAGTTCATCTACGCGCTCGCCTTCATCCAGAGCGGCGCCAACAAGACGGTGCCGGTCGCGATCCTGACCGAGCTCGTCACCGGCGACGTCTACCAGTGGGGTGCGCTGATGGCCGGCTCCCTGCTCGGCTCGCTGCCGGTCGCGCTATTCTACTCGCTGTTCGTCGACTACTACGTGTCGTCGCTGACCGGCGCGGTGAAGGAGTAGCAGAGCTCCGGGCCGCGAGCGGTTGAAGCGAACCCAATCTATCCCCGTCATGCTGAGGTGCGAGCGGAGCGAGCCTCGAAGCATGACGGAATATAGAACCCGCTAGCCCGATTAGAATGAGCTGGGATGTTACCGCGGCACGAACGCGACCGGCACGGAAAAACCCATCGAGCCCTGCGTAATATCAGCCGGAAACGCCGGGAACGGCTGGGCCTGGCGCACCATCGCCAGCGCCCGCGCGTCGAAGGTCGGATTGCCGGAGGAGCCGCCAAGATGGCTCGACAGCACCTGCCCACCGCGGCCGAGCGTGAACACCAGGCGGACCACGCCGCGCTGGCCGTTGCCGCCGGCCGGATAGGAATGGAAGCGCAGCAGATGCGCGCGGACACGCGCGTTGTAGGCTGCGATCGCCGATGCCGCCGCCCCCGCGCTGATCGCGGACGCCGCCGGAGCCCGGCGTTCGGCGCGGCTCGGCGCACTGGTGCGCGGCGCCGGCGTCGCCTCGGACGGCTTCTTCGCATCCCGGCGCACGACCTTAGGCTTGACGGGTTCAGTCTTGTGCTCCGGAACAACCTTCGTGGGCTCGGGTTTCGGCGGCGTGACCTGCGGCTTCTGCTCCGGCGGCGCGGCGACCTCGGGCTTCTCCTGCAACGGCGTCGGCGCGAGCTCCTCGTGCACGGCCTGCGCGGCGGCCGGCTCGGGCGGCGCGGCATCGGCCTCCTGCATCGCCGGACCCGGCGGCAGTTCGGTCTCTGAAATCTCCGGCGCTGAGGTGATCGGCGTCAGGTCGACCAGCACCGCCGGCACCGCGACACCCGGCGGCGGCAACGAGACCCAGCTCATGCCGAGCCCGATCATCGCAGCGTGCGCTGCCAGGATCGCGGCCGCCGACAGACCCCAGCGTCTCAGACAGATGTCACCGCCGGAATCATGCAGCGCATAGGCGTTCATCGAACTAGCTTCGTCCGTCGAGGCCGACCAGCGCGACCTTGAGGTAACCGGCATTGCGCAGCAGGTTCATCACCTCCATCAGGTCGCCGTAACTGACCGCCTTGTCGGCACGCAGGAAGATGCGTTCGTCCTTCTTGCCTTGCGTGGCGCCGTCGAGAGCCGACGTCAGCGTATCGCGCGCGATCACCTCCTCGCCGACCGCGACCGACAGATCCGGCTTCACCGTGACGAACACCGGTCTGTCCGGCCGCGGCTGCGGCTCGGCTGTCGAGGCCGGCAGATCGACGCCGAGATCGACGGTGGCGAGCGGCGCCGCCACCATGAAGATGATCAGCAGCACCAGCATCACGTCGATGAACGGCGTGACATTGATCTCATGCGCCTCGACAAGGTCGTCGTCACCGCGACGCCGGCCACCGAACGCACCGCCAGTGCCAAGCTTGACGCCCATCGCTCACTCCGCGGCGCGCGCCAGCCGGAACAGGCTGCGGTCGCCCTCGCGGCTCACCAGCAGCATCACCATGACGGAGGCGTCGCCGAGCAGCGCGCGGTAGCCCGCGATCGAACGGGTCAAGTGATTGTAGATCACGACCGCCGGGATCGCGGCGACGAGCCCGAGCGCGGTTGCGAGCAGCGCCTCGGCGATTCCAGGCGCAACAACCGCGAGATTGGTGGTGTGGGCCTCGGAAATGCCGATGAAGGCGTTCATGATGCCCCACACCGTGCCGAACAGGCCGACGAACGGCGCGGTGGCGCCGATGGTTGCGAGCACGCCGGTGCCGCGCGCGATCTGCCGCGACATCGCCGCTTCGACCCGCTCGAGCCGCAGCGCGATGCGTTCCTTGAAGCCGTCGTCGAACATGCCGCGGGAGAGCGTGGCCTCACGCGACGCCGACTGGATGATTTGCGCCACCGCATCGTTGCCGTCGCGGCTCGCCTGCTCGACCTCGGCGAGCTGGGTGTCGCGCTCGAGCTGGCCGATCCGCTGCCGGGCCAGCACGGTCTTGCGGCGGATCTCGACGGTCTTGGCGAGCCAGATCGTCCAGGTCGCCAGCGAGGCGAAGGCGAGCCCGATCATCACGGCCTTCACGACGATGTCGGCGCTCTCGAACATGCCCCAGGGCGAGAGGTTGCGCGGTAGCAGCGCGGCGTCGGATGCAGCAAGTGCGACGTCCGGCGGCATGCCGAGCGCGGCACACGCCGTTATGCAGATGCTTCGCACAAGCCAGCGCTGCGACATGGTCGCCTCCCGTCCCCGTTTTGCATCAGCCCGCCTGCGGCGCGAGACGGTCCGCCAGTGCGTGGAAACGCGCCAGCTGATCGCCGCGCAGCGCGCGCGCCTCGTCGCGGCCGACGAACACCTTGAACATGATGCCGCCGTCGCGGTTGATGAAAGCGATGAAGGCCGACACCTTGCCCATGAACGGGCGCTCGACGAACGCGATCGCCGCGCAGCGCTCATGCCTGAGATGGCCATGCAGCCCCTTCGGCTGCATCAGGTTGAAATAGCCGCGGCCGACCTCGCCTTTCGGAATGGCGCCGGTGAACTCGAAGATCGCGTCGTCGGTATGCACGATCAGCGTCACCTCGCCCCACTCCGCGATGTCCTGCATCGCGCCGGCGAATTCGCCGGCGCCGATCCGCACCATGCCCGCGGGCAGCGCCTCGAGCACCGCGCGCGGCGTCACCTTGCGCTCGCGCGCGACATCCTCGATGACAGCGCCGGGATTGTCGGCCATGTAGGCCTTCAACCCGGCAAGCTCCGCGTCCTGCACGGCTGCCTCCGTCACGCCGGGCTCTTCGCGCGTTCGGTGATCAGCACCTCAAAGCCCTCGAATTTGGGATGGCCGAGATAGAGGCTGCCGCCGGTCTCGTTGCCGGCGCGGGAATGGGCGCGGCGGAACGCATCCGACTTGGTCCAATCCTCGAACGCCGCCTTGCTTGCCCATACGGTGTGGGTCGCATAGAGCGTGTGGTCCTCGGCTTCGGGACCCTTCACCAGATGAAACTCGATGAAGCCCGGCAGATCGCCGAGATAGGACTCGCGCGTCTTCCAGACCGTCTCGAACGCCTGCTCCTTGCCCTTGATCACCTGAAACCGGTTCATTGCGATGAACATGAAAGCCTTCTCCTGCTTGTCGGCGGACTGATCCTGCCGGTTGATCTCGTTGATATCATGAATGCGCCAAAGCCGCGCTGGGGGCACCAGCGCGGCCGGAGCAACCTGGATGGAATGACCGGCTCGTCGCGTTACGCTCCACCAAGGTGAATCTTGAGCCCGGCCTTGTAGACGGTGCCCGGACCGGGGCTCGAGAACAGCACGTCGTTCTGCGTCGTGCCGTCGGTCGAGGAGCCCGGGATCGCGTAGGGCCGGTAGTACTGGTTCAAGAGGTTGTCGACCGACGCCGTGAAGGTGATGTCCTTGGTGGCGTTCCAGGTCAGGTAGAGATTGACCAACTCGTAACCGGTCGAGGGCAGATAGCCCGCCGGCAGATCGTTGTTGGCGCCGAAAGAGGACCATTGCGCGGCAATGATCAGCGAGCGGTCGAGCAGACGGACGCCGCCCGTCGTCGTCACCTTGCGCGGCGTGATGGTCGCGAGCCCGACATTGGTCGCCGTGTTGCGGCCGCGCATCAGATGGCCGGCGACGCCCACGAACCAGTCACCCGCGTCATACATCGTCTCGAGCTCGAAGCCTTCGATGCGGGCGTGGGCGATGTTCTGATACTGATAGAACTGGCTGAAGCGACCAAACGGCGTCGTGGTCGGCCTCGACGCGACGAGGTCGATATAGCCGTCGACGTCGTTGTGGAACACATTGATCTTGCCGCGGAACGAGTCGTTCGCGGTGAAGATGCCGTCATACTTGAGGTTGATGCCGGCTTCCTTGTTCTTGCCGACCTCGGGCCGCAGCGCCGCGTTCGGCAGGAAGCAGAACAGGCCGCTGGTGCCGTCGGGGCAGTTGAACAGCGCCGGTCCGCCGCCGGTGGCATGACCGCCCGAGATCAGCGTCTCCGTGATCGACGGCGCGCGATAGCCTTCGGCGTAGCTCACATAGGGCGTGAAGCCGGTTACCGGCGTGACGCCGAGCGTGATCTTCGGCGACAGCCGGTCGCCGCTGGTCGTCGTGTTGAGCGAGTTGAGTTCGTAACGATCGTAGCGAACGGCGCTGACCAGCTCGAGCCAGGTCGAATAATTCTGTTTTAGCTGCACGAAGCCGCCGGACACCGTCCGTTGGCCGCCCGGCGTCGTGATATTGGAATTGCCGCGGGAATCGAAAGTCTCGACATCATCGCGGAAGGCGTCGAAACCGTAGGTCACGGCGTTGCGCCAGTCGCCGAAATTGAAGCGCGTGGTGTTGTTGACGTCGAGGCCGACGGTGTCGAGCGAGTAGCCGCGCTTGTCGCCGACGCAGCCGGAGATGTTGTTGCCGGGATTGGCGAGCGCGCAGACGCCGCCACCCGTGGTGATGCGGTTGTTGTAGGTCTTGACCTGATCGTTGTCGGTGCGGTTGCCATAGACCGAGATATTCCAGTCGAACAGCATGTCGTCGGGCTTGGAGTATTTCCAGCTCAGCGTGCCCGTGTAGTTCCTGGCATCGGAGGCGTAGACCGAGGAGCCCGCGATCGCCGCCAGCGGCGCCGCCGTCGTGGTCGGGCCGCGGTTCGGCTGCCCGATATTGTACTGGTAGTCCTGGAAGATGCCGCCGATCTTGAACTCGTGGCCTTCGGCCGGGCGGATCGTCACCTTCATCAGTCCGGCCGCGATGTCGTTGCCGGTGTTGCCGATCTCGGTGCCGGCGCCGTCCTTGTAATTGCTCTGGGTGCGATAGACCGCGCCGCCGAACACGTCGACATTCGGGTCGGCGCGAACGCCGCCGAACACCGAACCCATGCCACGGTCCTTGTTGGAGCCATAAGAGCCCGACATGTCGACGCCCCAGCGCTCGCCGGGACGCAGCACGTCGTCGATGTCCTTGCTGCGGAACGAGACCACGCCGCCGATCGCGCCGGAGCCGTAGATGTTCGCGGTCGGGCCGCGCACCACGTCGACGCCGCCGATCAGTTCCGGATCGAGGAAGAACGAGCCGTTGGCATTGTGGCCCGTACGTTGATAGTTCTGCCGCGCGCCGTCGACGACGACCGCGACGCGGCCGAAATCCTGCAGGCCACGGACATTGACGACGGTCGCCGGATCGTCGCCGCGCTCCTGGAACGAGACTCCGGGCACGTTGTAGAAGATATCGGACAGCCGGTTGGGCTGCAGGCCCTGAACTTTCTCCAGGGTGACCGAGCTGACCGGCGCCAGCGCATCGATCGCGCGCTCCTCGGTCTTGGATGCCACGGCGGTGATGGTGTCGAGCGATTGCACCGGCACCGCGCCGATCTGCGCGCGCGCATTCGCCACAGGCTGCGCCGCCGCTTGCTGCTCGGCCGCAGGCTTCGGCTTGCGTTTGGCCTGCTTCGGCCGCTCAGTCGCGGGACGCGCCGCCGAAGCGTCAGACGTTTGCGCCAAACCGCTCTGCGGCAATGCCGCCGCAAATGAAAACACCGACGCACCCAATATCAAGGCGCGCGAAACCCCAGCCCCGTCAGCCATTCCAGCCCCAGCCTGATCATCGTATTTCTGGATTGGCTGGCGTGCGCTCCGGAGAGCGGCTTGCTGGCTACGTTGCAACGCAAGCCACCCGCCTGCATCGCGTGATGATTGGTTACGGGCCGGCAACAAAACGGTCAAGAATGCGGCGCCGCTGTTTATATCGATTGTAAAGTGCGGCCGTTGGAATGCGCCTTCGCCCCCTTGTACAAGCAGACACCATTTGAAGATTTCGAAGGCGCAGCACCACGAGATGTCGGCAACTTCCGGAGACAACATCGGCGCGGCCGAAAAGCAGGCCGAACCCGCGTCCGACGCCGCGAAAACACTCGTGATGCGCGGAAATCGCCTCGACAGCCGCGACCTGTTCTCGACCGAACGCGAGATCATCATCGTGCATGGCGAAGAGCATTACCGCTTGCGGCTGACCTCGCAGAACAAGCTGATCCTGACGAAATGATGCCCCCGATGACAATTTGCCGCACGCTCGCTTTGCTCGCGCTCTCCTGTCTGCTGCAGATCGGCACGGCGACCGCCGAGGGCATCACCGTGCATGACGCACGCGACCGCGACGTCGTGATCGACGATCCCTCGCGGATCGTCTCGATCGGCGGCGCGATCACCGAGATCCTCTATGCGCTCGGCTTCGAGGATCGCATCGCCGGCGTCGATGCCACCAGCCTCTATCCACCGGCAGCGCTGCGCGAAAAGCCCGATGTCGGCTATATGCGCCAGCTGTCGCCCGAGGGCGTGCTCGGCCTGCATCCGTCGCTGGTGCTCGCGGTGCAGGGCTCCGGGCCGAAGGAAACCATGGACGTGCTGGAGGCGGCGAAGGTGCCGCTGGTGCTGGTGCCGGAAACCTTCTCGGAGGCCGGGCTGGTCGAGAAGATCAGGCTGGTCGGTCACGCCATGGGCGCTGAACCACGTGCTGCCTGCCTGGCCACCGCAGTCGAAAACGATCTCGCGCAACTGCGCACGCTGCGCGCCAAGGTGACGAAGCCGGTGCGCGTGATGTTCGTGATGTCGATGTTGAACGGCCGGGCGCTGGCCGCGGGCCGCAAGACCGCCGCCGACGAGATCATCCAGCTCGCCGGGGGCGTCAACGCGATCGACGGCTACGATGGCTACAAGCCCGTCAATGACGAGGCGATCGTGGCGGCGAAGCCGGATGTTGTGTTGTCGATCGATCGCGGCAAGGATTCGCTGACTTCGGAGGCGGTGTTCGCGCATCCGGCCTTCGCGCTGACACCGGTCGCCGCCAACAAGGCCTTCATCTCGATGGAAGGACTCTATCTCCTCGGTTTCGGACCGCGCACCGCGACTGCAGCCCGCGATCTCTCGGTCAAGCTCTACCCGGCGCTGGCGCCGGAGGCCGGCAACTTCAAGCCGGCGGCGCTGACCGCGAACTGCCGGCAATGAGCGTGCTGGCCGGGCGCGGCGCGCGGGCGAAACAACGCCGCACCGGTATGTCGCCGCGGCCTGCGGCGACACTCACTTTGCTCTGCCTGCTTGCAGTGCTCACAGGGACCGCGCTGGCCGCCCTGACGGTCGGGGCTGCCGGCATTCCGATGGCACGGCTTCCGGCCGCGCTCGGGCTATGGGCGGACGGCACGGCCAACCCGCTGCTCGCGCGCGACCAGCTTGTGGTGTGGTCGATCCGGATCCCGCGCATCGCGGCAGCCGCGATGGTCGGCGGGCTCCTTGCCGTATCAGGCACGATCATGCAGGGCCTGTTCCGCAACCCCCTCGCCGACCCCGCGCTGGTCGGCGTCTCCTCCGGCGGTGCGTTTGCAGCCGCGGCCGCGATCGTGTTCACCGACAGCCAGCTCGGCGAGAGCCTGCGCTTCCTGCAGCACCAGCTGTTGCCGATCGCGGCCTTTGCCGGCTCGCTGCTCACGACCATCGTGCTCTATGCCATCGCCAGCCGCGGCGGCCGCACGTCGATTGCGATCTTCCTGCTCGCCGGGCTCGCGATTGCCGCGATCGCCAATGCCGGCATCGGGCTTCTGGTGTTCGTCGCCGACGACCGCCAGCTTCGCGATATCACTTTCTGGCTGCTGGGTTCGCTCAGCGGCGCGACCTGGAGCAAGCTCACGACGCTGGCGCCAGTGCTGGGCGTTGCGCTGATCGCCTGCCTCTCGATCGCGCGCGGGCTCGACGTGCTGGTGCTCGGCGAGGCCGAGGCATTCCACAGCGGCGTCGACGTCGAACGGCTGAAGCGGATCTCGATCGTGCTGGTGTCGGCGATGACCGGCGTCGCGGTCTCGGTCTGCGGCGTGGTCGGCTTCGTCGGCATCGTCGTGCCGCATCTCTTGCGGCTGGTGATCGGCCCCTCGCATCGCCTGCTGCTGCCGGCGTCGGCGCTGCTCGGCGCCATCCTGCTGGTCGGCGCCGACACGGTGGCACGCACCATCGTGGCGCCGGCGGAAATGCCGATCGGCATCCTGACCGCGGCGATCGGCGCGCCCTTCTTCCTCGCCATGCTGCTGCGCCAGCGCGGGCTGGTGTCGCTATGACGGCGCTGCTCGAGGCCCAGTCAGTGTCCATGACCGTCGGCGGTACGACCCTGGTCGACGCGATATCGCTCCGGATCGGCGCCGGCGAGATGGTGGCGATCGTCGGCCCCAACGGCGCCGGCAAGTCGACCCTGTTGCGGATGCTGTCGGGCGATCTAAAGCCATCCCGCGGGACGACCAGGCTCAAAGAGCGCGACCTGCACGGCTACGGTCCGCGCGAGCTGGCGCAGCACCGCGCGATGCTGTCGCAGCACGTCAACGTCACCTTCCCGTTCACGGTCGAGGAAATCGTCAGCATGGGCGCCGGCGAGAGCCCGCGCACGGCGGCGCGTGGCCTGGTCAGGGCGGCGCTGGACGAGGTCGGGCTGGCGCATTTCCGTTCCAGGCAATTGCCGACGCTGTCCGGGGGCGAGCAGCAGCGTGCGCATTTCGCCCGCGTGCTGGTCCAACTCGCCTGCGGCGAGGCGCTGCATGGGCCGGGGCTGTTGCTGCTCGACGAACCGACATCGAGCCTCGATCTGCGGCATCAGATCGACCTGGTCGAGACCGCGCGGCGGCGCGCCGCGCGCGGCACCGCCGTGATCGCGATCCTGCACGACCTCAACCTTGCGATGCGGTTCGCCGACCGTATCCTGCTGCTGCATCGCGGGCGGCTTGCCGTCGACGGCGACCGCGCCGCCGCCATGCGGACCGACACGCTCCGGCAGATCTTCGAAATCGACGCCGCGATCGACCACACCGCAAGCGGCGTGCCGTTCCTGCTGCCGCAAACCATGCGGCCGGCGAGCAAGGCGACGTAAGGCCGCAAGGCTTATCCCGTCGCAACATCGGCGATTCACAAAACTGTCAGCGGGCTGTAACAGGCGCCCCGGAGAACACCGCATCGTTTGTCCTTTGGGAGATCAACCATGCGCCTGTCACTGCTCTGTTCCGTCGCCTCGATCCTGCTCGCCGCACCGGCGTTCGCGCAGGGCGAAGGCGAATTCCCGGCGACGCTGGCGGGTCACGCCGTGATGCCGGCCGAGAGCTTCATCGACGCCCCCGCCGATGCGCCGGCCGATCTGAAGACCTCGGGCAAATACACCACCGGCAAGCGCGTCGACGCCATCGGCACTGTGATGGGCAAGTCCTACGAGCGGCCGACCGGCGTGTCGCTGCCGTTCAAGGGCCAGCCGCTGCAGGGCCATTCCGGCATCAAGGCAATGCCCGACGGCACGTTCTGGGTGATCACCGACAACGGCATGGGCTCGCGCTACAACTCGGCGGACTCGATGCTGTATCTGAACCGCTACAAGATGGACTGGGCCGGCGGCAAGATCGAGCGGCAGGAGACCGTGTTCCTGCACGATCCCGACAAGAAGGTGCCGTTCCGCATCGTGCATGAGGACACTGCCAAGCGTTATCTCACCGGCGCCGACTTCGACACCGAGGGCTTCCAGATCATCAACGACACGTTCTGGATCGGCGACGAGTTCGGGCCCTACATCCTCAAGGCCGACAAGACCGGCAAGATCCTCGCCGTGTTCGAGACCGTCGCCGACGGCAAGCCGGTGCGCTCGCCGGATCACTGGGCGGTGCAGTCGCCCGGCGCGCCCGGCGCCACCTACACCAACGTCAATCTGCGCCGCTCCAAGGGTTTTGAGGGCTTTGCCTCTTCCAAGGACGGCAAGTTCCTGTACGGCCTGCTCGAAGGACCGCTGTGGGATGCCGACAAGAAGGATTGGGAGAAGGTCGACGGCAAGGAAGCCTCGCGCATCCTCGAATTCGACGTCGCGGCGGAGAAGTTCACCGGGCGCTACTGGCAATATGTGTTCGAGCAGAACGGCAATGCGATCGGCGACTTCAACATGATCGACCCGACCCAGGGCCTCGTGATCGAGCGCGACAATGGCGAAGGCACCGCCGACAAGGCCTGCCCGCAAGGCCAGCGCGGCGAGAACTGCTTCCCCGATCTCGCCAGGTTCAAGCGCGTCTACAAGATCGAGCTGTCGGATGCCAATATCGGCAAGCCGGTGCGCAAGGTCGCCTATATCGACCTGATGAAGATCCGCGATCCGAACAAGAAGGCCCGCAAGCCGCTCAACGACGGCGTCTACACTTTCCCGTTCTTCACCATCGAGAACGTCGATCGGGTCGACGACACCCACATCATCGTCGGCAACGACAACAACCTGCCGTTCTCCTCGAGCCGCGATCCGAACAAGGCCGATGACGACGAGTTCGTGCTGCTCGAGGTCGGCGACTTCCTGAAGGCGAAGTGAGGCGGTCACACTCGCCGCATACACGCCTGTCGTCGCCCGGCTCGCCCGGGCGACCCAGTATTCCAGAGGCGTTCGAGTTCAACTGATAGGCCGCGGCGTACTGGATGCCCCGCTCAAGGCGGGGCATGACAGTGCGTATGCGAAGGCTGGTCCGGTCCTCCTGCGCCGGTGGCCGCGCGAGCCGTCAGACCAAACCAATCCGAAGGTTGTCTCACAATTGCACTTCTAGCAACGCGCTAGATGATGATAGCCTTCGCCGATACTGAATCGCTGCGGGGCAAATCATGGGCGAAAAATCCATTTTGACGTACATTGAGGCGCTGATCGCCGCGGGCTTCATTGCATACCTGGCCTGGGACCAAAGCTGGGGCCTGCCCCCGCCATGCGTCGCCTTGATGCTCGGCGTGATCGTTTACCTTGCCTATTTGTGCCTGATGCGATGGTTGGTGCGGCTTCATCAGAACACCTATCAGGTCGTGGCCACGATGCTGGCCCTTGCTTGGGCCGTACTGGCCTATTTCGCAACGGGGGCGCTGCAAGCGGGATTCGCCAACCAGATACCCGCCTCGCTGCTGATGTATCTGTGGCCGTGGATCGCGGCGATCGTAGCTTTCCTCGCAGCACTCGCCAGCAAGGTGCGCTTCATGGACGATGTTCGCGCACATGCCCTCGACCGTCGCGCGCGCTGGAACGATCAGCAATGGCTCGAGGAGAGCGCCGGCTTCTAACCGGCGCTCTCGCACGCATCGGCGGCAATCAGCGGCGGCCGACGCAGGTCAGCCCGCCGGCACCATCACGACGCCCTTGTCCTTCGGCCAGCGCATCCGCCAGGCGAAATTGATGTCTTTGATCTCGCCGGGCTTGGCCTCGAACGCCCATTCCAGCACGCCGCGCCTGTCGCGCAGATTGGTGGTGGTCGCAGGCGTCGAGGAGGGCAGCATCTCGACCACGATGTCGTCGTTCTCGCTGACCGGGAGCTGATCCTGGATCGCGACCTTGATCGGGAAGTCGTGGCCGTTGCGCACCGTGGTCTTGAACGCACGCTCGTCGGTCTTCGACGTGGTCACGATCAGGCCGGCCGAGCCTTCGTTGCGCTTCACCACCGTGCGCTCGATCTTGACCTTGTCGTCGGCGCCGAAGCCGAGCCGCACGGTCTCGTCCTTGGCGGCCGTCACCATCCGGCTGCGGCCGACGAAGATGCCGTCGCGGTAGATCGAGACCTGCCCCGGCAGCAGAGGCGCGTCGTCGGCCTGCACGAAGCTCGCTTCCAGGAACGCGGTCGGATCGAGCACGGGGACGGCGCGGACCGCGAGATCGGGGGTGATCGTCGCCGTCGCGATGCGCAGGCTCTTGGCGCCTTCATTGGCTGAAACGCTGACGCGGCCGGGGATCTTGAAGGAGGCCTGGAAGGCGCCGATTTCCGCCGTCGCCTCTTGTTCCCCAAAGGTCGACCCGCCATTGAAGCGGAATTGCTGGACCATATCGGCCTGCGGCGCAGGCGCCACGGCCTCACGCGACCGTATGCTGGCCGACGGCAGCGGCCGCGGCGGCTGCGGGTATTGCACGAGCAGTGAATTGAGCTCGGGCGCGTTGCCGCCCCGCGCAACCCGCACGGTGGAGACCGCAAGCGCCACATTCGACCAGTCCTCGCCGGTCGACTGGGTGATCTCGGCGCGACGCACCAGCTCGATCGCAGGCTTGCGGTCCTTGGTGCCGGTATCGAGACGGGCGTCGTAAATCGGCATCCAGCGCGCATTCCGCACCGCATAGGTCACCCGCAGGGTAGCCTTGGTAGCAGCGGCGGAGGCAAGCTCGATCCGTACCTCGAGGTGGCTCGGCGGCTTGGCACCGCGGTCGGCTTCCAGGCGCGCCAGTTCGCGGTCGATGTCGCGCTGCTTGCGCGTGGCGTCGCGGATCGCGCTGTCGGCGGTTGCGACTTCATCCGCCACCGCAGAGAACGCCGCCCGCCATTCGCTGACCGGGCGTGCCTCGCCCTTCTCGCCGATCCCGACCGGCGCGGCCTCGGCGAAGTGCTCGGCGAATTTGCGCCGCGCCTCGGCCGAGCTGATGATCCCCTGCAAATCCTCGCGCTGATCCCTCAGCGCCTCGATCCGCTTGTCGATGTCGGGCAGGTTGACCGGCGGCACCAGGTGCGGCGGCCGCGCGTCGATGGCACCGATCGTCAGCTTGGCGCCGGCATCGCCCTCGACCCGGAGCGAGGATGGATCGAGCCCCATCGGGAAATCCTTCGCGATGAGCGTGTTGTCTCCGGCTGGCAGATCCAGCGTGATGACGCGGGTAACGCTCGCGCCATCCGGATAGACGGTGACGGCGTCGACCTGCGACGCTGTATCGAGATCGGCCGCGTGGAGCGGCCCGACAACCAGCGCGCCCGCCAGCACCAGGCTGGTGGTCACAAGACAATTCGCAGTCCTTCGCATCACATCCCTCCGGGAAAACGCCGCATCGCGTGAGATGAACGGTGCGCCAAACGCGAAGGCGCGCCGCTTCTCGTGGTGAGACGCAACAAGGAAGAGACTGGTTCGATTGAGGTTTCCGTGCGGCGCGAGCATGGCGCCGCCGCGGCTGCCAGATGGCGCGGCGATGTTTTCGGGCGCTAGTGATCCGATCTGCGCCTAATGAACAGGTAATTCGGCACGAAGCCGGCAATGGTGATCGCGATCATGATCCACCAGCCGCGCTGGAATGCCGCGATCCTGTCAGCCATCGTGGCCGGCGTAGCCAGGATCGCGACAAAGATCGCGACGCCGATCGCAAGCATAGCCTGCCGGATCATGTTGATGACGCCGGAGCCGGTCGCGAACGACGACGGCGGCAGCGAGCCGGCGCCGACGCCCATCAGGGTCGGAAAGGTCAGCCCGACGCCGACACCCGTGAGCATCATACCCGCCACAAAAGCAGGCATGTCGGGGTCTGCACCAAGCCACGTTGCCCAGATCATAAGGCCGGCCGCGAACGACATGATGCCGACCGACACGACGGCGGCCGCACCAAATCGCGCGATCAGGCGACCGGCGAACAACAGAGACGTGAACGGAACAAGCAGCGGACCCGGCGCGATCGCAAGGCCGGTCTTGAGCGCCGACCACCCCCACACGGTTTGCTCCCACAGCGCCACCGACAACAGCATCGCGCCGAATGCCGCGGAGTAAGGCGCCATGACCAGCGTCGCACCGGTGAACGGCCTGACCGTAAACAGTGCGGGATCGACGAACGGGTTCTTCGAACGGAGACAGTGCCACGCGAACGCGGCGAGCGAGAGGCCCGCGACGGCAAAGCCGAGCACGACGCCTCGCGAGCTCCATCCCCAGTCATTCGCCTTCACGATGGCGAATGTCAGCGCGCCGATGCCGGAGGTCACCAGCAGCGCCGCCCACCAGCTCGGACGCGGCACGTCGTGGCCGGGCACTTCGGGCAGTTTGAGCCAGCCGATGATCAGTGCGACGACGCCGATCGGAACATTGACGATGAAGATCCAGCGCCAGTCGAAGGTGACCAGCACGCCGCCTGCCAGCGGCCCGAGCGCGGCCGCAAGTCCGCCGATCGCGGTCCAGGTCCGCACCGCACCTGCCCGCTGGTCGGGCGGAAACGACGCCAGGAGCAGGCCGATCGAGGTCGGAGTCATCAACGCGGCACCGGCGGCCTGCGCGACGCGGGCAACGACCAGCAATTCGACGTTAAGCGCGAGCGCACAGGCCGCCGACGCCGCCGTGAACAGCGCAACGCCGAGCAGAAAGCTCAGATTGCGGCTGTGGCGCTCCGCCAGACGGCCGAAAAACACCAGGAGCGCCGCATAGACGATCGCATAGCCGTTGAGGATCCAGGACAGATCCTCGAGCGAGGCGCCGCGGAATTCCTGCGCGATGATCGGCAGCCCGACATTGACGATGAACAAATCGAGATTTGCGAGGCAGATGCCGACCGATACGATCGCGAGGACCAGACGCGGTGAGGCCGTTGCAACCCGAACCCGCGGCCGCGCGTCAGTTGCGGTAGCCGGCCCGATCGTCTCCGCCTCGATCTCCGACATCGCATCCCCCGTATAAGTGCATATGCATCTATTGCTATTAGGTGCATATGCATGTATATGTCAAGCGTATTGGAGGCGGTGATGGCGAAGATCGAAACCAGTCGGTGTAATCTCACGGCATTGCGCAAGGCGACGCGGCGGGTGTCGCAGCTTTACGATCAGATCCTTGCGACGTCAGGGCTGCGCGGCACGCAACGGGCCATTCTGGCCTATGTCAAACGCTCGGGCTCGCCGACGATGGGGGAACTCGCCGCAGCGCTGGTGCTTGATCGCACCGCGCTCAATCACAACCTCAAGCCGCTGGAGCGCGACGGCCTTTTGACCATCACCGTCGACAAGAATGACCGCCGCAGCCGGCTGGTGCGGCTGACCAAACGCGGCGAAGCGCGGCTCGATGAGTCGCGGTCCGCCTGGCTCGAGGCGCAGGAGCGCTTCGAGACGGCGTTTGGCGCCGGGCAGGCCGCAGATCTCAGGCAGACGCTCGAACTGGTCGCTGCGCTCGAATTCGGTGAGCGCGCGGCGGATCTGCCGGCGGCTTGATCGACTTCAAGTGAAAAGCGGCCCGGCGTTACCGCCGGACCGCTCGTTCTCATGCAATCAGTATTGATCGCGCTCAGCTATAGATCTCGAACAGGCCGGCGCCGCCCTGACCACCGCCGATGCACATGGTCACGACGCCCCACTTGGCCTTGCGGCGGCGGCCTTCCTGCAAGAGGTGGCCGGTGAGCCGGGCGCCGGTCATGCCGAACGGATGGCCGATCGCGATCGAGCCGCCGTTGACATTGTACTTCTCGGGATCGATGCCGAGTTGGTCGCGCGAGTAAAGGCACTGGCTGGCGAACGCCTCGTTGAGCTCCCAGAGATCGATGTCGTCGATCTTCAGGCCGTGACGCTTCAACAGCTTCGGCACCGCGAACACTGGGCCGATGCCCATCTCGTCGGGTTCGCAGCCGGCCGAGGCCCATGCCACGAAGCGACCGAGCGGATTGAGGCCGCGCTTCTCTGCGTCCTTGGCCTCCATCAGCACCACGGCAGCGGCGCCGTCCGAGAGCTGGCTGGCATTGCCGGCGGTGACGAACTTGCCCGGGCCCTTGACCGGCTCGAGCTTGGCAAGACCTTCCAGCGTGGTCTCGGGGCGATTGCATTCGTCACGATCGACCACGTAGTCGACGATCGTCTCGGCCTTGGTCGCCTTGTCGACCACCTTCATCTTGGTCTTCATCGGGACGATTTCGTCCTTGAACTTGTTGGCCTGCTGCGCGGCGGCCATGCGGCGCTGCGACTCCAGCGAATACTCGTCCTGGTATTCGCGGCTGAGCTTGTAGCGCTCGGCGACGATGTCGGCGGTATCGATCATCGCCATGAAGATGTCGGGCGCGGTCTTGAGCAGGTCCGGATCGATCGATTCCTTCGGCGAGCCGCCGCCGGGAATCGAGATGCTCTCGACGCCACCGGCGACGATGCAATCAGAACCATCTGAACGAATCGAGTTCGCGGCCATCGCGATGGTCTGCAGGCCCGACGAGCAGAAGCGGTTCACCGAGACGCCGGCGGTCGACTTCGGCAGGCCGGCGAGCAGCGCGGCCTGGCGGCCGATGTTCGGCGCGCCATGCGCGCAATTGCCGAGATAGCAGTCCTCGACATATTCCTTGTCGACGCCGGCGCGGTCGACCGCGTGCTTGATGGCGTGCGCGGCGAGTGACATCGGCGGGGTGATGTTGAATCCGCCACGGCCGGACTTCGCCAGGCCGGTGCGCGCATAGGAAACGATTACGGCTTCACGCATTGTTTTCTCCCTCTGAGATGACGGTCATTGTGGCGTGTCGTGGCCCGTTCGTACACATTTTTCGGCGGGCGCAACAGCAATACCGGAGGCCCCGGAACGCCAAACGCCGCCTCCGGGGCCGGAGACGGCGTCATGTTCCGCAGATCGGAATTTGAATGCATTTGAACGGCAACTTCCCTCGTCATGCCCGGCACGTCCCGGACGACGAAGGGCCGCTCAAACAGCGTTTAAAACGTGAGCGCTTTGGCCTGCTTCACCTGCGGCAGCGCCTGCACCTTGGCGAGCAGCTCCGCCGGCACCGCGCCGTCGACCTCGACCAGCGCAATGGCGTCGCCGCCCTGCTTGACGCGGCCGAGATGGAAGGTCGCGATATTGATTTTCGCATCACCCAAGAGGCTCGCGAACGCGCCGATGAAGCCCGGCTTGTCCTCGTTGGTCACGTAGATCATCGACTTGCCGAATTCGGCGTCGACGCGGATGCCCTTGATGTCGACGAGGCGCGGCTTGCCGTCGGCATAGACGGTACCCGACACAGAACGCTCCTGGCGCTCGGTCGCGACTGTGACCGTGATCAGGCTCTCATAGTCGCTCTGCGCTGCGCGGACCACCTCGTCCACCACCATGCCGCGCTCCTTGGCGACGACAGGGGCGGACACCACGTTGACCTCGCCCAGCATCGGGCGCAGCAGGCCCGACAACACCGCCGAGGTGATCGCCTTGATCTTCATCTCGGCGACGTGGCCCTCATAGGTGATCGTGGTCTTGAGGATGCCGCTCTCGGTGAGCTGGCCGGCGAACGAACCGAGCTTCTCGGCGAGCTCGATGAATGGCTTCAGCTTCGGCGCCTCTTCCGCCGTGATCGAGGGGAAGTTGACCGCGTTCGAGATCGCGCCCGACAGCAGATAATCCGACATCTGCTCGGCGACCTGCAGCGCGACGTTCTCCTGCGCCTCGGTGGTGGAGGCGCCGAGATGCGGGGTGCAGATCACGTTGGGATGACCGAACAAGACGTTCGTCGTCGCCGGCTCCTCGACAAACACGTCGAACGCGGCGCCCGCGACATGCTTGGAATTCAGCGCATCGACCAGCGCCTGCTCGTCGACTAGGCCGCCGCGGGCGCAGTTGATGATGCGGACGCCCTTCTTCATCTTGGCGATCGCAGCCGCGTCGATCAGGTTGCGGGTCTTCTCGGTCAGCGGCGTGTGCAGCGTGATGAAGTCGGCGCGCTTGAGCAGGTCATCCAGCTCGACCTTCTCTACGCCGATGTCCTTGGCGCGCTCCGGCGACAGGAACGGATCGAACGCGATCACCTTCATGCGCAGGCCGAGCGCGCGGTCGGCGACGATCGAGCCGATATTTCCGCAGCCGATCACGCCCAGCGTCTTGGCGGTGATCTCGACGCCCATGAAGCGGTTCTTCTCCCACTTGCCGGCCTGGGTCGAGGCGTCGGCCTGCGGGATCTCGCGCGCCAGCGCCAGCATCAGCGTGATCGCATGTTCGGCGGTCGTGATCGAATTGCCGAACGGCGTGTTCATCACGATGATGCCCTTGGCGGTCGCCGCGGGAATCTCGACATTGTCGACGCCGATGCCGGCGCGGCCGATCACCTTCAGCTTCGTCGCCTTCTCGATGATCTTGGCGGTCGCCTTGGTGGCCGAGCGGATCGCGAGGCCATCATAATTGCCGATGATCTCGGCGAGCTTGTCCTTGTCCTTGCCGAGGTTGGGCTGGAAGTCGACCTCGACGCCGCGATCCTTGAAGATCTGCACGGCGGCGGGCGACAGCGCGTCGGAAATCAGAACTTTGGGTTTTGTCATCGGAATGATCCGTTGCTGAACGATGCGTTTGAATACACGACGGCCGCGGGCACGAAGCCCGCCCGGCCACTCTGCGCGATAGATGGCCGGGTGGAGCCCGGCCATAACGATGATGAGTTACGCGAAGCGGCTTGGGCCGCCTCTTTAGGCAGCCTTGTTATGCAGCCTTGGGCAGCGCTGCCTTGGTCTCGGCGAAGGCCCAGTCGATCCACTGCGTCAGCAACTCGACATCCTTGGCCTCGACGGTGGCGCCGCACCAGATCCGCAGGCCCGCCGGCGCATCGCGGTAGTACGCGAAGTCGAAGCCGGCGTTCTCCTTCTCCACCAGCGCGACCAGCTTCTTGCAGAAGTCGGCCTGCGCGTCAGCGGGAAGCGAGGTAATCGCGGGATCGGTGAACTTCAGGCACACCGAGGTGTTGGAGCGGATCGCGGGATCCTTGGCCAGGAAGTCGATCCAGGGCGTCCGCGCCTTCCAGTCGGCGAGCGCCTTGGTGTTGGCGTCGGCGCGCGCGATCAGGGCCTTCAGGCCGCCGATCGACTTCGCCCAATGCAGCGCGTCGAGATAATCCTCGACGCAGAGCATCGACGGCGTGTTGATGGTCTCGCCCTCGAAGATGCCCTGATTGAGCTTGCCGCCCTTGGTGAGGCGGAAGATCTTCGGCAGCGGCCAGGCCGGCTTGTAGGTCTCGAGCCGTTCGACCGCGCGCGGCGACAGGATCAGCATGCCGTGCGCCGCTTCACCGCCGAGCGCCTTCTGCCAGGAGAAGGTGACGACGTCGAGCTTGGCGAAATCGAGCGGCTGCGCGAAGGCGGCCGAGGTCGCGTCGCAGATCGTGAGGCCTTCACGGGTTGCGCTGATCCAGTCGGCGTTCGGCACGCGCACGCCCGAGGTGGTGCCGTTCCAGGTGAAGACGACGTCCGACGCCGGATCGACCTTGGAGAGATCGGGGATTTCACCGTAAGCCGCGTTCAGCTTGGTGACGTCCTTCAGCTTCAATTCCTTGACGATGTCGCTGACCCAGCCCTCGCCGAAGGATTCCCAGGCGAGCGTGGTGACCGGCCGCGCACCGAGCAGCGACCACAGCGCCATCTCGACCGCGCCGGTGTCCGACGCCGGCACGATGCCGATCTTGTAGTCCGCGGGCACCTCAAGCACTTCGCGCGTCAGTTCGATCGCGAGCTTGAGCTTGGCCTTGCCGACCTTCGCACGATGCGAGCGGCCGAGGGCGGCGTCCTTGAGATTGTCGGGGTTCCAGCCGGGGCGCTTGGCGCAGGGGCCGGAGGAGAAATGCGGCACGTTGGGCCGCGAAGCGGGCTTCGCTGCAGTCATAATCTACCCTTCCAGATAGCTGCCTCTCGGTGGGGAGAGGTTTCCCGCGGTCGGAGATAGTGGAAGGGTGCCCAAACGTCAAGGAAGTTCAGACTTTTCCGGAACAATCGGGAGATCACGGCTGATTGATGGGGCGTCCTCGACCTGCTGCAACGTCTCCTGATCGAGCAGATCTGCCGCCAGAGTCATGATCTTAACTGCCTTGCGCCGGCTCGATATTTTCAAAATGCTCTTGTCGCCGGCCTGCACGATGTACTCGTTGCCGACCCGCACGATCGAATAATCCGACATCCCAATCCCCAGTTGCCCGCCGCCCCGTGGGAGACGCCGGACATACCGGACTCGTTCCGACCCGTAAAATCACCGAGGCCGGCTTAGTTTATTGGCTGTTAACCGGATAGCCGAGCAGCGGCTACCGCAGGCATTGCCCTGCGTGCGGCACAACTTCGATCGCGTAGCTCAAAAGCGGAGCGTCATGCCGAGATGACTGCGCGCGAATCCAAGCCGTTCATAGAAGCGCTGCGCGTCGACACGGGTGTGATGCGTCAGCAGCTCGACCAGCGTGCAGCCTTGCGCGCGCGCCTCGGTCACCGCCCACTGCACCAACAGCTCGCCGATGCCGCGGCTGCGGCAATACTTTGCAACGCGGACGTCCTCAAGCAGGCCACGCGAAGAGCCCTGCGAGCTGATCCCCGGCAGCACCGCGAGTTGCAGGCAGCCGACGACGGCGCCCTCGCCGTCGACGGCCACCACGAGCTGCAGGTTCGCATCACGCTCGACCCGCGCGAAGGCTTCGTAATAGCTCTGCGGCAACGGATCTTCGATCCGCTCGCGCGCGCTGCCGAGTGGATCGTCCGCCAGCATGCCGACGATGGCGGCGACATCCTCGCGCCGCGCGCGACGGATCGTGATGCG
This sequence comes from Bradyrhizobium sp. PSBB068, assembly GCA_016839165.1. NCBI lineage: Bacteria > Pseudomonadati > Pseudomonadota > Alphaproteobacteria > Hyphomicrobiales > Nitrobacteraceae > Bradyrhizobium > Bradyrhizobium sp. PSBB068. The sequence goes on from CP069300.1 coordinate 5,972,850, forward strand.
TGAGGCTTCAGTCATGGCGGCGTTCACCCGAGGTCAGCGGACCGGCGGCAGCGCGAGCACGTGCTCGGCATCGGCGATCCAGCGGCGGATCATCGGATAGCGCGCGAGTGCGAGGCCGCCGTCCTCCGCCATGCGCGTATAGGCGAGCAACGACACGTCGGCGAGCGAGAATGCATCGCCGACCAGGAATTGCGTGCCTGCCAGGTGCCGCTCCAGGTGATCGAGCGCGACATAGCCGCGCTTGATCAGGTTCGGATCGATCTCGGAAACCGCCTTGCCGAGATACACGGTCTGGAAGCGGCAGACGGCGACATATGGCTCATGGCTGTTCTGCTCCCAGAACATCCAGGCATCCATCTGCGCCGCGCGATAGGGATCGCCGGGAATCAGGTCGCTGCCGCGCGCGAGGTAGCGGATGATGGCGTTGGATTGCGCGAGCGTGCGGCCGTCATCCAGCTCGACCGTCGGCACCTGGCCCCAGCCGTTCAGCTTGAGGAAGTCCGCCGTCCGGCTGCCGCCCTTCATGGTGTCGATCTCGACCCATGTGTAGGGCAGCGCCAGCTTGTCGCAGACCCATTTCACCTTCAGGCAATTGCCTGAATTGGCGTCGCCGTGGATTTTCATGTGAGGTCGCTCCGCTTGCGGAGCAACATCGGATCAGCCGCACATTGCGGTGTCAAGCGACGCTGCGCTGGTCAGAACTTGTAGCCGATGGCCGCACGCACGCTGTTCTGTGTGACCGACGTGTTCTTGACCGGCATGAACTTGACGTATTCCCACTCGCCGCGCAGGAAAACACAGTTCCACAGCATGTATTCCAGGCCGAGACCAGCGGTCCAGCCGGCAACGTAAGCGTCCGTTTTCGCATCCGTCGCGGTTTGCGCAAACTGCGGAAGTGCAAAGTTGGTCGAACTTCCATCGGCAAAGTTGATCGTTCTGTTCACGGAGCTCGTGACCGTGCGCGAAACATCCATTCGGCCGACCGCAAGGCCGCCGAAGATGTAAGGCAGGAAGTCACCGGTTGCCCAACCCGCCCGGCCGCGGAACGTCATCTCGTCCTTGAGCTTCATCGAAGCGCTTCCATTCAACGTCACGCTGTCGGCGGCAGTGGCGCCGACCGGCAGGACCAGGGTCGGTTGTGCGACTTGAATCGGACCCAAACTTCCGGTCGTCGTTGTGGTAAGCCCGGACCAATAGGTATAGTTTGCTTCGACACCGACCACGACGTCGTCATACTGCCAGTTGCGCCCGACAAACGCTCCGAAGCCCGAGCTTTGCGCATTGACCCGACCCAGCAGATTGAACTGGGATGTCGGTCCCTGCAGCGTGGTGTTGCGGAATATCGAATTGGTCAGGGATGCAACGCTACCGCCAAAGTCGGTGTTGATCCATGACTGGCCGACCTGGCCGCCGACATACCAGCCGTCCCAGTTTCTGGTTGGTGCGCTGGAAGCGGGCAGACTGCCGCGAAGGAAATCAGGCATGTCGGCCGCCTGCGCGCCGGTCACCGCCCCGAACATCATCGCCGCCAGCAAGAACCTACGCATCGCAACGCTCCATCCCACTCATCGAATGCGCGTTGATCATCGCCTGTTAACCTTAACCAATCGTTTCGCCGGCGGCTTTCGAGCATGCAAGTTGCAAGAAGCTCGCGACATCACGCGGCAAAGCAAAACGGCGCGGGACGATCCCGCGCCGTTTTCAATCGTTAACCGTGAAGGCTCGAAATTAACCCTTATTAGCCCTTGCGGATCAGCGGGGGCGGCGGCGGCGGGGGCGGCACGTCGCAGCACGGCAGGTTGAAACGCACGCCTAGCTTCACATCCTGCGAGGTGATGTCGCGGTACTGGAAGCTCGAGGGACCGGCCGGCGTGTTGTCGAAGAAGTGACCCTGGCCCTGGCCGGCGGTGCCCATGTCGAGATAGCGATAGGCCAGTTCGACCGTGAAGTTGTTGGTGACCTTGTAGGCGACACCGGCGTGCAGTGCCCAGGCGAAGTTGGTCTTGGTGGCGCCGTCGGCGATGAAGGAGCTGGTCAGGCCCGATCCGCTCGGGAACGTCGCATTGTCGGAGAAGGCCGCGGTCTTGATCACAGCGGCACCGACACCGGCACCGATGAACGGGGTCAAGCAACCCCAGGTGCCGAGATCGGCGTAGACGTTGACGAGGCCGACCCAGCTCTGAATGCCGCCATGATAGGTATCGCCCAGCGAGCTCGGCCCGGGGAACGTGAAGAAGTCGGTGCCGTTGAAGCTCACCTTCGAGCGATACTCACCGGTGACGTCGGCGCGGAACCAGCTGTTGAATTGATAGCCGACGCCGATGCCGTAGAGCATGCCGCCGTCAAAACCGTGGCCATACTGGTTGAAGGCCGTGCCGGCCGGCAGCCTGTCGTAGGCGTTGACGTGCAGCTTGGCCTGGGTGTTGGTCATGCCGATGTCGCCGCGCAGATACCAGCCGCCGAAATCCTGGACCGGCGGGGGTGCATACGCCATCGGGGGCGGCGGCATGATCGGCATGTCGGCAGCGAACGCCGCCGAGGACAGCAGAGATGCCGCGCCTGCGGCAATCAGGGTCTTTACGCTACGCATTGGCTTCGTCCTTTTGGGCCAGTGAGGCGACACAAAGCCCCACGTCTGAAACTCACGGGCGGACGATGCCAGCAAATGTTTAAGCGGCACTTAACCCTAATTTTTAAGGTTGATTTTCTGTCACCTATTTCTGCTCCTGTTGCTTATGGGTCCATAAATACGCGCATGCGGCAGCGAAAGATGGCGATTGCGCCACAGGTGCTAATGAAGCGTTGACGCAGGCGCGCCATTTGCAGCGCACGCAAGCTGCGCCTGTTAGCGAAGGCCCAATGAAGACGCGCCGTACGGCGAGAGCTCAGCGAACGGCCTTCGGCATCTTCGGCAGGAACACCGCGAGCAGGCCGATCGCCGGCAGGAATGCGCAGAGCTGATAGACGAAGGCGATCGAGGTGTGGTCGGCAAGCTTGCCAAGCACCGCGGCGCCCAGCCCGCCGATGCCGAACGCGACGCCGAAGAACACGCCGGAGATCATGCCGAAGCGATGCGGCATCAATTCCTGCGCGAACACGATGATCGCCGACGTCGCCGACGAGATGATCAGGCCGATCACGACCGTCAGCACCGCGCTGGCGAACAGCCCGGCATAGGGCAGCGCCAGCGTGAACGGCAGCGCGCCGAGGATCGAGAACCAGATCACGTATTTGCGGCCGAAGCGATCGCCGAGCGGGCCACCGATGAACGCGCCGGCAGCGTTCGCGGCAAGGAAGATGAACAGATAGAGCTGTGCCGCCTGCGTCGAGACGCCGAACCGGTCGATCAGATAGAAGATGTAATAGCTCGACAGGCTCGAGACATAGAGCTGTTTGGAGAACAGCAGCGCGACCAGCACGACAAGTGCGGTCATCACGCGCCGCCGGTCCGGATGGTCCGGATGCCGCTCGATGGCGGCGGCCTTCTTGCCGGCAATCTGCGGCTTGTACCAGACGCCGATGCGCCAGAGGATCACGATGGCGAGGAAGGCGATCGAGGAGAACCAGGCGATCGAGGGCTGACCGAACGGCACCACGATCAGGGCAGCGAGCACCGGTCCCATCGAGGTGCCGAAACTGCCGCCGAGTTGAAACACCGATTGCGCGAAACCGTAGCGCCCGCCTGACGCCAGCCGCGCGATGCGGGAGGATTCCGGATGGAACACCGCAGACCCGAGCCCGACCAGCGAAGCCGCGATCAGGATCATCCCGTAGGAGTGCGCGACACTGAGCAGCAGCAGCCCGAAAAAGGTGAAGCCCATGCCGATCGAAAGCGAAAACGGCTGCGCCTTCTTGTCGGTGAAGTGCCCGACCAGCGGCTACAGCAGCGAGGCGGTGAACTGGAACGCCAGCGTGATCATGCCGATCTGCGCGAAGTCGAGCGCGTAATTGTCCTTCAGGATCGGATAGACCGACGCGATCAGCGACTGCATCGTGTCGTTGAGGAAGTGCGAGAAGCTGATGCCTGCGAGCACGACATAGGCCGGCCCCGCAGCGGCGGCCGCCTTCGCGGCCTGCGCTGAGCCCAGCTCGGCGACCTGCACCGGTTCACCCAGCGTCTGTTCGCTCACGACGGGTTTGTTCACTGCAGCATTCCCGGATAGTTTCGCAAAAAATACCTCCGCGTCGTACGACGCGGAGGCAGCCGGGACCAGTTGCGCTAGCCGATGGCAGCGATGCGCCGTGTAGTAGCTGCCCGGCGATCGAACTCTCAGCCCGTCATCGTGAGGAGCCTGCGCAGCAGGCGTCTCGAAGGATGAATCGGCCACCTGCCGGGCCGTGCATCCTTCGAGACGCGCGCCAAAGCGCGCTGCTCAGGATGACGGATCGGCAAGCCTCTATATGGGAGAATTAGCTGCCCTTAAGCCGCCGCCGCGTGGCCGAGTGCGCTGACGATGTTGTCGACGACCTCTTCCACCAGGATGCGGTCATCGCCCTCGCCCATCACACGGATCACCGGCTCGGTGCCGGAGGGGCGGATCAGCAGGCGGCCATGACCGTTGAGGCGCTTCTCGCCGTCGGTGATCGCGGACTTGACCTCGGCGTCGTCGAGCGGCTTGCCGCTGCGATAGCGCACGTTCTTCAGAATTTGGGGCAATGGATCAAAGCGCCGGCAGATCTCCGACACCGGGCGGCGCAGCTTCTGCACCACGGCCAGCACCTGCAGCGCGGCGACGAAGCCGTCGCCGGTGGTCGAATAGTCCGACATGATGATATGGCCCGACGGCTCGCCGCCGAGATTGTAGCCGCCGCTCAGCATCTGCTCGAGCACATAGCGGTCGCCGACCGGGGTGCGGACCATCGAAAGCCCGTGGCCCTGCAGGAAGCGCTCCAGCCCGAGATTGGACATCACTGTCGTGACGATGCCGGGCTTGGCGAGGCGCCCCTCTTCCTTCCAGCTCTGCGCGATCACCGCGAGCAGCTGGTCGCCGTCGACGATGTGGCCACGCTCGTCCACCAGGATGACGCGATCGGCATCGCCATCGAGCGCGATGCCGATATCGGCGCGCATCTCGCGCACCTTCCTCGACAGCGCCTCCGGCGAGGTCGAGCCGCATTCCTTGTTGATGTTGAAGCCGTCGGGCTCGACCCCGATCGGCACCACGTCGGCGCCGAGCTCCCACAGCGCTTCCGGCACCACCTTGTAGGCGGCGCCGTTGGCGCAATCGACCACGACGCGCAAGCCGTCGAGCGAGAGGTCGCGCGGCAAAGTGCGCTTGGCGAATTCGATGTAGCGGTCGTGGACGCCATCGATGCGGCGGGCGCGGCCGAGGCTCGCGCTCTGCGCCAGGCGGCGGTCGAGCGATTCATCCAGCAACTGCTCGATCTGCTTCTCGACGTCGTCGGACAGCTTGAAGCCCTGCGGGCCGAACAGCTTGATGCCGTTGTCCTCGAAAAGATTGTGCGACGCCGAGATCATCACGCCGAGATCGGCGCGCATCGACTTGGTGAGCATCGCGATCGCCGGCGTCGGCATCGGGCCGACCAGCAGCACGTCCATACCGACCGAGGTAAAGCCCGCGACCATGGCGTATTCGATCATGTAGCCGGACAGCCGCGTGTCCTTGCCGATCACGACGCGATGGCGATGGTCGCCACGCTGAAATACCAATCCTGCGGCCTGCCCCACCTTGAGCGCGAGCTCCGGCGTGATCAGTCCATTGGCGCGGCCCCGAATCCCATCGGTCCCGAAATATTTGCGGCTCATGTAACCCCCAACACGGACCCCTCGAACCATCCGGCGAGAGAGCCCCGAACGCCCACCAGTCTAGCGTGCATCGGCCTTATAGACTGTCAGGCGCTAAGATGACTTCAAAAAATATGATGAATCATTACCATGGCCGAACCACATTCTTCAGCCTTAAGACGCTGAAAAATATAACATTCCTGTCGTTAAGACAATCCCCGGGGACGCGCGCTGTCCCCTACCCTTTGCCGTTGCGCTTGACGTGCTGGTCGCCCTTGGTGGGGGCCGGCTGGGTGACATTGACGGGATCGGAACCGGGAAACGTCTCCTCCAGGCCCTCTTCCAGGGCCTCGTCGAGCCGGCGCTTTTCGGTATTGTCGTCCGGCTTCGGCTTGGAGCCTGATTGCGTCATCGTGCTCTCCCATCCGTCTTCGATTTGGCGGGCCCTTCAACCATGCTAGATGACGGCAAGACCGAACATCTGCAAGAACTCGCTATCTCAGAACTTGCGACATAGAAGAAGGCCGGAAACGTCCATGAAGCACATTACCTGCATCGAAGACCTGCGCCAGCTGCACAAGCGCCGGGTGCCGAAGGCGTTTTTCGATTATGCGGACCGCGGCTCCTATACCGAGGACACGCTGCGCGCCAACTCCGAGGACCTGCAGCAGATCAAGTTCCGCCAGCGCATCCTGGTCGATGTGTCCAAGCGCAGCCTCGCGACCACGATCCTGGGCGAACCGGCCGCGATGCCGCTGATCCTGGCCCCTGTCGGCCTGCTCGGCATGCAGCATGGTGACGGCGAGATCTACGCCTGCCGCGCGGCGCAGGCGGCCGGCATCCCGTTCACCCAGAGCACGATGTCGATCTGCTCGATCGAAGACATCGCCGCTAGCGTCGACAAGCCGTTCTGGTTCCAGCTCTACGTCATGAAGGACCGCGGCTTCATCAAATCGCTGATCGAGCGCGCGATCGCGGCGAAATGCTCGGCGCTGGTGTTGACCGTCGACCTGCAGGTGATCGGCCAGCGCCACCAGGACATCAAGAACGGCATGACGGTGCCGCCGGAATGGTCGCTGTCGAAGCTGATCGACTTCGCAACCAAGCCCGCCTGGGTGTCGGGCGTGCTGCAAGGCAAGCGCCGCACCTTCGGCAACATCGCCGGTCACGTCAAAGGCACGGAGGATCTCACCAAGCTATCGGAATGGACCGCCTCGCAGTTCGACACCTCGTTGAGCTGGAAGGACATCGACTGGATCCGCAGCATCTGGCCGGGTAAGCTGATCCTCAAAGGGATTCTCGATGTCGAGGACGCCGAGCTCGCCGCCAAGACCGGCGCGCAGGCGATCGTGGTCTCCAACCATGGCGGCCGCCAGCTCGACGGCGCACCGTCCTCGATCGAGGTGCTGCCGGAGATCGTCGACGAGGTCGGATCACAGCTCGAGATCATGTTCGACGGCGGCATCCGCACCGGCATGGACATCATGCGCGCGCTCGCGCTCGGCGCGAAGTCCTGCATGATCGGCCGCGCCTATGCCTACGGCCTCGGCGCCGGCGGCCAGGCCGGCGTCGCCAAGGCGCTCGACATTTTGGGCAAGGAGCTCACCACCACCATGGGGCTGTGTGGCGTCAACACCATCGCCGAGATCGACGACAAGGTGCTGGCGGTTTGAGGCGATCGTAGCCACAAACTCGTCGTCGTCCCGGCGAAGGCCGGGACCATCACCACAGCCGCGCGAGATTTGAACGCGGCTGTGGCCACAGCCTTTCTCAACAATCGTCATCGGTGGTTATGGATCCCGGCCTTCGCCGGGACGACAGCGGAGCCTGCGGATCGAGATCCCCCGATGCGCAATTGCGCATCTGAGGTTCGATGCTACGCATCGCCCCGGAATGACACTTCGTGTCACATCGGCGGCGCGATGCCGTCGCGGCCGACATTGACGCGGTTGGCTTCGAGCGTGCCGTCGTCCTTCTTGACCGCGCCGAAGATGATGATCTTGGCGCCCGGCTTCAGCTCCGACTTGTCGCCGGAGACAAAGGTCACGACCGGGGTGCCGGGCGGCACCAAGACCTTCTTCTCACCGTCCTTGTATTTCACCGTGATGTTCTGGCCGTCGGTGCCCTGCACCGTCTCGGCGACGGTGGCATTGGTCATGGTCGAGTTGGCGCGCAGGTCCCAGGGACGAAAACCTTCGGCGGCGCCGCGCTGATTTTCCGGGAAGATGTGAACCGCGATCGCCCTCTGCGTCCCGTCCGGCTCGGGCATCGCGGTGACGCCGATGTAGGAACCGGACTTGATCTCGGACAGATCGGTCTTGGCGACACCGAACACCGCGACGTTATCGGTCGTCCGCACCTTCATGTCGGCGCCGTCGCGCGACTTGATCGACAGCATTGCGCCGTCGACGGCCTCGATGGTGCCGCGAATGCGCACGGTCGGCGGCTGCTGCGCCGACGCGGTCGAGGCAACGGCAACGAGAAGCAATGCGGCAAGGAATGGTGACTTCGGCATGGTGTCCCTCATGGGTTTGGCTGGCGATTGGGGAACACCGGGGAATTGGTGGTATTCCGTGCAAGCCACAACTCCTCGCGGGAGTGACGGCTTGCACGACATTTACGCACCGGATGAGGGACTGTTACTGCAGTCACGGACAGGTGATGCGCTTGAGCGCTGCACGGCGATCGTAGCCCGGATAGTCTTCGTCGTCCCGGGCAAGCGAATCGCGACCCGGGACGACGTGTTGAGAGAGCTACGCCTCGCGTCACATCGGCGGTGTCAGCCCGTCGCGGCCGACGCTGATGCGGTCGGTCTCGAACGAGCCGTCGGGCAGCTTCTTCATGAAGGCGATGACCTTGGCGCCGGCCTTCAGGTCCGCCTTGTCGCCGGGAACATAGGTCACGACCGGCGTTTCCGGCCCGACCTGCACTTTCTTCTCGCCGTCCTTGTACTTGACCAGCAAGGTATGGCCGTCATTGCTGACCACGGATTCCGCGACGGTCGCGTTGGTCATGCTGCTGTTCGGCTTCAGATCGTAAGGCCGCGAACCTTCACCGGTGCCGCGCATGTTTTCGGGGAACACATGCACCTCGACCGCCTTCGGCGTGCCATCGGGGCCGGGCACCGTGGTCGTGCCGATGAAGGAACCGACCTTGATGTCGGACAGGCCGATCTTGGTGAGGCCAAGCACCAGCATATTCCCTGCCATGTGCAGCTTGACCTCTTCGCCGCTGCGCGACTTCACCGCCAGCGTATCGCCATCGACGCTCTCGACGGTTCCGCGCACCCGGGTCGGGGTCGGCGGCTGCTGCGCAAGCGCGTAGAGCGTGGATGCCGTCACCATCGCAAGCGCAATGAACGGACGAACGAGATGGGAGCGGCGGGCAAGCATGGTTGATCTCCGGGAGGGAACGCGGGGGGACTAACACGAGACCCCGCTCCGGAGACGCTATTCCAAGGCTCAAGTCTTTGTGAGATCGGCCTCGACGATCGCACGCAGCTCCGCCGTTACCTGCGGGCGCTGCCCGAACCAAAGCTCGAAACCGCGCACCGCCTGATGCAGCAGCATGCCGAGCCCGTCGGCGGTCCTCAGCCCCCGCGCCGTTGCCGCCGCAAGCAACGGCGTCACCAGCGGCACGTAGACAATGTCGGAAACAACCGCGCCCTCCGGCAACAGGCCGATATCGATCTCCAACGGAGGCTGGCCGTGCTGGCCGAGCGACGTCGTGTTCACCAGCAGCCCCGCGCGCGGCAACAACTCGCCGACCGTGTCCCAGGTCGCAGGATGCACACCTGCGCCGTACAGGGCGGCAAGCGCGCGGGCGCGGTCGATCGTTCGATTGACCAGGTGCACGCGCGCAATCCCGCGCTCGATCAGGCCGAACACCACCGCGCGCGCTGCGCCGCCGGCGCCGAGCACCAGCGCGTCATCGGTCTTGTCCCAGCCGGGCGCGCAGGCGTCGAGATTGTTGATGAAGCCCTCGACGTCGGTGTTGGTCGAGCGCAACTCGCCATCGGCGAACCACAGCGTGTTGGCAGCGCCGACGGCGCGGGCGCGCTCATCCGGCGCCGACAGCGCCAGCGCGTGCTCCTTGTGCGGACGGGTGACGTTGGCGCCGACGAAGCCGCGCAGCGACAGGCGGAACAGGAAATCCTTGAAATCCTCCGGCGGCACCGCCTCGATCACGTAGCCGCCCTCGATGCCGAGGGTGCGCAGCCAGTAATGATGGATCAGCGGCGAGCGGGAATGCGCCGCCGGCCAGCCGATCAGGCACGCGGCGCGGGTTTTGCCTTGGGATGGCATGCTTGAGGATGTCATGACCGTGACATCGGCCAAGGCACGTGCGCTGTCAATCCGTCCGCTTCGTGTTCCCGAAAACCAGCGCGCTGAGGATGAAGGCGGTGCCGGCGGCGAACCAGATCGCGGCGAGATTGATCCAGTGGTAGGCGATGGCGCCGGCCAGCGCGCCCGCGACCAACGCCGCCCATAGCATCAGATTCGGTAGCCAGGCCCAGCCTGCGCCGCCGGTCAGCGCGGCGGCAATCAATTGCCCGGCCTTGACCAGCGCCCCGGTGACATAGGTCAGGCCAAGCCCGGCCCCGCCTGCAAGCTGGAACACCGCGTTCTCGAGCCCCATCGCCAGCACGATGGCGGCGACGGCGGTGTTCGGCAGACCATTGGCATAGGCCAGTGCCGCTGCCGCGAGCAGCAGCGCCTCGACCAGCAGGATCAGTGGCTGGCGATGCGCGAAGCGGCTGAGCACGATCAGGCTGCCGGCCGCGGCACCCACAACGAACAGCACGATCAGCGCCAGCGCCTCCAGCGCGTGCTGCCAATGCCCCTCGGCCAGCGTGACGCCAAGTCGCGTCGAATTGCCGCTCATGAAAGAGACGAACAGTCCGCCGAGCTGCAGATAGCCGATGGCATCGACATAACCGGCCAGCGCGCTGAGCGCGCAGGCCAGCGCCAGGTTACGGCGGGATTCCAGCATGATGACCTTGCGCCCCCATGGGGACGCAAGCTAGCTGGCCGCGGCCATCCTGCCAACGATCACGCCCGCAGTGCGTGATCGCAGCGCCAGCGTCACGCCGCGTCGCGATGCGCGGCGATGATCTGGTCGGCGGCGCGGCCCGTCACTTCGGCCATGCGGTCGAACTGGCGGGTGAAGGTGCCGGCGCCGGCGGTGGCCGAGCGCAGCTCCACGATGAGGTCGCCGATCTCGGATTCCGGCATCGTGGCGCGAACGCAGTCCCAGCCGCTCCAGCCCTCGCGGGTGTCGAAGCCGAGGATCTGGCCGCGGCGCGCCGACAGGATCGCATTGATCTTGGCGGTCGCCTCGGTCGGACACACGATCTCGACCATATGGATCGGCTCCAGCAGCACCGGCTGGCACTGCGGCAACCCCTCACTGACCCCGATCCGCGCCGCGGTGCGGAACGCGAGGTCGGAGGAATCGACGCTGTGATAGGAGCCGTCGGTCAGCGTGACGTCGACGTCGATCACCGGGAAGCCGAGCGGTCCCCGCGCCAGCGCGTCGACGACGCCCTCCTCCACCGCGCCGATATAGTTGCGCGGCACCGCGCCGCCGACCACCTTCTCGTGGAATTCGAAGCCCGATCCGCGCGGCTTCGGCTTGATGTCGAGCACGACGTCACCGAACTGGCCATGGCCACCGGACTGCTTCTTGTGCCGGCCGCGCTGCGTGATGGCTTTACGGATGGTCTCCTGGTAGCCGATCGCCGGCGGATGCGATTTGACGTTGACGCCGTAGCGGTCCTTCAGCCGCTCCTGGGCGACGCGCAGATGCATCTCGCCCTGCCCCCACAGCACGGTGTCGTGGGTGCGCGGGTTCTGGATCATGGTCAGCGACGGATCCTCCTCGTTCAGCCGCAGCAGCGCCTGGCCGAGCTTGACGTCATCCTTGCGGTCGGTCGCGGCGATCGAGATCGACAGCACCGGAGCCGCCGGCTCGACCTTGACCAGCGAGGCCGGGGCCGTCTTGCCGCTCGAGACCGTATCGCCGGTCTTGATCGCGTCGAGCTTGCCGAGCGCGACGGTATCGCCGGCCTCGGCCTGCGGCCGCTTGCTGTCATGCGCGCCCGAGACCGCGAGGATGCCGGAAACGCGCCCGCTGTCGCCGCTTGAGGATTGCAGCGTCGCGCCGTCATCGAGGCGGCCGGTCAGCACGCGCGTCAGCGACAGCTTGCCGCCATGCTGCAAATGCACGGTCTTGAACACAAAGGCCAGCGCATCCTTCTGATCCTTGATGCCGAGCCGTTTGGCGGTCTCGGTGACGCCCGGCGACTCGTGGCGCAGCGCCTTCATCAAACGGAGCACGCCGTTCTCGCGGCTCGCAGCGCCGAGCAGCACCGGACAGATCAACCCCTCGCGCAATTCGCGGGCGAGATCGTCGAACACGGCATCGCGCGGCGGCTGGATGTCCTCCAGCAATTGCTCCATCAGCGCGTCGTCGTGATCGGCGAGCTTCTCCAGCATCGAGAAGCGCGCTTCCTTCTCGCGATCGAGATTGCCGCCCTCGAGCGCCATCACCTCCGACGGCTTGTGCTCGCGATAGACGAAGGCGCGCTCCAGCGCGAGATCGACGAAGCCCTCGATCAGATCGCCGTTCCAGATCGGGATCTGGCGCAGCACCAGCGGCACGCGCGAGGCCGGCTGCAGCGTCGCGAGCGTTTCGCGGACGCGCTTGTTGGCGCGGTCGATCTTGTTCAGGAACAGGAAACGGGGAATGCCGAGCTCCTCGAGCTCGCGCAGGATGATCTGCAGCTGCGGCAGCTTCTTCTCGTCAGCCTCGCAGACCACGACCGCAGCATCGACCGCGGGCAACGCGGCACGCATGTCGTGCGCGAATTCGATCGAGCCGGGGCAATCGATAAAGGTGTAGCTGTCCCCCATGAAGGTGGTGGTAGCGGCGGTCAGGCCGACGCCCATCTTGTGTTGACGCGCCTCGGGGCTGGCATCGCCGACAGAGGTTCCGGCATCGACGCTGCCGGCAGTCTTGATGGCGCCCGTTCGCGCCAGGATCGCTTCCAGAAGTGTGGTTTTACCGCTTTGGAAAGGGCCCACCAGCGCGATGCACCGTGGACCTCGGGGACTTCTGACGTCTTGTCCCATTGCCGCCTCCTCGTGTTGGAGCTCGGCCCAAGATTGGGTCGGCGACCGTTCATGCTCTGCCTGCGCTTGGCGTTTGGCAAGCGGGAAAACGTCGCTGCGGTGCGGCGGCGCGAACGTTCACGATAACGGGGCTGGGCAACGCCGCTCTCCGAACGGATGTGCCCGATGCGCCGGCTCCTTGGCGCGGCGCCGCGCCAACGCATTCACGATCAGGCCCGTGACCGAAGGCTCCGGCCGCGCCGGATGCAGCACGAAAGCATCGTCGGACAATTCGGCGCGCGCAATGGCATCCTTCTCGGCAAGCGGATGTGCGCGCGGCAACGCCGCGACATGGGGCTCATCGAGGATCAGGCGCTGCGCGAGCCCGGCTTCGGCTGGTAGCGCCGGGCGCGCGAAGCCGACGTCGATCCGGCGCCGCCGCAACGCCTCGGCAATCTCTGCCGCCAGGCTACGCGCGCGCTTTAGCGACCCGGTCGCAGCTCCAGGCTCTCGAGGCCGGCGGCGATGTTGACGCCGACCTGGCCCTGCACGCTGAGCGGCTGCAGAGCGATCGTGTTGTCGGAGCCACCGACCAGCACATTGCCGCCGACGCCGACGCCGAGCGTCGCGCTGCCCTGCGCGCCGGCATAGTTGCCCGAGAGTGCCCCAGGCCCGAGCCGCTCCACCGGTGCGTAGACGCCCCAGGCCAGCGCCGATTCCTGGGTAATGCCGAGATCGATCCCGACCTTCTGGATGGTCGCGATGTAGCGGTCCTCGGGCAGGCCATTGGCGCGCAGCACGCAGCCGAGATGGGTCACGGAACCGACGATGAAGCCGACGCTCGCGCCGCCGCGGCATTCCAGGACGCCGACCTGTACGCGCTGGCTCGGCTGTTGGGCGTTGGCGCCGCCGATTGCGGCCAGCGTGGTGATGGCGGCAGCGGCGAGGAGAGTGAAGCGACGCATGTTGGGGAATCTCCGGCTGAGAGGCATGACGCGAGCAGAGAACTGAACGGCGCCGTGTCCGCGGCGCGGTTGCATCCTATGCCATAACACCGAATGGTCAGCCAGAATTTGCGGTGCCCGGCCACCGATTGTTGCCGGATGTGGCGGTGTTGCGATGTTCCTTCGGGGCCGCCGCAATGGACAGCAAGCAACAGACAAAAAAGAGGCCCGCTTTCGCGGGCCCCTTGATCAGACACCGACCGGCTTAGTGGTGGTGGTGATGACGGTGGTGGCGATGATGCCGGCGCGGACCGCTGGTGCGGACCGGCTCGAGATCGATCCCGGCGATACCGGCCGCGACGTTGAGGCCGGTCTGGCCCTGCAGGCTGATCGGCTGCAGCGCATAGGCGTTGTTCGGGCCACCGAACAGGAAGTTACCGCCGGCGCCGAGGCCGACCGAGGCGTTGACGCCGACGCCGCCGTAGCTGCCGGCGAGCGCACCGCGCGGCACCACCGTGGTCGGTGCACTGACGGCCCAGGCGAGCTGGGTCTGCCCGGTGAAGCCGAGGTCGACGCCGATCCGCTTCACGGTCGCAAGATACGGCTCGGGCCGACGGCCGCCGCTCTGGAACACGCATTCGAGGCGGGCAACGGAGCCGACGACGAAGCCGACGTTCTCGCCGCCCTGGCATTGCAGAACCCCGGCCTGAACCTGCTGGGGCGCCGCGTTGGCAGTGGCGAACGGCGCCAGCAACGCAAGCGCTGCAAGGGTGAGAGTCGAAAGTCGCATGGATCTGTCTCCGCAAGGTGAACTGAAATTGCAATTTGCGCGGCGGACAGAAAGCAAGGGTCGTGTCCAAAACAAGGCAGATCGCAAAGGGGTCGCAAAAACTTCCCGCGTGTGGCATCGATGTTCGCGCACACGCGCGTGAGGTGAGCAGGTTGTGAATTGACTCTGCGATTTTACCGGCGCGCGATGTCGCAGGATAAACGAAAACGCCCCCGCACCAGGTGCGGGAGCGTTTTTTAGTCTCTTGGTTCGGAATTAACTATCGCAGATTGCCGCAGAAGCGCTGGATGCGCTTGCAGGCATCCTCGAGATCCGAGGTCCTGGTGGCGTAGGAAATGCGGAATGCAGGGCCAAGGCCGAACGCCGAGCCCTGCACGACGGCGACGCCTTCGCTCTCGAGCAGCTCGGTGACGAACGCCTCGTCATTGTCGATCACCTTGCCCGAGGGGGCCGTCTTGCCGATCGTGCCGGCGCAGGACGGATAGACGTAGAACGCGCCTTCCGGCCGCGGGCACTCGATGCCGCTCGCCTGGTTGAGCATCGAGACCACGAGGTCGCGGCGCTCCTTGAACACCTTGTTGTTCGCGGCGATGAAGTCCTGCGGACCGTTGAGCGCCTCGACCGAGGCCCACTGCGCGATCGACGACGGGTTCGAGGTCGATTGCGACTGGATCGTCGCCATCGCCTTGATCAGCTGCGCCGGACCGCCGGCATAGCCGATGCGCCACCCGGTCATGCAATAGGCCTTCGACACGCCGTTCACGGTCAGCGTGCGATCGTAGAGGCTCGGCTCGACCTGCGCTGCGGTGGTGAAGACGAAGTCGTCATAGACGAGGTGCTCATACATGTCGTCGGTCATCACCCAGACATGCGGATGCTTGACCAGCACGTCGGTGATCGCCTTGAGCTCGCTCCTGGTATAGGCCGAGCCGGTCGGGTTCGACGGCGAGCACAGGATCACCCACTTGGTCTTCGGCGTGATCGCCTTTTCGAGATCTTCCGGACGCAGCTTGAAGCCGGTCGACGCGGGGCACACCACCGGGACCGACTCGCCGCCGGCGAGCGCGACCATCTCGGGATAGCTGACCCAATACGGCGCCGGGATGATCACCTCGTCGCCGGGATTGATGGTCGCCATCAGCGCGTTGTAGAGCACCTGCTTGCCGCCGGTGCCGACGATGATCTGGTTCGGCTTATAGCTCAGGCCATTCTCGCGCGAGAACTTGTTGATGATGGCTTCCTTGAGCTCCGGTATGCCGCCGACGTCGGTGTACTTGGTCTTGCCGGCCTCGATCGCGTGGATCGCCGCCAGCTTGATGTTGGCGGGCGTGTCGAAGTCAGGCTCGCCGGCCCCGAGGCCGATGACGTTGCGGCCCGCGGCTTTCAGCGCGCGTGCTTTGTCCGTGACCGCGATCGTCGCGGACGGCTTCACACGGTCGAGCGCAGCGGACAGGAAGGCCATTATCATCTCCTGGCAAACGTCGTGAGCCGTTGGGCCACGACTTGATTTGAATGGGATTGCGGCACCCTAGGCCTGTCGCCGCTGCATCGCAAGAAGCTTGGCGATAAAGCACGAAAACTTTCGCGCATGGCGCGCGACATGCGCAATATTCCGCAAGTTCCAGCCCCAAATGACTCATATCCGGCAAGACCTGTCATGGCCGCTCCGGCCTTGCCGGCAAGGCCCGCGGCTGCGTCCGCCGCCGCGGATTGCTCCGAGGACAATGTGCCGTGCGGCGCCTGCCTGAAGCTGCCGACGGCAGGCCGTCCGGCGCAGCCGGCAGCACATCCCGCGATGCGGCTGCCACGTTGACGTTTCTGAATTGCAGCACATCGGCCACCGCCATCGATGGCATCGACCGGCACCATGCACAGCGTCGCGCAGGCGTGATCCGAATTGTTCTGCTGTGTTGATGGAATCGTTCTGCACGCGTGCAGTGCGGTAGACGTTTCGACTTTTTCCACATTGCAGGGCTTGCGACGCACCCCTGTCAGCATCATTGTTTAGCGGCGTTGCGGTGTGACAGGCCGCGCAACTTTGAAGCGTACCGTCTCCCTGACCTGAGTGAACCCCGACGCAATGTACAAGCTCTATTCGATGCAGCGCTCCGGCAACAGCTACAAGGTTCGGCTTGCGCTTGCCGTGCTGAACACGCCGTACGAGGCGATCGAGATCGACATCCTGCGCGGCGAGAGCCGGACCCCGGAATTCCTGGCCAAGAATCCGAGCGGCCAGGTGCCGTTGCTCGAGGTCGCCGAAGGCCGCCACCTCGCCGAGTCCAATGCCATCCTCTGGTACGTCGCGATCGGCACGCCGCTGGCGCCGGAGTCGCGGATCGAGCGCGCCGAGGCGCTGCAGTGGATGTTCTTCGAGCAGCACGCGCTGGAGCCGAATATCGGCGCCGCCTATTTCTGGCTGTCGCTGGTCAAGGGCGGGCGCGACCTGCAGACCCACGCGCTGGAAGACTGGATGGAGCGCGGCTATGCGGCGTTGCAGGTGATGGAAAATCATCTCAAGAACCACACGTTCTTCGCCGCCGAGCAGTTCACCGTCGCCGACATCGCGCTCTACGGCTACACCCACGTCGCCGACCGCTGCGACTTCGACCTGGCGACCTTTCCGTCGATCCGGGCCTGGTTGAAACGGGTCGAGCAGACCCCCGGATTTGTCTCGATGGATTGGCAGCCGGGTCCCGAGGCGGAGCTCCAGGCTCGCCTCGTCGCCGGCGTCTGAATTCCGAGAATAGCGGGGAAATTGCCCAAATTGCGGGCAAAACCTCCGCATGGGCCGCATTTTCGCCGCTTTCAGTGGGCTCCGCCGCCGCAATGTTGCCGGTCACGGGCGGCAGATTCGCTCGGATGTCGTGAGTGATTCGCTCGCGACCTGAGGGATTTAGACCATGAAACGGTGGTCCGGCACGGCAGGCTTCCATGGCCGCCCTGCCCCGGTGGCATCATCCCGGCTGACCAACGCGATCGCCGCGTCGCTCGCGCTTGGCGCATTGACGCTGTGCCTGGTCGTCGCCGTGACGGTGCTGTCGGGCAACATCATCCTGGCAACACCGATCCCGGCATAATCAAGCAGTTTCCGATTGGCACCTGATCCGCGGCGAGGCGCGGGAGAGACAGCGGCACGACATGATGAAGACCCCCGTGGGACTTGTGACCGTGACGCTGTCGGCGGCGATCCTGCTGGCGGCATCGCTCCTGATCGTGACCGGCACGCAGGGCGAAGACCGCGCGCACCCCCCGCAGGTGACGACGCCTGCCGCCAAACCGGCCCAGCACCGCTAGACTAGCGCAAATGCGCTAGCTCCATCTGTGGAAGATGAAGAACGCGCCGGCGGCGATGAAGGCAAATCCGAGCGCGTGATTCCAGCCCAGCGGCTCCTTCAGGTACAAGACCGAGAAGGCTGCGAACACGACCAGCGTGATCACCTCCTGCATGGTCTTGAGCTGTGCCGCGCTATAGACCTCGCTGCCCCAGCGATTGGCCGGCACCGCCAGCCAGTATTCGAAGAAGGCGATGCCCCAGCTCACCAGAATGACGATGGGGAGCGAGTGATCCTTGAACTTGAGATGCCCGTACCAGGCGAAGGTCATGAAGACGTTCGAGGCGAACAGCATCAGGATCGGCAGCAGCGACGGAGAAATGGCGGGCATCGATATCCTCTTCGAGCAAAGCACGCGGTAACCCGCGGGCCCGGAACCGGGTTCCATCCGACCTGCATATCATTTGATTTGAAAGCAACGAAAGCTCGCTCGGCCCGCGCAAGGGTCGCTTAACGGTCGGCACGGAAATCCCGGCGCCGTTGCGGCCCTGTCGTCAAACTGCGGCTTTATCGTTTGTCCGATGGATAGCGAGAACGCGCATGCGGCTTGATTGGCGTGCAATTTCAGGTCCGGCCCTGGCGGCGATCACGGGGCTCGCCGCCTTCCTGATCGATCGCCTCATGATCGCCGTTCCCAACCCTGCGCCGCTGTTCGTCTGCATCGTGGCGCTCGCGAGCTCGATCAGCGGCATCACTTCCGGGCTGATCTCCGCCGCGATCGCGGTGGCCGCCTCGGCGCTGTTCTTCCTCGATCATCGCGCCCTGCCCGGCTACGACATAGCCGACCTCGCGCGGATGCTGATGCTGGCGGCGACCGCGGCCGGCACCGCCCTGATCACAGGAATGCTGCGGCAGAAATGGATCGATGCCTTTGCCGCGGAGCAGCAGCACCACGCCACCGCGGCGCGGCTCGCTGCCGCGCTCGACCAGGTCGACATCGGCATCGTGCTGCTCGACGCCGATACCCGCGCCGAGTTCATCAACCGCGCCTTCCGGGATTATTTCGCGCTGTCCGACGCCCAGGCCGACAGCAAGCCGCCCTTCGTCGCGCTGATGTATCATGGCCGCGACACCGGCGCCTATCAATTGCCCGAAGACGAGCTGAGCGCGTTCGTCGCCAAGCGCATCGAGATGATGCGCGCAGGCGATTCCACGCCGATCAACCTCAATCTCGCCGACGGCCAGGTGCTGCGCTTCAGCTGCACGGCGCTGCCCGACGGCGGTCGCATGCTGAGCTATACGCCGGTTACCGACCTCGTGCGCCACACCGACGATCCGGCCCGCGCCGACGAATACCGGGCGCAGCGCGCCGGGCGCGAACGCCATCTCGCAAGGCTGCTGCGCGCCGCCGAGTGAGGCACGGCCTCGTTCGCAATTGATCCAGCATCACCGCACCGATAGAAGGTTGCATGCGATGCGCAGGCATCGCGCAACGCAGGATCGCTCATGTCCGACGACGTCACCATCCGCTTTGTCACCCGCGACGATTACGCCCAATGGCTTCCTCTGTGGGACGGCTACAACGCCTTCTATGAGCGGTCGGGACCGACCGCGCTCGCGCCCGAGATCACCGCGATGACGTGGCAGCGCTTCTTCGATGCATATGAGCCGATGCATGCGCTGGTCGCCGACGCCGGCGGCGAACTGCTCGGCCTGACGCACTATCTGTTTCACCGCTCGACCACCGCGATCGCGCCGACCTGTTATTTGCAGGATCTCTTCACCAGCCAGGCGGCGCGCGGCAAGGGCGTCGGCCGCGCGTTGATCAACGGCGTCTATGCGCAGGCCAAGCTTGTCGGATCGCCACGCGTCTACTGGCAGACGCATGAGACCAATCACACCGCAATGCAGCTTTATGACAAGGTCGCGGACCGGCCCGGCTTCGTCATCTATCGCAAGATTGTCTGAGCGGGCATTCGCCGCCTGTGGTCGGATAGAGATGTCACCGGCACGTTACAAAGCCGGGCTAGGCTTCGCCCTGCGTAAGATCAGGCCCCCCGTCTCAGATCTTCGCCCCAAGCGGTCCCCGTCAGTCGCCGCGTCTGACCGGGACCGCTTTTTTTGCCGCACTGCTTTCATGACATTGCGTCTGTGACACTGCCCTGCGCGATCGGCGGTAGAACGGCACCTTGCTTGCGTCGTCCCGGCGAAGGTCGGGACCCACAATCACAAATCCGCGGGGTGATAGCGTGCTGTGGCTCGAACGTTTTTCAACAATCGAGTTCGGTGGTGATGGGTCCCGGCCTTCGCCGGGACGACGCCGTCGTTGTAGCGAGTACTACACCACCAACCCCTTCATCGGCTTCGCGGGCGCGCTGTCCGGAAACACCGCATCCGCCAGCACGCGCTCGCCAATTCCGAACTGGTCATGCAGCACGCCCTTGATCACGGCGCGCAGGTCGGTGGTCGCAGCGAGGTCGCGGGCCTGGTAGAGGTTGGCGGGCTTCAGGCCCGGCCAGTCGGTAATCATGCGGCCGCCATTCACCGCACCGCCGGCGAGCAGCGCGATGGTACCGGTGCCGTGGTCGGTACCTTCGGTGCCGTTGATGCGCGCGGTGCGGCCGAACTCGGTGGCGACCACGATCACGGTGTCGCGCCAGCGCGCGCCGAGGCCGCTCTGGAATTCCGCCAGCGCGCCGTCGAGACCGCCGAGCAGTTGCGCGAGCCGGCCGACCGGCCCGCCCTCGTTGGCATGGGTATCCCAGCCGTCGAAGGCGAGCGCACCGATCCGCGGACCGTCATCCGCCGCCATCAGCTTGGCGGCGCCGCGCGCCACCAGACGCATCGCCGCCACGCCGCCGCCGCCGGGCTTCGGCTTCATCTCGTCGCCCTGCGCCTGCTTCTCGAGTTGCAAGCCTTGCGTCAGCGCGCTCGCCAGCGTCGGATCGCGATGCTGATAGAGATCGAGCAGCCGCATCGCGGTGTCGTCGGCGGCCTGCGGCAGCGCGGTCGGCGCCCAGCCGACGGTCGGCGCGGCGCCGCGCAACACCAGAGGCGTGGTCGGGCCGACCGCGAGCGCGCTCGTCACCCGCTCGCCCTTCGGCAAGGCTTCGAGCGCGCGGTTGAGCCAGCCGGACTGCACGCGGCCGGGACCGGGAAAGCCGCTCTCCAACACGTCCTGGCCGTCGAAATGCGAGCGATCGCGATAGGAGGTCGCAACCGCATGCACCACCGCGGCCTGCTTGGCACGATACATCCGCGCGAATTCCGGCATCGCCGGATGCAGCCCGAAGAAGGGGTCGAGCATCACGGCCGCGTTCGGCCCATCCGCCCTCAGCGCGATCGCACCATGCAGGCCGGCATAATCGGGATCGCCGATCGGCGCGACGGTCGCAAGACCGTCGAGCGCGCCGCGCAGGATGATGGTGACGAAGCGTGGATCGCGGCCATCGGCGGCACGCGCGAATTTCGGCAGATAGGCCCAGGCGGCAAACGAGGCGCCGCCGAGCAGCAGCGCGCGCCGCGACGTCGCCTGCATCATCAGGCTCTCGGAGCAATCCATCGTCATCTCCTCTGGAATTCCGGCGACATCAGCAGCAGCGCCAGCGCCTGCTGCCGCGATTCCGCGCGCTCGATCGTGCGCCGCGTCTCCGGCGATGCGGCATCTGCCGCAATCAGCTCGAGCAGGTCGCGCGGATCGAACTTGTCGGCGAGCTGTGAGGCGAGCTGCGCCGAGATGTCGAGCCTGAGCTTGAGGCCTTCAGGCGCCGCCCAGGCGGCAGCGGTGTCCGGAAAACCGTTCGGCCCGGCCGGCGACCACAGCGGCTGGCCGAGCACATTGAGGCCGTTGAGATAGCGGCCCGGGTCCTCGGGATTGCGCGCCAACAGCCGGCCCGACGCGACCAGGAATTCGTAAGGCGAACGCATTTTTGTCAATGGCGCCTGCCACGCCTCGTTGGATCCAACGAGCGCGGTGGCGAGCGCCCTGAGATCGCCGTCGGTCTTGCTGAAAGTGTCTTGCAGCCTCGCCACCAGTGCCGGCGGCGGATCGTCGGCAACGAAGTGACGCGCGAACTTGGTCGCGATGAACTTTGCGGTCGAGGGATGCCGCGCGATGTCCGACAGCACTGCCTCGCCCTGCGCGATGCCGGCCTGCGCATAGGTCTTGCCCAGCACCTGCTGCGGACCGGGCTGGTGGGCGTTGGCGTTGAACACGAAGCTGCCGGGCGCGCCGAGCTGGCCCTGCCGTCCGGCGAATGTCCAGCCGGTGATGACGCGCGCCAGCGACGTCACGTCGTCCTGGGTGTAGCCGCCGCCGACGCCGAGCGTATGCAGCTCCATGATCTCGCGGGCGAGATTCTCGTTCAGGCCGCGGTGGCGATTGATGCCGGCGCGCGACTCCGGGCCGAGCGATTGCTGGTTGTCGAGGAAGAACAGCATCGCCGGATGCTGCTCGACCGCCTTCAGCATATCGGCGAAGCGGCCGAGCACGTGCGGGCGGATCGCCTCGCGCTCGAACGAGCCGGCCCACATCCGCGCCAGCGCGCCCTTGTTGGCCGAGATGCAGAAGTGGTTGGACCAGAACACCACGAGCCGCTCGGCGAAACCGCAATCGGCGATCACGCCGCGCTGCAGCCGCGCCAAGGCCTCGGCGCGGAACGTCTTCTGGATGATGTTGGGCGGCTCGGTCGGCGGCTTCGGTGGATTAGCCATCGTCTGCATCGTCGGAGGCTGCATCGCGGCCGGCAGCGTCATCGCCGCATTGGCATTGTCGGCCGACTGCATCGCCGGATCCTTCGCCGCGATCTCCTTCGCCGCCGACGACAGCGACAGATTGCGCCGCGGCTGCGGCTTCGCGTCCGAGCCCTGCGGTGGCATCTCGCTCGCACCTTGCTGCGCGGCTTTGGCGGCGTTGCGCTCCTGCTGGATCTCGAACTGATAGTCGAACACCTGCTTGCCGAGCTCTGGCGTCGAGAGCAGGCCCGGCACTTCGAGCAGCGCACCGTTCGGACGCGCAAGTTCCGTCAGCACGAAACCGCGCGGATCGGAGGCCGCGTTGATGAAGTCGCCGGCTGCGCCGCCGCGGGCGCCGAATCCAAACCGGTTGAGCGCAATCAGCGCCGCTTGCGAATCACGGGCCATCGGAATTCCCTTAACGGCCGATCCCGGCTATATCGGTTGCCGGCATCATAGCGCGGTCCGGGATGAACCCGAGATTAATTCGTGCATTAAATCGCGGTTAGAAATGGACCTCTCGTCAAGCGATCGTTCCGAACGAGCTTCACCACGTCGGCTCGCCTGCGCGGCATGCGGCAGCGAGTTCTCCTGCTCGCTCACGGGATCGTGCTGGTGCTTCGACGAGAGCTTTCGCCTGCCGATGCCAACCGACGGCGCGGACTGCCTGTGCCCCGCATGCCTGCGGAAACTGGCGGACCAGCAAGCGGCGGCGCGCGGCAAGTGAACATACAAGTGAACACGCCCTGGACCGTCGACGCTATCCTGCTCGACATGGACGGCACGCTGCTCGACACCGAGAAGGTCTACTTCGAGAGCCTGGTCGCGGCGCTCAATGCATGCGGTTACACCGACGATGTCGTCGCGCTGTGCCATTCCATGGTCGGGCTTCCCGGCCCGGTCTGCGAAGCGATGCTGCGCGATCATTACGGCGCGGCGTTTCCGCTCGATGCCGTCAACCTTGCATTCCTCGAACATCGCGACCGGATGATGCGCGCGGGCCTGCCGCTCAAATCAGGCACGCTCGACCTGCTCGACGCCATCGCCGCCGCGGAACGCCCGATGGCGATCGTGACCTCGTCCTCGCGCCGCTCGGCCGAGCGCAACCTCAGCCTCGCCGGCATCCGCGATCGTTTCGAAACGCTGCTGACGCTCGACGACGTGACGCATGGCAAGCCCGACCCGGCGCTCTATCTCAAGGCCGCCGCGCAGCTCGGCGTGCGACCTGCGGCCTGCATCGCGGTCGAGGACTCCAACCACGGCGTCGCCGCCGCGCATGCCGCCGGCGCGATCACGCTGATGGTCCCGGACATGGCGCCGCCGACCGAGGAGACGCGGGCAAAATGCGCGGCTGTGTTGCCGGACCTCAACGCGGTGCTGGCGCTGCTGCAGGAGCGCGGCGCGCTTTAAGCGCCATCGCGATCCCGCTCAGATCGTTCGCACCTTCGATGACTTCGCGGTCTTTGCGCGTTTCGCCGCGACGTGACTATCGCGCGCCGCATGGCGGCTGCGCGTCTTCGTGTCCAGCGCCGCCTGTCGGGTTTCGCCGCCACCGCGGTGCGCGGCATATTCCTTGCCATCGATCGGCGCCAGATGGGGCGGGTCAAAACCGAGATAGGGGCGCGCGACGCCAAACTCCTTGCCGTGCGCGTCGACCCATTTCCAGAGCCTTTCCGACGATCTCCAACGGTCGTCGCGGGTCGCGCCGTCGATGCTGACGATGTCGGCTGCGAGCCCATGACCGTAACCGCCACGGAAGCTGCCGCCGTGATACGACTTGTTGCTGGCCGCCTTCAGCCCGCTTGCAATCGACTGGCGGTAGTCATCTCGGAAGGCGCTGGTGATGCCGGGCGACAGGCCGGCCTGTTCCGCCGCGAGAAGCGCATGAAAGAGCTTCAGCTTGAAGCTCCGATCGACGCCTCCCATGACGTAGTCCATCATCGGCATGCCGGCTTTTTCTGCCGCCTTGGCGTCCTTCCAGGCGAAATCCTCATCGACGAGCCTGGTGAAGGTTCTGGTGACCGTCACCATCTTCTTCTTTCTCTTGACCGTCACCTGCCTCTGCTCCGGCACCTTGATGGTGTCTTCCTTGGGCGTCCTTTGATAGAGCGCCCACAGATAGCGATCGATGCAGGCGTCGACGTCCCAGCACTCGTCGAGGATTTCGACGGAGTCCACCGCCGGCCTGGCCGCGCGAGGCTCCGGATCCGGCGTGTTCGCTGCCGGCGCCTGCAGCGATTGAATATCCAGCGGCAGTGCCGGATCGGTCAACGCGGCCTCGACGACCGGTTCCGGTTCGTGCGCAGTCGGCACAGCATGGGCGGTCGTCACTGCTTCCTGTTCATTCTTGGTCCGTGCACGAGGGTCGTCGACGGCAGCGTTCGACATGGCAGTCGCCGGCGAACTCGCCGAGACGGCATCGGCGGCGACAGCAGGTGCGCGGGCCCCATCAATCGATGCAACGACGGCTGCCGCATCGGCGACCGACGCATCGATTTTCTCGATACCAGCCGAACCGAACGCCGCAAACCACGAGACAATGCAGCTCGACAGAACGACCGTCCCGCCCAACGCCGCCGCCCGCACCCGCCGCGAGTTCACCATCCCAGCCTCCACGGGCTCCCTCGGGAGCCAGATTGCAGCATGTGACGATGCGATCATCCGCTCGGGGCGTGGTCGCGCAATGGCGAATGAAGGTTAACGCCTCATCTTTCCGGACGATGTTGCCCGAATGCAACTCGTAGCCTGCCTCCGTTTTGGCCCCTTCATCGCCAGCGCCGTCTCGATCAGCGTGCGCGCGGCCTCGCCGGCCGTCTCCATGTAGCTGGCGTCGCGATGCAGCAGCACCACCGCGAATGATCCGTCCAGCAGCAGCAGGATCTGCCGCGCCAGCTTTTGCGGATCGGCAATCCGCTGCTCCAAGAAGGTCGCGCGCAGCCAGTCCTCGAACTTCTTCTTGTGCGCGGCGCCGATCCTGATCGCGGGATGGCCGGGCATGTTGGCAAGCTCGGCCGAGGTGCGCAGGAAGCCGCAGCCCTTCCATTTCGGGTGCCGCGCCGAGCGCGCGAGGTTCTTGAAGATCGCCTCGACCTTCGCCGGCAAGCCACCGTCGGCCTCCGCGAACCATTTCCGGAACAGCGCGAGGTTGGGTTGGTCGCGCGCGGCGAGATAGGCGGCGACCAGGTCGTCCTTGCTCTTGAAGTGATAATACAGCGTGCGCTTGGTGAGGCCGGCCTTGGCGGCGACCTCGTCGACGCTGACGCGGCGGATGCCTTCATTGTAGAACAGCGCGCTCGCCGCCTGGACGATGCGCGCGCGGGTCGGCTCGGAGGGGCGGGGCATCCGTCGTATGTATACTAACCAGTGAATATACACAAATCGCGGCTCACCCTACATTCAACTCCGACACACACGAATGCCGGAGACCGCATCATGTCCGAACCTATCCTGCTCGAGACCCAAGATGGGATCGCCCTGATCACGCTGAACCGCCCGGCGCAGCTCAACGCGCTGAACTACGCGCTGATCGACCAGCTGATGGCGGCGCTCGACCGCATCGAGGGCGAGGCCGCGGTGCGCGCCGTGATCGTGACCGGCGCCGGCGAGCGCGCGTTCTCGGCCGGCGCCGACATCAAGGAATTCTCTGGCAGCGTCCAACAGGGCGCGGCCGTCGCGGTGCGCGACTTCGTCCGCCGCGGTCAGGCGATGACCGCACGGCTCGAGGCGTTCAAGAAGCCTGTGATTGCCGCGGTCAACGGGCTCGCCTTCGGCGGTGGCTGCGAGATCACCGAAGCCGTGCATCTCGCCATCGCCAGCGACCGTGCGCTGTTTGCAAAACCCGAGATCAAGCTCGGCATGCCCCCGACCTTCGGCGGCACGCAGCGGCTGCCGCGGCTGGCCGGACGCAAGCGCGGACTGGAGCTGCTGCTGCCAGGCGATCCGTTCCCGCCCGAGCACGCGCGCGAGATCGGGCTGATCAACCAGATCGTGCCGCACGACCAATTGCTGAATGCGGCGCGCGAGCTCGCCGGCCGCATCACCAGGCACTCGCCGGGCAGCGTTGCCGGCACCATCACTGCGGTGACGCGCGGGCTGAACATGCCGATTGCCGAGGGCTTGCTGGTCGAGAGCGAGCAGTTCGCCGCGCTGGTGCCGAGCCGCGATCTCGCCGAGGGGTTGGCGGCGTGGAAGGAACGGCGACCGGCGAAGTATGTCGGGGCGTAGTCGGCGTCCCGCCCTCGTCATTGCGAGCAAAGCAAAGCAATCTATAGAACCGCATGCGCGGAAAAATGGGTTGCTTCGTCGCTTCGCTCCTCGCAATGACGTAGAGAGAGTCGGGCCCTACCGCACCACCGCCGCGGTCTGCCCGAACAGCAATTTCCGCTCTTCCTCGGTGCGGATCGCGGGCTGGCCGAAATTCGGGTTGACCTCCTTGGCCTTGGCATAGGCGCGCTCGGTCGCCGGGCGCTTGCCGATCGTCTCCAGCCAGCGCTTCAGATGCGGGAAGTCGTCGATCTCCTGGCCCTGGTTCTTGTAGGGCACGACCCAGGGATAGCTCGCCATGTCGGCGATCGAGTAGGCGCCGGCAATGAATTCGCGATCGGCGAGCCGCTTGTTGAGCACGCCGTAAAGCCGGTTGGTCTCGTTGACATAGCGGTCGATCGCGTAAGGCAGCTTCTCGACCGCGTAGTTGCGGAAGTGATGGTTCTGCCCGGCCATCGGCCCGAGCCCGCCCATCTGCCAGAACGTCCACTGGATCGCGTCGTAGCGGCCGTAGAGATCCTGGGGCAGGAATTGTCCGGTCTTCTCGGCGAGGTAAAGCAGGATCGCGCCGGATTCGAACAAGGAGATCGGCTTGCCGCCGCCCTTCGGCGCGTGATCGACGATGGCCGGAATGCGGTTGTTCGGCGCGACCTGCAGGAAATCCGGCTTGAACTGATCGCCCTTGCCGATGTTCACCGGGAAAATTTTGTACTCCAATCCGGTCTCTTCGAGGAAGATCGTGATCTTGTGACCATTCGGCGTGGACCAGTAGTGGAGATCGATCATGGGGGTGATCCTGTTGTCGGAAGCGAAACATGCGTTTGCATGAATTTGAATAATCCGGATGCCAAGTCAATGGTGCAGACTGCCATTCGCGCGCAATTGTGATGAGCCGATTGAGCGGATGCGCGATTGGGCCTAGGCTCCGCCGACAGTTTGTTTGTTTCAATGACGATATTTGCAGCGGGAGGAATTGCGATGATCAGGGATCTGGCACGACGCGACTTTCTGAAGGCATCCGCGGCGCTGGCCGGCGCGGCAGCGGCGAATGCATTTTCATGCGTCGAGATCGCGAGTGCCGCGCCGATCGAGGTGCCGACCGTCGACAAGCTCTCGATCCGCGTGCTGGTCGATTCCAGCTACGACCTGTTCTTCAAACCGAAACAGTCGGGCGGCGTCACGATCGCGCCGCCGCCGCGTGGAGCCGACTACCAGAAGTCGCTGCACAACGAATGGGGCCTGTCGCTGTGGCTGGAGTCGGAGACCAAGGGCGCGCAGCGCACGCTGATGCTCGACTACGGCTATACGCCGGAAGTCCTGCTCAACAACATGGCGCTGGTCGGCGTCGATCCGTCGAAGCTCGACGCGCTGATCGTGAGCCACGGGCATTACGACCATTTCGGCGGCCTCAACGGCTTCCTCGATAAATTCCGCGACAAGCTTCCGGCCGACGTCAAGCTCTACGCGGGCGGCGAGGACAATTTCTGCCACCGCGTCAGCGCCACCCCGACCAAGGGCCAGTTCACCGATTTCGGCACGCTGGACCGCCGCCAGCTCGCCGCGCAACGCGTCACTACCGTGCTGTGCGAGACCCCGACCGTGATCGCGGGCCACGCCTTCACGACCGGCAAGATCAACCGTCGCAGCGTCGAGCGCGTGCTGCCCAACACCTGGGTCGAGTTCGGCATCAAGGACGGGCTCGGCTGCAACGCCAGCCACTATCTGCCGGCCGAGCTGGACGGCAAGATCGTGCCCGACGAGCACATCCATGAGCATGCGACCTGCTTCAACGTGCGCGACTTCGGCCTCGTCGTGATCTCGTCCTGCGGCCATGTCGGCATCGTCAATTCGGTCAAGCAGGCGCAGGAGGTCTCGGGCATCCAGAAGGTGCACGCGATCGTCGGCGGCTTCCATCTCGGGCCGGCGCCGAAGGATTACCTCACCGAGGTCGTCGCCGAGATCAAGAAGCTCGACCCCGACGTAGTGGTCCCGATGCACTGCTCCGGGCTCAACTTCGTGCAGGAGGCGACCGCACAGATGGGCGACAAGGTGCTGGTCACGACCACCGGCAGCCGCCTTTCGTTCGGCATATGATCCGACCCATCCTGCGCGGTTTCGCTTGGGTGGGCGCCGGCCTATGGCTGACGCTGGCGCCGGCGCTGGCCGGCGACGCGCCAGCGCAATCGGCACGCTCGGCCGCCGAGATCATGGACATCCTGATGTGGAACAGGGAGCCGGTCGGCGGCCCGTTCGCACTGACCGATCAGGCCGGCCATGCGCGCACCGACAGGGACTTCCGCGGCAGGCTGATGCTGGTCTATTTCGGCTTCACCTTTTGCCCGGACGTCTGCCCGACCGATCTGCAGGCGATCGGGCTGGCGCTCGACAGGCTCGGCCCCGACGGCGACCAGGTGCAGCCGATCTTCATCACGGTCGATCCCGAGCGCGACACCGCAAGCCATCTCGCAGACTATGTGCCGATGTTTCATCCGCGCCTGATCGGGCTGACCGGCAGCGCCGATGCGATCCGCAAGGTCGCCGATGCCTACAAGGTCTATTACGCAAGGGTGCCGCAGGACGCCGGCGACTACACCGTCGATCACACCGCCTACATCTATCTGATGGACCGCGACGGCAATTATCTCGGCTTCTTCCCGCCGGGCACCTCGGCCGACCGCATGGTCGAGATCATCCGGCCGAGGCTCGTCGCGCCGGCGCGCTGACAAGATCGTCAACTATCGCTGCATCGGAGGTCCACCTCTCCCCTTGTGGAAGAGGTGAGGAACGCGGTGCCATCGAGATCTCAATGCATCCGCCCGTGCGCGCGCAGAAACGTCTCGCCACTCGCCGTCACCATCACCCGCATGCCCTCGATCGAGGGACGGCGCGCGACGTAACCGCGGTCGACGGCGTCCTCCCAGATCGTCAGCCGCGGGCATGAGGTGCGCCAGACCTCGAGCACTTCGGTATAAGGCCGCGGCTCGCGCGCGACCCATTCGACGAGATCGAGCACCAGGGCGTCCGTGGTCTCAGTCATTTGGTCCTCGCCGGGTCAGCAGGGATTCATCGTCCGCTATGTCTGCGCCGCTTGGCCTCGTCCCGCAAACTGAGTTATCTTGCCCTTGCATCAGCTTTCCTGAGGGTTCATGCGGCGGCTGCTCTTTCTCAACGGCATCAAGGCGTTCGAGGCCGCAGCGCGGACCGGCAGCTTCGCGGCGGCAGGCCATGAGCTCAACGTCTCGGCCGCCGCAATCAGCCGCATGGTGCATCTGCTGGAAGAGCGACTCGGTGTCACGCTGTTCGAGCGCAAGGCGAACCGCCTCATCACCACGCCGGCCGGCCGCGCCTATCAGGGCGGCCTGACCCCGATCTTCGACGCGCTGGCGAGCCTCACCGCGCAGGTCACGGCGTCGGCGAGTGCGCGCGTGCTGACCGTCGGCGTCGGGCCGACCTTTGCGATGAAATGGATGATCCCGCACCTCGCCGAGTTTCGCAAAGCGGAGCCCGACATCGAGGTGCGGATCACGACCGGCGGCATGGCGGTGCCGTTCGCCGACGACTGGAGCTGCGGCATCCAGCTCGGCGACGGCCAATGGCCGGGCCTCGTCGCCGAACCATTGTTCGCCGCCGACCTGATGCCGGTGTGCGCGGCGCGGCTCGCCAACGCCCTGAAGCGGCCCGGCGACCTCAGGGGACCGAGCCTGATCCGCGTCGCGCATTCGCCGGACGACTGGCCGTCCTGGCTGAAGGCCGCCGGCGTGACGCGTGTCACCGCGCGCGGCCCGGAGTTCCAGTTCTACGGCCAGGCGTTGCAGGCAGCCAGCGACGGGCTCGGAATCGCGATGGGCATCCGGCCCTACATCGACGACGATCTCGCCGCCGGTCGGCTGGTGGCGCCGTTTGCGCTCAGCGTGCCGAAGGGGATGCGCTGGTATCTGGTCTATCGCGGCTTCCACGCCGAGCAGCGCGACTTCGCCGCGTTCCGGCGCTGGATCATCCGCGCCGCGGCGGAACCGGCCGCGCACCGCAAGGGAGCGCGCAATGGCTGACGAGACCGTTGACACGCTGGTGATCGGCGGCGGCCAGGCCGGACTCACGATGAGCCATCGGCTCAAGCAGCGCGGCATCGGCCATCTGGTGCTGGAGCGGGGGCGGATCGCCGAGCGCTGGCGCAGTGAACGCTGGGACGGACTGATGTTCCAGTTTCCGAACTGGTCGGTGCGGCTGCCGGACTTCGCGTTTCCGCACGCCGATGCCGACGGCTTCTCCGACACCGCTGCCATCATCGCCTTCATCGAAGACTACGCTACATTCGTCACGCCGCCGATCCGCTGCGGCGTCGAGGTGACAAAGCTGCGCCGCGATGCCGGCGGCTTCGTTGCCGATCTTGCCGGCGGCAGCATCGCCGCCCGCAGCGTCGTCGTGGCCACCGGCCCGTATCAGCGGCCGCTGCGGCCGGCGCTGCTGGACGATCATCCCGGCCTGTTTCAGGTCCATGCCAGCAGCTACAAGAATCCAGCGCAATTGCCTGACGGCGCGGTGCTGGTGGTTGGCGCCGGCGCCTCGGGCGCGCAGATCACCGAAGAGCTGATGCGCGCCGGCCGCCGCGTCTTCCTGTCGGTCGGACGTCACAACCGTCTGCCGCGCCGCTATCGCGGCCGCGATCTGTTCTGGTGGCTGGCCGAGATGGGCGTTGACGAAACGCGGGTCGAGCAGCGCGGCCCGTCGCGCCTGCTGCCGGTGATCTCGGGCGCCCATGGCGGCCGCACCATCGATTTCCGCCGCTTCGCCGCCGATGGCGTGACGCTGCTCGGCCGCGTGACCGCAGCGCGCAACGGCGTGCTCGCGATCGCACCCGATCTCACCAGCAACATCGCCAATGGCGACGCCTACTACGCGACGTTCCTCGGGATCGTCGACGACTTCATCGCCGCACGCGGCCTCGATCAGCCCGCCGATCCCCTGGCGCGCCTCCGCCTGCCCGATCCGCCGTGCCTCACTGCGCCGCTGGATACGATCGACCTGCGCGCCGAGCGGATCACCGGCGTGATCTGGGCCACCGGCTATGGCCTCGATCTGAACTGGATCGACATACCGGTGCTCGACGCCAATGGCGTACCGCGACACCATCACGGCGTCTCCGAGGTGCCGGGCCTGTATTTCCTCGGCCTGCAATGGCTGTCGAAGATGAAATCCTCGTTCCTGTCCGGCGTCGGCGACGACGCCGCGGCCCTCGCCGATCACATCGCAGCCCGCGGCTAGCCGTTTTCGCGCGGTTCGCCCTAGGAAACAGCGGCAAAACAAAAAGCCGGAGCTGGTTTGCAATGCGGAAATAAACCGCGCGATTTGTGATCTGGTTCACATAAGGCGCCGCGCGCCCGTGCTTCCCTTGAGAAGGGCATCCCGAGGTCGCGAATGATTTACAGCGGTTTTGAGATCAAGTCGTTCGAAGTGGGGAAAGGGCAATGGCACGCCAGGATTCAACGGGTCGATCAAAGGCCGGTCGTCATCGATGGCATGCCGTTTCCGACGCTCGACATCGGCTTTGCGTGGTCCGATCCGGATGCGGCGATCGCCGACGCGAAGAAAACTATCGACCGGTTCCCACAGCGCTATGGCATAACGATGCCGGCAACCGGAGCGTCGGCGTGACCGGCAACGTGGTGCTCGCCGTGGTCCCGCAATGCGAGCCGGATCCGGTCTGGCCGGCGCAGGTCAGGACCAGCTGCCCGGAATGCGCCGCCCGGCTCTCGCTGCTGCGCGTGATTCCCGGCCGTGCCGCCGAATACTGGACCCTGCGCTGCGACGGCTGCGGCGGGATCCATCTCGACATCGTCGACCTGCCGCGCGCCTGAAGCGGGCTTCGCTCGCTAGACTAGCGCGCCGGCGCAACACCCCCCGCGGCATTCGGCTGCCCAACCGAACCGGTCGATTCCGGCTCGCGCTGTGGAGCAGCGATCGCCTTCGGAGATCCTGACGTCTCGGTCGGCGCCGCAGGCCGCCGCGCATACCGCGAGCGGGTGCCCACCGATGCGCTGTAGACGCGATTTCCCTCGTGCACCTTCACGAGGATCGATTCTCCGGAAGCCTGCGCAATCGCCTTGGTCAGCACGTCGGTGCAATCCGCCTGCTTGAGAAGATTGCTGCAGGACCGCCAGATCAACCGCGAAACCAGCACGAAGTGCGGCGCATAGGCTTCGATCCCCATGCCCACATAGTTCATCTGAAATGCGAAGTTGCGCCAGGCACGCAAATCGCCGTTGCCGTAGTTCAGGATGTAGAAGGCGTACGCCTTGGTCTGGCAATCGAGCGCAAAGCTCGGTGCGGGCGTTCCATCCTTGAGCAGCATGGTGTCGCGCGGCAGCGGATTGGGGTCCGCGCATGTTCGGGTGAGCGTGTCGGCGATGATCCACATGTTCATTTCAAGGGAGTCGCGATAGAGCGGCAGCAGCGTCAGCACCGGCCCCAGGCTTGAGAAGCTGAGATTCAGCAGGTCGTCGACGATCGTGGTCGTCTGATTGATTGCCCTCACTCCGAAGATTGCGGCCTTCGCCGACGCGGACAGCACCGGGACCTCACCGATCAGCTTGTCGCGGATCGACGCGAGCTGCACGCTCGTTTTCTCGTTGAAGAGCGAGCTCAGCGCGAGGCGGTACAGCGCGTAGTCAAGTCGCGCCATCTTCTCATCAAAGAACTGGCAAATGGTGGGGTTTGCGAAGTTGACCGCCTCGAAGGTGCCGATCGCACTGGCGGTGTCGACCTGGGTCGCGATCTTCAACCAGTTTGGCGGCGCGCCGGCGGGGTCCTGATAGAGGCACTCATAGGCTTCAAACGCCACGGCAAGCGCGGACTTCAAATTGCCTTCGATCGCAGCGACATCGGCCTCGTTGTGACCGCCCTGCCTGGCCGCCGCCAGCAGAACGCCGATCAGCAGATATGAACGGAACAGACGGTGACTCTTGGTATGCGCGGCGAACAGGACGTAGTCCTCGATTTCCGCGACCGTTCCTCCCCTGCGATCGATTTCCGCGCAGCCGATCAACATCGATAACGCGACGACAGCCGCGACGACGCGGCTTGCAGCCCTCAAAAACATCGCGGCCCCCGAAATGGCGTAATGAAAGAAATCAAACAGGCGGATCACGTCATGCGCGAGGGCGATTCGCGAGCTGGTTGTGAGCAAAACCGGCGGCTACCTTTGGATTTTCCACAAGCTTCGGTTCCCGTCAGCGCGCGCAGTCGGGCCCACGCGTCCTCGATGCAGCCGCCCTCTGCCAATGCCGCCCGGCTCTGCTGACACCCTGCTGTCAGCAGCATCGCCCGCACTCGGATCAGGACGCCATTTGCCCTTTCCTCGCTGCCGGACTCATCCCATATTCCGGCCATGGCGAAGACACCGAACACTCCGAAAAAGCCCGGCAAATCCCCCAAATCCAAGGCACACCGGCCCGAGGTCCAGCCGATCGGACCGGCGCTCGCGGAATTGCTCAATCCCGCGATCAATCGCGGCGATGCCGGCATGGGCTCGGGCACCGGCTTGCAGCCGCCGCCGGACAATTCCTGGGACCGCCGCGCCGGCGGCGAGGCCGCGGCGCATCGCGCGCGGGCGTCGACGCCGAAGAACTTCCCTCAGAGTTCCGCCGATCCTTATCCGATGCCGTTGCGACAGAATCCGCAACCGCCGGGCGCACGAACCAGGCCCGAAGGGCTCGAGGAGGCCCCGCAGGCCAATTACGGCACCTCGGCCACCATCCCGACGCTCGATCCGGAACTGGCGCGGCAGCTCGGCCTGCCGACCGCCGAGGATGACGACGAGGCGTTGGCCCGTCCGCCGCGCAGCAAGATGGAGGCGCTCGGCGTCAAGGCCACCGCCGACGCGCTGGAAAACCTGATCCGCGACGGCCGCCCGGAGTTCCGCAAGGACGACGGCTCGATGCGGGTATGGACCCCGCACCGGCCGCCGCGCCCGGAGAAATCCGAAGGCGGCGTGCGGTTCGAGATCAAGTCGTCCTACGAGCCGAAGGGCGACCAGCCGACCGCGATCGCCGAACTGGTCGAGGGCATCCAGCGTAACGACCGCACCCAGGTGCTGCTCGGCGTCACCGGCTCGGGCAAGACCTACACCATGGCCAAGGTGATCGAGGCGACGCAGCGCCCGGCGCTGATCCTGGCGCCGAACAAGACGCTGGCCGCGCAGCTCTACGGCGAGTTCAAGAGCTTCTTCCCCGACAACGCGGTCGAGTATTTCGTCTCGTATTACGACTACTACCAGCCGGAAGCCTACGTCCCGCGCACCGACACCTATATCGAGAAGGACTCCTCGATCAACGAGCAGATCGACCGCATGCGCCACTCGGCGACGCGCGCGCTGTTGGAGCGCGACGACGTCATCATCGTGGCTTCCGTGTCCTGCATCTACGGTATCGGCTCGGTCGAGACCTACACCGCAATGACCTTCGCGCTGAAGAAAGGCGAGCGCATCGACCAGCGGCAATTGATCGCCGACCTGGTCGCGCTGCAATACAAGCGCACCCAGGCCGACTTCACCCGCGGCACCTTCCGCGTCCGCGGCGACGTCATCGACATATTCCCGGCGCACTACGAGGACCGCGCCTGGCGCGTGAACCTGTTCGGCGACACCATCGAGACCATCGAGGAGTTCGACCCGCTCACCGGCCACAAGCAGGACGAGCTCGAATTCATCAAGATGTACGCCAATTCGCACTATGTGACGCCGCGCCCGACTTTGGTGCAGGCGATCAAGTCGATCAAATCGGAATTGAAGATGCGGCTCGACCAGCTCAACGACCAAGGCCGGCTCTTGGAGGCGCAGCGGCTCGAGCAGCGCACCACCTTCGACCTCGAGATGATGGAAGCGACCGGCAGCTGCGCAGGCATCGAGAACTATTCGCGCTACCTCACCGGCCGCCGCCCCGGCGAACCGCCGCCGACGCTGTTCGAATACGTGCCCGACAACGCGCTGGTGTTCGCCGACGAAAGCCACGTCACCGTGCCGCAGATCGGCGGCATGTTCCGCGGCGACTTCCGCCGCAAGGCGACCTTGGCCGAATACGGCTTCCGCCTGCCCTCCTGCATGGACAACCGCCCGCTGCGCTTCGAGGAATGGGACATGATGCGGCCGCAGACGGTCGCGGTGTCGGCGACGCCGAGCGGCTGGGAGATCAACGAGGCCGGCGGCGTGTTCGTCGAGCAGGTGATCCGCCCGACCGGCCTGATTGATCCGCCCGTGCATATTCGCCCCGCCCGCACCCAGGTCGACGATCTCGTCGGCGAGGTGCGCGCGACGGCCGCTGCCGGCTATCGCTCGCTGATCACGGTTCTGACAAAACGCATGGCGGAGGACCTGACCGAATATCTGCACGAGCAGGGCATCCGCGTCCGCTACATGCACAGCGATATCGACACCATCGAGCGCATCGAGATCATCAGGGATCTCCGCCTCGGCGCGTTCGACGCGCTGGTCGGCATCAACCTGTTGCGCGAGGGCCTCGACATTCCCGAATGCGCGCTGGTCGCGATCCTCGACGCCGACAAGGAAGGTTTCCTGCGCAGCGAGACCTCTCTGATCCAGACCATCGGCCGCGCCGCGCGCAACGTCGACGGCAAGGTGATCCTCTATGCCGACGGCATGACCGGCTCGATGGAGCGCGCGATCGCGGAGACCAATCGGCGCCGCGAGAAGCAGGTCGAGTACAACGAGGCCCACGGCATCACGCCGGAGAGCGTCAAGAAGTCGATCGGCGACATCCTCAACTCGGTCTACGAGCGCGACCACGTGCTGGTCGAGATCGGCGATGGCGGCATGGCCGACGACGTCATCAGCATCGGGCACAATTTCGAGGCCGTGCTGAGCGATCTCGAAACCAGGATGCGCGGGGCCGCCGCCGATTTGAACTTCGAGGAAGCCGCGCGGTTGCGCGACGAGGTCAAGCGGCTGCGCGCCACCGAGATGGCCGTGGTCGACGACCCCACCGCCAAGCAGCGCAACGTTCAGAAGCAGGCCGGCGCCTATGCCGGCACCAGGAAATACGGCGACGCCGCCAATTTGCCGGTCGCCGCGCTGAAGAACAAGACCGCGCAGACCTCGCTGAAGGCCAGCCGCGGCGGCAAGTCCGGCTCCCGCGTCCACAAGCCCGACCTCGACGAAATGCACGGCCCGGAATCGCTGCCGTTCCGCCCGGGCGGCGCACTGCCGGCAAAACCGTTCGGCACCACGAGCCGCATCATCCAGCCGACGGATTCAAGGCAGTCGGGGCCGGAGTTCGGCCCGTCGCCGCGGAGCAGCGGTGGTGCGCCGGGGAAGCGTGGTGGGTGGAAGAAGCGGTAGAGTATGACGCGCGCCGAGCTTCTCGCCTTCCTGCGGATGCACCGGCTCGCTGTGGTCAGCACAGTGCACGATGGCGCACCGCAGGCCGCCGTCGTCGGCATCGCGGTCGGCGACGATCTCGAGATCATCTTCGATACGCTGACCACCTCGCGCAAATACCAGAACGTCCGCGCCGATCCCCGCGTAGCACTTGTGATCGGCTGGGACGCCGAGCAGACCGCGCAGCTTGAGGGCGTCGCCGACTTTCCAACCGGCGCGGAACTCACCGCCTGCAAACAGGTGTATTTCGCGGCGTGGCCCGACGGCCCGGAGCGCGAGGCATGGCCGAACATCGGCTATGTCCGCGTGCGGCCCCGCTGGGTGCGGTTCAGCGATTTTGGCGCGGTGCCGGAGCGGGTTGCTGAGATCAAACTGGCGTAGACGTGTAGCGCTGGAAATTTGGTTCGGTTTCGCTACGCTGGCTTCATGAAACTCGGCTTCGAAGAATCGCAAACCTCTTACACCAGCGGCTCCCAAAGCGCTCGTGCCTGGACGGAGGCCTGGGTCAAGGCTTGGGCCTATTGTCCGCACTGCGGCACTGCAAAGATGTCGCAGTTCCCGAACAACAGTCCGGTGGCGGATTTCCTGTGCGGATCGTGCAGCGAGGAGTTCGAGCTCAAGAGCCAGAAGGGGAAGTTCGGCCCTAAGGTTGCTGACGGCGCCTACAAGACGAAGTGTGAGCGGCTCGCGGCGAGCAACAATCCCAACCTTCTCCTGATGAACTACGATCTGAAGCCGCTTGCAGTCGTCAATCTGCTGATCGTTCCCAAGCACTTCTTCGTCCATGACATCATCGAGGAACGGAAGCCGTTGGCCGCCACGGCCCGGCGCGCCGGCTGGATCGGGTCCAATATCCTCCTTGGCAAGGTCCCGGAATGGGGAAAAATCCACATCGTTCAAAACGGCGTCATTCGCGACAAGGAGCTGGTTCTTGCGGAATGGCAGAAGACACTCTTTCTCCGCGATCAATCGCTGGAGGCGCGGGGTTGGCTGCTCGACGTGATGAAATGCGTCGAAGCGCTGGGCAAGCGCGACTTTACCCTTGAAGAAGTCTATGCCTTTGAACGGCATCTTGGCGATCTGTATCCGGGCAACCAGAACGTCCGGCCGAAGATTCGCCAGCAGCTTCAATTCTTGCGCGATCGTGGGTTTATCGAGTTCCTGGCTCGAGGCAATTACCGATTGAAATCTTGAGAGGTCGACATGGCTTGGTTTCTCAATTTCTATAGATGTGAAAGTTGCCGCCGCCGCTGGACAGATGAATGGTCCTGCATGTGTGACAATGAATGCCCACACTGTGGCGCACGCGACATGACGCCGATCAGGAGCGAAGACCTTACTGATCTTATCGAGCAGGAAGGCAGTGAATTCGTCGTAATGCGCTCGCCCGACACGGCAGAACATGATCCCGACTATGAAGAAGTCGGACGCTTCCCTACGCGCGCAAAGGCGGAGGAATTTTTGGTCTCGACCGAGTTAGACTAATCTTTGGCCGATATCCATCGGTAACGCTCGTAGCTCTAAGGTATTCTTCACCGAACGCTGACCACCGCGACCGCCAGCAGCGACATCATGATCATCGTGGTCATGAGTTGCAGCGAGACCGTGGGCTGGCTCCGCCACTGCGCGATCTTCTCGGAAAACGACAGGCCGGCGTCGGAGAACATCGGCGCGTAGGCGCCGGCGAAACGTTTCGGGAATCTTGCGGCGAGCAGCGGCGTGATCGCGGCGTAGACCAGCGAGGCGAGCACGACGTAGATCGCGGCGCCGTAGCGATCGCCGACGATTTCCGGGGCACCGATCATCTTCAGCGCCAGCACGGCGGCGGCGAAGGTCGGCATCCCCTGCAGGATGGCGGTGAGCGCAAAGCCTTCGAGCCGGTTCCGCGCGGATGACTTCGGTGCGGCGATGGCGTTCATGGCGGCGTTTCCTCGGCAGTCGGGTGATCCGATGCCGCCAATCTAGCCGCGCGTGCCCGTCTGCGACGTGATGCGCGTCACGCCGGCAGCGGGCCCCGGCAGATTTATTCCGATTTTCGGAATTTAACTTGACGCGGGACCCAACTCAGATGTTCAATGTGCGCGTCTCACCCGACACGAGGGGCGGGTCGCGATCGTCACGAACGCGGTGTGAGATGCGGTGGACGCGGAATGCGCAGTCGACGAATGCGCGTGAAGCGGACGGTGAAGTCGTGTGGTCCTGACGCCCTCATGGTAGGTGTCTCTCGAATTGCGCGGTGCGCGTTGCGGAGACGGTGACAACAAAGCCCAGTCTCGCCGGGGAGAGCACGAAGTAAGCCGCACTACCATCGCGCAGGGAAGGCCGGGTTGTTTCCGGTTACACCTGTGGTCCTACCCCCGTGCTTTCTACCCATTGCACGGGGCCCATGGGTGCGATCGGCACCCGGTCTTCCCTGCGCCCTCTGTTCAGACGGAGGGCAAACGAAATGCAAAGCTCGGGCGAAACGCGCCGCGAGAATGCGAAGCTGCGTCACCATTCCCAGCCGTCATCGCCCGGCTCGCCGCCTTCGCTAAAGCTTCGGCGCGCCAGTGACTCATGGCCTCGTCGAAGCCTTGGCGAAGACGGGCCGGGCGATCCAGTACGCCGCGGCCTCTCGATTCAAGCACCGCGGCCTCTGGAATACTGGATCAGCCGCATGCGCGGGTGATGACGCTGAGCACGCTGTTTGACAGGTGAATCGGATTTCCACCGTCGTCCTGGCGAAGGCCAGGACCCATTACCCCAGATGTGCATTGCCGGACGAGGCTGGGGCCGCGGTCCGGCTCGCAACAAATAGCGGTGGTTATGGGTCCTGGCTTTCGCCAGGACGACGCCGAGGATGTGGAGCTACGCCCTACCCCGACCGCCGGTTGCTGGTGTTCTGGGTCAGATTGCCGTGCGCGGCCTGCTCGCGGATGTTGTGCTTCTCGTCGTCGCGATGGCCCTTGGTGGTGTCGAGGGGAACGCTGGGAGCGCTGCCGGGGCCCTTGTGGCTCTTGTTGTCGTCGGGAACGGGCTGGATGGTCTTTGTCTTTGGTTTCGTCATCATCGTCTCCGTTACGCAACGAGACAACGCCGCCCCTGCGGGCGGCGTTCCGGAAACGCGGCTTCACAACAGGCCGGGCCCTACAGCTTCTCCTGCTGCGAAGGCTGAGCCTGCTGCTGCTGGCGCTGACGTTCCTGCTCCTTTGCGTGATGGCGGCCGTAGAGGCATCCGGCGGCCGCGCCGAGCACGCCATGATGACCGGCATAATGGCCGGCGACACCGCCGACGACCGCGCCCTTGATGCAGCCCTTGGCGTCGGCGGGCGAAGTTGCGGCAAGCGCAGTGACGGCAATAATGGTTGCGACAAGAATGGATTTCATGATGCGGCTCCAATGGAATTGTCCGGCATCAACGGCCAAGCCACCCTGCCGGTTCCCGCCGCTTCGCGCCAGAAATTCGCTGCGCACAGGCCGCGATCATGCTCTAAATGCCGCCGCATTGCGGACCGTGTTTTGAAGATCGTGCAGACATTACATATTGCCTTCCTCGCGCGGGCGCTTGCCGCGGCGATCCTGGTCGTCGCCAGCCATTTCATCTCCAGCCCTGCCCACGCGGAGGATGGCGACCGTGCGCTGCTTGCGACTTTCTGCACCGGCGCCAATATCAAGGGGTCGACCTGCACGCGGGCGAAATCCTATCCCGGCGGCCGGGCCTGCGACGTCAAGCTGACCAAGGAGCGCTACGCCGGACGCTTCCTCGCTCCGGACAGCACATTGCTTGTCGTCAATTATGAAAGCGAATGCGAGCCGCACGCGACCGATTTCGGCGGCGTCGCGCTGTTCGAGCAGAACGGCAAGGCCACCCGCTTCGTGCGCTTCCTGGCGGGCGCGCAGGGCCATGACTGCATCGTGCTATCCAAGGATGAGCAGCAGGATGAGTTGGTCTGCACGGTTGGCCACATGGGCCAGGGCATCGTCGAGAGCGCGGTGGCGCGGATGGAGTTTTCCAGCAAGCCCGGCAAGCGGATCGAGATCACACCCGACTTCCTGCTCCGGGCCGAGGATGCGGTCAGCGCCTACGGCGCCAACGTCGTGAAGTGCAACGAGGGGCCGAAGTATTTCGGTCTA
Organism: Bradyrhizobium sp. PSBB068; assembly: GCA_016839165.1. NCBI lineage: Bacteria > Pseudomonadati > Pseudomonadota > Alphaproteobacteria > Hyphomicrobiales > Nitrobacteraceae > Bradyrhizobium > Bradyrhizobium sp. PSBB068. Next base: position 6,014,211 of record CP069300.1, read on the forward strand.
TCCAACCTCGCCGCCGGCCCGCGCCGCAACACGGTTGCGGTCGACATCGACTACGCCGACGACGAGATCATCCGCACCGCCTGCGGCGCGGGCTTTCCGAAGTCGAAGGAGCTCTACTACGACCTCCAGGCCGGCGAGGCCTTTGTGCCGGAGGGTTCGGAAAGGAAGACGCGGTTTATCATCGACCTCGTGACCGGCAAGGCCGCGCCGGCGAATTAAGGCCGCGCCAGCGAGTTAACGGCCGCACCGGCGGATGAGCGCGCCGCGACAGCGAGCCGGCGCGATCTCACCGGCCGGCTGCCGGATCATGTGCACTTTGTGCCACAATACGTGGTGGTTGCCGAACCTAATCCGCTTTCGCACGTCAAACATGTGTTTGATAGTGGAACGCACGGGTTCAGAGTGTGGAACCGGGGCAAGTCGGATGGAACCGGCGGAGTCGATCATGGGCGAGGATTTGAACCGGCAACGCGTCTTGAACTTCCTCGACGTCTATTACGCGGGCGGCATCGAGGGCGCGCTCGAGCGCTGCAGCGACGACGTCGCGTTTCTCGCCAACGCCCCGATCGACATTCTCCCGCATATGGGCCAGCACCGCGGCAAACCCGCGCTGCGTCAGATGTGGACCACGATCCACGAGCGTTACTCCGACATGCGCTACGAGGCGCCGATCGTGGTGACCGAAGGCGACAAGGTCGCAGCACAGCTCCGCGTGTTCTTCCGCAAGCGCAACAATCGCCGCATGGTGCAGTTCGACGTCGCGGTGTTCTACACGCTGCGCGACGGCCTGATCACCGAGATCCGCGAGATCATCGACACCTTCGACCTCGTCCAGCAGGTGCTGGAGCGTGACATCGCGGCAGCGCTGACCGGGCAGAACGCGGACTAAAGCGAGATGAGTTTTGGTTGAATCGACTTGGCGCCGTCTTGCTTCACCTCTCCCCGGTGGGGAGAGGTCGGATTGCGAAGCAATCCGGGTGAGGGCTCTTGCTCTCTCGATAGACCGCAACCCCTCACCCGATTTGCTGCGCAAATCGGCCTCTCCCAAGGGAGAGGTGAACTTTCGATGCCGTTCCAGCTCGACCTAATCTCATCAGGCTTTAGCTTCCCGCAAACGCGTCACGCCCCGCAAATTCGCAACAACGGTGTTGAACCTCGAAGGCCCGCCGCGGACCTATCACTGGGCTTGTTGCGGTCGGGGCTGAAATTACCATGAAAGTCGCATTGCTCGCTGTGCTTGGCCTTGCACTGGGCGCCCTCGGCGGCGCCGCTCTCGGCATCGGAGCCGGGCTCACCTGGATCGGAATGGCCAGAACCTCGGGCCTCGACAGCGGAACGCTGGTGTTCTTCACCTTCATGCCGCTCGGCGCCGCGATCGGCGGCATCGGCGGTGCGCTGCTGTTCGCAGTGGTGGCGATCCGCGACGCCGAGATCGTGATCGAACGGCAGCCGGCGCGGCAACGCGACCGCTGAATTGTGTGACCGGAACGCTTTCGAGCGTCACACTCCGGTCGGATCCGGCGCAATTGTGCATTGCAAAAAAGTCATTTGCGTTTTGGCTATTCCGCACTATCTGAGGCGACAATAGCGATGTGCAGCAACCTGGCAGGGCGTCGGCGCTGACCGCCTGCCATTCGCTTGCTTTGAAAATCCAGTTTCAGGACCAGACCAAAATGACAGAGCATAGCCTCTGGCGTTTTTCGCGCGCATTGCATCGCGCGATCAACGAACGCCAGCTTACAGACGTCGAGCTGATGCTCGATGACGAAGTCGAATGGGCCATCTACGGACCGATCGACCTGTTTTCCTTCTTCGGCTCGCGCCGCGGCAAGGCCGCAGTGCTCGAGGTGATCCGGCAGATCGGCGAGAACCTGCGGGTTCACCGCTTCGACCGCGAGTCCATCATGCTGGGTGCGGATTCCGCGGCCTCGATGCTGCGCTATTCGCTGACGGCACTGGACTCCAACAAGCCGATCTCGCTCAGGATCGCGCATTTCGCGCAGTTCAGGGCCGGCAAGCTGACGAGCTTCCGCGTGCTGGTCGACAGTTTCGATCTGGTCGAGCAGACCGTCGGCTACCCGATCCATCTGCCGCGCATCGCGGTCTGACGGCCCCCCGATTTCACGGCTTCGTCATGTCCGGGGCATCTCAAGCGCGAAGCCCGTCTTCGCGTTGAGGCGCCCGCCCCGGCGGTAGACAGATCACGCGTTGATCATTTGCTTTCGCGGTTCCGTTGCCACAATTTTGCGCCACGGCAAACGCACACTGCCGCTCTGGAATTTGCGGGCTGGGAATGACTTCCACATTGCGATTTGGCTGGGCGAGGCTGCCAGTGCTGGCGGCCGGCTTCAGCGTGGCGCTCACGTTTTCGGCCGGCGCCCAGAGTTCACCGTGGCAGATCGCTCCCGCCGTCCAAAATACGGCCAAGGACAGCGCAGCGAAGGACACCCCGGCGGACGACGCCGAGGCCGCGGCCGGCGAGGCGCCGCCGGCGGCCGACGCCAATGACGCCGACATCCTGAAGGACATCGACCAGAGCAAGCTCGACTGGAGCCAGCTCGACACCGATTCCACCAGCCTGCCCACGCTGGCGCCGAAGGGCGCGGCCAAGCGCGGCAGCGTCGCCGGCAACGATCCGTCCTGGACCACCAACAACAACGCCAACGGCTCCTCGGCCGTGTCGGTCAAGCAGTCGATCTCGCCGTTCCTCGACACCCGCATCGGCGCCGACATGACGGTCGCCAAACCGGCCACGACGACGGCGTCGGAGCAATTGTCGGAACGGCTGGCCAATGGCGGCAGCCTGCCGCAATCCGGCGGCTCGGCCTGGGCCACGATGTCCGCGCCCGGCGTGGCATCGATCTGGGACAAGACCTCGGTCGAGGCGCGGGTCGACCCCGGCGCCGACCAGAGCAAGATCGGCACCTCCCTGAGCAAGTCGGTGCCGCTGTCGGAGCAGTATTCGCTGACGCTGCAGGGCGGCTATAATTTGATCCAGCAGGGCGTGGTCCCGGTGCCCGGCATCACCGGCGCCCCCTCGCACAGCTACGACACCGGCCAGTCAGCACGGCTGTCCGTTACCGACACCGGCACCAGCATCACCGCGGGCCAGACGCTGTCCTCGACCTCCGACGACAAATGGCTGCGCAAGATCGGCGCCGAGCAGAAGCTGTTCGACGGCGTCACCGTCTCCGGCTCAGTCGGCGAGACCCCCCAGGGCACGATCAACAAGAGCATCGGCGCCGGCTACAAGCGCTCATGGTGAACGATCTGTTATCCCTGTCGCGCTAATGATCAACCATTGCCCCAACTTGGCCCAGATGCGGTCAAATTCGGCGGCACTGATAGGTCCGTAACTTCATCAATTCGTCGTGCGGGGGACAGCCGCGCTTCGCTATTGCGAACCCAGGGGAAAGCCGATGAACGCCACCAACCGTACCGAGGAAGCCACAGAGGCGACGTCCGAGGTCGACACCAACCTCGCTGCGGTCTCGGAAGTCGAAGCCGGCATCCGCGACTTCGTGCGCAACGACATCGCCTATCTGCGCCGCCCCGTGGCGAGCCCGGAGACCGCGCCGACCGACACCAACACCGACGCCACGGTCAGCAACGTCAACTCGCTGATCCAGCGCGTCGCCGGCACCTCGCTCGCCGAGATCGAGAAGCTGATCGGCGAGCTCGAGAGCCTGCGCGACCTGCTGCATGCCGAGGGCCAGCGCGTCCAGCGCGAGATCTCCGGCTATGCCCAACTCAGCCAGGCCGCGATGAAGTCGACACGCATGATCGCCGACAACGTCTCGCAGTGGAAGCGCGCCGCCGACGGCCTGCGCAACAGCTGATCGCGATCCGTTCTAGGGCCAGCAGCCGCCGTCTCCCGACAAGGGGGGCGGCGGCTTCGTTTTGCATGCCCGCTGCGGCGTTGAACGATTCGTTATTCTGCGCGGTGTAAGCTCCGCGACGTCAATTCTTGCGGAAGCCGATTTGAAAGTTCGATGCCGAGCGGGCGTCCGATCCGGAAATCGGGTCCGGACCGCGCGCTGGCGGGCATCCATTTTGGAGAGAATTCATGCAGAGCGTCCGGCCTGATAACGCCGATCCTATTCCGCTGCGCCAGCCGCAGCAGGGCATCGGCACGATCATGCTCCGGTTTATCGGCATCCTGGCCGCCGCGACCGTCGTGATGGTGCTGATCTGGAATCGTTGAACAGGTTAACCGGTAGAATGTGACGCAGCCTGCCGACGGATCACATTGAAACACGCAAACGCACATCCCGGGGCGCTCGCCGAGAGCCCGCGGTTACAGAGGGTCGATCAGCGATCGATACTCGCGGTGGTCTCGAAGGAATAGTTGCCGTCGGCAAACCCCTTCACGACCATTCCGGTCGCCAGCATCACGACAACCGTTACCGTCGCGAAGATAATTCCGACGAGTTTCAGCGCGCTGCGATCTGCCATGGTATCCCCAGTGGTGCCTGCCCGGATGTCCGTGCCCTCAAACCATAGAGCAGGGACAAAGGTTCAAAATGCGTTAGCAAAAAATGAGTTCCGCGCAACGCACAACTGCGTAGGCAGCAGACTTAGTCTGCCACCATGGCGTCCGGGCAACATCAGAGGCGTGGGGGCAACATCAGGAACCGGGATTGCGGCGCGGCACGAAGGCGGTCGCGAGGAACGAGAACACCACCTCATTGCGCTGATTGACGCCGGTGTTGCGGGCCTGAAGGATGCCCCATTCGGGCCGCTTCCCGGACGTGCGCTTGGTCTCGACCTGGTTGGAGTAGCTGATGGTATCGCCCGCCAGCACCGGGCGGATCCAGCGCAGCTCGCGGAAGCCCGGCGAGGGTCCCCAGACCGCGACCTTCTCACCGCGCGCAGCGGCTTGCGCGGCGAGTTGCTTGCCGTCGGCGACCAGCAGCTTCATGCAGACGCTGGCGACGTGCCAGCCCGATGCCGCGAGCCCACCGAACAGCGAGTTGCGCCCCGCCTCCTCGTCGAGGTGGAAGCGCTGCGGATCGAACTGCGCGGCAAAGCGCTTGATGTCCTCGGCGGTGAAGGTGAATGAACCGATCGCGCGCTGGTCGCCGATCTCGATGTCTTCGAAGAAACGCATCTTAGTTACCCGCGCCTTGCCGGCGGCTGACGATGATCGGCGACTCCATCTCGCACAGAATCTCGCCACGCGCGTTGCGCATCGTGCCCTTGAAGGTGACGATGCCGGTTTCCGGGCGGCTCTTCGAAACCCGCGCCTCGACGACGCCGACGTCCAGCGTCAAATCGTCACCCGGACGCAGCGGCGCCACCCAGCGCATCTCGTTGACCCCGGGCGAGCCGAGCGAGGCGGTGCGGCCGATGAAGCCGTCGAACAGCATCCGCATCATCAGCGAGCCGAGATGCCAGCCGGAGCCCGACAGGCCGCGGAGCATGGATTTCTTCGCCGCCTCCTCGTCGAGATGCATCGGCTGCGGGTCGAATTCGGCGGCGAAGGCGAGGATTTCCTCGCGCGACACATGGCGAGGGCCGAACGTGCCGAAACGGCCGGGCTTGAAGTCTTCGAAGGTCAGCGTGGTCATGAGATGAGGATATGCCGGAGGGAAGCCCGATTGTGGCCGTTATTTGCAGCAATCACAACTGGCCCACTCGCATAGCTCGACCCTGGACTGCCGGCGCCCGGTCCGGGGCTGGCCTCTGGCGAGACCGATTGGGCTCCTGCGGTAGCGATCCCCGTGGTGCGGAAGCGCCTTGGCGCGGTCCTGGACCATTGGCCCGGCGAACGCTTCGTCCCCTATTGCCGCCTCCGCGCAGGCGCCTGGGATGAAGTGATCACGCCGGGGGTGACGCAGTAGGATGAACGAGACGCGAATCATATGTCGGCTGGCCGGGAGAACCATGATGTTCGATTTCCAGGATCTGTTTCAGTGGGACCGCTTCATCACGCCCACGATCATCAAGACGTTCTACTGGCTGGTGATCGCAGTCATCGTGCTGTTCGGAATCTCCGGCGTCCTGTGGAGCCTCACGGCAATGGCAATCAGCCCGTTCGTCGGCTTCATTCAGCTGCTTGCGTCGATCGCCAGCATGTTCGTCGGCATCGTGTTCTCGCGCATTATCGCCGAGTTCATCCTGATCGTGTTCCGGATCAACGAACATCTCGGCGCGATCCGCGACCGCGACGGCGGCATGCACTGAGCCGTCCGGCCTCTGGCCGAGCCGTGGTTAATCCGAAGTAGTCGGCGCGCGCAAATGCCAGCGAAATTCCGGCCAGGATATTAAAGCCGCTCGCGTATCACCCCTGCATTGCCGAGACCAATGCGGGGGCGTCGTGACTTCCAGGACTGGTTTTATTGCCGGGAGGCCGGGCACAGCGCCGGGCTTCACGACTGAGGATATTCTGTGGGCTGTCGGCATCTGGTCGGTGATCCTGACCCTGGCGCCGGTGATCGTGTTCTATCTGTTGATGGTGGCGTAACGCCATCCATCGCGTCATTGCGAGGAGCGCGCGACAAAATTGCAAAGCAATTTTGCGCCGAAGCGACGAAGCAATCCATCGGTCGGTACGCGTGGACAAAAGGATTGCTTCGCGGAGCCTGTCATCGGGCGCGCGTTCGCGCGACCCGTTGGTTCGCAATGACAATGGCTCGCAATGACAATCACGCAAAAAACGCGCGGGTACCGCGCGTTCTTTCCAGTTCGAACCAGAGCGGCGTTGTTACGCCGCCTGCTTGTGCATTGCGCCCGACGCCGACGCCGTACCGCGGATCGCCTTGATCGAACGTTCGATCGCGGCCCACAGCCGGTTGATTTCGGCAGCGGCGCGGCCTTCCGCGTAATATTCGCGAGCGCCTTCACCCTGGCCGAGCGCCATCAGCAGATCGGCGCGGTTGGTGATCTGGCCGCTCCACACCGGTGCGCGGAACTTCGCCAGCGCCTCGCGCGCGATCGCGACGATGCGGCTTTCGGCACCGTCACGCTGCGCGGGCGCGCCGTTGATCACGACGGCATAGGGCTTGCGCATCGAGCGGCAGGTCTGGATGGTTTCCTGCACCGCATTGACGTCGAACACGCCGGGACGCGCCGGAATGATCACCATGGTGGCGTTCTTGATCGAGTCGTCGACCACGGCCGACAGGTTCGGCGGCGTGTCGATGAACACCCACTCGATGCCGTCGCGCTTGGCCTGCGCGATGATCCCGCTGACCGAATTCACCGCCGTCTTGATCGCGGGTTCGTTGGTGCCGCGCAGCTTGTGCCAGAGAGTGAGCGAACCCTGCGGATCGGCGTCGATCAGCAGACAGGGCTTCGTCGCCTTGTGCACTTGCGCGGCGAGGTGAGCAGCCAGGGTACTTTTTCCCGAGCCCCCCTTACGCGAAGCGAAAACAATCACGTTCATACGTTGGCCTCCAGATTGACCCCAGGAGGCGAAAATGAATCAGCACGCTGATTCGCGAAAGAAAAAACTTCTTGCAATCCGCAAAGCGGCCAAGATTACCGGTGCATTCTGCTTTTTGAGTCACACTGTAATTATGACACAACCGAAAATGGAAGCTAAGCGCTTGATTTGACTCAGGGCTGGCATTTTTCGGCAGTTTTGGCGCGCTCGCGCGCGATCCATTTGCGTTCGATCCAGCCAAGCAGTTGCGCGGTGGGCCTCTGCAGCAACGGAACGTCCTGCGCGAACAAAAGGAGTCCGAGCGGCAGCATCCAGAGTCCGAGCACCGGCAGGAAGCTGAAGATGCCGCCGATGATCAAGAGGATCGCGAGCGGAATCCGCACATGGCGTGACGACGGTTTGCGCAGCCACGCGACGAAGCGTGCCGGCTTCTCCGGAAGCTTGGCCTCGAACCAGGCGAAGTGCCGATCGATCTCCTGTCTGTCAAATTCGCTCACGCGCCTCACTCCATCCGTTCCGGAACGGATCCTGCAAGCAACACCAGTCCCAGAGATGATGCTGCGTGACAGCGTCACAAGGCGTCAGTCTGTCGCGCATGACGGTCTTGAAAAACGCAGCTGCGCGATCGCGCGAAGTCGCGTCGCGCTTCGGGGACGCTTGCGTGCGCGCGACGGGAACCAGATCAGTAGGTGGACTTCTTCGCCTTGTGCGATCTGGAGACCTTGCGCTTGGCAGGCCGCCGCTCCTCGCGCTCGCTCGCCTCACGCGGCTCGGGACCACCGCGGAAGAAGACGCGGCAGGCGGGCGAGAGCTGCGCCCTATTCCTGATCATGCAGGCCGTGATGCGGTCGACGTCGGGAATCTCGGGACCACAAAGCCGGAACGCATCCGGCGTACAGGCCTCCTGCTGGTCGGGGGTGTAGGCCTCGCCCCGGCCCGGCAGCAGCAGCGCCGCAACGGCGACCACGAGCATCAACGCAAACGAAAAACTCCTTGAACCGGCGATCCCCATGCATCCCCCCAAGGCAGCACCAAGCGTATACAAAAGGTGGCGTTTCCGAGAGTGTGAGTGAAGAAACGCAGAAGCGCAAGCAGGCGTGGTGACACGCTGCGGCCGGTTGGATTTTCGCGACCATTGCAAGTTGCTGACAGAAATTGCCAATTCACGGCGCCGTTGTGGCTGACTGGTATCGCTTCCTCCCAAGTCGGTCGCCGACACGAGCCGGCGCCACGCTTGTCAATTCTATTAAAGCGAGTATCGTGTCTTCATTGCTCGCAGATACCATAATTCAGTGGCAACCTGCCCGGCCGCGGTGGCTTGTTCCGCTCGCGCCTGGTTCTTGCATGGTGGCCCGGCCATTGCAGGAGCGTCACATTGTCCGAACCAATCGCATTCGTGATGACCGGCGTCCGCCCGGACGGAACGACCCGCGGCGCTCGCGCTCCAGCCCCGACCGCAACGGAGCATCTGAAAGACTCCGTGATTGTGACGGCGCAACGCGGCGCCGGTGACGCGACCATCAAGACCAAAGCTGCCCTTCCCGGAGAGGATATCGTCGTCATCGATATCGCAGGTGGGCCTTCGCTGTGGCTTCATCCCGAATCCGCGCGGGATCTGCTGCAATCGCAGCATGATCCGCTCGCACGCGAGGGAAGCGCGCTCGGTCCGGGAGAGGTGCGCGTGCCCGGCCGGCTGCAGTGGCGCCTTGAGGACACGGCACCGCTGTCGCGCGGCATCTTCGGCGACGTGCAGGTGGGAGCGCTCCATATCGTCAGCGGGATCGTCGAGGACAAGGCGGCCGCCTTCGTCGCCTCGAAGGTCGTCAAGTCGTTTGATTCACAGGTCGACCCCGGCGTCTATCGGCTGCAGCCTGACAAGCTCGAGCCGCTCAAGGGGCGCGACACGTCCGCGATCGCCGCTGACGACGGGGCGTCGCTGGTTCTGATCCACGGAACCTTCAGCCAGACGACCGGCACGTTCGGCAAGCTCTGGACCGAGCACCCGGAGCTGGTGGCTGCGCTGTTCAAGTCCTATGACAACAGGGTCTATGCCCTCGACCATCCGACGCTCGGGGCCAGCCCGATCGCCAATGCCATCACGCTCGCCGAAGCGGCGCCCAGGAAAGCACGACTTCACCTCCTGACGCATTCGCGCGGCGGACTGGTCGCCGAGGTGCTGGCACGCGTCTGCGCCAATCCGCGGCTGTCCGATCTGGACCTGTTCAAGGAGGATGGTTCGAGCGCAGCTGAGCTCAAGAGGCTCGCCGAGATCGTCTCGGACAAGAAGATTTCAATCGAGCGCGTGGTCCGCGTCGCATGCCCGGCGCGCGGCACGTTGCTCGCCTCCAAGCGGCTTGATGCCTATGTGTCGGTGCTGAAATGGGCGCTCGAGCTCGCCCAGATTCCGATTGCGCCGCAACTCGTCGACTTTCTCGGTGAGGTCGCCCGTCGCCGCGCGAACCCCGACGAGGTGCCCGGTCTTGCGGCACAGATTCCGGACTCTCCGCTGATCCGCTGGCTCCACTCGGCAACGAGCCCGATCAGCGGCGATCTGCGCGTGGTCGCCGGCGATCTCCAGGGCGACTCGGTGGTGTCCTGGGTCAAGGCGTTGCTGTCGGACGCCTTCTTCTGGACCGACAACGATCTGGTGGTGCAGACGCGATCGATGTATGGCGGCTCACCCCGGGAGAGGGACTCGACATTCGTTCTTGATCAGGGCGGCAAGGTCTCGCACTTCAACTATTTCAGCAACACCCAGACGGCATCGGCGGTGGTCGACGCCCTGACCAGGACGGGCAGCACGTCGCCCGACGGGTTCAGCGTGATCGGCCCGCTCTCCTGGGCCGGACAATCATCGAGCGGAGCTCGTGCGCGACTGCCCGTACGTCCCGCCAGCAAAGCGGCCGAACTGCCGGCGCTGTTCGTCCTGCCCGGAATTCTCGGCAGCAATCTCAAGATCGACGACGAGCGGATCTGGTTGGGGTGGCGCCTCGTCAACGGTCTCAAGCGGCTCACCTACGAACCCGGCAAGAAGGACGGTGTTGAACCCGATGACCCGATCGGGATCTATTACGACGATCTCGCGACCGCGATGTTCAGCGATCATGACGTCAAGCCATTCGCATTCGACTGGCGCCTGCCGATTGTGGCCGAAGCAAAACGGCTCGCGGAGGCGATCGCGGCTGCGCTCGACGCGCGCAAGACATCGCGGCAGCCAGTGCGGATCATCGCCCATTCGATGGGCGGACTGCTTGCGCGCGCCATGCAGCTCGTCGATCCCACGACCTGGAATCGGATGATACAATCCGACGGAGCGCGGATTCTCATGCTCGGAACGCCGAACGGCGGATCCTGGACGCCAATGCAGGTGCTGTCGGGCGACGACAGCTTCGGCAATCTCCTCATCAATGTCGGCGCGCCGTTCTCCAGCAACGAGACGCGTCAGTTGATCGCCGATTTCCCGGGATTCATTCAGCTCCAGGCCGGCCTGTTGGACGGGCTCGACAAGGAGAGCGCCTGGAGAGATCTCGCAAAATCCGATCTCGATGCCATCCGCGCGCGCAGCACGTGGCATAATCTGGCACTTCAGCTGGCTCAATTCCAATGGGGTATTCCGCCGCAAGCCGTGCTTGATGATGCCGCCGAGCTCCGTCGCAGGCTCGACAAGCAGCGCGACGAGGACCTCGTCGCCTGGGCCGACCGGCTGCTGCTGGTGGTCGGCAAGGCGCCGAGCACGCCGGCCGGCTACGAGAGCTCGAGCGACGGCGACCGAGGGCTCGCCTATCTCGACGTCGGCGACGGCGATGGCCGGGTCACGCTGGAAAGCGCGGAGCTTCCGGGAGTAGCGACCTGGCTTGCGGATTCCGATCACGGTTCGCTGCCGCGGTACAAGGTTGCATTCGAAGCCTATCGCGAGCTTCTGAACACCGGCAGCACGACGCGGCTCGCCCGGGTCTCCGCGACCGGCACCGCCCGGCAAAAGACCGCTGACACCGTCGGACCGGTCGCGCGAGCCCGTCCTGCCCGACTGCGGATGCGGCAATCGCCGCCGCAAAGCGAGCTCGACGTGCTGTCCTCGGCGGCAGCGCGCGCGCCGCAAGCCGCACCAGCTTCGACATCCCTGCGTATCGACGTCGTCAACGGCGATCTCACCTTTATCGCCGAACCCTTGCTGATCGGCCACTACCGGTCGTCGAGCCTCACCGGCGCGGAAGCGGCGATCGATCGTGTCCTCAATGGTGCGATGAGCGCATCGTTGCAGCGCGGTCTGTACGCCACCGGTCCGGGAACATTTCAGATCTTCCTGAATCTCAGCCGCGATCCCGTCAAGCTGATGCCGCTGCCGGCAGCAGTGATCGTCGCAGGTCTCGGCCCCGAAGGCGAATTGCGCGGCTCGGATCTCGTCGACACGGTCCGGCAGGCCGTGATCGGATGGTCGCAGCGTCTCACTGAACGCAGTCCGATCGCCACCGGATTTACGCTGGCGACCACGCTGCTGGGCAGCGGCGGCAGCGGCATCACGCCCGGGCAGGCCGCCCAGCTGATCGCCCAGGGCGTCCGTGAGGCCAATGAGCAGATCGCGGAAAAGGGCCCTGCAAACGCGCAGTGGCCGCGTGTCGACCGGCTCAAGATCATCGAACTCTATCTCGACCGCGCGAGCGACGCCTGGAATGCGCTGCAGACCCTCGCGATCTCGGCACCCGGCGCCTACACCGTCGCCCCGACCATTGCAGGCGAAGCCGGCGCACTGCGCCGGCCGCCGGAGGCCGGATATCGCGGTGCCGACTACGACTTCATCAGTGCGCTCGTCCTGAAGACCGAAGGCGACAGCCAGGAGATCGCTTACACCATCAACTCGAAACGGGCGCGCAACGACGTGCGCCCCCAGCCGATGCAAGTGCGGCTCATCAAGAACCTGGTGACCACCGCCTCCAACAACACCAACACCGACACGCAGATCGGCCGAACCTTGTTCACCCTGCTCCTGCCCCGCGATCTCGAGTCGTTCCTGGGCGGCAGCACGGCGACGGTGCTGGAGCTTGACCAAGGAACGGCCCCGATACCCTGGGAGGCCCTGGAGTCGCCGACGGCTTCGAACCGGCAGAAGCCATGGTCGATCCGGACCAAGCTGTTGCGCAAGCTGCGGATGACGACGCCCGACATCGCGGTGAACAGCGCCACGGCCGATGACGACATTCTTGTGATCGGCGACCCTGCCTGCGATCGAGCGAACTATCCGATCCTGCTGGGCGCCAGGCGCGAAGCCCTCGAGGTCGCGACGTTCCTGACCGCGGCCACGACATCTCCCGATAGCCGGACGTCCGCCGCAGCACGGGTGACATCCGTGATCAGCGGTCCCAACCCAAGTGATCCCGAACCCGACGCTACCGCCGTGCTCAATGCGGCCTGCAAGAAATCCTGGCGGATCATCCATGTCGCGGGCCATGGCGAACCGCCGACGGAGACCGACAAGGGCTTCGAGACAAGGGGCGTGGTGCTCTCGGGCGGTTCGTTCCTGGGAGCCAATGAAATCCAGGCGTTACGGGTCCAACCCGAGCTTGTGTTCGTGAATTGCTGCCATCTCGGGACCAGCGCGCCGAACGATCTGCTCGGGCCTACCAACTACAATCGCGCGCAATTTGCGTCGGGTGTCGCCCAGGCCCTTATCAAGAGTGGCGTCCGATGCGTGATCGCCGCCGGCTGGGCGGTGGACGATGAGGCTGCAAGCGTATTTGCCAAGGAGTTCTATCACGCGCTGCTCGGAGGCAAGCGCTTCATCGACGCGGTCGCATCTGCCAGGGAAGGTGCCTATGCCCGCGGCGGCAACACTTGGGCGGCCTATCAGTGCTACGGTGACCCCGACTGGCGATTCCGGCCTGCAACCGGCGATGCACAACGCCCGACTGCTCCGGGGCAGGAATTTTCCAGCATTGCCTCTGCCCCATCGCTGATCTTCGCGCTCGAGCAGATCGGGGTGGAAAGCGAGTACCAGCGCAAGTCTCCTGACATTCAGGCCGGACGCCTGCGCTATCTGGAAGCAACCTTCGGCCAGTATCGAGACCGCGGGGACGTCGCCGAGGCGTTCGGAAACGCGTGGATGAAATCGCGCCGCTTTGCGGAGGCGATCGAATGGTACGAGCGCGCGAGGGCGGCACAGGATGGAGCGGCGTCCCTGATCGCGATCGAGCAACTGGCCAATGCGAAGAGCCGCCAGGCCTTGAACAACATCAAGAACAATGCCGCCCCGTCGGCGACGGCCTTTAGCGAGGCGCGCGCGGCCATCAAGGATGCGATGGCGCTGCTCGACACGCTGCTGACCTTGGCGCGGACCTACGAGCGGGAAAGCCTTTACGGCTCCGGGTTCAAGCGACTGGCGATGCTCGAAGCCCTGGCCGGCGATCACTCCGCCGAAATGCAGGCGATCAATCGGATGTGGCAGCACTACAGCGCCGCGGAGACGATTGCCCGCGACACCAAGACGCGTCCGTTCTTTTACCCGGCGATGAACCGGATCGCAGCGCAATTGGTGCTCGCGAGGCCGCTCAAGACCAATGACATCACGGAGGTGCGCCAATCGATGTCATCCGTCGCGCCGGACTTCTGGTCGGTCGTCGGACAGACCGAACTCGACCTGTTCGAGTCGGTCGCAGCCGGCAGTCTTGCGCCGGACGTCGACCGCCTGATCGAGGACTTCCGGAAACACTACGCCCGCGTCAGCAACCCCACGATGTGGGGTTCCGTCCTCGACAACACTGAATTCGTGCTCGCCAGATACGTCGGGTCTGCGGGGCAGAACGAGAAGACTGCCGCCGACCGGCTCCTCGCTGAACTGAGGTTGCACGCGGGAAGCGAGCCACCGGCCGCAGCGGCGAAGCCGGGCGCTGCCAAGCGGCGAGCCAAGACCGCCAAACGTGCAGCGAAAGGGAAGCGGCGTCGCTGATCGAGACGGGCAACAGAGAGACGATCGGGTCCTGGCGATTGATCCGATTGGTACAGTTGGGTGGGCTCGAACCACCGACCTCCTGTTCCACAGACAGGCGCTCTAACCAACTGAGCTACAACTGCATCCTGGCGCGCGGCCCCGCAAAAAGGGGGGCGGCGATTTCGGCGGAAACTAGGTGCAACGCCGCGCTTTGGCAAGGCCGTAACACGCTGATTTCCGCTCTTATCTCGGGCCGTTCGACGGCCCTCGTCCAGCAAAAAGGCCCGGACCGCTTCGGCCCGGGCCTTCGCTCAAGTCCTGCGGGCCAAAGATCAGGCGGCCGGCTGCTGGGTGAACTTCGCGGCGCTGGCCTTGATCGGCTCGGCGGTCTCGCTGGCGACCTTCTGGCCGAGTTCGGCCAGTTCCTTGGCCTGCGCGGTGTAGGTCTCGAACTGCTTGCGGGCGTGCGAGGTCCACAGCTCGACGGCTTCGGTCGGCGACTTCACGGTGAACAGCTCCTGGGCGAAGTCGAGCGAGGAGGTGGTGTTGGCCTTGAAGAACTCGATCAGCTTGGCCGAATACGCAGTGGCTCCCTTGTTGATCGAGGTGAAGACGGCCTCGACGGTCGAGTTGTGGGTCTCGGCAGCGTCCTTGAACTTGGCGTAGCTGTCGCGAGCCTGCAGCACGCCCTTCTCGGCGAACGCGCGAACCTGCTCGGGAACCTCGAACGGGATGATCGAGGCGGAAAACGGATCGGACGGGTTGGTCATACGTGTAATCCTTCGCAACGGGTGACTAGATGGAACTAGATGTGACCATTGCGGACGTCCCGGAGCCAGCAGGCCGGGAGCGTTGAAATGGATCACGCTGCCTTGATTCACGGGAGTGCCCTTCGTCGGGCGCGCCTAATAAACACCCATATCATGTCAATTTTGTGCAACGCAACGTAAGATCGCGTGCGGCGCCACATTTTTTATAAGGCGGAATATAGGGTTACCGCGCCCGACCCGGGTTGGGCCTGCCGCGGCCGCCCCGGATCGGCGGCCCGGTCAGCTCTCTTCAGCTCAGCTCTTGGGCTTCACCGCATCCATCGCGGCACGGCTGACCGCCTGGCCCATTTCGCTGGCCTGCTCGGCGAGCGCGCGCATCTGGCCCTGCACATATTCGCTGTGCAGCCGCATCACCTCGGTGAGGTCCTTGGCCTTGAGCAGCGACTGGGCGTAGTTGAGCGACGACTGCACGTTCTTTTCGGCATAGGACAGCGCCTTGGCGGAGACGTCCTTGGCGCCGGCGCGCATCGTGGCGTTGCGCTCCTCGATCTTGCCGGCGGTATCCCGCGCGTTGGTCACGAACTGCTCGAACGCCTTGCGCGCCTGATCGAAGCTCGCCTCCGCCATCGACCGCATGTCCTTGGGAATCTCGAATTTGGGGATCTCGAAATGGTCACGCCCGTTGTCGCTCATGGTCGCTCTCCCTCGCTTGGTGATCGGCCCGCCGGTTGGCCCCGCAGGCGCCCGGCAGCTTATATCGGTACACTGCGATAGCAGGTGTGACGCGGCACCGCCCTGGTTCCGCTTCACGCTGTCACAGCAGGTTCTGCGGGACAACGCGAAACGGCTGTGGATCGTTCAGCCAAGTTAACGTTATCCAGCCTTTGGCGGGGGCACTCTCGCGGCGGACATGGACCTGCCGCTCCCCGCTTGCGATACTAACCTTCTGTTAAGGCTGTCGTCCTGCGGCTGCCGGCCTTCGGCAATGCGAGGAAGAAAGCCAAACCTATGCGGTCAAATCTTGCGTGATGAGTGACGCTGAATTCCAGATCCAGGCGCTCGGCGATGTGAGGCTGGCGGACCATGCGACGGCAGCCCTGCCGGCATGGCTGTGGTCGGCCGACGGCGCACGGATCCGCTGGGCCAATCCGGTCGGCGCGCAGGTATTCGGTGCCGCCAACGGCGCCGAATTGGCGAAGCGCACTTTCGGTCCGGCCGATCCGCATCGCCGCCAGGTCGCGCGGCTCGGCTCCAATCTTGGCGCGGGCGGCGCGGTGCGGCTGGAGCGGCTGCGCGGCTTCGGCGCGCCGCCCGGCATGCTGGCGACCTGCGGCTGCAGGCGCATCGAGCTATCCGACGGCAGCCACGGCATCCTGATGACCGCGTTCAATGCTGGCGGCCGCGGCATGCCGCTCGCCGAGCGCTTGCAGCGGCTGGTGCAGGGACTGGAGCGTCCGGCCGCCGCCTTCACCGGCGACGGATTGTTGATCGCAGCCAATGAGGCGGCGCGTTCGCTGCCCGGCCTGCACGATCTCAGCGAAGCCGGCCTCGATGCGGCGCGCGGCGAGGCACTGGCGCAGGGCCGCGCGGCGGCGAGCGTCGCGATCGGCCGCGTCGTGCTGCAGCGGATCGGCCACGGCGCCGATCGCGCGCTGATCGCGTTGATCAAGCCGGCGCCCGCTGTCGCGGCCAAACCCGCGGCGCCGATCATGCCTGAGCCGGTTGCGCCGGAGGTGGCTGCAACGGAAGCCGCCGCAGCCACGCCGCAGGAGGCTGCGGCCGTGGCGCCGGCACCTGCCATGGTCGAACCGCGAGTGGCGCATCACGAGGCAACGCATCACGAGACTCCTGCAGAGATCGATGCGGCGCCCGCGAGCTTCACGCTGTTCGATGCGCTGGACCCGCCGGCGGAAGAAACCACCGCAGTCGAGCCGGTGATCAGCGCGGCTGCATCCGGGACCTCGGACGTTGCGGCATCTCACGCGCCGGCGGAACCGACGCACGTCGAGACAGTGTCCGCCGAGACCACGCCGTTCGATACCACGCCCGACGAGAGCCCCGCCGTCGAGGAGCCGCTGTCGGAAGCGCTCATCGAGGAGCCAGCCGAAACGCATCCGGAGACCGCGCCCGATCTCGAACGGACGGCAAGCGCGCCGGCTCCGGAACCATCGGCGCCGCCGGCCGATGCCGCGCCCTCGCCCTATGCGATCGCGGATGCGCCCGCTGCGCCGCCCGCCGCCGAACCGGAGCCCGCGTCGCAGGCGCCGGTGCCGCCGCCATCCTGGCTCGACGAGCCCTTGCCGGTGCGGCGACATCCGCTGCGCTTCATGTGGCAGATGGACCACGAGGCCCGCTTCTCGCTCGGCTCCGACGAATTCACCCGCCTGATCGGCCTGCACACCGCGGCAGGCTTCGGCCGGCTCTGGAGCGATATCGCCGAGGCCTTCGGCCTCGATCCGGAGGGCCGCGTCCTCAAGGCGTTCGCCAGCCACGACACCTGGAGCGGCATCACGCTGCACTGGCCGGTCGATGGCGGCGGCCGGCTGCCGGTCGAATTGTCCGGCTTGCCGGTGTTCGACAGGAACCGGAATTTCGCCGGCTATCGCGGCTTTGGTGTGTGTCGCGACCTCGACGGCCTTGCGCGACTCGCTGCATTGCGCCGCTATGAGTTCTTCAGCGGCTCGATCGCGCCGCGATCGCTGTCCGCCGGTGTCACGCCGGCGCCACGCGTCGATGCGCCGCCCGGGCCCGCCGCGTTGCCGCCCGAAAATCCTCCGCCGCACGCGGAGCCGCCGCCCGATACGACCGCGAGTGCACCACCCGAGGAATTGACCGAACCAGTCGCAACAGAGCCTTCACACCAAGCCGATCCGGATCACGCCGTGGAAACGAACGAGGAAACGCACGACGTGCGTCACGACCCGCCACCGAATGTGGTGCCGTTCCGCCCCGCCGGCGACACCAGGCCGCCGTCGCTGACGCCGGTCGAGAACAACGCCTTCAACGAGCTCGCGCGGCAATTGTCGGCGCGGCTCGAGAGCGAGGCCGGCCTCACCGCGACGACGAACGAGAGCGCCCCGATCGCGCCGGTTGCCGAAGCGCCGCCCGCGCTCGAAGCGCTGCAGCAGGCCGACGTGCAGCCGGAGACGGTCGCGCAACCGGAGACGCCGGCCGACACGCCGAAGGCCGGCTGGCTCGCCGCCGCCGGGCCCGCGCCGAGCGCCTATTCCCGCCGCGACCGCGCGCTGCTCGATTTGCTGCCGGTCGGCATCCTGATCTACCGGCTCGACCGCCTGCTCTATGCCAACCACGCGTTCCTCGCGCGCATGGGCCATGACAGCCTGCACGCCCTGGAAGCCGCCGGCGGACTCGACGCGCTCTATGTCGAGCCCGGCGTCTCGCAGGCGAGCAGCACCTCCGGCACCGGCACGCCGGTGACGATCTCCGCCAACCAGAACGGCGACACCGAGCAGGTGTCCGCGGAGGCGCGGCTGCACACCATCACCTGGGACGACGATTCGGCACTGGCGCTGATCTTCTCGCGCACGCTCGACGAGGACACCGCGGTCGCGGCCGCGTCATCTGATCCGGAGCCGGAGGCAGCGGCCGCGGAGCCTGTGCTCGCGCCGGCGCCGCCGCAGGCCGGCCACGCCGACGCTGAGGAGCTCGGCGCCATCCTCGACACCGCGGCCGAGGGTATCATCATGTTCGATGCCGAGGGCCAGATCCATTCCTGCAACCGTAGCGCCGAGGCGCTGTTCGGCTATGACGGCGACGAGCTCGTCATGCACAATCTCGCCGACCTGTTCGCACCGGAGAGCCGGCACGGCATCTTCGACTATCTCGCGAGCGTGAAATCTTCCGGCGTCGCCAGCCTGCTCGACCATGGGCGCGAGACGCTCGGCCGCGTCCGCCAGGGCGGCATCATCCCGCTGTCGGTGACGATGGGCCGTACCCGCGCCGACGGCCCGAACTTCTTTGCCGTGTTCCGCGACCTGTCACAGACCAGGAAGAACGAGAGCGAACTGCGCGAGGCGCGGCGGCTCGCCGAACGTGCGGCCAACGCCAAGACCGACATGCTGGCGCGGATCAGCCACGAGCTGCGCACGCCGCTCAACGCCATTATCGGCTTCGCCGAGGTGATGATCGGCGAACGCTTCGGCACGCTCGGCAACGAGCGCTATGTCGAATACATGAAGGACATCCGCGCCTCCGGCGAGCGGGTGATCGCCATCGTCAACGACCTGCTGGATCTGTCGCGGATCGAGACCGGCAAGCTCGACCTCGCCTTCACCAGCCAGAACCTCAACGAGATGGTGGAGAGCTGCGTCGCGGTGATGCAGCCGCAGGCCAACCGCGAGCGCATCATCATCCGCACCTCGCTCGCGCACACCCTGCCGCCGGTCGTCGCCGATGCCCGCGCGTTGCGCCAGATCACGCTGAACCTGATCGGCAACTCGATCCATCTCGCCAATGCCGGCGGCCAGGTGATCGTCTCGACCGCGCTGTCGGATTTCGGCGAGGTGATGCTGCGGGTGCGCGACACCGGCCAGAGCCTCAACGACAACGAGGTCGCCGCGGCGCTGGAACCGTTCCGCGCGCCGACGCCGTCCGACCAGGCCGGCTCCGGCGGCGTCAGCCTGTCGCTGACCAAGGCGCTGGTCGAAGCCAACCGCGCCAAATTCCAGATCAGGACCGGCGGCCGCACCGGCACCCTGATCGAGGTGACCTTCGCCCACGCCGCCGCGACGGCGTGAGGAATACGCTATGCGACGTTCCGCGTAAGGGACGCACTGGCGGAAGGGCTCCCTCCCCCCTTGCGGGGGAGGGTTGGGGAGAGGGGTAGCCACACGGCACGGCCTCTTCATTCAACAAGCTTCAACGCCCGCGGCGCATGGTTGCGAAAGCGACGCTCACGACGATCATCTCGCCCGGGGCGCACCCCTCTCCCCACCCTCCCCCGCAAGGGTAGGGGAATCGCATATGGCGATGGAGGGGTGTTGCCAAGCGGTTGGAACTGGATTCTTTGGGTGTCTCTCGCTTCCCGAGGGAGACCAGAATGCGCCAACTCAAGCGCCTGCTTCGACCACTCAAGGACCCCCGCGCCAGCAACGTGCGGCACGATCTGGTGGAGATCATCGTCATCGCCTTGGCGGCGACACTGGCCGGCGCCAAGACCTGCACCGAGTTCGAGTTCTTCGGCAAAGGCCGAGAGGAGCTGTTGCAGCGGTTCCTGGAGCTCAGATCCGGCATCCCCAGCCACGATACGTTCAGCAACGTCTTCCGTGCTCTGGACCCGAAGGGGTTGGAAGCGATTTTGCGCAAGCTCAGCAAGGGCTTCGGCATCAAGGGCGTGGTCAGCATCGACGGCAAGGCGTTGCGCGGCGCCTTCATGCGTGGGCGGCAATCCACACCGCTGCATATGGTCAATGTCTGGGCGGCAGGCACACGCATGGCGCTGGCTCAAAGGAAGGCCCCCAATCGCAACGAGGTTGCCGGCGTTCTCGAAGTCCTCGCCTCGCTCGATCTGGACGGCGCTCTTGTCACTGCCGACGCCTTGCATTGCCGGCCCGATGTCGCGCAAGCCATCCGCGACCGGAAGGGCCACTACGTTCTGGCCATCAAGAGCAATCGCGGCCGGCTCTTCAAGGCCGCCAAGGCGTTGCTCGACACCGCCCGACGGCCTGCGCGAGCAAGCCAGCGAAGAACCGCCGCCCACGATCGCATCGAGCGCCGGCAAGCCATCATCGTGCCGGCACCGCAATTGGCGAAGCAACATGGCTTCCCCGCTATCGTCGCGGTCGGCCGCATCGACAGCTGGCGCGCAACTGCCGGCAAGCCTGCCAAGCGGACGGCCCGATACTTTCTGGCTTCGCGGCGGCTGCCAGCCAAGAAGCTGCTCGACGTCGTCCGCGCCCACTGGAGCATCGAGAACAACCTGCACTGGGTTCTCGACGTTCTGTTCGACGAGGACGCTTGCCGCAGCCGCAAGGACCACGCCCCGGAGAACCTTGCCGTCATCCGCAAGCTCGCCATCAACGCCCTGCAAGCCACGCCAGGTCCAGCGCGGACCAGCCACAAAATGCTCCAGGCAAGATGGAGCAACGACTTCCTTCTCACCGTCCTGGCCCATATGCGATAGCCCTACCCGCAAGGGGGGAGGGAGCCTGAAGAGGGTGCTCACCTCACATGCACGACGCCGACGCGCCGCGCCTTACGGCTGCTTGATCTCCACCGTCTGGCGCTTGCCGGCGGCGATGGTGAACGGCTTTTCGACCTTCTGGCCGTCGGCATAGGTCGCGACCGCGACATAGTCGCCGGCGTTGAGCGCGACGTTGTAGGTCGCCTCATAGTTCACCGCGACGTGCTTGCGCTCGTCGTTGAGGTCGCGCTCGGCGCTGTAGATGTCGATCTGCTGGGCACTGTCGGTCTTGATCCCGACCACGCCGGCATTGAGATTGACCGTGACCCGGGTCGGCGCGCCGGACTTCACTTCCGTGCTCGCGGTGCCCCTCGCCTCGCCGACCGTCACCTTCACCTCGTAGCTGCCGCCGGGCAGATCGAACTTCGATTCGGGATCGTACTCCTGCGCGACCTTGTCGCCCTCGTCGCCGTCGGGCTTCGCAGGCTGGTGGACCGCGACCACGAGGTCCTTCTCGACCTTGGGCCCGCCTTCCGCATAGGTGGTGGTGACGATCAGCTTGCCGACATCGATCGTCAGCTGCACGTTGCTGGAATCGCCGGCGGCGACCGTGAACGGCTTGCTGGTCTTCGACTGGCCCTTGGTCAGCGTCAGCGTGTAATTGCCGGCGGCGAGCACGAAGCGCGGCACCGCGTCGTACTCCTGCGCAACCACCTTGCCGCCCTTGTCGGTGACCTGCCAGACCACGTCGTCGACCTTGCCCACACCGCCGGCCATCGCGCCTTCGCTGGTGACGTAGCCGGCATCGAGGATGACGTCGAGCGCAGCCGGTTTGCCCTTCTCGACCTTGAGCGGAAACTCGCGCTTGAGCTGCCGGTAGGTCACCTCGACGATGTAATCGCCGGGCGCGATATTGTCGGCGAACGGCGCACCGTAGAAGGTGTTGACGTGCTCGCCCTTCTCGTCGCCGGCGCGCTTGAAGATGCCCCAATTGACGTCCTCGTCGCTGATCGGATCGAGCCCTTCGGCGAGCCGCGCGACGCCGCGAAGGTTCTTGCCGAGATAGGGATCGGCCGCCGCCGGCTTCGGCGGCGCCTCGCTGGCGACCCTGGTGCCTTGCGTCGCCGCCACCGCCTTGGTCAGCGCGCCGGTCAGGCTCGCGGCGTTGCCGGCATCGAGATAGACCCCGCCGGTCGCGCGCGCGATGCATTGCAACTGGCTCTTCGCCGCGGGATCGGCGACGTCAAGGCCGATCACATGGGCGGTGAAGCCGATGCCGGCCTTCTTCAACTCGGCAGCCGCCGCGCACGGATCGGGCGCGCAGGTCTCGATCCCGTCGGAGACCAGGATCACGTTGGCCTTGTTCTCGGTCGAGTGCAGCGCCTCTGCGGCCGCACGCAGTGAATCCGAGATCGGGGTCTTGCCTTTCGGGTTGACGCCGTCGATCGCAGCCTTGATCCTCACCGGATCGAACGTGCTGACCGGCACCATCAGCTCGATGTCCTTGCAGTCGCCCTTCGAGCGATGGCCGTAGACCATGACGCCGAGACGATCGGCCGGATTCCATTTCGACAGGATCGCATCGACCGCCTGGCGCGCAGCGGAGATCTTGCTCTGCCCGTCGACCAGGCCCCACATCGAGCCGGATGCATCGAGCACGAGAATGGTGTCGGTGCCCTGTGCCTGCGCCTCGGCGCCGTGAAGTGACAGCAACGCCAGGCCAAGCGACAGCATACCGGCAACGAACGAGCGGCGAAGAATCTTGATCACGGATCGATCCTCGATGATGGAGACAATCGGAGGGCGGAGACGGCTGCGGTGGCACGGAGTGTCGAAGGATCACCCGCGTGCAACTTCAGCAGTCCCCTTGTTTTGGATTTTGTCTTTTGACGGCTGGTGTACTTAATCCACGCGATTTCGATGCGCGAGCAACCGGGCGCCTGAAGGGGTTGAGATAGCGCAACTCGCGTCCGGACACTTGGACTATAGCGACACGCGTTTGGCCTGACGCGACACACGGATGACAATTGGATTGCTTCCGCAGGTGCGATAGCTTGAAGCAAGAACTATCTTCATCGTCGTCCCGGCGAAGGCCGGGACCCTTTACCCCAAATCTCGATTGTTGCGCGTCGCTGGGGCCGCAGCCTGTGTTTCAACAACGCTACCCTGTGGTTATGGGTCCCGGCCTTCGCCCTAGGGCATGCACACATCTAGTTGGGTGGGGATTCCCGAATCGGTATTTCGTGTGATTCATATTGCGGCACTTCGGCTTTGGCGGAGGTGTCGACATGCTGGCGCAAATTGACTGGTCATTAGGTCGGTTCGGGGATCTCCGCCTCGATAAAGGGGGGCGGCGCTCGTCGAATGCATGGTCGCGGGCAAGGATGTCTGCCTGCGACGGCTGGCAGGAGGCATGCGTGCCCGGGAGGTGCGCTTCAACCGCTTTCTCGGCAATGCCAAGGTGACGACGACGCGGATAATCGAAAGCTGGAGCGATGGTACGGTAATGGCGGCCGAAGGCCGCCATGTGCTGGCGATCCAGGATACCAGCGAGATCAATTTTGCCACCAAGGCACAAAACCGGCGTGGCTTGGGCGAGATCGGTCATGGCAACACCCGCGGGGTGTTGCTGCACCCGATGCTGGCCGCAGACGCGGAAAGCGGCTGCTGCCTTGGCCTGTTGCACGGCGAGATCTGGACCCGCCAGGGCCGCCGCACCGTCTCGCACGACAATCGCGATCTGAAGGACAAAGAATCGCAACGCTGGATCGCGACCGCTCTGGCAGCCAAGCCGCTGTTGGCGAAGGCTGCGATGGTGACCATGCTGGGCGACCGCGAGAGCGACATCTTCGCGCTCTACGCCTGCGCCGCAGAACACCAGTTCCACGTCATTGCCCGGAGCATGCATGATCGCAAGCTGGCGGATGGCTGTGGCCTGTATGCGGCCAGCGAGGCCATGACCAGCATCGAACAACGGACCATCGTATTGCCTGCGCGAGCACAACGGCCTGAGCGGGCTGCGCTTCTCGATCTGCGCTTCGGCGCCGTCGAACTGGCCCGACCGCAAACCAAGTTCCTGCGCCATCTGCCGAAAAGCCTACCCTTGATCCTGGTCGATGTGCGCGAGATCGAGCCGCAGGCCGGGATCGAGCCGCTGCACTGGCGGCTGCTCACCACGCATCCGGTGACGAATGCAGAAGAGGCCTGGCGCATTATCGAATGGTACAAGCGGCGGTGGCTGATCGAGCAGTTCTTCCGCATCTTGAAGACACAAGGCCTCAAGCTCGAAGACAGTCAGATCGGGACCGCCGAGCGGCTTCTCAAGCTGGTCGCGATCGCGGCCAAGGCGGCAGTCATCTCCCTTCAGCTTGTGCAGGCGCGCGATGGTCGCGACAACCAGTCTGTCCGAATTGCCTTCAATGCTGGGGAAGTCGCTACACTTGCCGCCCTCAATCGCAACCTCGAAGCCCAAAGCAAGCGGCTGAGAAACCCGCACCCGCCTGACAGCCTCGCTTGGGCCGCCTGGATTATCGGCCGGCTCGGCGGCTGGGACGGCTATCCATCGTCCAAACCGCCGGGCCCCATCACTATGAAACACGGCCTGCAATACTTCCACGCCGCAGCCGCTGGATGGTCCCTCAGAGATCTGTGCATGCCCTAGGGCCTTCGCCGGGACGACAGCACCATTGGGCACAGGCGTACCACACCATCAACAACCACGGCTTGGATGTGTGGCGCGTTAGCCGCCCCCACTCAAATCGCCCGCGCAAACCTGCGAAAGCCCGGTGCGCCGGTCAGCGCTTCGAAGGCGGCGTCGCGCTTCTCTTCGGCGAAGGCGAAACCCGCCTTGGTGTAGCAGCGTTCGGCCGCGTCGTTGCCGATCAGGAACGAGATCGACGCCCGCGCGAAACCTGCCGCCTTGCCGTCGGCGAGCGCGCGGCCGATCAGCTCCTGCACCAGACCACGGCTGTGTTGCGACGCTTGCCTGGCGACATGCTCGATCAGCCAGTCACCCTCGCCGCCCTGCACCCAGCAGTTACGGGCATAGCCGCCGCGCGCGACGATGGCATCGGCATCCATGCCGGTCTCTGCCGCGACTTCCTCGATCGCCGCGCGGGCTGCGACGACCGTCCCGGACGCAGGCATCGCGCACAGCGCGGCAGCGGGGACGCCATCGACCTCAGCAATCAGGAAATGGGCGACGTGGTACCATGATCTCGCGCGCGCAACGGCGAGCCGCGTCATGAACGCCAGGCACTCTCCCTCCGGCCGATCGAGCGCGATGTCGAACCAGCCGCGCGGCACCGGGCCGCGCTGCGCGGCCAGCACGACACGGGCGATGAAGCCGGCATCGTCGGAGCGTGCGGGACGGATCGAGGATCGTCCCGCGCCGCTCATCTCAGGTGTTCTTCAGCGCGACGCGGAATTCCGCCTCGGTCTTGGCCTTGACCTCGTCGAGCGTGACGCCGTCGGCGAGCTCGATCAGCGCCATGCCATCCTTGCCGTGCTTGTCGATGGTGAACACCGCGAGGTCGGTCACGACCATGTCGACCACGCGCTCGCCGGTCAGCGGCAGATTGCACTGCTTGAGCAGCTTGGGGCCGTCCTTCGCGGAATGCTCCATCACGACGACGACGCGCTTGACGCCGGCGACGAGGTCCATGGCGCCACCCATGCCCTTCACCATCTTGCCGGGGATCATCCAGTTGGCGAGGTCGCCGTTCTGCGCCACCTGCATGGCGCCGAGGATCGACAGGTCGATATGGCCGCCGCGCACCATGCCGAACGACTCGGCCGAGGAGAAATAGCTGGTCGAGGGCAGCTCGCTCACGGTCTGCTTGCCGGCGTTGATGAGGTCGGCATCGACCTCGTCCTCGTAAGGGAACGGACCCATGCCAAGCATGCCGTTCTCGCTCTGCAGGTTCACGTCGACGCCGTCGGGGATGTAGTTCGAGACCAGCGTCGGGATGCCGATGCCGAGATTGACGTAATAGCCGTCGCGCAGCTCCTTGGCGGCGCGGGCGGCCATCTGTTCACGGGTCCAGGCCATGAGGCTCTCCTGAAAAGGTCTGATTTAGGCGGCGGGCCGCGGACGGGTGTTGCGGAATTCGATCCGCTTCTTGCCCGTGCCGACCTCGATGATGCGTTTGACGAAGATGCCGGGCGTGTGGATGTGGTCCGGGTCGATCTCGCCGGCCGGCACCAGATGCTCGACCTCGGCGACGGTGACCTTCGCGGCGGTCGCCATCATCGGGTTAAAGTTGCGCGCGGTCTTGCGGTAGACCAGGTTGCCGGCGGTGTCGCCCTTCCAGGCATGGACGATGGCGACGTCGGCGAACAGGCCGCGCTCCATGATGTACTTCTCGCCGTCGAATTCCTTCACTTCCTTGCCTTCGGCGATCAGCGTGCCGACGCCGGTCTTGGTGTAGAAGGCCGGAATTCCGGCGCCGCCGGCGCGGATGCGCTCTGCCAGCGTGCCCTGCGGGTTGAACTCGAGCTCCAGCTCGCCGGCGAGATATTGCTGGGCGAACAGCTTGTTCTCGCCGACATAGGACGAGATCATCTTCTTGATCTGGCGCGTCTCCAGCAGTCGGCTGAGGCCGATGCCGTCGACGCCGGCATTGTTTGACACGACCGTCAGGCCCTTGACGCCGGAATCGCGGATCGCGTCCGACAGGGTCTCGGCGATGCCGCAAAGGCCAAAGCCTCCCGACATGATCATGATGCCGTCCTTGAGGAGACCATCGAGTGCCGATTTGGCGTCGGGATAAACTTTGTTCATGCAGCGAATACCTGATGGAGGGCGCGGAACGGCTTTGGCAAAGCGGATTATTAGGCGAAATCTTCGCAATGCGTCAATCACGGCCCCGTGCGGCGACGGGCGGCAGCCTGCGGCGGCAACATGGCCTTGAAAGCGTCAAGAAAACCCTTCAAGTTGCGTGGGTTGGCAGGGGCCTCCGGCGAGCGCCCGCTGTGTTCGACAACGACCCGACAAACCTCAACCCGACCCGGATATGTCATTGACGATGGCCCAAGGAATTAAGCGCCTGGGGATGCCGATCGCGGCGCTTCTCGGCCTGGCGCTGGTCGGGCTGGTCGGAACGTCGTGGTTCCTCAACCGGGACGCGCTGCAGCGCGCGGTCGAGGCGCAGATTCGTGCCGTGACCGGGCTCGAGCTCGTCGTCAACGGGCCGATCGATGTTTCGGTGTTTCCGGGCAGCTACGTCTCCTTTCACAATGTCGGGCTGAAGGGCGCCGATACCGCCGGTCCCGCTTTGCAGGTCGACGTGCTGACCGCCAATCTGCGGCTGCTGCCGCTGTTGCTGCGGCGGTTCGAAATCGCCGACGTCATGATGCTCCGCCCGCATATCCGTGTGGTCCGCGACGCGGCCGGCGACAGCAACTGGACCCCCTTCGTCGAGACCATCGCCAAGGCGATGACACCAGGGGCCGAAAACCAGGTGTCATTCTCGGAAATCCGGATCCAGGACGGCGAGCTGAATTACGAGGACGGCACCAACAGCATCTCCGAACAGCTCGGCGATATCGACCTGTCGCTGGCCTGGCCGTCGATCTCGCGCTCCTTTGCCGCAACCGGCCAGTTCGACTGGCGCGGCGAGCGCGTCGACGGCTCGATCAGCGCCAGCGATTTCGTCGCGCTGCTGTCGGGCGACCGTTCCGGCCTCAAGGCCCGGCTGGCCAGCGCGCCGCTCAAGGTTGCGTTCGACGGAACCGTCGCCAACCGCACCAGCCTGATGATGGAAGGCACCGCCACCATGGACTCACCGTCGCTGCGCAACGCGCTGCGCTGGATGGGACAGGCGCCGCCCGGCGGCGGTGGCGGCTTCGGCCGCTTCGCGCTGAAGGCCCGCGCCAACGTGGTCGGCGGCTCGGTCGCGCTCACCAACGTCAACGTCGAGCTCGACGGCAATGTCGCCGAGGGCGTGATGACCTACGCCAATAACGGCCGGCAGACGCTGCAGGCGACGCTTGCCGCCGGCAATCTCGATTTCACGCCCTACATCTCGACCTTCCGCCTGCTCGCCAGCGGTCAGCGCGACTGGAACAGGCAGCTGTTCGACCTGTCCTCGCTGTCGTCGACCGATCTCGACATGCGCCTGTCGGCGGCCAAGGTCACGGTCGGCCCGTCGAAGCTCGGCCGCACCGCGTTCGGCGCCAATCTGCGCGGCGGCGCGCTCGCGCTCAGCGTCGGCGAGGCGCAGATGTATGGCGGCATCGCCAAGGGTTCGTTCGCGATCGCGCGCTCCGATGCGGTCGCCGACGTCAGGGCGCAATTCCAGTTCACTGATGTCGATTTGCAGGCCTGCGCCAGCGAGCTGTTCGGCATCAGCAAGCTCTCCGGACGCGGCAACCTCAACGTCTCGCTGACGGCCTCGGGCTCCAGCCCGTTCGGGCTCGCATCGTCGCTGGACGGCACCGCCACGCTGAACGGGCATGACGGCGCGATCGCGGGCTTCAATGTCGAGCAGCTGTTGCGGCGGCTGGAGAAGCGCCCGCTGTCCGGCGGCGGCAATTTCCGCTCCGGCTCGACGCCCTACGACAATCTCAACATCTCGGTGAAATTCGCCGACGGCGTTGCCACCGCCGACGACATCCATGTCGAGAGTCCCGCGGCGAAGATCACGCTGACCGGCACCGCCTCGGTGCCGTCGCGCGAGTACGATCTCAAGGGCGTCGCCAGCCTGACCTCGGCGGCAGCCGGCGGCAATGCGTTCGATCTGCCCTTCGTGATCCAGGGCCCATGGGACGATCCCTTGATCTTCCCCGATCCGGAAAGCCTGATCCGCCGCTCGCCGGCATCCGCCCCGCTGCTCGACGCGGTCAAGGATCGCAAGACGCGCGATGCGGTGCGCTCCGTGATCGAGCGCTTCACCGGCGGAGCCGCGCGGCCCGCCGCCGCGCCCGATGCGGCTGCCGGCGCGCCCGGCAACGGAGCGGCGACGGCGGCCGAGAACGCCAAGTCGAACTGACTGGCCGAACTGAGAAGCCGAACTGATCGATCCATTCACTTTCCGCATGGATGCACCGGGACTGATCCTTAGCCTTCATCGTGCACCCCTACAGAAGTCGTCGATCCGGCATCTTTATCGGGTCACGGGCATGCGCTAGTGTTTTCTCCAACCGGTTAAAAAAACCGGCCGCAAGAGGGAGAACAACGTGAGATCCAAGGTTATCGGTGCGCTATCGATTGCGGTCGCTGCGGTCGGCCTGTTTGCCGCAACTGCACCCGCTCTGGCCCAGGGCAATACGATCACCGTCTGGTGGGGCAAGGGATTTTACAAATCCGAAGACGACGCGCTGCTCGAGACGATCAAGAAATTCGAAGCCAAGACCGGCATCAAGGTCGAACTGTCGCAATACGCGATCCAGGACATGATTCCGAAGACGGTCGCCGCGCTGGATTCCGGCACCGTGCCCGACGTCGCCTATTCCGACACCTACGACGTGCAGGCCCAGGGCAAGTGGGCCTATGAGGGCAAGCTCGAGGATCTCTCCGACATCATGCTGCCGATGAAGGACGCCTTCGCGCCGAACACGCTGGAAGCGGCGCTGCTCTACAACGACGTCGCCAAGAAGAAGTCCTATTACGGCTTCCCGCTGAAGCAGCAGAGCATGCACGTCCAGATCTGGGGCGACATGCTGGAGAAAGCCGGCTTCAAGGCCGCCGACATCCCGACCAAGTGGGAAGATTACTGGACGTTCTGGTGCGACAAGGTGCAGCCGGCGATCCGCAAGGCGACCGGCCAGCGCATCTACGGCGTCGGCCAGCCGATGGGCGTGGAATCCACCGACTCGTTCCAGTCGTTCTACACCTTCATGGACGCCTACCACGTCAAGCTGGTCGACGACGACGGCAAGCTCCTGGTCGACGATCCCAAGGTGCGCGACGGCTTGATCCACGCGCTGAAGGACTACACCGACACCTACATCAAGGGCTGCACGCCGCCGTCCTCGACGACCTGGAAGGATCCGGACAACAACGTCGCCTTCCACAACAAGACGATCGTGATGACCCACAATTTCACGATCTCGATCGCGGCGAAGTGGTTCGAGGATTCCACCAACCCGGCGCTGACCGACGCGCAGCGCGCCGCAGGCAAGCAGGCCTATGAGCAGGACATCATCACGGCGTCCTTCCCCAAGGCGCCGGACGGCTCGACCATCAAGTACCGTTCCGACGTCAAGACCGGGCTGATCTTCGCCAACGCCAAGAACAAGGCCGAAGGCAAGCAGTTCATCGCCTTCCTGATGCAGGAAGACAATGTGCGGCCCTATGTCGAGGGCGCGCTCGGCCGCTGGTTCCCGGTAACCAAGGCGAGCCAGGCGAGCCCGTTCTGGCAGGCCGACCGGCACCGCAAGGCGGTGTGGAACCAGTTCACCGGCGGCACCACGCCGTTCGACTTCACCAAGAACTGGAAGTTCACCATCCTGAACAACGAGAACGTCTGGGCCAAGGCCATGAACCGCGTCGTCAGCGAGAAGGTGCCGGTGGACAAGGCCGTCGACGAACTGATCGCCCGCATCAAGCAAGTGGCGGGATGATGCAAACGATGACCAGCACTGCCGATACTTGCTCCGCGTCGTCCCGGCGAAAGCCGGGACCCATACGCCGCGGCAGTCATTTGAGAGCGAGTTGGTCATCGGCTTTCGTGCAACAACGACGGCCGGTGGTGATGGGTCCCGGCCTTCGCCGGGACGACGTAGGCGGCATCCTGCTCCAAGAGTAACCGAATGGCGATCACACTCTCCGCATCCGATGCCCCCTCGCCGCCGCTGTCGGCGCGGCTGTCGCCGCCGCAGGTCTGGGGCATCGCGCTGCTCGCGCCCTATCTTCTCGTCTTCCTCGCCTTCGTGGTTTATCCGGTCGGCTACGGCCTGTGGCTGGCACGGCATCCGTCGAGCTACGTCGCGCTGTATCATGACCCGATCTTCGCCCGCGCCGCGGTCAACACGCTGATCTTCCTGGTCATCGGCATCAACATCAAGATGCTGATCGCGCTGTTCCTGTCCGGCTTCTTCGCCCAGCAGCGGCCGTGGATCAGGTGGCTGTCGGTGATCTTCATCCTGCCCTGGGCGGTGCCGTCGATCCCGACCATTCTCTCGGTACGCTTCATGCTCAATCCGGAATGGGGCGTGGTCAACCAGCTGATCTTCAAATTCACCGGCGACGACGGTCCAAACTGGCTGAACGATCCTGCGGTCGCGCTGGCGATGGCGATCGGCGTCCACATCTGGAAGTCGCTGCCGTTCTGGACGTTGATCCTTTTGACCGGGCGGCTCGCCATCTCGCACGACCTGTATGAGGCCTCCGACGTCGACGGCGCCAATTGGTGGCAGAAATTCCGCTACATCACCTGGCCGTCGATGCAGACGCTCTACATCACCTGCACGCTGCTCTCGATGATCTGGACGCTCGGCGACTTCAACAGCGTCTATCTGCTCACCGGCGGCGGGCCGGCCGACCTCACCCATGTGCTGTCGACGCTCGGCATCCGCTATCTCAGGCTCGACCAGCTGTCGCTGGCGATGGCCTCGATCGTCTGCGCCATGCCGTTCGTGCTGCCGCTGGTCTATTACATGATGAAACGGTTGTCGCGATGAAGCTGCCCACCCTCCGCGAAGTCGGCACCGAGGCCAAGCTGCTGCTGATCGGCATCCCGGTCTTCATCTGGACCATGATCCCGATCTACCACATGTTCGTGTTCGCGATCTCGCCGAAGGAGGACGCGTTCACCGGCAAGCTGTGGCCTGATCATCCGACGCTGCATAATTTCTCGATCGTGTTCCACCAGCAGCATTACTTCCTGCGCGACTTCTGGATCCAGTTCTGGAATTCGACCGTGATCGCGCTCGCGGTCGGCGCGCTGACGCTGTTCGTCGCGACCGCAGCCGCGTTCTCGATCTCGCGGCTGCGGGTGCCGGGCGGCCGCGCCGTGATGAACATGGCGCTGTTCACCTACTTCATCCCGGCGGCATTCCTTGCCGTGCCGATGTACCGCACCATGGGCACCTATGGCCTCTTGAACAATCACTGGTCGCTGATCCTGGCGATGGTGACGATCGCCGCGCCCTACGCGATCTGGGTGCTGAAGCAGGCCTCCGACAAGCTGCCGGTCGAACTGGATGAAGCCGCGACGATGGACGGCGCCACCACGCTGCAGCTGTTCCGCCTGGTCTATGTGCCGCTGATGATGCCCTCGCTGGTCGCGGTCGGCACCTATGCGATCCTGCTCGCCTGGAACGAATATCTCTACGCGTTTCTGCTGCTCTCGAAGGACACCGACATCACGCTGCCGGTCGCGCTCGGCAACTTCCTCGCCGCCGACGATTCGCCGTGGGAGCTCTTGATGACCACCGGCTTCATCTACGCATTGCCGCCGGCCGCGGTCTATTACGCCTTCAAGCGCTACATGGTCGGCGGGCTGACGGCAGGAGCGGTCAAGTCCTGAGGCCCAAGTCGTAATCCCTCAAAGCGGCGCGGCGCTCTCGCCGCGCGCGCTCGACAGTTTCGAGGCGAACGAGGCGAGTACGATGATCGCGGCGATCAGCGCGATCACCAGCGTGCAGATCGCGTTGATCTCGGGCTTCACGCCGAGCCGCACTTCCGAGTAGATCCGGATCGGCAAGGTCGCCGAGCCGGGGCCGGTGGTGAAGCTCGCGATCACGACGTCGTCGAGCGACAGCGTGAAGGCGAGCATCCACCCCGCCACGATCGCAGGCACGATCAACGGCAGCGTCACCAAAACGAACGCGCGCACCGGATCGCAGCCGAGGTCCATGGCGGCCTCCTCCAGGCTGCGGTCGAGCGCCGAGAGGCGCGACTGCACCACGACGGTGACGAAGCACATCGTCAGCGTGGTGTGCGCGATCGTCACCGTCCAGAAGCCGCGCTCGGCATTGAGCGCCACGAACAGCAGCAGCAGCGACAGGCCGGAGATCACCTCGGGCATGACCAGCGGCGAATACAGCATGCCGGAGAACAGCGCCCGCCCGCGGAACCGCTCGCCCCGCGCCAGCCCGACCGCCGCCAGCGTGCCCAGCAGGGTCGCCAGCGTCGCCGAGACCGCCGCAACCGACAGGCTCATCCACGCCGCCTCCAGCATGGCGCGGTCATTGAAGAACTCTCGGTACCAGCGCAGCGACCAGCCGCCCCACACCGTCACCAGCCGCGAGGCGTTGAACGAGTAGATCACCAGGATGACGATCGGCAGATAGAGGAACGCCATCCCAAGCGCCAGCGAGGTCATGTTGAAGCGTGTCAGTCTGGTCGCAGCCCGCGCCATCAGCTGCCAGCCTCGAGTTGGCGACGTTGCAGGCGGTCATAGAGCACGAGCGGCGGCACCAGCAGCAGCAACAGCGCGACCGCTGCGGCCGACGCCACCGGCCAATCCTTGTTGGTGAAGAATTCGAGCCACAGCGTCTGCCCGATCATCAGCGAGTTGGAGCCGGCGAGCAGGTCGGGGATCACGAACTCGCCGACGATCGGAATGAAGCAGAGCAGCGCGCCGGCACCGACGCCGGGCAGCGACAGCGGGAACGTCACCAGCCAGAACGCCTGCCGTGGCGAGGCGCCGAGATCGCCCGCCGCCTCGAGCAGCGAGGAATCCATCTTCGACAGCGTCGCATAGAGCGGCAGGATCATGAAGGGCAGATAGGAATAGACGATGCCGAGATACATCGCGCTGTCGGTCGACAGCCAGACCACCCGCGCGGAAACAATGTGCAGCGCGAGCAGCACCTGGTTGAGCAGGCCGTCATGCTGCAGGATGTTGATCCAGGCATAGATGCGGATCAAAAACGAGGTCCAGAACGGCACGATTACCAGCATCATCGCCACACCCCGCCAGCGCTGCGGCAGCCGTGCCATGCCGTAGGCAATGGGATAGCCGATCAGCAGCAGGATCAAGGTCGAGGTCACCGCCACGACGAGGCTGCGCAGATAGGACAGGATGTAGAGATTGTCCTGCAGCAGCAGGCGGAAATTGTCGAACGACAGCTGCGCAAACGCGGCAGCCAATGCCGCCCGGCCCTCGGCGAAGTCGAACACCGGCGTATAGGGCGGCTGCGCGATCGCGGTCTGCGACAGGCTGATCTTCAGCACGAAACCGAACGGCACCAGGAAGAACAGCACCATCCAGAGATAGGGCGCGATCGCGGCGAGCCGTGCCGGGCGGGCGAAGATGCGGCGCGCGCTCATTGCTCCAGCACCAGGCAATCGTCGGCGGTGAACCACGCCACCACCCGCTGGCCGGCGAGGTAGGCGTCGACATCGAGCCGCGCGGTGTTGGCCATCGACGCGCGCAGCACCGCGCCGGTTTCCAGCTTGACACGGTAGCTGGTCACGCCGCCGAGATAATTGACGTCGGCAACGACGCCCTCCAGCCGGTTGATCACATGCGAGCCGCCGTCATCCAAGGCCGGCGCACGACGCGACAGCTTCACCTTCTCGGGGCGGATCGCGACACTGACGACCTCCTTGGTCACCGGCGGCCACAACTCGCTGACCGCGAGCGTGCCCGCTTCCGCGGTCGAAACCGTCAGGCGGCCGTGGTCGCGGCCGGCAACCTGGCCGTTGAACAGATTGATGTCGCCGACGAATTCGGCGATCCAGCGCGAGGCCGGCGCCTCGTAGAGATTGCGCGGGGTCGCGACCTGCACCAGCCGGCCGGCATCCATCACGCCGATCCGGCCGGCCATCGTCATCGCCTCCTCCTGGTCGTGGGTGACGATGATGAAGGTCATACCGAGCCGGCGCTGCAGCTCCATCAGCTCGCCTTGCGTGCTCTCGCGCAGCTTCTTGTCGAGCGCGGCGAGCGGCTCGTCGAGCAGCAGCACCTGCGGCCGGCGCGCCAGCGAGCGCGCCAGCGCAACGCGCTGCCGCTGTCCGCCGGAGAGCTGATCCGGCTTGCGCTTCTCGAGCCCTTCGAGCTTGACCAGCGCCACCATCTCCGCAACGCGGGTGGCGATATCCTTGCGCGTCATGCCGGCGCGCTTCAAGCCGAATGCGATGTTGTCGCGCACCGCGAGATGCGGAAACAGCGCGTAGTTTTGGAACATCATGTTGACGGGGCGCTCGTGCGGCAGCACCTGGGCGATGTCGCTGCCGCCGAGCAGGATGCGGCCCTCATCCGGCGTCTCGAAGCCGGCGAGCATGCGCAGCAGCGTGGTCTTGCCGCAGCCGCTCGGCCCGAGCAGCGCGAAGAACTCGCCGGCGCGGATGTCGAGCGAGAGCTGGTCGACCGCGCGGAAATTCCCGAACGACTTGGCGACGCCCTCGATCCGCAGCAGCGGCATGTCCGGGACGGCCGGTTCAGGCAACGGCCTCGCCGCCTCCGCAGTCGCTTCGCCTGCTATCACGTCCGTCAGCCCCGATTCCCCATAAGGTCCAATCCTGGCGGCAAGCTAGCGGCGGATCGCCACCGGCTCAACCGCCTCACGGACATCTCCCGCAATATTGTCGGCGTCTGCGCCTCTGCAGGGGCGGGCTCTCAATGCGTTGCGTCGGCTTTGAGGCACAAACCGGAAGGCATTGCACAGTCCGAACCTTACTGCTTGTGACCCTGAACGGCATCGCGCGCCGATTGCTGCATGCAGATCACTGAGGCAGCGCCACCCCGTCGATTTGCATGACGCCAAGCTGGTCGAACAACTCAATCTGCTCACCGTTCAGCACTGGAATGTAGCAACGACGTCTAGCAGACGAGATCAAGATACAGAGCTTATCCTCCGCAACTGCCCATGTCCCGGTTGCAGGTCCAAAGGACTCGTCCCAGTGCGGATAAGTCATCCTGCCGTCGGGCTCGAATCGCATAGATAACGGACCATTCTTGAGCTTCGGACCAAAGCTGATCGTCTTGCCCTTGAATTTTGCGGCCAGGGTCTCACCTGTCGGTCTTTCGCCGCTTGCCGCGGTGAGCGAGGCATCGGGCCCCGGATCATAGCCCGAGGCCTTCAAGATCAGCCAGAAGAGCCTGGCCATACTCCGGAAAGAAGGTTCGACGTACGGCGCGTCGCGGTCGACACGATGCACCACGACGAGGTCGAGCGCGGGCACGATTAGGGCGTATTGGCCACCCTGGCCTTGGGCCAAATAGCTGCCCGCGGGCAAAATCACCGTGGGCGCAACGTCACCGCCCATAAAACCGATCCACCAGAGATAGCCATAGCCCATCCCGAGATCCGCTCTCGAATAGCTGCGCGTGCTATCTTCCACCCACGTCTGCGGCACGACTTGGTGACCGGCCCAATTGCCTTTGCGCAGATAGAGTAGGGCAAAGCGCGCCAGGTCCCGTGCACTCATGCGGGTCTCATAGGCAGGGTGGATGGACGCTTCGCCGCGAACGTAGCTGCCGTCCTGTGGGCGGTAGTCTTGCATGCCGATCGGCTTTGCGATCCTCTGGTCGAGTGCCTCGAAGAGGCCGGTGCCGGTTGCGTGCTCGTAGATCGTGCCTAGCGCGTTGAAGTCCCAATTGTTGTAAAACCAGAAGGTACCGGGCGGGTGGCTGCCGCGCGGCGGTCTCCTCCTGGCCATGTCCGGCGTCTCATAGAGCGCCGGGTGGTAGACCCCGGAACGCGCTTCGAGGAGCTCGCGCACCGTCGCGCCCTTCTCGATTTCCGTTAAACCAGGCGGATTATCGTCGATGCCGAGTTCGCCAAGGGTGCTGTTGGGGTTGATCAGGTGATCCGACACGGCGATGCCGATCAGGGCGCTGAGCACGCTCTTGCGGATGGAAGCGAGCTCCATTGGCTTCGTCGTATTGCCCCACTCGGCCACGACCTTTCCGTGCTGAACGATCACAACCGCGCTCGAGCGAATCTGATCCGAAAAGGATCGCGCTTGGGCCAATTCGGTCTCTGACCAGCCCAATTCTGCAGGGGTGACGCGCTCCCACTCCGCTGCTGGAAAGCCATCTCCAGCTGTGGCAGGCCCGAACCGAACCAGAGTGCCGACCAGCACGACGGCGAAAACGATCTGGCGGATATACATTGGATCCCACGCGCTGCGAGCTTGATCTGATCGCAGCACAATACTCATTAACGGAAGCTTGGCGGAACGCTTATTGAAGTATTTTCTTTTGGAGTCCCGCCAACGCGTTCTCATAGGACGTCTCCTGTTGGCCCAGCTCGGACCATCCAGCGATATCAGCTTTTGCGATGCTGTTGAGGGCCAAGCAGGCGTAAACCCCGAAGCGGCTCGTTGCCTTTATGAGGACATGCCCTAAACTTCACGGCCAAACGCGGGAGGACAACCGATGATTTGCGACCGCTACGGCCTGCCGCTGACGACCACCTCGGACCGCGCCGCCGCGTATTATGTCGACGGCGTCGATCGGATGCTGGCGGCACTGCACGGCGCCGACGCAGCGTTCGAGGCGGCGATCGCCGAGGATCCCGACTTTGCGTTGGCCCATCTCGGCCGTGCCCGCGTCCACCAGCTCAACATGGAGGGTGCCGCGGCCCGCGCCAAGGCTGCCGACGCCCGGCAGCTCGTGGCGGCTGCCACCCCACGCGAGCGCCAACACATCGAGATCATCGCATCCGTGATCGAGGGCCAGGGCAAGATGGCGACGACGGCGGCCGAACAGCATCTCAGCGACTATCCGCGCGATGCGCAGATACTCTCGCTGCTGCTCGGCGCGTTCGGCCTCTATGCTTTTTCCGGCCGGCCCGACCATGACGCGGCGCGGCTCGCGATCACCGAACGTTACGCGAAGGACTATGGCGACGATTGGTGGTTCCTCACCTATCTCGGCTGGTCGAAGACCGAGGCCGGCGATGTCGTCTCGGGCCGCGCCATCACCGAGCGCGGCTATGCGCTAAAGCCGGAGAACGCCGGTGCCGCGCACGCGCTCGCGCATGCGCTGTTCGAGCAGGGTGACGGCGCCGAAGGCCGCAGCTTCCTCTCCGCCTGGCTGCCGGCGAACGACCGCGCCAGCTTCCTGCAAGGCCACCTCGCCTGGCACCTCGCCTTGATCGCTATCGAGGAAGGCGACGCCGACAGTGCGCTTGCCATCTACGAGCAGCACATCAAGCCGGCGGGCCGGCCCTATCCGCCGCTCAATATCTATACCGACACGGCCTCGCTGCTGTGGCGGCTCACGGTCGCCGGCAAGACCGGCCTCGAACCGCATTGGAAGGATGTCGCCGCCTATGGCGACGGCTATTTCCCGAAGGCCGGCGCGCATTTCGCCGACGTGCATCACGCGCTGGTCGCAGCCACGACCAACAAGGATGCGCTCGAGGCGCGGCTCTCCGAGATGGCGGCGCGCGATGCCGACGGCAAGCTGGCGCCCGGCCCCGCCGCGATCGGGCTCGGCCGGGGCGTTGCGGCCTTCGCGGCCGGCGACCATGACAAAGCCGTGCGCATCCTGGCGCCGCTGATGCCCGAACTGGTGCGGATCGGCGGCAGCCACGCGCAACGCGAATTGTGGGAGGACACCTTCATCGTCGCATGCCTGCGCGCCGGCCAGGGCCGGCAGGCGGCGAGGCTGATCTCGAACCGGCTACATCGCCGTCCGTCCCGGCGCGACCTCGCCTGGTCGCAGGAGGCCGCGAGGCAATAGCCGATCCTCAATCCGGCTTCGTCATGAACGCGGCGAGCGCGTCGCGGTCGGCTTGCGGCATGGTCAACCCGAGCTTGGAGCGGCGCCACAGTATATCATCGGGAAAGCGGGCCCATTCCTTCTGCATGAGGTAACGCACCTCGGCACCGGTCAGTTCAGCACCAAAGGCGGGACCAAGATCGGCCTTCGCTTTGGCGTCCCCCAAAACGTCCTTCACGTTCAACCCATAGGCGGCCACCAGCCGGCGCGCCTGCGCCTCGCTGAGGAAGCGCCAGTGGTCGCGCGCGATGTCGACCTCGGTCTCGAACCGTTGCCAGGCGAATTCGCCGCCCGGCAATGGCGCGGTCGCGGTCCAGCGCGGCGTCATCGGATGGAACCGCGTGAACTTCGACACCGCCCGCTCGGCACGCCACCGCGCGGTTGTCACGTCGCCGCCGAACATCGTGAGCAGCGGCGCCTTGCCGCGCCCGAAATCGAGCGACGCAGCGCCATCGCTTCTGTGCCGGCGCGCGGGCGCAATAACGGAATTGGCGGCGGAGATCGTCCGCAGCACATCGACCGGGGCGATCTGCTCGCGAAAATAACGATTGGCGGCGTCGCAGAGATAGGCCACTTCCCGCACGCCCATCGCGACAATGGCGGGATCGCCCTTGAAGGCATGCGTGATGCTACCGATCAGGGTGAAGTCGCGCTCATAGGGACTGGCGAAAATCAGCTGCCCGTCGGGGTTCTGGAACGCATAGACATTGTCGCAATCGAACAGGCGGCGCACCACGATCTGGCTGATCTGGACGGTCGCGAGCGGCGGCGCCGGCACGCGCAGCACGGTGTCGGCAACGGAGGCGGTCCATGCGCCGGTGGCGTTGACCAGCGATCGCGCCGTGATCACCCGCCGATAGCCGCGATCGATCGCGACCAGCCGCCAGGTCTCGCCGCGCTCGGCCCGGGTCACGCGCGCACCGGTGCGGATCTCGGCGCCGCGCGCCGCCGCGTCGACGGCGGTGAGCACCACCAGCCGGGAATCGTCGGCGACGCAGTCGGAATATTCGAACGCAGTTCCGAACGGCCGTTTCAGCGCATGGCCGACCGGATGGTGGGTGACGTCGAGGGTTGTCGAGCGCGGCAGGCCGCTGCGCGAAGCCAGCCGCTCGTAGAGCAGCAGCAACGACCGCAATTGCCAGGGCGGCCGTTCCTCGGCATGCGCCGGGATCACGAAGCGCGCCGGCCGCACCAGATGCGGCGCGATCCGCAGCAAGACGTCACGTTCCCTCAGCGCGCGCCGGACGCGGAAGAACTCCCGCCGTTCCAGGCCGGCCAGGTCGCCGTGGACCAGCCGCGGCGAGGCCTGCGACGCGCCGGAGCCGAGATCGCCCTGCTCCAGCAGGATCACGCGCAGGCCGCGGCCGGCCGCATCACGAGCCACGCTCGTGCCGTTCAGGCCACCGCCGATGATCGCGACGTCATAGTCCGCCATGCCAACGGCTATCGCATTTCAATGCGAACGAAATACGTGTTCGCACAAAAAATGCGTCACGGCGCAGCCCCAATCGAAGCAAAGAACTGTTCCGGCCCATCGACCTCGATCAGCTTCTTGCCTTCGATCACCCAGAACCGGTTGGCCACCGTCCGCACGAACTGGCGGTCGTGCGACACCAGGAGGCAGCTGGCCTGCCACTCCATCAGTTCCTCCTCCAGCGCCTCCTGGCCCTCGATATCGAGGTGGTTGGTCGGCTCGTCGAGCAGATAGAAGTTCGGCTGGGTCAGCCGCAGCACCAGCATGCCGAGACGCGCCTTCTGCCCGCCCGACAACCGCCCGATCGGACGGCCCTGCATCTCGATCGAGAGGCCTGCGCCGGCGAGCAGGCCGCGGGCCCGCTGATCGCCGACCTCGAAGCGCCGCGTCAGCATGCGCATCGGCGTGTCGCCATCCCTGAGATCGGCCAGCCCCTGGTCGCAATAGCCCAGCACCAAGGACTCGGTGGCCCGGATCGCCGCGACGGCCGCCTCGGGGGTCCCGATCGCGAGCCGCAGCGCCGCGACGAACCGGGTCTTGCCGGCGCCGTTCGGCCCGAGCAGCGCGATCCGGTCGCCCCTGCAGATGAACTGCTGGCCGGTCCTGAACAGCGGCCTGCCGTCGGGAGTGGCGACTTCAGCGTTGTTCAGCCTGATCAGAACCTTGGCATGGGTGTCGCGGTTGGCGAGCCGGATCGTCCCAGCGGATCGCTCCATATGCGCCGGCTTCGCCGTCTCCTCCAATTTCTCGGCGCGCTGCTTCAATTGCTTGGTCTTCGACAACAGAAGGTCGCTGCCGGAATTGATGCCGAGATTGTTGAGCTTCGCGGCCTGCTGCCGAAGCTGCCGGACCGCCTTCATGTCGCGCTGATAGCGCCGCTCGTCGGAGGCATCGAATTCGTCGAGCGCAGCGCGCGCCGCGGTGTAGGGCAACGAGAACAGCTGCGACCGCTCCGGACGCAGGAACAGCGTCCGGTTGGTGGTCGCATCGAGAAAAGCGCGATCGTGGCTTGCGATCACCACCGGCATTTCACGCGGCAGCGTGTTCAGCCAACTCTCGAGCCGGCCAATCTTGGCGAGGTCGAGATGGTTGGTCGGTTCGTCGAGCAGCAGCAGGTCCGGCTCGGTCACCAGCGTGCGCGCCAGCATGGCGAAGCGCAGCCAGCCGCCGCTCAATTGCTTGAGCGGTCTTGCCCACAGTTCCTCGGGCACCTCGAGCGATTGCAGGGCGACGTCGACCCGCCAGCCTTCGCTGCCGCGTTGCTCGGCGAGCAGCGCGTCGAGGACGGCGGCATGGAACGCCCTGTCCAGCAGGCTCAGTGGCGCATCCTGCTCGACGTGGCCGACGGTCAGGCCGCGCGCGCGGGTGATGTCGCCTTCATTGGGCTCCATCGCGCCTGCGATACAGCGCAGCAGCGTGGATTTGCCCCGGCCGTTGGCGGCCACGAGGCCGATCCGGTCGCCGGCATTGACGGCGAAATTCAGTTCGGAGAACAGCGGCGCGTTCAGCGTCACGCCGAGATTGCGTATGTTGATGAGGGACACGGTCAATTCTCTGGTCTTGCCGGCGAACACGGCATCCGGGCATCCAGCCATCGGATGTGCGTGTCGGAGCGCGGCGAGGAATTCAAATGCGACACGAACTCTCAAGTTCGACGCCGCACGGCCACGAAGGGCAGACCAGGAAGAGATTTTAGTCGAGTTTCCGGTCAGCCCTGCAAACGCATCTGCAGGGCGTTGACGGGGCCACGCTTGAGGTGGGGATCAGTGAATCTCGCCACGACGCAGCCCTCCTTTCTCGGCAAAAAAGTTGTGGTGCGCCGAGATTTATCCGGACGCGCAACCGATGGCAAGCGCAGCCGGCGGGGCCGGCCTGACGGGTCAGGCGGATTTACCCGGCTTTGCGCACGGTTTCGGCCAACCGGTCGCCGCCGACCAGCGCGGCAAATTGACCGATCGGAGCCGGCCGGCCGATCAGATAGCCCTGCACCGCGTCGCAGCCTTCCTCGGCAAGGAAGGCGAGTTGGGCCTCGGTCTCGACGCCTTCGGCGACGATCGACATTTCAAGGCCGTGGCCGAGATCGATCACCGCGCGCACGATCGCGGCCGATTGCGGATTGCGGCCGAGATTGATGACGAAGGCGCGGTCGATCTTGATCTTGTCGAACGGAAACGCCTGCAGATAGCTCAGCGAGGAATAGCCGCTGCCGAAATCATCCATCGAGATGCGCACGCCGAGCGCCTTCAGCCGGCGCAGCAGCGACAGGCCGCGGTCGAAATCCTCGATCAGCACACCCTCGGTGATTTCGAGCTCGAGGCGATCGGGCGTCAGCCCGGTCTCGAGCAGGATCGAATGGACCAAGCCGACGAGGTCGCCATGGGTGAATT
Organism: Bradyrhizobium sp. PSBB068; assembly: GCA_016839165.1. Classification (NCBI taxonomy): domain Bacteria; kingdom Pseudomonadati; phylum Pseudomonadota; class Alphaproteobacteria; order Hyphomicrobiales; family Nitrobacteraceae; genus Bradyrhizobium; species Bradyrhizobium sp. PSBB068. The sequence goes on from CP069300.1 coordinate 6,056,917, forward strand.
GCGCCGGCGACAGGTTCACCGCGACCTGCATCGGAACCGTCCAGGAGGCCGCCTCGCGGCAGGCTTCGCGAAGGATCCATTCGCCCATCTCGACGATCAGGCCGCTCTCCTCCGCGAGCGGGATGAAGTCACTGGGCGGCACGAAGCCGCGCACCGGATGGTGCCAGCGCGCCAGCGCCTCGAAACCGATGATCTGGCTGCCCGCAACGCTCGCGCCAGCGACCGCCTGCGGCTGGTAGTAGAGCGACAACTCGCCGTTCTTGATCGCGACCGACAATTCCTGATGCAGCACCCGGCGATCGCGGATCTGCTGGTCCATCTCGGGCTCGAAGATCGAGATCGTGCCGCGCGACTTCGCCTTGGCGCGGAACAGCGCCGCGCCCGAATTGGCCAGCAGCGAGGCGGCGTCGGATCCATTGTGCGGGAACACAGCGATGCCGGTGGTGAGCCCGGTGCGCACCGATTTGCCGTCGATCAGGAAATCCTGCCCGAGCGCCTCGCCGGCCTGCTCGGCCAGCGCGATGCCGGCGACCGGCTGCCGGCCGTCGATGATGAGGCCGAATTCGTCGCCGGACAGCCGCGCGACCACGCCGCCGCGTGCCACGGCCTGCAAACGCTGCGCGACCTCGATCAGCACCTTGTCGCCCATCGCATGGCCGTAGACGTCGTTGATCTCCTTCAGCCCGTCGAGATCGACGCAGAGCACGGCGAACTCCTCGTCGGTGCCGTCGCAGGCCTCGATCATCTGGGTCAGCGCCTGCAGGAAGGCTGAGCGGTTCGGCAGATCGGTCAGGCCGTCATGATAGGCCATGTGCGCCATCCGCGACTCGGTCTGGCGCCGGTCGGTGACGTCCTCGTGGGTCTTGATCAGATATTGCGGCTCGCCGCTATCATCGAGCACGGTCATGCGGCGGGTCAGGAACAGCCGCAGGCCGTCCTTGGTCGAGATCGGGTGCTCCTCGGCGATCATGCTGCGCTTCCTGATCGCGGCCTCGTCACGGGCGACGATCAGCTTGGCTTCGCGCGCGTTGAAGATGTCGGACGCGGTGAGGCCCGCGGCATCCTCGCGGCGGCGGTTGAGGATCGTTTCGGCGCTGCGGTTGGCCAAGAGGTAGCGGCCGTCGCTGACCCGCTGCACGATCAGCGAGACCGGGATGTTGTCGACCACGAGCTCGAGGAATTTCTTGTTGTTCTCGAGCTCGCGCGACAGCGAGCGGCGGTCGGTGACGTCCTCGAACAGCGCGATCAAGAACTCCGGCTCGCCGGCTTCGTTGCGGGCGATCACCCGGTTCGACGCCAGGATGCGCTTCTCCGCACCGCGTTCGACGGAGAACTCGCTGCGATGATAGCCTTCCGGTGCGTTCAGCGCCGCGCGGTCGGCCGTGTCGATGCTGACGGCGGTCTCGGGGCGGAAGATCTCGTCGGCGCGCTTGCCCACGATGTGATCGCGCGAGAAGCGCGAGAAGCGCTCGAACGCGCGGTTGGCGAAGATGTAGCGGCCGTCCTCGATGTTCTTGGCCGCGACGCAGACCGGCACGTTGTCGAGCACGGATTCGAGGAACTGGGTGGTCGAGGCGAGCTTGCGCGACAGCTTGCGCTGGTCGGTGCAGTCGAGATGGGTCGCGACCGAGCCGCCGTTCGGCAGCGGAAAATATCGCACCAGCACCGATCGGCCGCCGGGCAGCTCGGTGACCATCCCCTCGGGCGTCGCGGCCCGCGCAAAGAAATCCTCGGCGCTGACGTCGAGCACGCCGCGGTCGCGGCGCAGCTCCAGCAGTTCGGTGCCGGTCATGTGGCGCCGGATGTCGGCCCGCGACAGGCCGTAGATATCGAGATAGCGGTCGTTGCAGAACACGATCCGCTCTCGCGCATCGGTCATCACCACGCCCTGGTTCAGATGGTTGAGGGCCGACGAGACAAAGGCGTTGCGCCGCAATTGCGCGCGCTTGGCCTTGCGCAGGGCGGAGAGCACCCAGAGCCCGATCGCACCGAGGAACGAGGCAACCACCACGCTGCCGATCAGGAGCTCCCAGACCACGCCGGGATCGAGGTCACCGAGATAGGTCGAGGGCGCAAAGGCGGCGGAGGCGGCCCGGGCTGCACCGAACGGCACGACGGCGGCGACCAGGCAAAGGACGGCCCTTGCCGGAATCCAATTCTTCCCGCCCGCCTGCCACTTCCTGCCAGCCATCGATCACCCGCGGATTTCCGGGGCGAGTGTCCGGTTCCGGCGGTTTGGATCGGGTAAACGCGTAGGGCTGCAACCGGGAAATGCCGCTTAATATACGGCAATTGCCCTGACATGATTAATGCTCCACTAACAGGGCATGGCTCCCCAACTAATTGAGATGGCGCAAACACTTGCCGAATGCGATCGGATCGGCAGAACGATGTTGGCGGCAACGGCCAGGGCATGGCTGCGCGGAAATATTCGGACCTGAAGGACAAGATGGACAGGGTTGATTGCGTGATCGTCGGTGCGGGGGTGATCGGCCTCGCGGTGGCGCGCCGGCTGGCACAGGCCGGCCGCGAAGTGATTGTGATCGAGGAGGCCGAAGCGATCGGCACGGTGACCTCGTCGCGCAACAGCGAGGTGATCCACGCCGGCATCTACTACAAGGCCGGCAGCCTGATGGCGCGGATGTGCGTCAGCGGCAAGCGGGCGCTGTACCGCTACTGCGCCGAGCACGGCATCCCGCACAAGAATTGCGGCAAGCTGATCGTCGCCACAACAGCGGCGGAGACCGAGAAATTGCAATCGATCCGGGCTCATGCCGCGGCCAACGGGGTCGACGACATGCAGCTGTTGTCCGGCGCGGCGGCGCGTGAGCTGGAGCCGGCGCTGAATTGCGACGCGGCGCTGCTGTCGCCCTCGACCGGGATTATCGACAGCCATGCTTACATGCTGGCGCTGCGCGGCGACGCCGAGGCGGCCGGGGCGGCGTTCGCCTTCCATACCCCGCTGCTGCACGCGCGGGCGACGGCCAACGGGTTCGAGGTCGAAGCCGGCGGCGCAGCGCCGATGACGCTCGCCTGCGATCTCCTGGTCAATGCCGCCGGCCTCGGCGCGACGGCGATCGCGCGCAATGTCGAGGGCATGCCGATCGATTTGATTCCAACGGCTTATCTGGCCAAGGGCAATTATTTCAGTTGCAGCGCCAGGGCGCCGTTCTCGCACCTGATCTATCCGGTGCCGGAGCCCGGCGGGCTCGGCGTGCACCTGACGCTCGACATGGCCGGACAGGCACGGTTCGGCCCCGACGTCGAGTGGATCGATCGCATCGATTATGCGGTCGACCCGGCTCGCGCCGAGCGGTTCTATCCGGCGATCCGAAAATACTGGCCGACCCTGCCGGATGGCGCGCTGATGCCGAGCTATTCGGGAATCCGGCCCAAGATCGTGCCGCCGGCGGTGGCGACCCAGGATTTCCTGATCCAGGGGCCGACCGATCACGGCGTCGCCGGCCTGATCAACCTGTTTGGGATTGAATCGCCCGGGCTGACGTCGTCGCTCGCGGTCGCCGACCACGTCGGCGAGCTGGCAGGGCTCTGAGCAAATGCAGCAAACCCTCCCGAGGGAGACGCGCTTCCGCGCTCATCCCTCGGTGAAAGGCCAGATTATTCGCTAGTTTGCGGGGACGGTGACTTAGTGGACCGTGTCGTCGGTGGAGAGTCTCAACCGTTCGATCTGGTCCTTGACCATGAGCTTGCGGCGCTTCAGCTCGCAAATGTGCAGGTCGTCTACGGAGGGGTGAACGAGCGCTTCGTGCAGTTCGTTCTCGAGTATTTTGTGCTTACGCTCCAGCTCAACGAGATGGGCCTGTATTGCCATTGCGAACACTCCTCGGTGCGTTAAACCTCAGGTTCGATCCGGACTCCTGAGTGTACACAAGTGGGCGGCGCTGTCGATGGGGGACGCGAAATGCCGCACGCACGCATTTCGGTTTATCTGTAACCAATCGTGACTATGGAACCGGTCCGGCTTGCGCAGCGCGCCCGCAGGGAGGATATTCCGGCGAGCGGCTGCTTCGGCCGCAACAACCTCGTCGTGCTTACCAGTCAATACGCAACCATGAACGATCAGGATGAGCGCGAACTCCTCTCCGAGCTTGCGCGTCTGCAACAAGAGCACCGCGACCTCGATGCCGCGATCGACGCGCTGCATCAGTCGCCAGCGCCGGATCTCCTGATGCTGCAGCGCTTGAAGAAGCGGAAGCTGCAATTGCGCGACCGCATCGCCTTCATCGAAGACCAGATCACGCCCGACATCATCGCCTGAGGCGCGCCAGCCGGGTTCGGCGGCCCGCCGGTTCAGGTCGGTCGGGGGTTTTCCCCGTCATCCACAGCACCCGGCCGGCTTCACGTTCGCGGCAACGGACGCGGGCGCGGTTTTCGGCGCTTGACTCCAAAAGAACAAAATAAGAACATACTGACGCAGCCTCCAGCCAGCCATCAGAGGGAGTTTCGCCATGTCCGCACCGCCTTCCCTGCCCGAGCACACCCACTACGAGAAGGCCTGCGACCAGGCGATCGCGATGTGCGACGGCAACCTGCGCAGCACCATCAAGGCGCTGATCATGGCCAACGAATATCTGGAAGCCGAGCTCGAGGAATTGCAGGCCGCGATCACGGCCGGCTGCGTGCCGGCGCGAACCCAGTTGGCGAGCGACGCGGCAAGCGACGCCGCCTGATCTCCGGGAGTACGGCAATGGCTGACGTGACCTATTACGTGGCACTGCCCTTCATGCAGGACGAGGACGGCACGCCGGTCGCCGGCAGCGGCGAGGAATGCCAGAGTTCGGCGATCGCCATGCGCCGGGCGGAAACGATGTCGCGGATGCCCGGCAGCATCGGCGCCGTCGCGTTCAGCCGCACCGGCGATCCCGCGATCGGCGAATTCGGCGATGCCAAGCTGCTGCGCGCCTACGGCAACGTGCCTGAAGATCTCAGCGCGCTGTAACCGCTGGGGATGACGGCCTCGAGAGTTCACCTCTCCCTTGGGAGAGGTCGAGGTGAACCGAGACCGCGCCAGGCCGATTCAACCAAAACTCATCCTGCTCTGGGATTCTCTTAGGACTCATGGCGCCGCTGCGCCTTGCGGACATACATCGCACGGTCGGCCTCATCGAGAACGCGGTCGACATCGGAATGCGCGGTGATGATCGCAACGCCTGCGGAGGCGCCCGCGGAGACGCGGCTGCCACGGAACACGAAGCTCAGGCGATCGATCGCGTCTTCCAGCGCAGCCGCCTTGGCACGCGCGTCAGTCTCACTGAGATTCCACAGCAGCACCGCGAACTCGTCGCCGCCGAGGCGGCCGATCACGTCGGAGGCACGTATCTGGTCCGATATCGCGGCAACGATCGTCTTCAGCACCTCGTCGCCGGCCGCGTGCCCGAAGGCATCGTTGATCGGCTTGAGGCGGTCGACGTCGAGCACGATCAGCGCGCCGGACGCCTGATAGCGCTTGATGAAGGAGAGCGACCGGGCGAGCTCGCGCTCGAAGCCGCGACGATTGAAGATGTCGAGCAGGAAGTCGGTCTCGGCCGAGGTCTGCAGCTCCTCGATCCGGGCCTGGGCCCGCGCCAGCTGCGTCCGCAACCTGCGGATGGTGGATTTATCGCTGGAGGCCACCGCGCCTCGCGTGGAGGCTTCGGTTCCAGCCGCCTTGGTTCCAGTCGCCTTGGTTCCAGTTCTGCCCGGCCCCGGGTTGCGCGCGGCGGGCGCGCTTTTTCGTCGCTTTGCGGCCCCTGAGGCGGCCGCCGTGGTCTTTTTCTTCATGCGCATCCTTGTTGAGGCCTGCTTATGAAGGCTTGCCGGGATTCACCAAGACAGGATAGTCCATTCTGACTCCCTTGCCACGCCTTGGATGAGAACCGGGCCGTCCCTATAATCGGCCTATGCTTTTGGATTCCTGCACAGAATTGAAGAGATGACCGCTCCGATCGCCATCATCATGGGAAGCCAGTCCGACTGGGAAACCATGCGCCATGCCGCCGAGACCCTGGCCGCGCTGGGTGTTGCCTGCGAAACGCGCATCGTTTCGGCGCACCGCACCCCGGATCGGCTCTTTGCCTTTGCCAAGGGCGCCAAGGCGGCCGGTCACAAGGTGATCATTGCCGGCGCCGGCGGCGCCGCCCACCTGCCGGGCATGACGGCCGCGCTGACGGAGCTTCCGGTGTTCGGGGTTCCCGTGGAGTCGAAAGCGCTGTCCGGCGTCGATTCGCTGTACTCGATCGTGCAGATGCCGGCCGGCATCCCGGTCGGGACGCTGGCAATCGGCAAGGCGGGTGCGATCAATGCCGCGCTGCTCGCGGCGAGCGTGCTCGCGCTCAATGATCCTGCACTCGCGGCCCGCCTTGCAGTATGGCGCAAGGCGCAGACCGATGCGGTCAAGGAACACCCGGAGGCCTCGGCGTGACGGCTTCGAACCCTGTGAAGCTGAAGCCGGGCGACACCATCGGAATCCTCGGCGGCGGACAATTGGGCCGCATGCTGGCGATGGCCGCAGCGCGCCTCGGGCTGCGCTGCCAGGTGTTCTCGCCGGATCCGGACTCGCCGGCCTTCGACGTGGTGCAGCACGCCACCTGCGCGGAATATGCCGACGTCGAGGCGCTCGAGCTGTTCGCCAACGACGTCGACGTCGTCACCTATGAATTCGAGAACGTGCCGGCCGCGACCGCAATGGTGCTTGCCGCGCGCCGCCCGGTGCTGCCGGCATACAAGATCCTCGAGACCACGCAGGACCGCCTTATCGAGAAGGATTTCGTCAGCAAGCTCGGCATTGGCACCGCCGATTATGCCGACGTCTCCTCTGTCGCCACGCTGCGCGCCGCGATCGAGCGGATCGGCCTGCCGGCCGTGATCAAGACCCGCCGCTTCGGCTATGATGGCAAGGGCCAGGCCATCATCCGCGCCGGCGACGACATCGAACAGGTCTGGGACGACCTCGGCACCAAGTCGGCCATTCTCGAAGCCTTCGTGCCGTTCGAGCGCGAGATCTCGGTGATCGCGGCCCGCTCCGCGTCCGGCGAGGTCGAGTGCTTCGACGTCACCGAGAACGAGCATCGCGATCACATTCTGAAATTTTCACGGGTGCCGGCCGCGATCCCCGAGGAGCTTGCCGCGCAGGCGCGCGCGATCGCCGAAAAGATCGCATCCGCACTCGACTATGTCGGCGTGCTTGCGGTGGAATTGTTCGTGGTGCCCGGCAATGGCAGCAAAGCGACGGTGCTGGTCAACGAGATCGCGCCGCGCGTGCACAATTCCGGCCACTGGACGCTCGACGGCGCCTCGATTTCACAATTCGAGCAGCACATCCGCGCGATCGCGGGCTGGCCGCTCGGCAAGCCGGTGCGCCATGGGGAGGTCACCATGACCAACCTGATCGGCGACGACATTCTGAGCTACGAGCAGTGGCTCACCGTTCCCGGCGCGACCGTGCATCTGTACGGCAAAGGCACGCCGCGCCCGGGACGCAAGATGGGCCACGTCACCGAAGTGACGCCGCCGCGCAAGTCATAGCCGATTGAGACCTGCTGGTGTCCCGAATCCCACGTTCGCATCATTTAAGTTGAACTGGTTTGACCACGGCTGCGGTTCACCTCTCCCCGACGGGGAGAGGTCGATTTGCGCAGCAAATCGGGTGAGGGGCCGCAGCTCTAACGAGAGACCGTAATCCCTCACCCGGCGCTACGCGCCGACCTCTCCCAAGGGAGAGGTGGACTCGGCTGCCGCTCTACACCAACCTAATCGCATCACGCTCTGCACGAAAATGGGATCGTGAGGCTCACGATCCCATTCGCCAATCACATCACGCAGTCTTGACGCCGGCGACGACGCCGGTCGGCTCGTCGCTGAGCCAGCGATAGATCACGCCGCCGAGCGCACCGCCGATCAAAGGCGCGACCCAGAACAGCCAGAGCTGCCCCAGCGCCCAGCCGCCGACGAACAATGCCGGACCGGTGCTGCGCGCCGGGTTCACCGAGGTGTTGGTGACGGGAATGCTGACGAGATGGATCATCACCAGCGCGAGGCCGATGGCGAGCGGCGCGAAGCCGGCAGGCGCCTTGCCGTGGGTCGATCCCATGATGATGAACAGGAACATCATGGTCATCACGACCTCCATGATGAAGCAGACCACCATGCTGTACTGGCCGGGTGAATGCGCGTCATAGCCGTTGGAGGCGAAGCCCTTGCTGACATCGAAGCCGGGCGCACCGCTGGCGATCACATAGAGCAGCCAGGCCGCGACGATCGCGCCGATGACCTGCGCGATGATGTAGGGCAGCACCTGGCCGCCGGGGAAACGCCCGCCTGCGGCGAGCCCGACCGTCACCGCCGGATTGAGGTGGCAACCGGAGATGTGGCCGATCGCGTACGCCATGGTCACCACGCTCAACCCGAAGGCCAATGACACGCCGACCAGGCCGATCCCGACCTGCGGAAAGCCGGCCGCAATGACAGCGCTGCCGCAGCCAGCGAATGTGAGCCAGAACGTACCGATCAGCTCGGCCGCGTATTTCTTCATATCCATGTGGCATCTCCCCTATTTCCAATGTCCGGGTTATCCAAAACTCCGGGAACGGCCTCGATCCTGGCGCCAAACCACCCAAATCAGGGCCGCACAAAGGCATTTTCGCCCCATTTCGTGGCTTTACTAGGCCCGAAAGTCACTCGACCGGTGGACATCTGCGCGTTTGTCTGATACATGCGCGCGCCTAGGGTTAAGAAGCAGGCCTTTTGCCGCCCCTTTACCCCGCCAGAATTCCGAACCGATCAATTCAAAAGAGGATGCCGCGTGCAGGTTCTCGTCCGCGATAACAATGTCGACCAAGCCCTGAAGGCGCTGAAGAAGAAGATGCAGCGCGAGGGCATTTTCCGCGAGATGAAGCTCCGCGGTCACTACGAAAAGCCCTCTGAGAAGAAGGCCCGCGAAAAGGCCGAAGCCGTGCGCCGCGCTCGCAAGCTGGCGCGCAAGAAGCTGCAGCGCGAAGGCCTGCTGCCAATGAAGCCGAAGCCGGTGTTCGGCGCTGGTCCCGGTGGCGACCGCGGCGGCCGTCCCGGTGGCGCTGGCGCTGGCCGCGGCCCCCGCTGAACCGTTTTGCCGATCTGGAAGTCTAACAGCGCGGGCCATGGGCCCGCGTTGTCGTTTTGATGCAAAGCCGCGTTCCGGGGCACCCATGCAAGATTACCGGCAAGAGCATTTTGCATGACGGATGCTCGGGCACCCCGCACTGGCTTTCCCGCACCATTCGACCGCAGTCGCGCGGCGCAATCCATCATCATCGCAATGGTTCTCGGCCTGCCGCTCGGGGGCTGCTCTTTCGACCTCGGCTCATGGGGCTTGGACGACAAGCCGAAACCGGCTGCTGCCGCCGCCGGCAAGCCGGCTGCCGACACCATCACGCCACAGGACATCAGCAGCGCCAGGGATCACGTCACGCGCGGCCAGGTGCTGGCGCGTTCCGGCAAGATCGACGAGGCGCAGGCGGAGTTCGAGCAAGCGCTGACCGCCGACCCCTACAACATCCAGGCGCTGTACGGCCGTGGCCTGATCTACCAGGGCCGCGGACAGCATCAGCAGGCGATCGACGATTTCACGGCGGCCAGCGGGCTGTCGCCGCAGAGGGCCGAACCCCTGGTCGGCCGCGCCACCAGTTACCTTGCGCTCGACAAGGCCAAGCAGGCCGCCACCGACCTCGATGAGGCGGTGCAGGCCGATCCCAACAATGTTGCGGCGTGGAGCGCCCGCGGCCAAGCCTATGAGCGGCTCGGCGACAAGGCCAAGGCGGCAGCGTCCTACAACCGCGCGCTGGCGCTACGGCCCGGCGACGGCAACGCGCGCAGCGGGCTGGTGCGCACGGGCGGATAAGGCCTGATGAGATTCGGTTGAGCTGTAACGGCGTCGAAAGTTCACCTCTCCCTTGGGAGAGGTCGATTTGCGCAGCAAATCGGGTGAGGGGTGACGGTCGATCGAGAGAGCAAGAGCCCTCACCCGGATTGCACTGGACGATGCTTCGCATCACCAGGCGCAATCCGACCTCTCCCCGGCGGGGAGAGGTGAACCAAGACCGCGCAAAGCCGATTCAATCAAACTCGCTTTAGTCTCAGGCTGCTTTCGGCAGGACGCTTACTTCGGCAGGACGGCGTGGAACATCGACCTCATGCCGGAGAACATGTCGTCGGTCACCGAGCTGTGCTCATTCTTCGGCGCAGCCATCGTCGCGTCGGCCCGCAGGTCGAGCGGCGCCTGGATCACCGGGACCGGAATGTCGGCCGGCGGGGTCAGCCGGTTCGAATCCTGCGCGCTGGCGGCGTAGGGCGGACGCGGCTGCGAGGATTGATCGGCATTGTCGCTGGACGGGTTCGACACCATGATCGGCGGCGGCAACGGCCGGATCGCCGACGAAGCAGTGGGGCGCTGCGCGTCAGGCAGACGGGCAAGATCGGTGCGCGGCGCATCCTGGGAGCGCGCGGCGTCCTGGGAGCGCGCCGCTTCCTGCGGGCGTTCCTTGCGCAGCCGCTCGATGGCAGCGCGCGCCAGATCGTTGGCGTCGCGGTTTTCCTCCGGCGTGGCGGCGGCCTCGACCGGTGCAGCCGTGGTAGCAGGCGCGGCCGGCTGCGGCGCGGCGGGCGTCACCTTTGCGACCGCCTTCGGCGCAGCCGGATGATGACGGGCGTCGGCGGGAATGCTGGCGGTATCAGCCGGCGCGTCAGGCTTCTGGTCGGCGGATTTCTCGGTGACGGTCGCCTTCTCGGACGCCGACCGCTCGATCAGCGTGCGCTCGGACATGCCCTTGGCCTTCACACCGGCTTCGGGAAGGCTGCTGACCACGGTGGCGGGCTTGGCGGCGGCTTTCGGATCGACGGCCGTGGTCACGGCTGCGGCGGCGGGCGCCTCCGGCTTGGACACGATGTAGTGATTGACGATGTACGCCCCGATGATGGTCGCTGCCACCGAGGGTAAGATGTCCATCACGAATTTCTTCAGGTAACTCAGCATGACCTGCCACTCCCCACCCCGTTATTTCATGCTGGAACTTTGAGGCACATTCAGGGATCAACTGCGACGGATCGGTGGCAAACCCCCGTTCCGACGTCACCTTTGGTGTCACTTTGGTTTCAGCGGAGGCGCCCCCTGCGTAGGCCGCATCCACCTCTCAATTCATCGTGCAGCCGTTAACGGGTTATGAATTTCCACAGCCGCGCCGGCTCGGACCTGCCATTCGGCGCGCGCAGGGTTAAGCACGGCGTCAGGGCTTGAGTTCAACCTCCAGGAACACGATCTCGCTGGCCGTCTCGTTCAGCACGTCGTGCTGAACCCCGGCCTTGCGGAAGTAGGACTTGCCGGCCCCAAGCTGCGCCTTCGAGCGCTCGCCATTCGGCGCCACGATGGTCATCTCCCCGGCCGTGATCGGTACGATGACGTAGTCCATCTCATGGGTGTGGTGGCCGGTGGCGCTGCCCGGCGCGAGCCGCCATTCGGTGACGCGAACCTCCGCCGTATCCACCTGCACCTCCGATTTGGCGCTGAGCATCGTCATTTTCTCCGAGTTTCTTGCTTGAGCGAATCATGCCCTACGGCACGAAAACCATGAACACGAACACCGCGAACACCACCATGTGAACGAGCCCGAACAGGATGTTGGTGCGGCCGGTTCCGAAGGTCAGCATGCTGACCATGAAGGTCAGCAGCAGGATCAGCATATGCTGGTTGCTGAGCCCGAGCACCAGCTGCTTGTCGAGCACATAGGCGGCGAGGGCCACCGCGGGAACCGTGAGCCCGATCGTCGCGATCGAGGAGCCGAGCGCGAGGTTGATGCTCTTCTGCAGGTCGTTCTTGCGCGCCGCCGCCACGGCGGCGACGCTCTCCGGCAGCAGGATCAGGGCCGCCACCACCAGGCCGGCAAAGGCCGGCGGCGCACCGATCTTGACGGTGACGACATCGACCACCAGCGAGAATTTCTTGGCCAGCAGCACCACCGCCAGCAGCGACACCAGCAGCAGGACGACGCTGATCGCGGTCTCACGGTCCGACATCACCTCGCCATGCGCCGCCGCCTCGTTGGCGCCGCTGACGAAGTAATCGCGGTGGCGGATGGTCTGGGTGTAGAGGAACACCGCATAGAGCAGCAGGGTCACGACGCTGATCACGGCGAGCTGGGCCGTGGAATAGATCGGGCCGGGCGCGGTCAGCGTGAAATTCGGCATGTCCAGCGTGATGGTCGCGAGCACGAACAGCACGCTGAGGTAAAGATTCGCGCCGGTGATCTGGAAATCCTGCTCGCGGTAGCGGATGCCGCCGATGAAGATGCAGAGCCCGACCAGGCCGTTGCAGACGATCATCACCACCGCAAACACGGTGTCGCGCGCCAGCGTCGGGGCCGGCGTATCGCCGAGCATGATGGTCGAGATCAGCGCCACCTCGATGATGGTCACGGCCAGCGTCAGGAGCAGCGTGCCGAACGGCTCGCCGATCCGCTCGGCGATCATCTCGGCGTGATGCACGGCCGCGAACACGGTGCCGAACAGGATCACCAGCAGCACGGCCGCGAACACCCAGCCGGCCGCCGACGGCGCGAAACTGTAGCCGGTGGCCGAGACCGCGGCAAACAACAGCACCGCCAGAACGGGATACAGCCAGGCCGACCGTGGCATCGGTCCGTGTGCGCTCATATCGTCAGACCTCTCAATTCGACTGCCGCGATTATGCGATAGACAAGCGCCGCCGTCAGCCTCTTGCGGCGTCGATGAACGGCCTCACCGTCCCCATCGCACCGAATTCGTCGAGATTGTCGTGCCCGCCGCCGGGCAGCCGCACGAACTGCTTGGGCTCGTGAGCGAGGCCGAACAGGCGCTCGCCGAAACGGATCGGGATCGCCGGGTCGTCGGTGCCATGCATGATCAGGAGCGGCACCGTGACCCCAGTGATTCGCTGGTCTGAATGGAATTGATCCCGCATCAGCAGGCTGACCGGCACAAACCAGAAAATCGCGCCGGCGACGTCGGCCGTCGACGTGTAGGGCGCTTCCAGGATCAGCCGGCCGACCGGATGCTCGGCGGCAAGCGCGACCGCAACGCCGGTGCCGAGCGAGAATCCCCAGGCCACGATCTCAGCGGGACGGTAGCGCGCAGTGGTGAACGCGTAGGCTGCCGCAGCGTCACGCAGCAGGCCCTGCTCGCTCGGAGATCCGCTCGAGCCGGCATAGCCGCGATAGGACAGCGCCACCAGCCCGGTGCCGTCGGCGGTGATCGCCTTGAAGCGCGCGACCCGCCCGGCAAGGAAATCGCCATTGCCAGGAAAGAAGAGCACGACGGGCCGGCCGGGCTTCGCCGCCACGTGCCAGACGATGACCTTCTCGCCGTCATCCGTGGTCAGGACATGCTCTTCGGCCTCGGGAAGGCCGGCGGCCGCGGGCGCCGTCCGTCCCACCGGCGGAATCGGAAACAGCATCTCGCGCTGCTTGACGTACAGCACCGCAAGGCCCCCGAGATAGACGACCGCGGCGACGATCAGCAGCCATTTCATGATCGTCAGCACCACGCGCAAATCCCGCCTGCCGCTCTAGATTTGGTGTGTCGGATGATGCGAGCCCCCATCGCTACTTTGCATGGGGTTGTTTTCGCGGTTTTTCGTCCCGCCCCTGATTCTTGGTGGTCGGCGAGACAGGCCTGCGCCTGGAAACGAGCAGCTTTTCGACCTCGAGCCTGACGCTGTCCGGAACGGGCCGGCACGCGCAAACATTCGCATGCGCCACATGCCACCTGATGCGCTGCTCGCGCGTCGCCCGGGGCGGCATGCGATGGTCTCGATGCCACTCCCGGTTCAGTGCCACTCGCCGCCCGCCTACATCGCCTTGACGATGTTCTCGGTGACCTTCTTGGCGTCGCCGAGCAGCATCATGGTGTTGTCGCGGTAGAACAGCGGATTGTCGATGCCGGCATAGCCTGACGCCAGCGAGCGCTTGATGAACATCACGGTGCCGGCCTTCCAGACCTGCAGCACCGGCATGCCGTAGATCGGCGAGGTCTTGTCCTCCTCCGCCGCCGGGTTGGTGACGTCGTTGGCGCCGATCACGAAGGCGATGTCGGCCTGGGCGAACTCCGAGTTGATGTCCTCGAGCTCGAACACCTCGTCATAGGGCACGTTGGCTTCGGCGAGCAGCACGTTCATGTGGCCGGGCATGCGGCCCGCCACCGGGTGGATGGCGTATTTCACCTCGACGCCTTCCTTCTTCAGGAGGTCGGCCATCTCGCGCAGCGCGTGCTGGGCCTGCGCCACCGCCATGCCGTAGCCCGGTACGATGATGACCTTGGAGGCGTTCTTCATGATGAAGGCGGCATCGTCAGCCGAGCCGAGCTTGGCGGGCTTCTGCTCGCCCGAGCCGCCGCCGGCCGCCGCGGTCTCACCGCCGAAGCCGCCGAGGATCACCGAAATGAACGAGCGGTTCATCGCGTGGCACATGATGTAGGACAGGATCGCGCCCGACGAGCCGACCAGCGCGCCGGTGATGATCAGCGCCGAATTGCCGAGCGTGAAGCCGATGCCGGCCGCGGCCCAGCCGGAATAGGAGTTCAGCATCGAGATCACGACCGGCATGTCGGCGCCGCCGATCGGGATGATCATCAAGACGCCGAGCGCCAGCGCCAGGATCGTGATCATCCAGAAGTCGAACGCGCTGCCCGAAAGCACGAGGCCGACGATGAAGAACACCAGCGCCAGCGCCAGCACGATGTTGATGACGTGGCGGAACGGCAGGATGATCGGCGCGCCGCTCATCCGCGCCGACAGCTTCAGGAACGCGATCACCGAGCCGGTGAAGGTCAGCGCGCCGATCGCGACGCCGAGCGACATCTCGACCAGGCTCTGCGGATGGATGTTGCCGGGCGTACCGATATCGAAGGCCTCGGGCGCGTAGAACGCGCCGGCGGCGACCAGCACCGCGGCCATGCCGACCAGCGAGTGGAACGCGGCGACCAGCTCGGGCATCGAGGTCATCGGCACCCGGCGTGCGATCACGGCGCCGATGCCGCCGCCGATCGCGACCGCGACAATCACCAGCAGCCAGGCCACGCCGTCGGCCGGCGGATGGCTCGCCAGCGTGGTGGCGACCGCGATCGCCATGCCGATCATGCCGAACATGTTGCCCTGGCGCGACGACGCCGGGCTCGACAGGCCGCGCAGCGACAGGATGAACAGCACCCCCGCCACGAGGTACAACAGTGCAGAGAGATTGGCGCTCATCTCAGGTCCCCCCAAATTCTTAACTCACCCCGAGGTGGTTGCCGTTACTTGGCTTTCTTCTTGTACATCGCCAGCATGCGCTGGGTGACCAGGAAGCCGCCGAAGATGTTCACGCAGGCGAAGATCAGCGCGACGAAGCCGAAGCCGCGGGCCCAGCCCGAGCCGCTCGACACCATGCCGACGCCGACCGCGAGCAGCGCACCGACCACGATCACCGAGGAGATCGCGTTGGTCACGCTCATCAGCGGCGTGTGCAGCGCGGGGGTCACCGACCACACCACGAAATAGCCGACGAACACGGCGAGGACGAAAATCGACAGCCGGAACACGAAGGGATCAACGGCCTGCGCGAGATGCTCCATGGCTTCTCTCCTTACTTCGGCTGGAAGTTGGGATGGATGACGGCGCCGTCCTTGGTCAGCGCGGTGGCCTTCACCAGTTCGTCGTCCCAATTGACCGCGAGTGCCTTGTTGGCCTTGTCGACCATCGTCTCGATGAACGAGAACAGGTTGCGCGCATAGAGGCTGGAGGCCGAAGCGGCGACGCGGCCGGCGACATTGGTGTAGCCGACGATCTTGACGCCGTCGGTCTCGACGACCTCGCCGGGCCTGGCGCCCTCGACATTGCCGCCGCGCTCGACGGCGAGATCGACCAGCACCGAGCCGGGCTTCATCGACTTCACCATCTCGCCGGAGACGAGTTTCGGCGCCGGACGGCCCGGAATCAGCGCGGTCGTGATCACGATGTCCTGCTTCTTGATGTGCTCGGCGGTCAGCGCGGCCTGCTTGGCCTGGTACTCCTTGGACATCTCCTTGGCGTAGCCGCCGGCGGTCTGCGCGTTCTTGAACTCCTCGTCCTCGACCGCGAGGAATTTCGCACCGAGGGATTCCACCTGCTCCTTGGTGGCGGGCCGCACGTCGGTCGCGGTGACGACGGCACCCAGCCGCCGCGCGGTCGCGATCGCCTGCAGGCCGGCGACGCCGACGCCCATCACGAACACCTTGGCCGCCGGAACGGTGCCGGCGGCGGTCATCATCATCGGGAAGGCGCGGCCGAACGCTTCGGCGCCCTCGATCACGGCGCGGTAGCCGGCCAGATTGGCCTGCGACGACAGCACGTCCATCACCTGGGCGCGGGTGATGCGCGGCATCAATTCCATCGCAAACGCCGACACGCCGGCATCGGCCATCGTCTTCAGCGCGGCCTCGTTGCCGTAGGGGTCCATGATCGCGATGACCAGCGCACCGCGCTTGTATTTGGAGAGTTCGGAGGCCTCGGGCCGCTTCACTTTGATGATGATGTCGGCATCCTTGAGCGCATCGGCGCTGACGGTGGCGCCCGCCGCGGTGAGCTCCGAATCAGGCAGGCCCGACTTGACACCCGCGCCCGGCTCGACCGCGACCTCGGCACCGAGCGCCTTGAACTTCTTGATGGTGTCCGGCGAAACCGCAACCCGCGGCTCGGACGGATCGATTTCCTTGGCAACGGCGATCTTCATGGGCCCTCCGGCGGCGCGAGCGGCGCACGCGTCTTAAAACTAGCGTTATTTTCGCCAGATTGGATACCCCGGTTTTTACAGCCGGGTTGAACAGGAATGCCGGCACCGCCGCGGGACGGCGATGCCGCTAGCCGACCGTAAGGATCAGACCAGGAAATAGGCCATCAGAGCGAGGAGGATGGCGACGCTGATCGTGCCCCATTTGACCAGCATGAGAAACCCTTCATAGGTCTGCTCATGTGCCACGTAGTCATTGCCGTCGGCGGTCGTATAGGCCACTTCGCTATGGTCTGCCATTGCTGTCCCCAGTCAGAAATTCGCGTTCTGCGAGCCATTACCGCAAACGGATTGGCAGGGCAACGGCGCGCTCCCTATCGGGTGATTTGGAGCGCAAATCGTCCCCGATTCACCCCTTAAGTGCCGGCCTTGCGGCCGCCGCTCGGGCAGGATCGATCTGCCGAACGCAGGTGTCATGGGATGGTCATGCCGCGAGGCGCAAAAAGCGCCGAACGAATCTGATCCGGACGGGCCGGAAGGCTGATGGGCCTCAGCCCATCGCCTCCAGCTCGTCGATCATGCCGGCGATCACGGACAGGCCGCCGTCCCAGAATTTCGGGTCCTTGGCGTCGAGGCCGAACGGCCGCAGCAGTTCGGAGTAATGCTTGGTGCCGCCGGCGGCGAGCATGTCGAGATAGCGCTCGGCGAAACCCTCGGACGCATGCTCGTAGACCGCATAGAGCGAGTTCACCAGGCAGTCGCCGAACGCGTAGGCGTAGACGTAGAACGGCGAGTGGATGAAATGCGGGATGTACATCCAGAACGTCTCGTAGCCCGGCTTGATCTCGATCGCAGGCCCGAGGCTCTCGCCCTGCACGCTGAGCCAGAGCTGGCCGATCCGCTCGGCGGTGAGCTCACCGTTCTTGCGCTCGGTGTGAACCGCGCGCTCGAATGAATAGAACGCGATCTGCCGCACCACGGTGTTGATCATGTCCTCGACCTTGCCCGCGAGCAGCGCCTGGCGCTGCTTGGCGTTCCTGGTCTGGGAGAGCAGCCGCTTGAAGGTCAGCATCTCGCCGAACACGCTCGCGGTTTCCGCCAGCGTCAACGGCGTCGGCGCCATCAGCGCGCCGTTCTTCGCCGCCAGCACCTGATGCACGCCATGACCGAGCTCATGCGCCAGCGTCATCACGTCACGCGGCTTGCCCTGGTAATTCATCAGCACGTAAGGATGCGCCGACGGCGTGGTCGGATGCGAGAACGCGCCCGGCGCCTTGCCGGGACGGACCGGCGCATCGATCCAGCGATCGTCGAAGAAGCGCTCCGCGATCTCGGCCATCCTCGGCGAGAAACCGTTATAGGCCGACAGCACCATGTTGCGCGCCTCGGGCCAGGCGATGGTGCCGGTCGCCGCGAACGGCAGCGGCGCGTTGCGGTCCCAATGCGGGAGCTTCTTCTTCTTGAACCAGCCGGCCTTCAACGCGTAGTAGCGATGCGACAGCTTCGGATAGGCCGCGCGCACCGAGGCGACCAGCGCATCGACCACTTCGCGCTCGACGCGGTTGTTGAGATGGCGGGAGTCGGCGACGTCCTGGAAGCCGCGCCAGCGGTCGGAGATTTCCTTGTCCTTGGCGAGCGTGTTGGTGATCAGCGCGAAAGTGCGCTCATTGTCCTTGAAGGTCTTGGCGAGCGCCTGTGCCGCCGCCTTGCGCTTGTCGCCGGCCTTGTCCTGCAACAGGTTCAGCGTCGGCTCGATGGCAAGCTCCTTGCCCGAGACCTTGAAGCGCAGGCCGGAGATGGTCTGGTCGAACAGCCGGTTCCAGGCGGCATAGCCGCTTTGCGCCTTTTCGTGGAACAGCTGCTCGACGCGATCCTCGAGCTGGTACGGCTTGTCCTTGCGCAGATCCTCGATCCACGGCCGGTAATGGCCGAGCGCCGGTTCGGCCATCGCGCGCTCGATCACGTCATCGTCGACGCGATTGAGCTCGAGCGAGAAGAACAAGAGATGCACCGACGCCGCCGTCAACCGTTCGGAGACATCGCCATAGAATTTCGAGATCGCCGGGTCGACGCTGTCGCCGGCATGGACCAGGCCGGCATAGGAGCCGAGACGACCGGCCAGGTCGTCGATCGCCTCGTAACGCCTGACCGCCTCGGCGAGCCACTTTCCGCCGCCTTCGCGAGCGGTATTTTCAGCAAGCTTACCCTTGTAGTCGGTCTCAAACGCGACGCAATCTGCATCCATTTTCTGCAGGTCGCGCCCGACTTCCGGCGCGTCGATACCGGAGTAGAGATCCGCCAGATTCCATTCCGGAAGCTTGCCGGTCTTGCCGGCGGCCGTTTTTGCCGCCGGTCCGCCTGCGGAGGGTTTGCGTTGGGCGCCGGTCTTGCGCATGGCGGCTTCCTTGCGGAGAGCGGCCTTGCTGGGAGCAGACTTGTTCGGGGCAGTTTTGGAGCGCGAGGTCATCTTGTTCGAAACCTTAGTTCAATCGGAAAGATGTCGGCGGCGGCGGAATAAGGGCGGGTTTGCAACGTTTAAGAGTGCGTTAATCGGCATCGGCGACATTGCCCCGATTCGAGACAAATAATCGTAGCGTGCGGGGAAAACCATGGCTGCCACCATTTTGATCGCCGATGACGACGCAGTACAGCGTCGTTTGGTTGAAAACATGGTGCAGAAGTGCGGCTATGAGCCCCTCGTCGTCGACAGTGGCGATGCGGCGATTGCGGCCCTGACCGCATCCGAGACGCAGGCGATCGATGCCGTCGTGCTCGACCTCGTGATGCCGGGCCTCGACGGCCTCGGAGTCCTCGCAAAGATTCGTGAAGCTGGTTTGAACGTCCCGGTCATCGTGCAGACCGCGCATGGCGGCATCGACAATGTGGTGTCGGCGATGCGCGCCGGTGCCCAGGACTTCGTCGTCAAGCCGGTCGGCTTCGAGCGGTTGCAGGTCTCCCTGCGCAACGCCCTCAACGCGTCGGCGCTGAAAGGCGAATTGCAGCGCATCCGCCACAGCCGCGAGGGCCGGCTGACCTTCTCCGACATCATCACCCGCAGCGAGGCGATGGCCGGGGTGCTGCGCACGGCGCAGAAAGCCGCATCCTCGACGATTCCCGTGCTGATCGAGGGCGAATCCGGCGTCGGCAAGGAACTGTTCGCGCGCGCCATCCACGGCAGCAGCGAGCGCAAGGCCAAGCCGTTCGTCGCGGTGAACTGCGGCGCGATTCCGGACAATCTCGTCGAATCGATCCTGTTCGGCCATGAGAAGGGCGCCTTCACCGGCGCCACCGAACGCCACCAGGGCAAGTTCGTCGAGGCTCATGGCGGCACCCTGTTCCTCGACGAGGTCGGCGAATTGCCGCTGGCGACGCAGGTCAAGCTGCTGCGCGCGCTGCAGGAAGGTACCGTCGAGGCGGTGGGCGGACGCAAGCCGGTCAAGGTCGACGTCCGCATCATCTCGGCGACCAACCGCAAGCTGCTCGACCTCGTGAAGGCCGGCGAGTTCCGCGAGGACCTGTTCTACCGCCTGCACGTGCTGCCGCTGACCATTCCGGCGCTGCGGCAGCGGCGCGAGGACATCCCGCATCTGCTGCGGCATTTCCTGGCGCGGTTCTGCGCCGAGGAGAACCGCAACATCACCGGCATCAGCGGTGATGCGATGGCGCATCTGGCGCAGCTCGATTGGCCCGGCAACATCCGTCAGCTCGAGAACACGGTGTATCGCGCCGTTGTCATGAGCGACGGCGACCAGCTCGGGCTCGCCGACTTCCCGCAAAGCTCGGCGCATCCGGCGCCGGAAGGAAAGTCCTTTCAGGGCGAGCCGCTGGTGGTGTCGCCCTCCACCGCGCCCGCCATGATTCCCGGTAATGAAATACCGACGTCGACTGCCCTCCCCACTGCCGGCGGCCTCTCGATGCTCACTGCTGCGGGCGAGGTGCGCCCGCTAGAAGATCTCGAGAACGAGATCATCCGCTTTGCGATTTCGCATTATCGCGGCCAGATGTCGGAGGTCGCGCGCCGCCTCAAGATCGGCCGCTCGACCCTCTACCGCAAGCTCGACGAAGCCGCGGCCGGCGCGCGCAGCAACGACGCCGGCTAAGCCCCGAGGCCGATGAGGCGATACCAGGGAACCTTTTGAACCGTGTCCCTCCGGTGACAGACAAAGGCTGTGCCGCGTGGCAAAAACGCACAGCCCGAGCGAAATCAGCCGCTTCGAGGTCAGTTTGTCGTGAGTTGCCCCGCATGGCGCTGGCTGCACAAGAGGGGCAAATGTATCGTCTGCGTTTGTTGCGTGCAGGCATACGAGTCGATCAAGAGGCCGGCGCTTTCGCGCAAGCTATGAAACCAATACTGATTTGAACTGTTCCAGAATCTGGGAGCAGTTCCACCCAGGGGGTGCGAAAATGCGTGACTGTTCGAACAACCGTCGAGGATTTGACCGCGTCTTGATGGCCGTCGCGGCAACCTTCCTCACGGTGTCCGCGACCACGGCTTTCGCACAAGACACGCCCCGCTCGAGCGCCTCGGAACTTGCGATCGACGCCGCGATCCCGCGCCCCGAACCGGCCAACGTCCCGCCGCCCACCGCGAGCGATTTCAAGGCCGACACCACCGCCGCGCTGCCCGACGCGGCCAAGCCGGCCGACGCGAAGCCCACCGATGTGCAGGCCACCGAAGCCAAACCGGTTGACGCAAAGCCGGCGGAGCCGAGCGCGACCGCAAAGGCCGTGGAGCCCGCTGACGCGCCGAAGGCCGATGCACCGAAGACCGACACCGCTGTTGCGCCGCCTGCAGCGGCACCCGCGCCTGCCACCGCAACGGCGCCCGCCGCAGCTCCGGCTCCCGCGACGGCCGCGGCCCCTGCGATTGAACCGGCGAAGGCCGCGAGCAATGTTGCCGTCGAGGATCAACCGGTCGCCGGCAAGGTGCGCGAACTGCTCGCCAGCAAGACTCTGCGCACCTTCGATCGCAAGAACGAGCGCGCGGCCGCAGAGAAATTCTATTCGGCCCGCGACTATGCGCCTGTCTTCACTAAGGCCGGCCAGCTGACCGACGCCGGCAAGGGCGTCATCGCCCGCCTGAAAGACGCGGCTGCCGACGGCCTCGATGCAGCAGATTATCCGGTGCCGGATTTCGCCGCAGCGTCGACCCCCGATGCGCTGGCCGACGCCGAGCTGAAGCTCGCGGCCAGCATGCTGGACTATGCGCGCCAGGCCCAGAGCGGCCGCATGCATTGGTCGCAGGTGTCGGCTGACATCCTCTATCCGGAGCACCCGATCGATCCGGCGGAAGTGTTCGCCAATGTGACCTCGGCCAAGGACGCCTCGGCCGCACTCGACAGCTACAACCCGCCGCAGAAGCTCTACAAGGAGCTGAAGAAGAAGCTCGCCGAGCTGCGCGGCCAGGGCGACGGCCCGGTCATCACGATCGCGGACGGTCCGGCGTTGAGATATGTGCCGGCGCGCAAGAAGCAGGCCGCGGTCGAGATGGACGATCCGCGCGTGCCGGACCTGCGGGGCAAGCTCGGCATCACCGAGAATGCCGACAGCACGAAGTATGACGCGCAGGTCGCGAAAGCGGTCGAGAAGTTCCAGAGCAGCGTTGATCTCAAGGCGACCGGCGTGCTCGACGAGCGCACGGTGAAGGCGCTGAACAATCCGAAGCGCGACCGTCAGATCGACACCGTGCTCGTCAACATGGAACGCTGGCGCTGGCTGCCGCGCCAGCTCGGCGCCGCCAATGTCGGCAATGCCTATGTGATCCTCAACATCCCGGACTATACGCTGAAGGTGATGCAGAACGGCGCGCAGGTCTGGACCACGCGCGTGGTGACCGGCAAGCCCGGCCAGCATGCCACGCCGCTGCTGACCGAGACGATGAAGTACATCACGGTCAACCCGACCTGGAATGTGCCGCCGTCGATCATCTACAACGAATATCTGCCGGCCCTGCAGCAGGACCCGACGGTGCTGCAGCGCATGGGCCTGAAGCTCGAGCGCAACCGCGACGGCTCGATCCATGTCTCGCAGCCGCCCGGTGAAGCCAATGCGCTCGGCCGCATCCGCTTCAACTTCCCGAACAAGTTCCTGGTCTATCAGCACGACACGCCGGACAAGTACCTGTTCGCGAAGGACGAGCGCGCCTTCAGCCATGGCTGCATGCGCGTGCAGAACCCGGATCAGTACGCATCCGTGCTGCTCAACATCACCGAGCCGAACCAGCACTACACGCCGGAGCGGATCCGCAGCATGTACGGCTCGAGCGAAGTCGATCTGAAATTCCCGACGCCGATCCCGGTCAACATCACCTACCAGACCGCCTTCGTGGACGATGCCGGCAAGCTGCAAATCCGCCGGGACATCTACGGCCGCGACGCCACCATGCTGTCGCTGCTCAAGAACAGCCGCGGCAAGGATCTTGAAACGGTGGTGGCGCACGCCCAGCCGAGCTACGCGCGGCCGCCGAGCAGCAGCCTGCCCGCAGGCGTCAACGTCGCCGGCGACAACAGCGGGTTCGGCTCCTCCGGACCGAACTTCTTCGAGCGCCTGTTCGGCGGCTTCGGACAGCCGGAGCCGCAGCCGGCCCGCCGCGGTCAGGCCCAGCAGCAGCGCCGGGTGATCACCCGCTGATCCGAGCACCGGCGCGATTCGGATAAATATTGCTGCAAAATCAACGATCTCGTTCAAAAAACGAGATCGTTTACGTTAACCATTTCCGGTGTCGGCCGGGGAACTGGGCTATCTTTTGCCACACTCGCCCAGTTAGTTAAGCCTAACTTGGGGGCGGGTCGGTAAACCTCGGTTAACCCTCCCGCTTTAAGAAAGCGTTCACCGTCTTCCGCAGGGGGTCTGCGAGGATGCCGAGCGAACGCTCGTCGACTGGGTGGGCTCATAGTGCTGGCTGTCTTCGCACGCCGCTTCAAACCGCTGTTGCTGCCTAAGGCCGGGTACCAAGCTGGCCTGACCGCGCTGTTGCTTTTGGCCGGCGCGGGATCGGTGCACGACGCGACGGCGCTGAACCAGACCCGCACGCTCTCGTTCCACCACACCCATTCCGGCGAAGACCTCACCGTCACCTTCAAGCGCGACGGCCGCTACGACGAAGCCGCGCTGAAGCAGCTCAATCACTTCCTGCGCGACTGGCGCTCCCAGGATGAGACGGTGATGGACCGTCATCTGTTCGACATCCTCTGGGAAGTCTACGGCGACGTCGGCGGCAAGCAGCCGATCCAGATCATCTCGGCCTATCGCGCCCCTGCCACCAACGCCATGCTGCGCCGCCGCTCCTCGGGCGTCGCGCGGCACAGCCAGCACATGCTGGGGCACGCGATGGACTTCTTCATTCCGGGCGTGCCGCTGGAGCAGATCCGCTACGCCGGCCTGCGCCTGCAGCGCGGCGGCGTCGGCTTCTACCCGACCTCCGGCTCGCCGTTCGTGCATCTCGACACCGGCGGCATCCGCCACTGGCCGCGAATGACCCGCGAGCAGCTGGTCAAGGTGTTCCCCGACGGCCGCACCGTCCATGTCCCGACCGACGGCACGCCGCTGAAGGGCTACGAGCTCGCCAAGGCTGACATCGAACGCCGTGGCAATGGCGACGATGCCGCCATCATCAGCAAGCCGACCCTGTTCGCAAAGCTGTTCGGGGGCGGCAAGTCGGGTGACGATGAGGACGAAGGCGGGGCCAGCGTGAACGACAAGCCCGCCGCCAACACGGTGGTTGCGGCCGCGGCTCCCGCCAAGCCTGCGGATACCAAATCCGCCGATCCGATTCCGCTGCCGCGCGCCAAGCCGCAATTCGCCGCCGCGATCCAGCTCGCCGCCGCCGACGCGCAGCTCGTTCCGACGCCAAAGGCCAAGCCGGCGATGCAGGTGGTGCAGACCGCCGAGAACACCGCGCCGCAATCGCCCGCCGACATCATCAATGCCCGCGGCTTCTGGGGCGACGAAACGGCCGCGCCGAAGCAGGCGTCGGCCGCACAGATCGCCGCGCTGAAGGCCCGTGAGGCGGTCGGCGGCGCCGATCCGCAGACCACGGCCAGCGCGACCGAGAACTTCAACAAGGCGCTCGCCTATGCGCCCGCCACGTCGTCGCCGGTCGATCGCGCCAACATCGTCGCAGCGACCGCACCGATCCCACGCAACGTGCGTCCGGCACGCAATGCTGCGGCGCCTAGCACCGAAATCAACACCGTCGTCGCGAAGGGCGCGCCCGGCCAGGGCGTCATCACAACGTCGGCGCGGATCTCGGCCGCCAAGGGTAACGATGTCTGGATGCGCGTGGTGATGCTGGCGCCGAGCGCGAGCAATGCCATGCTGACCACGGTGCTTGGCGACACCGACATGAGCACGATGCGGGCTCACTTCGTGAAGCCGCAGGCCACCGTCGCCATGACTTTCTCGGAAGATCCGATGATGGGTATGACCTGCGATCACTTCTCGGGCTCCGCGACCACCCCCCTGACCACCCAGTCCTTCGTGCTGCGCACCGCCTCGCTGCGCTAAAGCGCGATAAGATTTGGTTGAATCATCATCGCGCTTTTGACCTTTGTTTGAGCATGATCTTTTCGGAAAACCGCTTCGCACTTTTCCGGATCATGCTTTAGCTCATCCCGAAAGCCGTTTGATCAAGCCGGTAATCCTGCCTTACGCAGGCCGGCCTCGTAGCGCGCCCGGTCGGGCTCGCGCTTCATCACCTCGGCCGCATGGGCTGTCGCCGCCACCGAGTTGCCCATCTGCGCCAGGGTTGCGGCGAGGAACGCGTGATGGGTGTGGTCGGGCCGCGTGATGCGCCGTCGACGATCACATCGCCGAGATTGATGCCGATGCGAAACTGCATCCACCGCGCCGGCGCGACGTCGGTATTGCGTTTGGCCATCCGGCGCTGCACCTCGACCGCGCACAGCACCGCATCGACGACGCTGTGAAATTCGACCAGCATGCCGTCGCCGGTGGTCTTGATGATGCGGCCGCGATTCTTGGCGATGGCCGGATCGATCAGCTCGATTCGATGGGTCTTCAGGCGCGCAAGGGTGCCCGTCTCGTCAGCCTCCATGAAGCGGCTAAAGCCGACCATGTCGGCGGCGAGGACCGCAGCGAGCCGGCGCTCTGGTCCTGGCACGTCCATCTGAACGATCTGCCCGGTTGCCTTACCGCCAGTCTAGCAAATCAGGGGATGTCGCCCAAGCCGCCATAGCGGCTCCGCAGATGCCATCGGGAGTACCTTGGACGAGCGGCCTGACGGCGTCAGGCCCGCCCGCCTGCCGCCTCAGGCCCCGCGCGCCCGTGTGAGGGTTTCCGAGGGCATCTCGCCATATGCGCGGCTATAACATCTGGCGAAGTCGCTCAGATGCCAGAAGCCGTTGGCACGCGCGGCCGCGGTCACGGTCAGGAGCGGACTTCCTTTGACGAGGAGCTTGCGGACCGACCACATCCGCTTCGACCGAAGGTGCTGATGCAGGCTGACGCCGCAAATGTGCTGCACGGCAGTCTGGAGCGTCCGAACGGAAACGCCGAGCGTCTGTGCGAGACCGGTGCTGTAGAGGTCGGCTTCCCCGACAGCCGCCACCAGTTCATCCAGGCGCTCGACGAGCTTCCGATGCCGGTCGAACGAACCGGGAAGCACCCGCTTGACGCTATCCTGGACCAAGGCGTTGTCGAGCCCGGCGATGAGCGTTTCCTGCAGTTGCCCGCTCAACAACTCGAATTCCCTGAGATCCCTGCAGCCGGAAGCCAGGCAAAACATGTCCAGGATCGCCGATCGCAGCGCCAGCATCTTCGCCGGCGCCAGCCTGAACAGCTCGATTCCCCCATCGAACTCGGCCCATCCGCGATTGCTCATGTCGGAACCGAATCGCAGCATGAGATAGGTGTTCGCATGCCGTTCGACGACGTCGACGGGCACCCGACCACGGATGACCCCGATCGTGGAATCGCCAACCGCGTTGCCGTTCATCGTTGCATGGAAGGCGAGAGGAATGACGAGCCCAACCCCGCGATTTGCTCCGAGATCTCCCTCCATCCGCCGGGCGAACGATCGCTGCAGCACGAGAAGGCAGTCAGGAAGCGCAAGGATACTCCGCGAAGCCGAGATAGGCGACGAATCCAGCGGCGTGCTTCTCATTCCGCCGATGACATCATTGGGACGAAACTCATCGAAGCTGTTGAAGCGTTCGACACGCAGCACCGGCGAAGGATCGATCCAACGGACAGGCATCGTGGGCTCCTACGAAATCGGGTGGTCGAGCAACGCCTCGCTCGAGCGTACAATTCCCTTCATCAGTTCGACCGCCGACCGGAAGCTGTCCTCGCCGACCTGTCCGGCCAGTTTCGCCTGCACATCCCTCCAGCGCGGCAGCGCGCGGGACAAGGTTTTCCGGCCCTTGGCTGAGATCGAGATGTCGCGCACGCGGCGGTCTGCTCCCGGCACGATCCTGACCAGACCGCGGCGCTCGAGGATCGTGACGTTGCGAGCGAGCGCGCTCGGATCCATCGACATCCTCCCCGCAAGAGCCCCCATGGTCACGGTCGCCTGCCGCGCACAGGCTACGAGCAGCATGAATTGCGTCGGCTCCAGCCCGACCGGCGCGAAGGCCTCGGCATAGAGCCGGGTGATCACACGGCTCGCCTTCCGGACATTGAATGCGGCGCAACAACTGCCGACAGCGGCGAGTTCCTCAGGCGTCGGCGAGATGTCGTGCGTCATCAAGAATCCTTTTATAGGCATATACCTTGAATTTATATGCATATGCCGTTTTTAAATGGTTAAGCACAAGATTCCATGATCTTGCCGGATTCCGATAATCTGATTGATTGGCCGATTAAGACAGCTCGCTCAATATCCCCCTGCAACGAGGTCAGCACCGAATGCGTGCCAGGGGAGAAACCCAAATGCCGGACATCGTGAGACTTGATCGACGCAAGCGGCAGCTGCCCGAACGACCACTGACGCACTGCGCAAAGCCTGTCGACGCATCCGAGCTCTGGAGTGCCCGGCGACAGAAGGCGCGGGAAGCGCTTCAGGAAGCAATTTTTGCCCTTCAGATAAGCCACGCGCGAACGTCGATCATGATCGAGAAGATCGAGGACGAAGAGAGCCGGGAAAAGCTGCAATCCCAATCTGCGCGGGTAAGCACCTTGATCGACCTCGCCTGGTGTAGACTCGGCGATATCTGATGCGGTGCCGCCACGAGCGGCAGCGGAGGCGACCGGCGATCACCGAGCGGCCCCACCGCCGGATAGATCGACGATGCGATAGCGGCCATCGGTTCGATCAACGGAGCACGAACATCAGGACGGCCGCCACCCCCATCACGACGGTTGCGATCCAGCCGAGCAGCACCGTTACCCAACCTGAGACATACGGTCCCATCACCGAACGCTTCGATGCCAACAGGATGATGACGGCCATCAGCGGCACGGCGACAACACCGTTAATCACGGCGCTCCAGAACAACGCTTTCATCGGGCTGACCGGCGAATACTGAATGAGCAATCCGGCGATGACGCTGAACGCGATCACGCCGTAGAAGGCCCGCGCGTCCCGCACCTCCTTCTCGAGGCCTTCATTCCACCCCATCGCTTCCGCGAGCGCGTATGCCGAAGATCCTGCAAGGACCGGCACGCCGATCAGGCCGACGCCGACGATGCCCATTGCGAACAGGATGAAGGCGAAATCTCCGGCCAGCGGCCGCAACGCGCTCGCCGCCTGCGCCGCGGTCTCGATGTTCGTGATTCCCGCCACATGCAGCGTCACGGCGGTCGCCAGAATGATGAAGTAAGCGGTGATGTCGGAATAGAACATGCCGCTCCAGGTGTCCCACTGGATGCGCCGTAACTCTTTCGATGCAGCAGAAGAATCGGACACGAGCCCCGCCTTGCCTTGCGCCAGCATATCTTCCACTTCCTCGGAAGCCTGCCAGAAGAACAGGTACGGACTGATGGTCGTCCCGAAGACGCCGACGACGACAGCCGCGCTGTCCGCCGTGAATGGCAACCTCGGCCATACGGTATCTCGGAGCACCTGTCCCCAGGGCACGTGAACGGTGAGCAGAACGCCCGCATAGGCAAGGAGCGAAAGGGTTAGCCATTTCAGGAAGAAGACGTAGCGATGATACGGAACGAAGACCTGAAGCAGGAGTGTCGTGACGACAAAGGCCACGGCCATCGCATGCGCATTGAGCCCGCTCACGAGCTCGCCGACCTCGCCCATGGCCGCGACGTCGGCCCCGATATTGATGGTGTTTGCGATCAATAGAAGGAGAACGACGCCCTTGAGAACGACCGGCGGGAACTCGGCCTTGATGTTTGCGGCCAGGCCCCGGCCCGTGACCCTGCCGATCCGCCCGCACATGGATTGAATCGCCGCCATGAGCGGAAACGCCAGCGGCATCGTCCACAGCATGCCCGTGCCGAATTGCGCTCCCGCCTGGGAGTAGGTGGCGATACCGCTGGGATCGTCGTCAGCGACGCCGGTGATCAGCCCCGGACCCAGCCGCGCCAGCGGATGGGCCTTGAGGCGCGCGCGGCCAGACTGGAGGACGTCGGACAGGTTTGCGATAGTGCCACGCCGCGCGGGCAACTTCGGCCTGCTTGCGTCGATGATCCCTAGCCTGTCGGCACGTCGTCGTACACGCTGCATGCCTGCTCCCAGCTTTCGCTGCTTCTATAGCTTGCCGCACCGGGAGAGGAATTGAGCCGCGTCAAGCGCCGCCATCCGGATTGCGCCAGATCAACGCCCCGGATGATCAGTCATGCCAAAGTTCGGGTTGTTGTTCAGAGGAAGCCCGGGACATGCAGCACCTCTTCAGCTCGGTCCAACGCTGGTTCAGTGTTTTGGGATGGCAGGACATTGCGTCCGCCCCGTTCGACTGCGTGATCGAGCTCGCCGTGATCGACGACAAGCGACATCCGTTGGGCTTCCCCTGCATCCGGCGCGTGGACGGATTGTTCAATCTAAGCACAATGCAGGCCGTGTCGACGTCGCCGACGCACTGGCGCTATTGGCAGGCCGACGTGCTGCCGATGTGCTGTTGCTGACCGTGGCCCGGCTCGCCTCCATCGGCAGGTTGGCTTCCGTTCTGCTCTTGCGGCAACGAGCCGCACAATCCGGTCGACGGACCAACTGGACGCTGCTGCTGGCGCTCGCCTGCACGGCGCTGACCATCGCAGCTGCAGCCTCACTGGTGTATTTTCACTATCTGGATCGGCCGTGATCGCTCGCCGGCTCGTCGTCAGCGATGGCTCGCCAGGCCGCGCCGTCAAGGTCGTCATACTGTCCGCTCTTCAGCGACCAGAGGAAGCCGAGCAGGCCGACAAAGCCCAACGCAAGAGCAAGCGGCACCAGGATAATCAGAACTTCCATCAGACCACCTCCCTCGCACGCGCCCTCAGCGCATTGAGCATCACGATGACCGACGAGCCCGACATCGCCGCCGCGGCGATCAGAGGTGTGACCAGCCCGGCGATCGCGATCGGTACCGCCAGAACGTTGTAGACGACGGCAAGCGAGAGGTTCTGTCGCATCAACCGGAGCGCCCTGCGAGACACCTTGACCGCCGCCAGCACCGGCGCGAGACGATCGCCGAGAAACACCGCATCAGCCACCGCCTGGCTCATATGCGTGGCCGTAACCGGCGACATCGAGGCGTGTGCCGCAGCCAATGCCGGCGCATCGTTCAGACCGTCGCCGACCATCAGCACCCTACAGCCCTGACCCACCAACTGCTCGATCCGACTGATCTTGTCGACCGGGGAGACCCCGGCACGCCATTCGTGCACGCCGAGCATCTTGGCCGCGAGCTGGACCGCAGGCTCGCGGTCCCCTGACACGATCTCAACGGCGATGCCCATGCGGACCAACCCAGCCACGACCTCGGCCGCGTCTGGCCGCAGCCGTTGTCGAACCGCGAAGGCGTATCTGCTCTCGCCATAGCTGAACGCGACGACTGAGGCTTCCGGGTCGTTGCACAGAATCTCGTTGGCGAGTTCGCCGGCGCCACAGAATGACGGACGACCCAGCCGGATCGGACGTCCGTCATGAAGGCCGTGAACACCCTGGCCCGGCTCTTCCTGGATGTCCGGCAGCGGCGCCGCCGCTCCGGCGTGGCGCGCGACTGCGGCGGCAACGGGGTGGCGGCTCGACAGCGCCAGACGTCCAGCGAGCCGCACGACGTCCTCGGGAATCTCAGCGAGATTGGCAACATCGAGCTCCGGCAGGGTCAGGGTTCCGGTCTTGTCGAAGATCACCCGGTCGATCTCGGCGATGCGCTCGATCGCATCGCCGGCATTGAGCAGCACCCCGGAACCAAACAGCGCGCCTGACGCAACGGTCTGCACCGTCGGAATGGCAAGGCCCAGCGCGCAAGGACAGGTGATGATCAGGACTGCGATCGCCGTCACGATCGAGTCATGAAAGCTCGCGCCGTAGGCCAGCCAACCCAGCATCGTGAGCAATGCGGTCGCGTGCACGACGGGGGCATACAGCCTCGATGCCCGCTCCGCGAGCCGCAGATAGCGCGAACGCGCCTGCAGCGCGCGATCGAGCAGCCGGGATATTTCATCGAGCAGCGTGCCGCCGGAGGCCGCGGACGCCCGGACGCGCAACGTGCCGGAGCGGATCAGCGTACCAGCGAACACCGCGCTGCCGGGCGCGACCATTGACGGCAAGGTTTCGCCCGTAATCAGGCTCTGATCGACCTCCGATCGCCCTTCGATCACATTACCGTCGACCGCGCAGCGCTCGCCGGGCCGCAACAGCACGATGTCGCCCGGCCGGATCGCGGCCGCCGGAACCGTGCTGATTTCGGTTGGGCTGATGAACTTCGTCGCCGTCTCCGCCTTCAAGGCCGCGAGGTTACCGGCAAACGCGCGAGTGCGCCGCCGCATGTTCTGATCGAGATAGCGACCGGCGAGCAGGAACGCGACCAGCATGATCGCCGCATCGAAGTAGGCATGCTCGGCATGATTGATGGTCTCGATCACCGAGGTCGCCAACGCCAATACGATGCCGATGCTGATCGGCACGTCCATGTTGACGCCGCGCGCCCGCAGCGCTGACAGTGCCGAGGTGAAAAAGGGCTGAGCCGAATAGGCCACCGCCGGCAGCACGATCAGCGCCGACAGCCAGTGGAAGAAGTCGCGCTGCTCCGGCAACATGTCCGAAACGTTGCCGGACCACACCGGGATCGACAGCATCATCACGTTCATTGCCGCGAAGGCGGCGACACCCAACCGGCGCAACAAGCCCTGCGCGCGCTGCGCTTCCAATGTTTCGGCATCATCGCGTTGGAACGGATAGGCCTTGTAGCCGAGTTCGGCGAGCCTGTTCACGAACAGTGCCGGATCGAGCGCGCCCGCTTTCCATTCCAGCGCCAGACGACTGTCGGTCAGGTTGACGCGGGCGGAAGTGACGTCCGGAATGGTCGACAGGTTGCGCTCGATCTTGGCCATGCAGCCCGCGCAGTTGATGCCTTCGACCGCGAGATCGAGATGAATGAGCCCGCCGCCCGCGCTCTTCAGGTAATGTGAAAAATCGATCTCCGCCTGCATGGGGCCACCCTCAATTCAGGACGACGCGGTTCTTCGACAGGAACATGCGCCGGCCTTCGGCATCGCCCTCGATCACGAGGTCCCACTGCCCCGCGCTGATGCCTTCTGCGCGGCCATGAAAACTTCCCGAGCCCGCTTCGGTGACCTCGATCGCCCGGTCAGCACGCCGATCGGTAGGGCGTTGGAGACGGGCGAGAAAGTTCAGTCCAGCCAGTGGCGCGCCGGCATGGTCGCGCGCTTCGATTGCGACTGCGGCAGCGCCGTCGGGCCGCCGCTCGATATGCGCCTGGACTTGCCAGCCGCGCTCGTTCTGCTGCCGCGCTGCCAAGATCTCGCGCTGATAGGCGAGGCTGGCGCTGTAGGCGCTGTCGACCTCGGTGCCCGGCAGCGTCGTGATGGCGAACCGCATCATGACCATGTTGACGCTGATGACGACTGCGAAGAACGCGACCGTCGTGATCAGGACGAAGCGTCCGGTGATGGGTCGCGCGGTTGAGCTTGTGGCTGCCATGATTGAATTCCGCCGTTATGGGAGAACGAAATGGTCGGTTGCGGACGCCACTTCTCCAAGACCGATATCTGTGACGCGGAAGGTGACCGGCACGGACTTTTCGGCCTTTTCATCGAACGGCGCCGTCACCAGCACACGGAGTTCGGTGGTGGCGTCGCGGCCGAGGATGATCATCGGCCGGTCTGGCGTGACGGAATCTGCGCCGATGACGTGAAGCTTGGCCTCGGCCGGGCCGTCGACATCGATCGCGATCACGCGATCGAAACCGCGCTTGTTGAGGAACCGCAAGGTGTAACCGTTGCGGGTCGCCCCATCGCTGAGCCGCACGGCGATCGGATTGCGGTCGTGCAGCACGTTGACGTCGAGCAGCGTCCGCGACATCAAGGCGTAGAGCATGACGGCGCAGACCACGGTGATCAGGCCGGCGTAAACGACGGTTCGCGCCCGCACCGGCTTGAACACCTCCTGCATGCCGCCGATACGGCGCTGCACATTGATGTCGTTGTCGTATCCGATCAGGCCGGTCTTGCGGCTCACCTTGGTCATGACGGCGTCGCAGGCATCGATGCACAGGCCGCACTGGATGCAGCCCAGCTGTGCGCCATCACGGATATCGATGCCGGTCGGACATACGGCAACGCACTGGTTGCAATCGATGCAATCGCCTGCCTTGTCGCCGAGCGCACGGATGTCGAACGCCTTCTTCACCGAGCAGCGCGGCTCGCCGCGATCATACTTGTAGGTGACGTTGAGCGCCCATTCGTCGGTCAGGGCGGCCTGAATGCGCGGCCACGGGCACATATAGACGCAGACCTGCTCGCGCATGTAGCCCGCCAGCAAATAGGTCGATGCAGTCAGGATCGCGATCCAGACATAGGCAATCGCCGGAGCCTGAAACGTCGCCAGATTGCGCACCAGCGTCGGCGCATCGTCGAAATAGAGCACCCAGGCGCCGCCGGTCCACCAGGCGATCATCAGCCAGATCGCGTGCTTCAGCACCCGGCGACCGGCGCGACGCGCGGTCATCGGTCCGGAATCGGCCTTCATCTGCGCGCGACGGTCGCCTTCGACCAGGCGCTCGACCGCATAGAACAGATCGGTCCAGACCGTCTGCGGACACAGATAACCGCACCAGATTCGACCGCCCAGGGCATTCATCAAGAACAGGGTCAGCGCAGCCAGCACCAACAGGCCGGTGAAGTAGTAAACCTCCTGCGGCCACAGCTCGATGAAGAAGAAATAGAAACGGCGGTTTGGAAAATCGATCAACACCGCCTGGTCAGGCGCGCCGAGGCCTCGATTCCAGCGTACGAAAGGCAGCAGGTAGTAAATGCCGAGACAGACGGCCATCAGCCGCCATTTGATCGAGCGGAACCGGCCCGACACGCTCTGCGGGTACACTTTCTTGCGGGGCGCGTAGAGCGGCCCGTCTTCGTCGGTTATGAGTTCATCAGGCGACACGGGCTTGTTCATCGGTCTGCTCGAACGAGGCTTCGATTGCAGCCTACATTCCTGCGCCGGGTGCCAATTGACCTCGATCAACGGCCCCCGGATCGGCGCGGGAGGCGGCTACTTGCCGCCACCCAGGGAGTGCACGTAGACCGCCATCGCTTTGACGGTGACCGGGTCCAGACGACCCACCCAGGCTGGCATGACGCCGGCACGGCCGTTGGTGATGGTTTCGACCAGCGTGTCCTCGTCGGAGCCGTAGAGCCAGATCTTGTCGGTCAAGTTCGGCGCGCCGACCTCCTGGTTGCCTTTGCCGTCTTCACCGTGGCAGCTCGTGCAGTTCTCGGCGAAGATCTTCTTGCCCGCCGCCGCGTCGAACTTGGGCGCCGTGGAAAGGCCGGACAGCGAACGCACGTAGTTGGCCACCGTGACGATTTCGTCCTTCTTGAGAACCCCGTCGCGGCCAAACGCGAGCATCTGCCCCTCATGCGCCTTGGGGTTCCCCGAGCGTGCGCCGAACTGGATCGTCTGCATGATCTGATCGAGCGTGCCGCCCCACAGCCAGTCGTCGTCGTTCAGGTTGGGATATCCCTTTGCACCGGCACCCCCGCTGCCATGGCAAGGCGCGCAGTTGTCGGCAAACACGGTCTTGCCGCGTGCACGAGCCAGCGCCAGCAGGGCCGGATCCTTCTCGATGTCGGCGAGCGACGCGCTGCCGAGAACCGCCATCTTCTCGCCGCGCAGTTTCTCCAGATCGGCAAGGTCGGTCGCGACACTCGCGCGCGTCGAATACTGGAACAGCCCCGTGGTGTAGCCCGAGACCAGCGGCCAGGCCGGGTAGACGATCCAGTAGCCGATCGCCCAGATGATCGTCGCATAGAATGTCAGGACCCACCACCGCGGCAGCGGCGTATTGAGCTCCTTGATGCCATCCCATTCATGACCGGTGGTGCTGCGGCCGGAAACGCGGTCAATCTCGTCGTGCTCGCTCATGATCGGTCAGTCCTCACGCAGCGGCATGCGGGCTGCGGCGTCGAATTGGGCCTTGTTGCGGGGCCAAAGCGCGTAGGCGACGATGGCGATGAAGATTCCAACGAAGACGGGCGTCCAAAGCGTGCTGATCAGGTTCGACGCCAGGCTCTCGATTTGAATGATCGCTTTCATGCTCGCCCCTCAGCGCAGGTTGGCTTTTTCGTTGTAGAGCTTGAAGTCGACGAGCGTGCCGAGCATCTGCAGATAGGCGATCAGCGCGTCGAGTTCGGTCGGATTGCCGGCCTTGCCGTCGAAGTTGCGGACCAGGGCCTTCGGATAACGCTTCTGGAACGCGTCGGAGCCCGGGCCGTCGGGATCGGTCTGCGCCTTCAGATCGGCGGCCGCATTGGCGATCTGCTCTTCGGTATAGGGTACGCCGATCGCGCGGCTCGTCCGCAGATGGGCCGCGATGTCGGACAGATCGAGTTCCGTCCTTGCGAGCGAAGGATATCCGGGCATCACCGATTGCGGGACGATCGACCGCGGATTGATCAGATGCGTGACGTGCCAATCGTCAGAATACTTGCCGCCGACGCGTGCGAGGTCCGGCCCGGTTCGCTTGGAGCCCCACTGGAACGGATGGTCGTACATGCTTTCCGCAGCGAGCGAATAGTGGCCGTAACGCTCGACCTCGTCGCGCAGCGGCCGGATCATCTGCGAGTGACAGAGATAGCAGCCCTCGCGGACATAGATGTTGCGACCGGCGAGCTCGAGCGGCGTATAGGGGCGCACGCCGTCAACTACCTCGATCGTGCTCTTCAGGTAGAACAGCGGCGCGATCTCGACGAGCCCGCCGATGGCAATGACGGCGAGAATGCCGGCGATCAGGATGATCGAGTTCTTCTCAAAGATCTTGTGTCGGTTCCAGAGAGACATTGCGCGACCTATTCGGCGGGCTGGAGGGCACCGGCCCCCTCGGTTTCGCTGGCTTGGCCGGCATTGACCGTCATCCAGAGATTGAAAGCCATGATCAGGGCGCCCACCAGGAACAGCGCGCCGCCGGCGGCACGGATGATGTAGAAGGGGTGCATGGCCTCGACGGATTCGATGAAGGAATATTCGAGGAAGCCAAGCGACGTATAGGCGCGCCACATCAGGCCCTGCAGGATCCCCGACACCCACATCGCGGAGATGTAAAGCACGATGCCGATGGTCGAGATCCAGAAATGCCAGTTGACGAGCTTCAGGCTGTAGAGCTGGCGGTTCCACAGCCAGGGCACCAGGCAGTAGAGCGCGCCGAACGAGACGAAGCCGACCCAACCAAGCGCACCCGAATGCACGTGCCCGATCGTCCAGTCGGTGTAGTGGCTCAGCGAGTTGACCACCTTGATCGACATCATCGGACCTTCGAAGGTCGACATGCCGTAGAACGCGACCGACACCACCATCATACGCAGCACGGGATCGGTACGCAGCTTGTCCCAGGCTCCCGACAGCGTCATCAGGCCGTTGATCATGCCGCCCCAGGACGGCATCCAGAGCATGATCGAGAAGGTCATGCCGAGCGTCTGCGCCCAGTCCGGTAGCGCCGTGTAGTGCAGGTGATGCGGACCGGCCCAGATGTAGAGGAAGATCAGCGCCCAGAAATGGATGATCGACAGCCGGTAGGAATAGACCGGACGCTCCGCCCGCTTCGGGATGAAGTAGTACATGATCGCGAGGAAGCCGGCGGTCAGAAAGAAGCCGACCGCGTTGTGGCCGTACCACCACTGGAACATCGCATCCTGCACGCCGCCCCAGGCGATGTAGGATTTCGAGCCGAGGAAGGAGACCGGCAATGCGGGATTGTTTCCGAGATGGAGCACCGCAATCGTGATGATGAACGCAAGGTAGAACCAGTTCGCGACGAAGATGTGCGGCTCCTTGCGCTTCACCAGCGTCATCAGGAACACGAGCAGATAGGTCACCCAGACGATCGTCAGCCAAAGATCGGCATACCATTCCGGCTCGGCATATTCCTTCGACTGAGTCACGCCGAGCAGGTAGCCCGTGCCGGCGATCAAGATGAAGAAGTTGTAGCCGACCACGACGAACCAGGGCGACAGGTCGCCGGCAAGGCGCGTGCGGCAGGTCTTCTGCACGACATAGAAAGACGTTGCGATCAGGACATTGCCGCCGAATGCGAAGATCACGGCAGACGTATGCAGCGGCCGCAATCGGCCGAATGTCGTCCAGGGCAGATCGAGATTAAGCGCCGGCCACGCCAGCTGCATCGCGATGATCAGACCCACAGTGAAGCCCGCGATCCCCCAGAACATCGCCATCGCGGAAGCAAACTTGATCGGCCCGAGATTGTAATTGGGGCGCCCACCGATCTCAGCCGGCGGCGGTTCGGCCGGACGATCAAGGTAGCGGTTGCCGATCACGATCACGGATATCAGGCTGGCAGCGCAGCCAAGCGCCGCGTGAAAGCTGAACGCTGCATCGTGCCCCATCGCCGCACCGAGGAGACAAGCAAACGCAAAAACTGCCAGCCCCGATACCAAGCCGGCTTCGCCCATCGTCATCGACTTTGCAACAGAAGACGGACTGGTCATGTGGAGGCTTTCCTTGGCTGCGATGACGTCATGGGAACCACAATCTCGCCGGCATCCGCTTGATCGGCATCAATTCCGACGCTACGCCGCTCTGCACTGGCAACGCGGCTCAGCGCGGTCAGGGTGAATTCGTTCGGACAATACTTTGCCGGACTGGCGCGCCTCTCCCGCGCTAGGTCGCCGGCACAGCGCGCCGTCTCACGGCACAGCCCACAAACACGCTGCAGATCGCGCAGCACATCACTATGAGACGAAGCGAGCGCTTGTTCTGACAGGCCTGCATGCTTGAGGCGCTTGTACAGCAATTCCGGCGAGCCACGGCCGCGCGCCAAGGCTCGAAGATCCGATGCCGGAAGATTGAGCTCGTGGGCAATCTCATCGACCTCCCGAGCGGTCATCAGATCGAATTCGTGGCGGCGGGCGAGAAATGCTCGCAAGCGCGCGACGAGACTCTCGAATTGCGGCGAGCTATTGCTAACTGGTCGATCGGCCATTTTTTGCACCCCTTCGTTCCAGCCTTAGCGGATGGCTCGGATTCCGATTTGATGTGAGTCAACCACGCGCCATCACGCTCGCTGAGCTTTGAATGCTACCCGAGGTCACTACCCACCCCATGCGGACGGCAACGCCGACGGCATTCGAAGCTCCATCGAATCCGCAAAGATCGTCCAGT
Organism: Bradyrhizobium sp. PSBB068; assembly: GCA_016839165.1. Lineage (NCBI taxonomy): Bacteria > Pseudomonadati > Pseudomonadota > Alphaproteobacteria > Hyphomicrobiales > Nitrobacteraceae > Bradyrhizobium > Bradyrhizobium sp. PSBB068. The sequence continues at coordinate 6,095,410 of CP069300.1, forward strand.
CGCGAACGCCCTTCTGTCTGCAGAAGTCGGCCTCGGCGAGCTGCGCGGCGGCGGAGAGCGTGGTGGCATCGACCTTGAACGCCGCCTGACAGGCACGGTGTTCGTGGCCGGTGTCGTCGCAAACGGTCTTGATGAAACGAATATCAAAGGACGGCATGGCACCCTCGCATGTGGGCTGATTCTTTGGTTGCCGATGCTGCTATCGAAGTGAGTATCCCGCTTTGATCTGCCGCAACGGAATGCGATCCAAATGCAGATTTCGTATCGTGAGAGACGCATCGAAATCATGCGCCTTCCGCCGCGAGCTTCCGTCCATATGCGCCACGACAGCTGCAATGCGATGGAGGCGGGCAAGATCGACGGGCACGAAGGCCAGATCGCTCTACTTGCGGAGAGACTCCTCGTCCGGGGACGGCGCTCGGGTCGACGGTGGCGACGCCGCGCCACCGCTCACGGTCCATGCCGACGCTGCGACTGCAAAGCCCACGATCGCGCAGATTATCAGCAGTGTTGCAGCCACCCCCAAGGTATCCGCACCGATCGTCGCGATCACAGCCAATGGAATCAGCATGTTTGCGAGTCGGACGGTCAACCTGCCATCCCGTGCGTTGCTCGGGCGGCAGCCACCCGCTCGTCTTCCGCGGACTGGATATAGAACCCGGAATAGGTGTCGACGTAGCACAGATGATCGTGCACTTCCTTGACGCCGGCAGTATTCTCCGCGGCGACGATAGCGGCCTGCCTGGCCCGTTCGTCCATGATGACGCCCCGGAGGTGCACCACGCCGTTGTGGACCGAGACCTGCAGACCGAGCGGACACCAATTCGCAGAATCGAGCGCGCGCACGATGCGGTCGTAGATGTGCTTGTCGTCCGCCGTGGGGTCGGGAATCTCGTGAGCGATGGACGCTACTGCCCGCAACAGATCGGATCGTGTAACAATGCCTACGAGCCGCCCGTCGCGCATCACCGGCAGCCGCTTGATGCTCTTCTTCTCCATCAGCCCAACCAGCTCTGACAAAGGCGCTTCTTCGGTCACGGTGACGGGATCATACGACATGATCTCTCCGACCCTCCGTCCGCGCTCGTGGACGAAGTCCGTCGCCGCGCTGCCCGAGCCGAGAAGGAATCGAAGCCAGCGAGGGCGGCGGCGCTGCGTGCCGATCTCGCTTCGGCGCAAGAAATCGCTTTCCGACAGGATGCCGACCAACCTTCCGGCCGCATCGACCACCGGCAAGCCGCTGATGTGATGATCCAACATCAACTTGGCGGCATCGAGAATGGAGGCCTCGGTTCCGACCGTGATGACATGTCCCGCCATGATCTGATGTGCGCGCACTGCCGTTCTCCCTTCAAGGCTTGGCAGCAAACCCTCACATCAAATCGGTCTATTCGCTTTGATCTTTCTCAACGTCCGCTGTTGACGGGGATCGAGGCGCGGCAGCCCCTGATCGGAGATACGGGCGTCCCGTCGAGAGAAGAGAACCACGCTGCAGAACCTGCTCGCCTCGATCGGAGTTCTCGCGATCGCTGTCGTGATCCTGGCCCGGATCCTCCTGTCGGCAGGGCGTCCCTTACTCAGGCAGCCTGCAGGAACTGGCAACCTGCCAACCGCGGACCGCTTTAGCCCGCGCGCGCCGATTGGTTCGCTCATGCGAAATCTTTGACCTGCGTCAATGCGGAGCTGTGCGCCGCCGCTAGAAAGTTGTCATCCGTCGGGATCGTGCAAATGGCAGACGTAAGGGCTTGGCGCCCCATTCTATTCTTGTGTCCAAATACCGGTGATCGAGTTCAGGGCTTGCTTCCCGGCGACACATCCGAACCTGTGGCAGACGATTTGCATACGATTTCCTGCGCAGCGTGCGACGGCGTCCATTTCATCAACCTGAGAACCGGTGCGGTTATCGGGTCTGAACGCGCTTAGGTTGTCGGCCAGCCGCTACGGGCCGGATGCCATCGAGTTGACACATATCAACATACAAGCGCCGTCAGCATGGGAAGCAGAACCTCCCTCAACGAAGGATGTCGAACATGACAGACCGCAGCGAAACCCCTCCCATCGCCGACGCCATCCAGAGCACCGCGAAACGGGCGATGGCCGTACAATCGGAATTTTCGGAGAAGCTGATCGAGGCGAATCAGCATTGGTTCGAGCAGATCCAGATCGAATCAAACGAAGCCTGGGAGCTGTTCCGCAAGTTCAACTCCACTGCCTCCGTGGCAGAGAAGATCACCGCTCTGCAGGACTGGACCAAGGGCGTCACGGCGCGCACCGCGCAGGATGCAACGTACGCGATCGAGATCGCGCGCTCGCTCGGTTTCATCGAGCTCAACCTGTTTGGGCGACGGACCGGTGGCGCCGACCGGGCGGCTCAGGAGGCTGCCTGACGTGCCAGCACACGATGCTCCAGAGCGCCCGGAGGCCCGCGCCAGCGAGACATGGGAGGGGGTCGCCACCGCCCCCTTCGATCGAGACCTCGAGCTCGCCGTCATCGAAGGTAACGCCATTCACAAGCTCGTCTTTCCCTGCCGTCGGACTCTAGGTGGCTGGGTGAAGTCAGGGACCGTCGAGCGTATCGTGGTGCAGCCGACGCACTGGCGCTCTTGGGCCAAGTAGGTTACGTCACCTGCCGCATTAGGCGGCCAGTGGCTTCCAGCGCTCGAACGTTGTAATGTTGGATGGTTCGAGGGCTTTGCCCGGGGGAATATGTCCGACAGCATCTGGTACCGCTATGGCACTGCCGCGGCAGCGGTCGCCCTCGTATTTGCAGTGCGCGCGGGCATGGACAACTATTTCGAGGATCGCTCCTTCACGATCATCTATGTTCCCGCCGTGCTGTTTGCCGCTTTCGCCGGTGGCCGCGGTCCGGCGATCCTTACCACGCTTCTTTGTCTTCTCATCAGCGCCAAGTTCCTGGGCAGAAGTCTGGTCACTGAGCCCGGAAATCTGATCGATATCGGGTGCTTTACGATCCTTGGTCCGATCCTTGGCTTCATGGGTGACCGCCTGCTGAGGGAGAGCGATCAAGCCCGAAATCGCCAGGCCCATCTGCAGTCGATCCTGGATACCGTCCCGGACGCGATGATCGTGATCGACGACCATGGCAGCATTCGTTCGTTCAGCGCGGCGGCCGAGCGCCTGTTTGGCTGGAAAACGGACCAGGTCATCGGAAAGAACATTTCGAGCCTGATGCCGCAACCTTATCGCGGCGAGCACGACCGGTATCTCGAACGCTATCTCACAACTGGCGAGCGACGCATCATCGGCATCGGCCGCATCGTGGTCGGAGAGCGGAGTGACGGCTCGACCTTTCCGATGGAGCTTGCCGTCGGCGAAGCCAAGGTACGCGGTGAGCGCTTCTTCACCGGCTTTATCCGGGATCTCACCGAACGTCGTGCGCAGGAGCGGCGGCTTCAGGAACTGCAATCGGAGCTGGTCCATGTGTCCCGATTGACCGCAATGGGCGAAATGGCATCGTCCATCGCCCATGAGATCAACCAGCCGCTATCGGCCATCACCAACTACATGCGCGGCGCGAAGGCACTGTTGGTCCCGGAGATGCCGGACGCGATGCGCATTCGAGACGCGCTCGAGCGTGCCGCGCAGCAAGCATTGCGGGCCGGCAACATCATCAAGCGCCTGCGCGAGTTCGTTGCCAAGGGCGAAACCCAGCACTCCGTGGAGAGCCCGGTCACGCTGCTCGAGGAGGCCGTCGCGCTGGCGCTGCTCGGTGCCAAGGAGCAAGGGGTTCGGGTGGCGATCCGCAGCGACCGCGACATACCCTCGATCATCGTCGACAAGATCCAGATCCAGCAGGTGGTGCTGAACCTGGTTCGTAATGCGATCGAGGCGATGGCTTCCAGTCCGCGCCGCGAACTGACGGTGGGAGTCACCAAGACGGATGGCGTGGCGACATTCATTGTGGCCGACACCGGGCCCGGGATCAGCCCCGATGTTGCTGACCGCTTGTTCCAACCCTTCATCACGACGAAAGAAAACGGGATGGGCGTGGGCCTCTCGATCTGCAGGACGATCGTCGAATCCCATGGTGGGCGCATCGTTGCGTTGCCAAACGCCGGCGGAGGTACGGTTTTTCAATTTACCCTCCCGTTTGCGGAGGACGGAGAAGAAGCATGACGACGCGCCGCACGATCCTTGTTATCGACGATGACCCCGCGATGCGGGATTCGCTCGCCTTTCTGCTCGATGTCAACGGCTTTTCCGTAACGACTCATGAGACAGCCGCCGATTTCCTCGATCATTTCGGGAGAAGCAACGTCGATTGCGTCGTATCCGATATCCGCATGCCCGGCATGACCGGCCTCGACCTGGTCCGCAAGCTTAAGGCCGATGCAGTGGCATGTCCGGTCATCCTGATGACAGGACATGGCGATGTCGCACTCGCCGTCGAGGCCATGAAGGCAGGTGCGATCGACTTTATCGAAAAGCCGTTCGAGGACGAGGTGCTTCTGCACGCAATCCGCGATGCCCTGGACTCGCAGCCAGCCAAACCGGCAGACGACACCGCCAAGCGCCAGGCGGAGACACGTCTCGCGGACCTGACACCCCGCGAGCGCGACGTTCTGAGAGGCCTGTTGGCGGGAAAGATCAACAAGGTGATCGCCCACGACCTCGGCATTAGTCCGCGGACGGTCGAAGTCTACCGCGCAAACCTGATGGCCAAGACCAGTGTCCGCAGCATGTCGGAACTCATGCGGATCGCGATCGCAGCTGGGCTGTAGAGATCGGTCGCAAGGCAAGCACGGCTTTGCGAGCAGCCTCGCACATCGAGGTGCCGCCGCTAGGCGGCGGCGGGCCGAGCTCGCTCAGCCGCGAGTATCGCAGTCAGTTCCTGCTCGATCTCGGCTGTCAGATTCAAACTGATCAACACCGAGCCACGATCCATACGCGCCACGACACCGCCAAGCCGGAATGAAAGTCCGTCGATCGCCAGTTCGACAGGCTCGCCGATCATTGCGTCCGGCAGTTCGCACTCAATCGACACCGCCCCCAACGACACATCACGAACTTCAATGCGCCTCGTCTCGCCGCGACGCGCCAGCGTGCCGGCCCGCTGGAAGACAACACGCGACCCGGCCCGGCGGTCGACATCTGTCGTCGAGGTACGGATGACACGAATAAGCGTCGTGCGCAGCTCGGTTACATTCTCCGCGATTGCCGCCGATCCGTCGTGTATTTCCGATGCCCGCCGTCCGGTTTCCACCGCTTCTGCCGAGACCGATGCAATCTGGGATGCGACCTCGCGGGCAGCGTGCGAGGTCTCTTCGACCGTCCGCGAGATATCGGCCGTGACCATGTTTTGCTCTTCGACCGCGACGGAGATCGCAGCCGACACGGATTCGACGCTGCGGATCATCTCGCCAATGGTGGTCATGGATGCAACCGAGGCATGCGTCGCCTCCTGGATCTCCGCGATCTGCTGAGCAATCTCACTCGTTGCCTTCGCCGTCTGTTCGGCGAGCGACTTCACTTCAGCCGCAACGACCGCGAAACCGCGGCCGGCAGTTCCGGCACGCGCGGCCTCGATCGTGGCGTTCAATGCCAGGAGGTTTGTCTGGCCGGCAATTTCGCTGATCAGGCTCGTTACCGTTCCCACTTTCGAGGCAGCTTCCGACAGCTTGGCGATCGTGGCCTGGGCTTGCGTCGATGCCGTCACGGCCTCCAGCGTCAACGAACGCGATGTCCCCACCTGATCGGCGATCCGCGAGATCGATGCGGCGAGCTGTGAGGATGCCTTTGCGACGGTCTGCGCGTTGGTGAGCGCCTCTTCGGCTGCGGCCGCGACACTGCTGCTGTTCCTCTCCAGCGTGAGCGCCGTATCCTTCATCATCGACGCGTTTCTGGCCATCCGATCCGTACCGGACGCAACCTCGCCGACAGCGGCTTTGGTGGCATTCTCGACGTTCTCGGCCATCTTCCGCAGCGCCGATGCCCTGGCTTCCTCGGCCGCGCGCCGCCTCTCTTCGTCCTGCTTCGCCTCGTCGCGCACCTTTTCGGCAGCCTTGATCCTGAACCGTTCGATCGAGCGGGCCATGTCGCCCAGCTCGTCGCGCCGCTCGAGTCCCGGGAGCACCATGTCGAAATCCCCCCTACTCAAACGGTTGAGGGCGCCCGTCATGGTGGCAAGGGACGCGGATACCCGCCGGGCAAGCAGCAGGGTTGTCAGTCCAACGGACAGCACGATCGCCGCAGCGACCATGATGACGCTTCTGGCCTGCTCCCAGAGCTGGGCCTGAAGATCGTCGATGTACACGCCCGTTCCGATCACCCAATTCCACGGTCGAAAGCCTGCGACAAACGACAGCTTCGGCTGCGGCGCATCCAGCCCCGGCTTTGGCCATTGATAGTCGACAAACCCCTCGCCTTGCCGTTTCACGATCTCGGCAAATTCGACAAACAGCCGCTTGCCTGTCGGATCCTTGATGTCACGCAAATCCGTGCCGTCGAGCTCCGGCTTGATCGGATGCTTGATCATCGTGGGTCCTAGATCGTTTATCCAGAAATAGTCTCCGTTCCCGAACCGTAGCGCGCCGATCCTGGCCGCTGCATTGCGGCGAGCAGTTTCGTCGGCAACTCCCCTGCCCGCGACAGCAGCGTGCTCCTCCTGCGCGATGTTCAGAGCCAATTGAATAAGGTGCCTCAGCTCGCTCTGCCGCTGGCCGCGCAAGGCGTCTGCGAGAGAGCTCGTCTGCACAACGGCAAGGCCGGTAAGTCCGCAAAGGCTGAGCCCGATGATTGCGTAGATGCGCTGCGCCAGAGAGATTCTGAGTTTCATTTTCTTGTCACCAGCCAAAGGCCCGTCCGAACTGATGAGGACTATTGAGCCGCACTACTTAGTTCACGTAAAGCGCACTATCGGAATTCAGCAACGGACCGATAATTTATTGATTGGACACGGCAAGAAGCCGCATCCAAATCCGGGCTATCACCAACCGGACGACGGATGACCGGTCGGCGGCCGGTGACAAGCGTTGGTCGGGAGCGGTATCGAACCGACCTCGATCATCAAGCAGTGTTCCTGCGCGACGGCAAACTGCTTGAGCAGTTGATCATGCTGCTGCTTCAGCGTCGCACGGGCACATCCCGCCGGGCACGCAGCGACGAGTTCGCCGACCTGAACGATCTGCAGCTCGAGCATCCGCATGATCTTTTGGATGGAGTGGTAAGCGTCCATGGCTGGCCGCCTCTCCCAATGCTGCTGCTGGCTTGATCCCGGAAAGCGTACAACTTTTCCCACTACCATCTCCAATCCAACGATGGGGGAAGAATGCATTCTGGCATCCCCTCCCTTGAACCAGACATTTTGTCTGGAAGCAGAAAGTCCGCATTGATCCAGGTCAAAACGAACGTCCCGTTGCAGATGAGCTAGATCAAAGGAGCAGCTGCGGTGTCATGCACTGATGCACAGCGTCCCGGTCTCACCGGGCCGCGACATCAAGAACGCCAATACGAGGAAACGCACGCTATTACCGGAGCAGTGGATCCGAGGGAGGGATCGATGGAAGAGATCACGCATTTCATTGCAGTGCCATATGACCGGGCCGACCGTGAGCTCGTTTCAGGTCAGCAGATCAAATGCGCTAACCCCAGTTCGGCGATAGAGCACGCCAAGCACTTGTGGAAGACATTCGGTCATGCCGGGGCTGCCGCGATTGTCCGTACCGGCCATCCAGAAACCAGAACCATGGTGCTGAGGACCTACGGCATGGTGCCACACGACCTGGAGCAGGAGCCTCGGCGGGTCGCGAGCTGACACGGACGACTTGTTCGCGCGAAACACGTCCGCATGACGAGGTTTCGCCGCCGGCGGTATCCCGTCAAGTCGAATTGACCTGACGCAAGGTTCGCACACGCTGGATCCTGCATTTTCCATGGAAAGAAAGGGCAGACATGCGCTCGGATCTCGCACGACAATACGGACAGGATCGGCTTCCCCGCTATACGAGCTATCCGACTGCGCCGCACTTCGGCCCCGCGATCGGTGTTGCAGATTATCGGAGATGGCTCAGATCCATTCCCACACGGCGCCCCGCCTCGATCTACCTGCATGTACCTTTCTGCCGATCCATGTGCTGGTACTGCGGCTGCCACACCTCGGTGATGAGGCGAGACGAACCAATTGCCCTTTACACCTCTGGCTTGCGCACCGAGGCGCATCTTGTCGCCGAAACCATCGGCCAGCGCCTCCCGGTCTCACACATCCACTTCGGCGGCGGTACGCCGACGATCATGGCGCCGGAGGCGTTCGCCGACCTCGTCGGCGCGCTGCGCTATTCCTACTTCGTGCTGCCTGATGCTGAGATCGCGGTCGAGATCGATCCGCGCACCCTCACGGAGCCGATGGCCGAGGCTCTCGGCTTCAGCGGCGTCAACCGCACAAGCCTCGGCGTACAGAGCTTCGATCCCGATGTCCAACGCGCCATCAACCGCATGCAGAGTTTCGAGCAGACGGCAACATGCGTCGAACGTTTGCGGCGGGCCGGCATCGACAAGCTCAACTTCGATCTCCTCTATGGGCTGCCGCTCCAGACCGTGGATTCGTGCCTGGATACGGTCGCCAAATGCATCGAGCTCCGTCCCGACCGCTTCTCGGTGTTCGGCTACGCGCACATTCCGTCGTTCAAGAAGCACCAGCGTGCGATCGATGAAAGCATGCTTCCCGGCAGCGCAGACCGCCATCTGCAATCGGAAGCGATTGCAGATGCCCTCGTCGGCGCCGGCTACGTGCGCATCGGCTTCGATCACTTCGCTCTGCCGGAGGATGGTCTCGCGGTGGCGAAACAGGACGGCCGGCTGCGCCGGAACTTCCAGGGTTACACGGACGATTGCGCGGAAACGCTGATTGGCCTCGGCGCCAGCGCCATCGGACGCACGCCGCATGGGTTCGTGCAGAACGCCGTCGCGATCCGCGATTATCTGGCCTGCGTCGCCGAAGACCGACTCGCAATCGTGAAGGGCTATGCATTCACCGATGACGACCGCTTCAGAGCCGACATCATCGAGCGGGTCATGTGCGACATGGCTGTCGACCTCTCGCAAATCGCCCTGTCTCACGGCCGGGATCCGCAGACCGCGATCGTCGATCGACGACGGCTCGAGAGCTTGATCGCAGACGGCGCGATAACCGTGGACGACGGCCGGGTCTTCGTAAGCCACGGAGCGGAATTCCTGGTTCGCAGCGTCGCCGCCGCATTCGACGCCCACCTCGCGCGTTCGGTAGCAACTCACAGCCGGGCTGTCTGACCACGCTCCAGGACGATCGACAGATTTCCGGCGAAGAAGTTGCGCTGGCTCAGATCGCGGCGAAGCGTGACATGCTTGAAGACCTCACTGGCACGAGCAGCTCATTCTCCCTGGAGGTTGTCTCGATACTCAATGCCCGGCCGCTTCGGCCGGCTCTTTTTTGCCTCCGCGCGAGTTGGCGCAAGAGCGGCGCCGGAGCCATCGGGAAGCAATGTTTCCCGCAACCATGTAGCTGCTACGGCCGAACGTGGGTACACCCTCTGCGGGTCTGGCGGCCGATGGGTGACGGCTTCGCGGTACCCTTATGTCCTGCTCTTCGCCCGAGCTCCGCTCCGTGTTGTGGCGTGAGAAGCGCGTGCAGCTCGTATCCCCAGGGCTTCGCGAACATCATCGTCTTCAACAACATCCAGGAACCATCGGCGATCGGCGGAATCTTCGCAACGGACATTCGCGGTGTCCTCGTGGCGTGACGCTGGCTGCACGATAGGGAGTTTCACCGGGTGGGTCATGGCAACGCTCGTCAGAATGAGAGAACACCTGCCAACATCTGCAATGACCCGCACCGGTGCATTGAGCATCGTCAATTCGCAGGCATGACACGACGTGCCCTTCCGGGAAGTGGCCGCGACCGGGGTCTCGCAGTATCAGGTTCCACTTCGAGGCAATCTAGCCCGGTGGCGCGGATTGACACGCATGTTTGCGCTGGCTCAAGCCATTCCGGTCATATTGGCCCTCTAACATGGAACCGATGGACGCGTTCGAGATCATCCCTGAATCCTGCTTCGGGAGAACGACATGCAATTGACGACGACTTCAAACGAACAAGCACGTACGGATCATCTCGAGTTGCTCGATCGCTACTGGCGAGCCGCCAACTACCTTTCCGTTGGTCAGATCTACCTGCTCGCGAACCCGCTCCTGAGAGAACCGCTGAAGCCCGAGCACATCAAGCCTCGGCTGCTTGGGCATTGGGGCACCACGCCGGGCCTCAACTTCATCTATGCGCACCTCAATCGTGTGATCCGCACCTCCGATCTCGACGTCATCTACATCTGCGGCCCCGGCCATGGCGGCCCCGGCATGGTCGCCAACACCTATCTCGAGGGCACCTACACGGAAATCTATCCCGAGGTGACGCGCGACGCTGAAGGCTTGCGAAAGCTGTTCCGCCAGTTTTCCTTCCCCGGCGGCATTCCGAGCCATGCGGCGCCGGAAACGCCCGGGTCGATCCACGAAGGCGGCGAGCTCGGCTATGCACTCGTCCACGCTTACGGCGCGGCGCTCGACAATCCCGACCTGGTTGTCGCTTGCGTGGTCGGCGACGGCGAGGCTGAGACCGGCCCGCTGGCCGCGTCCTGGCATTCCAACAAGTTCCTCAATCCGGCGCATGACGGCGCGGTGCTGCCGATCCTCCACCTCAACGGCTACAAGATCGCCAATCCAACGGTGCTGGGCCGGATGACGGACGAGGAAGTCCGCCATCTCTTCGCAGGCTATGGCTACGAGGCCTTGTTTGTCGAAGGCGACGATCCGCGCACGATGCACCGGCTGATGGCCGACACGCTCGACACCGCGCTCGCGAGTATCCGCTCCATCCAGCAAGGCGCGCGCCAGCAGGCGTCGGGTTTCAAGCGACCGGTATGGCCGGTGATCGTGCTGCGAAGCCCGAAGGGATGGACCGGACCGAAAGAAGTGGACGGATTGAAGGTCGAGGGATTCTGGCGGGCCCACCAGGTGCCGATCGCCAATCCGCGTGGAATTCCCGAACACTTGAAACTGCTCGAACACTGGATGAAGAGCTACGAGCCCGACAAATTATTCGACGCCGACGGGCGGCTTGTAGCGGAGTTGCAGCAACTCGCGCCGCGGGGCGATCGCCGGATGGGAGCCAATCCGCACGCCAATGGCGGGCTGCTCAAGCGCGAGCTCAAACTGCCGGATTTCCGCGCCTATGCCGTCGACATCCCTCGTCCCGGCGGTGTCGTCGCCGAAGCCACCCGCGAGCTCGGCAAGTTCTTGCGCGAGGTCGTCAAGCTCAACGCAGTCGCGCGCAATTTCCGCATCATGGGGCCAGACGAGACCGCATCCAACCGGCTCGACGCGGTGTTCGAGGTCACCGACCGGGTCTGGATGGAAGGCATCGAGCCCTACGACGTCCACCTCGCCCGTGACGGCCGCGTAATGGAGGTATTGAGCGAGCACCTTTGCCAGGGCTGGCTCGAAGGCTATCTGCTCACCGGCCGCCACGGCTTCTTCTCCTGCTACGAAGCCTTCATCCACATCGTGGATTCGATGTTCAACCAGCACGCCAAATGGCTGAAGGTCTCGCGCGCGCTGCCATGGCGGCGCCCGATCGCCTCGCTGAACTATCTCCTCACCTCGCATGTCTGGCGCCAGGATCACAACGGTTTCAGCCATCAGGATCCCGGCTTCGTCGATCTCGTCATCAACAAGAAAGCCGACATCGTGCGCGTCTACTTCCCGCCAGATGCCAATACTCTGCTTTGGGTGGCCGATCACTGCCTACGCACCTATGACCGCATCAATGTAATCGTCGCCGGCAAGCAGCCTGCTCCGCAATGGCTGCCGATGCGCGAGGCGATCACCCATTGCGAGGCGGGCATCGGGATCTGGAAGTGGGCCGGCACCGAGGCGCCGAATGGCGAGCCCGACGTGGTGATGGCCTGCGCCGGCGACGTTCCGACACTGGAAACGCTCGCCGCTGTCGATCTCTTGCGTGAGGCGTTGCCGGATCTCAAAATCCGCGTGGTCAATGTCGTTGACCTGATGACGCTGCAGCCAAGGGAGCAGCACCCTCACGGCCTGTCCGACCGCGACTTCGACAGCCTGTTCACGCGGGACAAACCGGTGATTTTCGCCTATCACGGCTATCCCTATCTGATCCATCGCCTGACCTACAACCGCACCAACCATGCCGGCCTGCATGTGCGTGGTTTCGCCGAGGAGGGCACCACCACGACGCCGTTCGACATGGTCGTCCTAAATCAGCTTGATCGTTTCCATCTCGCGGTCGAAGCGATCGAGCGCGTGCCGGGCCTCGACATCGCTGCCGCTCACATCAAGCAACAATTCCGAGACAAGCTCATCGAGCACTCTCGCTACGTGCGCGAGCACGGCGAGGACATGCCGGAAATCCGCGACTGGGCTTGGCGCGACCGCGCAGATGGCGTCAAATCGCTCTGAGCGGGGAAGCCGCCAATGTCGGACAATGTCCTGGTGCTCAACGCCGGTTCTTCCAGCATCAAGTTCGGCCTGTTCGACATCGGACCGGCCGAGCCGGAGCTGAGATGCAAGGGCGTGCTCGACGAACAGGAGAAGGCGCCGCGCATCGTGGTGACCGACCCATCGGGCAAGCAGCTGTTCGAGAAACGCCGCTCCTGCGACGAAACGACCGATCACGGTCTGCTCGCCGATATCTTCAGCTGGGTCGACGATTATCTCGAGGCCGACCCGCTCGTCGCGGTTGGCCATCGTGTCGTCCACGGCGGACGGGACTTTTCCAGCCCCATCGCGCTTGATGAACGAACCATCACGGCGCTCGACGCGCTGACGCCGCTGGCGCCGCTGCATCAGCCACGCTGTCTCGCCCCGGTCCGGGCAGTGCAATCGCTGCGGCCCGGACTAGCGCAAATCGCCTGCTTTGACACCGCCTTTCATCACGGCCTGACGCCGCCTGCCAGCCGGTTCGCCATTCCCCGGAGCCTTGAAGAGCGCGGTATCCGCCGCTACGGATTCCACGGACTTTCCTTCGAATATGTCGCAGACCGCCTCACAACGCTCGCCCCGACGCAGACACGTATGGTGATCGCGCATCTCGGCAACGGCGCCAGCCTCTGCGCCCTGCAGAACGGCAAGAGCGCCGACACCACAATGGGTCTGACTCCACTCGACGGCCTTGTGATGGGGACGCGCTGTGGGACGATTGATCCTGGGATTCTGCTTTATCTGATGCAGGAAGAGAAGATGACGGTCGACGAGGTGCAGCACCTGTTGTACGACGGTTCGGGCCTGCTCGGTGTCTCCGGCGTGTCAGCCGACATGCGCACCCTGCTGACAAGCCGCGAGCCTGCCGCGCGCGAAGCCATCGAGCTCTTCACTTTCCGCGTTGCCGCTGAAGTCGCCGTGATGGCGAACACGATGGCCGGCCTCGACGGCTTGATATTCACCGGCGGCATCGGCGAGCATGCCGCCGAAATCAGGCAGCAAATCTGCGACCGGCTTGCCTGGCTCGGTGTCCGGCTCGATCCGGCGGCAAATGCGAAGGGGGCGGCGCGCATTGCAGCTCCAGGCAGCCTGGTGGACGTGTTGGTCGTTCCGACCAACGAGGAGATGAGTATTGCTCGACACTGCCGCCGATTGCTCGTTGCTGGCCCCTAGCCTCGCTCCCGGCTTGCCGCCGCGCCGCCACGTCCGCCGGCTTCCGCTCACTCAGATTCCGGATTCCTGCATGATGCGTTCAATCTCGGCGAGGAGCTGGCGAAGCTCGTCGACCGAGAAAGTTTCAAGGATGTCCGCGATCTGCTCCCGCAGTTGGATTTGCTCGTTAACTTGTCTCAGATTGTCCCGGTCATTCTGTGCCATTGCTCCCCTCGGCAAAATCGGGCCGGAGCGTCCCGGCTATCGGCCGCCGGCAAGTGCCATCGCGATGCACCGGCGCTGGCGCCTGCGTAGCGCAGCCGAATGCGTCAATCACTTAAGGGGAAGTACTTAGTTCCCGCTCAGGACCTCGGCACTCATGCCCCCGATGATGTCCACGTGACGAGCTTGCGCGCCAATGCACCGAAGGCATTGTCGAAGGCGGTTGCGGCATTGTCGGGCGAGAGAGCCGCGAGGGGGGCAGTTTCCTCGAACAATTGTGCAGCCTTGATCTGCCCATCGGAGCCCACGATCTTCGCCGACAGCGCCATGACCGCCTTCGGCTGCGGCCCAAGCGCGATCTCGAAGCGCCGCAAATCGATCAGCAGGCGCGGGACGCCCTCAACGGAGCTGTCGGCACGCAACGGCGCGTGAGAAATGTCATAGTTTTCAAAGCTCTGCTGAAGGCGCGCTTGCAGCAGCACCGGCAAGCTGTCGCCCCATTGTGCGTCCGCGAAGCCGGCGACGTCCTCGTCAGGCGTAAACAGGAAACGCTGCGTTTGCAGACGCGCGATCGCGGTCGGCTCCGCCATCACCATGGGGGAAGGCAACGATCCGCCGTGCTGCGGGCCGAATTCCGCAACGGCGTGAAGATCGTAGACAACCTTGCGGGGCGCAGGAGCTCCACCCGTCATGCGCTCCAGCCCCGCCACGATGCCGTCGAGCTTCGGCGTGTTGCGTGCCAGCCCCTCGGCAAAGGTGCCGAGGTTCTCAATCGTGCTGTGCAGCGGCGCGGAATTCTCCGACAGGACGGCATCGACCCTGCGCAGCGCATCGCGGGCAGCTTGCGTCAGGCTCCGCCCGGCGCCCTTTTCGGCGACCAGCGGCGCGCGCGCCGGCGGCGCTGCGGGATCATCGCCCCCCTCTAGCGCGATCACCGGGACGCCGGTCAGGCCCTGGAAATCAACGCCGACACGCGTGTCGCTATGCACCGGCGTGCGCTCGGCGACGGCGATCGTGGCGTGAACCTCGCGAGGGCGCTCCGGCACCAGTTCGAGCGCGGTCACCTCGCCGACGCGAATGCCGTTGAAGAGCACGCCCGCACCAACGAGGAGCCCCGGCACGGGATCCGTGAACACGAGTTGGTAGCTCTCTCGCTTGCCGATGCCGCCGACATTGTCCAGCCAGTAGACAAAGCCGAACACGGCGACGATCGCCGACAATACGAATGCACCGACGACAACATAGGGCGCGCGAATTTCCATATCCATCTCCCCTGCCTAGGTGCCAAAACCAAGCGTCTGGGCCCGCGCACCGTGAAAGTAAGCCTTGACCCAGGGATGGTCGGATTCGAGCACGGATGACAGCGGCCCCACCGTTACGATTCGCCCCTCGGCGAGTGCGGCGACCCGGTCGCAAATCGCCTGCAAGCTGTTGAGGTCGTGCGTCACCATGAACACTGTGAAGCGAAGCGTCCGGTGCAGCGTTCTGATCAGGGCATCAAACTCGCCCGCCGCGATCGGATCGAGGCCGGAGGTCGGCTCGTCCAGAAACAGCAGGGCGGGATCCAATGCGAGTGCGCGGGCCAGCGCGACCCGCTTGGTCATGCCGCCCGAGAGCTCGGAAGGAAACTTGTCGCCGTCCGCGCGGGAGAGACCCACCATCTCCAGCTTGGCATCCGCGATCTCATCGAGGAGCCGCGGCGAGAGATGCGCATTCTCGCGGAGCGGAAATTGAACATTCTGCCGCGCCGTCAAAGCCGAGAACAGCGCGCCTTGTTGGAACAGGATACCCCAGTTCCGCTCACCTTTCCCGTGGTCGACATAGTCGATTTGCCCGCCACGTTTCGGCAGCAGGCCGACCAAGGCTCGCATCAGCACTGATTTTCCGCCGCCTGACGCACCGACGAGACCTAGGATCTCGCCCTGCCTCACGTCAAGATTGAGATGGTTGAGGATCGTCTTGCTGCCGAAGCCAACCACCAGATTGCGGATATGGATAGCCGTCGAGCCCATGCTACATCCCAATCGAGGCGAAGAAGACGGCGAACAGTCCGTCGAGCACGATGACCAGGAAGATCGATTTCACGACCGACGCAGTCGTCTGCTGTCCCAACGACTCTGCGCTGCCTTTGACACTCAGTCCCTCCACCGCGGCGACAAGTCCGATCACGAGCGCCATGAATGGCGCCTTGATGATACCGACTTCAAAATGCGTGATGGAGACCGCGTCATGCAGGCGCGCGATGAAGATTGCCGGACTCATGCCACCATAGAGCCAGGCGATTAGCCCGCCGCCATAGAGCGCGGCGAGCGATCCGAGAAAGGCAAGGATCGGCAGCGCCACCACGAGCGCCAGCACCCGCGGCAAGATCAGCACCGCGACCGGATCGAGCCCCATGGTACTGAGCGCGTCGATCTCCTCGCGCATCTTCATGGCACCGATCTCGGCCGTATAGGCACTGCCCGATCGTCCAGCCACCATGATGGCGACGATCAGCACGCCGATCTCGCGCAGCACAAGGATGCCGACCATGTCGACGACATAGGACTCGGCGCCGAAGCGACGGAAATGGAAGATCCCCTGCTGAGCGATGATGGCCCCGATCAAGAAGGTAATCAGCGCCATGATCGGCACCGCTTGCCAGCCCACCCGGCCGAGCTGATAGAAGGTCGACGTCAGCCGAAACGACCGCGGATGCCTGAGCACCGCGAACAGCGCTGCGCTGAAAGCGCCGAGCATATGCAGGAAGGCCCCGGAATCGGATACCAGCCGCCTGCTGCCACGACCGACCTGGTCGAGTTTCTCCAGCAGGGGGTTTATGGATTTGCGTTCACCGCGCTCGGCACGGTTCAGCCCCCGCACTTCTTCCAACAAATCGCCATACGGGCCGTCCACGCCGGTCAGCGCCGCTCTGGTTGGACCGCCACGGGCCAATCTTTCAAGCAGCCAGGCCCCGACGGTGTCGAGCGTAGTGACGCAGCGTAGATCGATCGCTCCGATATCCGCGTCCGCCGCGCGCTCGCATAGCCGTTCCAACACCTCGACGTTCGCAACGTTCCACGCCCCGCCTGCCGCAAGCACGCGCGGATCGTCCTCATTCGCTTTCAGGACCGGAGAGTTGAGCAATAGGCCGACTCCAACTTGGAAAGCCAAGTATAGGAAGCCGAGGTCGGCAGTGTTTGACCCAACGCAACTGGTTCACGGCTTGGAGCTGTTCTTGACGAAAATCAACCGCTTGGCGAGCCAGAAGATTACGTTCTGGCGGATTGGCCCGGCAGCAAGGGCCCGTTAGGGAGATTTCAATGAACCGTCCAGCCTTCAGGCCTCTGCAGAATACAGCGTTGCCGCACTCGTTCAGGGTGATCCGCCTCGGACGCGCTCGCGAACATGACCACCCCGAGGGCGCACCTGCGATCGGCTATATCATTGTTGCTCCGCTAGACGCAGCGTCGCGGATCGATGTCGAAACCTGGAAGACCCATCGCGAGGCCTGCCGCGTCGTTCGCCAGCGGCCCGCCGAGGACGATCAGCTCGGCCACCTCGTACATGGTCCGGGCGGCAGCTGGCGTTTCCATTATGACGTGGCCGGCACGGCCGCCGACGAGGCCGGGCATCATTTCGGGGACGAGCGCTTCACGCTCGGCGAATATGTCTCTGTCCGCGAAGCGGACGGCATGCATCCCTATCGCGTCGTCGCCGTCACACCGCTTTGATCGGTTCCGGTCTGATCAGGATGTCGGTCCCTACGGCATCCGCCACCGGAAGGGAAAGGTCGAGGACGACATTGACGACCCGGTGGTCGGTCGGTTCTTTCGTGGCGGTGAATCCGAGCTCATGACACATGCTCAGCATGGTTGTGTTCTCGATCAACACCTCGCCGGACAGGCGTTTCAGTCCCTCCGACCTCGCGTAGCGGATCAGGAGCTGCATCAACGCCCATCCAAGGCCTTTTCCCTTGAGGTCGGACTGTAGCAGGATGGCGTACTCCGCGGTCTGGTAGAGTGAATCCGAGTGAAGCTGGACTGCACCCAGGATCTCGCCGGTCTGCGGATCCAGCGCGACGAAGGCCATCGCGCGGGCATAGTCGAGCTGGGTCAGGCGCGCGATGAACGAGTGAGAGAACTGCTTCACCGCGTGGAAGAAGCGCAGCCTGAGGTCCTCGATGGTCACGCGTTTGAAGAAGGCCTCGACCATGGGCTCGTCTTCCGGCCGCATCGGCCGGACCGCGACCCGGAAACCATCTCGCAAGCTGAGCTGACCTTCCCATTGCGATGGGTAGGGCCGCACGGCGAGCCGGGTCTGACCGGCAAACAGCCGCGCCGGCTTGCGGACCGCCACGCGCGCGTCGAGCGCCAGCACGCCGGTTTCGTCCGCCAACAGCGGATTGATGTCGAGCTCGGCGATTTCGGGAATATCGGCCGCCATCTGCGCCAGCTTGACGAGCGTAAGCGGCACGACGTCGGCAGGAACTGCCGGCACATCGCGGTAGGCTGCAAGCAATCGCGAGACCCGCGTGCGCCCGACCAGGTCACGGGCCAGATTCATGTCGAGCGGCGGCAGCGCCAGCGCCTTGTCGTTGATCACCTCGACCGCCGTCCCGCCGCGACCGAACACGATCACCGGGCCGAAGGTCGGATCATCGGCAATTCCGACGATCAGTTCCCGAGCAGCACGCCGCACGATCATCGGCTGGATCGTCACCCCCTGCAGGCAGGCATCCGGGCGAGCGCTCCGGGCGCGCGCCAACACCGTCCTCGCTGCCTCGGCGACGCTTTCGCGGGTCCGCAGACCGAGGATGACCCCGCCGACATCCGACTTGTGCGTGATGTCGCGCGAGAACAGCTTGACGGCGACCGCGAGCCCCTTGGTCAGGAACGGCCCAGCCTTGTCTGCGGCATCGTCGGCGTCGCGGGCGGCGACCGTCGGAACAACCGGGATGCCATAGGCCTCGAACAGCGCGACGATCTCGACCGGATCGAGCCACTGGCGCTCCTCCGATAGCACCTGCGCGATCACGCGCCGCGCCGCCGTAATCTCGGGCGTAAACGTCGAGGCGATGCTTGGCGGAGTGGCGGAAAGCGCGAGCGACGCCTCGCGATACCGTACCAGGTACATAAAGGCGCGCACCGCGTCGTCCTCAGTCGGAAAATGCGGGATGCCGGCGGCCTCGAAGGTCGCACTCGTGCGTTCGTCAGTGCCCGCCCACGCTGCAAGCACCAGCGGAGCTACCACACTCCTTTTGGCGCGGAAGTCGCCGACACGCCGTGCCACGGCTTCGGCGATGCCCTCAGCCGGCGCCACGGCCGTTTCCACATTCATAACCAGAACAGCGTCGCTATTGGCGTCCTCGAGCAGGGCGTCAAGTGCGGATATGTAACGTGCAGCATCCGCATCGCCGGAAATGTCGACGGGATTGCCATGCGACCAATTGGGCGGCAGAACCTTGTCGAGCGACGCGACCGTATCGGCGGACAAGTTGGCGGCCGCACCGCCCAATTCCGCGAGCCGGTCGATCGCAAGGACGCCGATCCCGCCGCCATTGGTCAGAAGCGCGAGGCGGTTGCCGCGCGGGACAAAGCCGCGGCCGAGGAGCTCGGCACAATCGAACAACTGACGCAAGTCGTACACGCGAAGCATGCCGGCGCGACGAAAGGCGGCGTCATAGACAGCATCCGATCCGGCCAGCGCGCCGGTGTGGGTGGCCGCCGCCTTGGCACCCACCGCCATTCGCCCCGATTTGACGACGATCACCGGCTTCAGTCGCGCAGCGGCGCGCGCCGCCGACATGAACTTGCGGGCATCCGTGACGCTCTCGATGTAGAGCAGGATTGCGTTGGTATGGTCGTCCTGCGCGAAATAGTCGAGCAAGTCGGCAACGTCGACATCGAGCTGGTCGCCGACCGATACGATGCCCGAAAAGCCAAGCCGCCGTTCGGCCGCCCACTCGATCATCGCCGCCGCAATAGCGCCGGATTGCGAGATCAGCGCCACGCGTCCATCGGATGGGCGGTGCGCAGCAAAGCTCGCATTGAGATTGGCGCGGGGTATCATCACGCCGATGCAATTGGGTCCGATCAGACGTATCCCGTGCATGCGCGCGGTCCGCGCGGCCGTCTCGGCAAGCGAGCCCGCGCCGTGGCCGAGACCGGCCGACAGGATCACCGCGCCGGCAACGCCAACCGCGGCGGCATCCGCGATGATCCCGGGGATCGCAACAGCAGGCGCCGTGATGACGACAAGATCCGGAACGAACGGGAGCGACTTCAGGTTTGGAACGGTCTCCGCGCCGTCGACCACGGCGTAATTTGGATTGACCACCGCGATTCGGCCGGCGAAGCCACTCGCCTTGAGGTTCATCAGAACAGCCAAGCCAAGTGACGATGGACGCGAACTGCCACCAACCACCGCGACAGTCCGAGGCGAGAAAACCCGCTCTAGACCAAACGTAGACATCGGACAGTCTCGCAGGGAACGAGCGGAGGCGTCTGCCGCTTCGTGCAGCGCGCCAGGGCTCGCATGACATCCTCGCGAGCAATAATGCCGAGCAGGTGGTGATACTTGTCAATCACGGGAAGACTTTTGAGCCGATGGGTCACCATCAGCTGCAGAACGCGCTGGAGGTTGGTGTCCGGTTGGACTGAAATCACGTCG
Organism: Bradyrhizobium sp. PSBB068; assembly: GCA_016839165.1. Lineage (NCBI taxonomy): Bacteria > Pseudomonadati > Pseudomonadota > Alphaproteobacteria > Hyphomicrobiales > Nitrobacteraceae > Bradyrhizobium > Bradyrhizobium sp. PSBB068. Next base: position 6,115,924 of record CP069300.1, read on the forward strand.
CACGACATGATCTCGTCGACCGTGGTTCCCATACGATCGTCGTAATGCGGCAGTATGTGATCAGTCGTGCAGGTGAACACCTTTAGCGCATCGAGCTTGGTGACGAACCCGACCACGGTATCGTCACGCAAGACGGGGTAGGCATCATGATCTTCCTTTGCGAACAGCCGATACAGGTCACCCACGGTCATTTCGGGAGCGACGCTTCGCACTGACCTCGTCATGTTGTTCGCAACGGTCTCCTGCAGGAATTCGTACATGGTTGATCCCTTCGGGTGGGCGGCTGTCCGTGGGCGCTTGGCGGCCAGACGAACAGCGCGTCCGCGATACCGGGCGAACCTAATCAGGAACGGCCGATCGGCGTTGACCAGGATCAAAACAGGGCTGATGTCACGTGATCAAAGAGAGGTTACGAACCTCAGAGAATCCCGTCATGCACGCGATGACCCTGCCCGCACGCGGCGCAAGGCTGCAGTATGTGGAACGGCCGGATCCTGTTCCCGGCCCCGGCGAAGTGCGCGTCAGGATCAGCGCTTGTGGCGTTTGCCGCACCGACCTTCATGTGGTCGATGGGGAACTGCCAAACATCATCTATCCGATCGTTCCCGGCCACGAGGTGGTCGGTCGCATCGATGCCTTGGGTCGCGGCGTAAGCGCCGGGCTTCTCGGTGCGCGCGTCGGCGTTCCCTGGCTCGGCTCAACCTGCGGGCACTGTCCATACTGCCGGGAGGGCAAGGAAAATCTCTGCGACAATCCCGTTTTCACCGGATACACGCGGGACGGCGGCTTTGCCACCCACCTGGTAGCGGACGCGCGCTACTGCTTTCCACTCGGCGAGCACGGCGAGGATGTCGAACTGGCGCCCCTGCTGTGCGCAGGCCTGATCGGCTGGCGCTCGCTTGTGATGGCCGGTCACGGCCGCAAGCTCGGCATTTACGGCTTCGGCGCGGCGGGACACATCGCAGCGCAGATGGCTCGCTGGCAAGGACGGGATGTCTACGCCTTCACTCGCCCAGGTGACGTCGAGGCTCAACGTTTGGCATTGTCGCTCGGCGCATGCTGGGCTGGAGCCTCCGAGGACAGGCCGCCCGCCGAGCTTGACGCCGCAATCATCTACGCGCCGGCCGGGCCTCTTGTCCCGCTTGCCCTGCGCGCATTGCGTAAGGGCGGACGCGTGGTCTGTGCCGGCATCCACATGTCGGACATTCCAAGCTTTCCCTACAACATTCTCTGGGGCGAGCGACAGCTCGTGTCGGTCGCCAATCTCACGCGACAGGACGGCAATGATTTTCTCAAGAGTGCAGCGAAGGCCGGCGTTCGAACACGTGTCACGGTTTTCCCGCTCGATCAGGCGAACGAAGCGCTCTCTCGCCTGCGTGACGGCAGGCTTGTCGGCGCAGCCGTTCTGAAGCCATGACGACGCCGGCGTCATCAACCGACGCGAGCGCGGGTGACGTCAGCCAGACCGCCGTGTTGTCGTTCCTGGCTGGAGGTCGGCCGAACTTGGCCGTACAACGGATCGACACCCATTGTTCGATCATTTTCCTCGAGCCATCGCGCGCCTTGAAAGTCAAGCGCGCGGTCAAGCTCCCATATCTGGACTTCTCGACATTGGAGAAGCGCCGTCGTGCTTGTGAAGATGAGATCACCGTCAACAAGCGCCATGCGCCTTCAATCTATCGTGGGGTGGTCCCGATCACGCGTGAACGCGACGGCTTGGCGATCGGAGGCGTCGGCCCCGTCGTTGAGTGGGCCGTTGAAATGGTTCGCTTCGACGAAAGCGAGACTCTCGACCGCCTTGCATCGGGCGTCCTTGAACCAGAACTTGGCGACGATTTGGCCGCCGTCCTGCTCGATTCTCATCGGGTTGCTGTCATCAGCGAGGGATCGAACTGGCTTGCCTCGCTACCCGTGATCGTAGGTCGCAACACGGAACAGTTTCGCAGCATACCAGACCTTGCCCGCGACCGGATCGACAAACTGCACCAGTTGAGCCATCGCGAAATAGCACGAAATCGCGAGCTCCTGCGTGCCCGCGCTGCGTCGGGGCAGGTGCGGCACTGCCACGGCGACGCACACCTCGGCAACATCGTCATGATTGACGGCAAGCCGGTCCTGTTCGACGCGATCGAATTTGATCCTGATATCGCGACAACGGATGTGCTGTACGATTTCGCGTTCCCTCTGATGGATCTGTTGGCGTTTGGAAGCGATGCCGTCGCCAACAGACTATTCAACAGCTACATGCAGGCCGCCTGGGCCGAACAGTCGGCTGCGCTCTGCCTGCTGCCGCTGTTTCTCTCTGTTCGCGCGGCAATTCGCGCCAACGTGCTGTTCACTAAACAGCGGCAACATCCGCACGATCGAACGATCGCCACGATTGCGAACAGATACTTCGACCTCGCACTGCGGCTGATCACCCCCGAGCACCCCATCCTTCTTGCGATCGGCGGAAAATCAGGTACTGGCAAAAGTGTGCTGGCCCGTGACATCGCTCCCTTGATCGGACCGCCACCCGGCGCGCTGATCCTGCGATCAGACGTCATTCGCAAGCGACTTCATAACATGAGCGAGCACACGGCCCTGCCCGCAGCGGCGTATACCCTGAAGGCTTCCGATCGCGTCTATCAGGCAATGCTGGAGCAAGCCGCGCGAACCCTGGCCCAGGGGGTCTCGGTGACACTCGATGCGGCATTCCTGAGATTGACCGAGCGCGATGCCGCAGAGGTCATCGCCCGGAGCGCCCGAGTTGAATTTCGCGGCATCTTCCTGACCGCAGATCGCGCAATGCGGCTGCATCGCGTGGCATCGCGGCGACACGACGCGTCGGATGCGACCGCCGACGTGGTCCGGCTTCAGGAGAACATCGAGACCGGAACGATTGGTTGGAGCGTCGTAGACGCGTCCGGCACACCGGCGATCACGCTTGAACGCAGCACATCTTGTCTGCGAACGGCTTCGCAGGCGGTAGATCACCTTAAGGGAAACTCCTGAATTGGTTGATGCTGTCGGGTCTGGCACCATCCCTCCGCCAACAGGAGGACCTCCATGAAACGCCGATTGAGCTTTATCTTCGTCGGTAGCGCGATCCTCGCGGTCGCACTCGCTTTGTTCTGCAACTGGTACTTCCCGGACGTGGTGCCGCTTGCCACGACCGAGCCGGCGCCCCATGGCTGGCGGCTTGACGCGGCTTTTGCCGTATCCACGGTCAGGTGGACCGCGGCATTTGTCGCTGCGTCATGTGCAGTAGCACTGATGTTAATGAACGTCACCAAGCGCCCAAACAAGCTCGAGGGACGCTAGACGATTCCTTTCGAAGCGTTCTCGGCATTCGCAATCGACTCTCCGAAGGCCGGCTTAGAGCCGGCCTTCGGCCGTTGGATCGTCGCGAAAGCTACTCGTGCAATGCGAGGCCTCCATCCGCCGTCCGCCATGGTGAACGGCGCATCAGCCAGGCCTCCCGAAGCCGTGGGTTGTCAGGCTTGTCGCCGCCACAGGCTCCAGAGACTGCCGACGAGCAAGACCCCGGTCACGAGCAAGATAACCACGAACATTTGCATGATGTCGAACTTCAGGGAGTCACGAGCGACAAACAACGCGGTGATGAATCCCGCTATGGCAAGGAAGATACGAAGGATCAGGCTCATGACTTCCTCCTGGAGCCGCAAGGGCCTGGCGCCGACAACCATGACGCTGCAAGCCCATCTCGTAATACCGTAGTGGTTCTCGCCAGCGAGCAATTGCGACGGATCAACTCCGCCCGCGGCGCACCTTGCCGGATCAATGCTCCAGAACATACTGCCCAGGTGCATCCTCGAGCGGCGGTCCACCCTCGGGCGTATGAAGCGACGGCTGCGCCGCTACCCAGGCATCTGAATGCGCCGTGAGGAAGCGAACCCACTCCAGCCACCAGGATCCCTCGCGATGCGGCGCCTTCTGCAGCCACTCGTCGGGTCCGACATAGGGTTGATCCTTCTTCTTCTCCAGCACCTGATAGGTGTGACCGTCCTCCGAAGGCGGGGCCACTATGCCGGCATTGTGACCGCCGCTCGCCAGCGCGAACGTAATATCGGCCTCAGCGAGCAGATGGATCTTGTGTACCGACCGCCACGGCGCCACATGGTCACGCATTGTGCCGACGACGAACATCGGAACACGGAGGTCGGACAGCGCGACCGGCTGCCCGTCCACCACGTACCGGCCCTCGGCGAGGTCATTGTCGAGAAACAGCTTGCGCAGATAATCCGCATGCATCCGGTAAGGCATCCGCGTGGCGTCGGCATTCCACGACATCAGATCGCTTGGAGCGTCCCGTTGGCCGATCAGATAGTCGCGCACCAGACGCGACCAGATCAAGTCGTTCGATCGTAGCAGCTGGAACGCACCGGCCATCTGCGGCGCATCGAGCACGCCGCGCCGCCACATCATATCTTCGAGAAACGCAACCTGGCTCTCGTTGATGAACAGGGTCAGCTCACCCGCCTCGGTGAAATCGACCTGGGCCGCCAGCAGCGTCACCGATCGCAGGCAACCGGGCCGCTCCTTCTGCAGACGGGCCGCGGCGATCGCGAGCAATGTACCGCCGAGGCAGTAGCCCGTGGCGTGGATCGCGCGTCCGGGAGCGATCTGATTGATCGCGTCGATTGCGGCTTCGACCCCGAGCCTGCGATAATGATCGAGGCCAAGATCACGGTCGGCCGGCCCCGGGTTGCGCCATGAGATCGCAAACACAGTGAAGCCGCGTTCAACCAGGAAGCGGATCAGGGAATTCTGCGGGGAGAGATCGAGAATGTAATATTTCATGATCCAGGCCGGTATGATCAGCAACGGCTCCGGGCAGACATCCGCGGTCACGGGCGCGTATTGGATCAGCTCGATCAGCTCGTTGCGGTAGACGACCTTACCCTCGGTCGCCGCAACGTCCTTGCCGACCACGAACCGGGCAGGCTCGGATGACTGGCTTCCGAACCGCTTTCTGCAATCATCCAGCCAATTGTGCCAGCCCGAAACGAAGTTGCCGCCGCCCGAATCCATCATCTGGCGCAGAACTTCGGGGTTGCTGAGCGCGAAGTTGGACGGAGCTGCGGCGTCGAGGCATTGTCGGATCACGAAATCCACGATCGCGGCATTTCCCTTCGAAACGCCATGCAATCCGCTTGCCGCCGAATGCCACCACTGCTCGCCGAGCAGAAACGCCTGGGCCACGATATTGAAGGCCGGCAACGTCCAATCCGCGCCTGAGAATCGGTGGTCGCTAGGTTGCGGCTTGACCATGAACCAGGGCTGCCAGGCAGCATGCGGCGTCAATACCATGCGCGCGAAACGTGAACCGTCGCCCAATGCCTTCAGGGCAAGCTCAAGCCGCTTGCCGGGCGACGCGGCGAGATGCAGCTGCCAATCGGCGAAGGCAAGCGCAAGGCCCGCGGGTGAGAGCCCGCCGGTCCACTGCGCAATCGCCGCGTGGACCAGATGGTCCATCGATTCGGCGCCGCTCAATGCCTCCCGTTCAGACGGCACAGGAGCAGGCGCTCCGGCCGCAACCGAATCGTCATTGGCAGGGGACGCTGCTTGGTCGAGAATTGCATTGACTGTCACCGCTCGCCTCCTTGCCCGCGCCCGACGAGCACGAGCCTCATGCTGCTCGGCACCAAATGCCGCCCGCTCAGTCGAGCTGGAACCGCTGCCGACCCAAGGCCACGATCTCACGATCGGTCGGATGATCGCTCGCCTCGACATGCAGATTGAGATCGGGCCGTTCCGCTTTCAGATAGTGCACCAACTCCGTCTTCTCGATGCCCGGGCCGATGACCAGCAGATCGGTGCAACTGCTTAAGGCTTCTCCGACCCTGGCGAGAAAGGTCGGGTCGCCCTGGACGCGACCGTCGCCGATCGTATTCGCCTTGTGGTGAAGATGCTGGGACGGCAAGTGAGCATGGACGGCGGCCGCGCTGACACCCGTCAGCCCAACACCGAATATCTTCGCCACGAAATGATCGATCCAGACGACCGCGCGTGCATGCGGTTGAACCGTGATCTCGCTCATGAATGATCTCCAGTGCCTGCTTTTTCTGCATTCTCTCTCAATCGCAATGCCAGAGCCGCAAGCAGCTCCCTGCGGCTGACGATACCGACGACAGCTCCGGCGCAGATCACCGGAACCTGTGACACGTCGTAAACATCCATCTGCGCGACAACGTCACCGATCGAGGCCTCTACATCGACGGTGATCGGTGCAGAACTCATGAGCGTCGCGACACGCAACGAGCGCATACGTTCGCGTTCCGGCGTGTTCTCCGCGATTCCCAGCAGCGATTCCAACCAGTTTCCGAACGGTGGGTTGACGCCGAGCTCGTCGCGGTGAAGGAAATCGCCCTCCGAAATCATGCCGACGAGATCGCCGTCATCGTTGATGACCGGCAGCCCGCGCTGATCGGTTTCGAGCAACAGCTGGACGGCATCGAGCACGTTGGCAGTCGGCTTGATCGTCGCGAACGAACTGCGCATCACATCGGTTGCAAGCATTGTCGCTCCTCCCATTCAGCTCATATGCTGGCCGCCATTGATCGACAGCGTCGATCCGGTGATGAAACCCGCCTCATCTGCGGCAAGAAAGATCACGGCTCGGGCGATCTCCTCCGGCTCGCCCAGCCGCCCGACCGGGATCTGCGGAAGGATCGCGCTCTGCATGACGTCCGTCGGCACGGCAGCCAGCATCTCGGTGTTGATGTAGCCCGGGCAGATCGCGTTGACGGTAATCCCCGACCGCGCACTTTCGAGGGCGAGAGCACGGGTGAAGCCGAGCTCGGCGGCTTTCGCCGCGGCATAATTCGTCTGCCCGATCTGGCCCTTCTGTCCGTTGATGGACGAAATGTTGATGATCCGCCCGAACTTGCGAGCCCGCATGCCCTCGATGAGCGGCCTGCACATATTGAACAACGAATCGAGATCGGTGCGGATCACCGCGTCCCATTGCGGCTTGGTCATTCGATGCAGCGTGGCGTCGCGCACGATACCGGCGTTGTTGACCAGGATGTCGATCGGCCCAACCGCCGCTTCCACCTTGCGGACACCGGCCGCGCAGGCTTCGAAGTTCGCGACATCCCACTGGAAGACGCCGATTCCGGTCTGGTCGTGAAACCGGCGCGCGGCCTCGGTATTCCCTGCATAGCTGGCCGCCACCTGATACCCCGCCCCGGCGAGAGCCCGCGAAATCGCGGCGCCGATTCCCCGACTTCCGCCCGTTACCAATGCGACGCGTGCCATGCCTGCTTCTCCAATCTCTCGGCAGGACAAATGGGCGAAATTCGCATCCCGCGGATTGATCTCGCTCAAACGACGACAACTCGCATGTATGAGGCAGATCAAATTGTGCTACGCGGGCCTGTGCTTTGATGGGTTTGTCTCTTCCACGCTTCAGGAGAACGACCCATGTTCAGGAACATCCTGGTCCACATTCCCACGGAACTGTCGCCGCGTCCCGCGGTCGACGGATCGGTTTCGCTTGCGCTCAGTACGGGCGCGCATCTCGATGCAGTTGCGATCGGATACGAGACCGCCAACGTCCCGTTCGTCATCGAAGGCGGTGTGGCCGTCGCCTCCCTCTTCGAGGTGGAGCATGCCCAGGCGCTCGAACGCGCCGAGGCAGCGCTGCGCGTCTTCGACATAGAGGCCCGGAATGCCGGAATTTCATACACGACACGCGCCGCGGCTGCCGTTCCGATCGATGCTCGCGAGATCGTCTGTGCGAGCGCGCGACTACATGACCTGACTGTGGTAGCCCAGCCGCAGCATCAGCACGACAGCTACGACAACGTCATCCCGCGGGAGCTCCTGTTTGAAGCCGGAGGGCCCGTCCTGTTCATGCCCTACACATTCCACGGCGCATTCTCCGCCAAGCGCATCGGAATCTGCTGGGATGGCAGCCGGCTTGCCGCCCGGGCGTTGCATGACGCGATGCCGCTGCTGCACAAGGCTGACGCCCTCACCATCGTCACCATCGACGGTCCAGACCCGATGCCCGCGGAGAGTTCCACGAACCATCTGGTGCGATACCTCGCCAAGGCAAGTCTCCCGGCCAAGGTCACGTCGCTGCCCGCATCCCGAACCGAAATCCAGTCGGTCCTGCTGTCGATCGCGGCAGATGAGAGCCTCGACCTTCTGGTGATGGGTGGATACGGCCACTCCCGGCTGCAGGAGAGCCTGCTCGGCGGTGTGACGCGCGACATGCTTCGCGCGATGACCATTCCGGTCCTGATGTCCCATTGAACGCGAGTCGGCCCCGTGAGACATCGTGCCAGGACACTGCTCCATTTCGTCGGTAGCGGCGTCGTCGCCATCAGCACGATCTGCGCCCTGCCGGCTCCGGCCGTAGCCGATCAGGCGCAGGGTCGGCGCCTTGCTCAGCTCTACTGCGCCCGGTGCCACGCAATCGACCGGGTCAGCCCAAGCCCGCTGAAGATTGCGCCGCCGTTCCGAACCCTGCACGAGCGATATCCGGTCGAGATGCTGCAGGAAGCGCTGGCGGAGGGAATCGTGACCGGGCATCCGACCATGCCCGAGTTCAGCTTCGAACCGGACCAAGTCAACGACTTCATCCTGTTCCTGAAATCGCTGGAGTCCGGTGCGGCCAACCGTTGAGGCAGGTCAACATGACCTGCGAGCAAAGGTCTTAGAATTCAACTTTCAACCTGGAGGTCCACATGCGCGCGCATCAGGTCATGACCAAGCATATCATCGCGGTCAGCCCGCATACGAAGATCATAGATGCTGCCAACATCATGCTGCGATGCCACCTCAGCGGCCTGCCGGTCATGGACGAAGATGGCACGCTCAAGGGGATGGTGTCGGAGGGAGATTTCCTGCGGCGTGTCGAGATCGGAACAGGTCACAAGCGATCGACCTGGCTGGAACTGTTCACGGGCGTCGGTGGCGCCGCGACCGATTTCGTGCACGAGCGCGGCCGCAAGGTCGAGGACGTCATGACCACGAACCCGATCACCGTCGAAGAGCAGACGCCGCTCGATGAGATCGTCCACCTGATGCACAAGCATGGCGTGAAGCGGGTGCCGGTTGTGAACGGAAAGACCATGGTCGGAATCGTCACCCGGGCAGACATCTTGCAGGCGGTCGCGTCGCTGGCCCGCGAGGTTCCGGACCCAACGGCCGATGATGCTCACATCCGTGAACGGATCCTGCGCGAGATCAACGCGACCGGCTGGCGACCGGCCGGCTTCCAGGTCTGGGTCCGCAACGGCGCCGTACACCTGCATGGCCTGATCTTCGACGAGCGTGCCCGCCAGGCCGCGATCGTGCTCGCGGAAAACACCTCGGGCGTCAAGGAAGTTCACGATCATCTCTGCTTCGTCGACGGCTACTCCGGCTACTACGTCGAATCGCCGGAGGACATCAAGGCGGCCAGCTGATCGGATCTGAGGAGACTAACATGGCCATGGATACGCTGTTGGTCGTCTCGGTCGTCGGCCTCGTCTTCTCGTCTTTTGCGCTAGTGCTCGCCTTGGCCGATCACAGCACGACGCGCTGGCAGCGTCTGGAGAAGGACGAGGATCGATCCAGCATACGCGCCTCTTTTCCTGGCAAGCACATCGCCTGATCCGTCCCAACAAGCGCGCCGCAGGACTGACGTCGAGCGGCGCGCGGGATCTTGCTTGCTTCCAATGGTCAGGCCCTACGTACAAATACGTAAGTGGTTTCTACTTAGGTGAAACATCCAAATTTCCCCGCCTGTTGGATGCGGTCAATGTGGCTCCATCGATCTTCCCAATGGAGCGTCGCCGTGCAGACCCAGACCGCCGTTTCTTCCGATATCAGCCGCCACCCGAGCAACATCCTTGACCGGCGGTCACGTGCCGAAGGGCCGTTCGGGATGATCGGGACACCGATGCGGTTTACCCGCAATAGCGAGATCTACGGCGAGGACGAGGCCGCGGAATATCTTTATCAGGTCGTTTCCGGCGCCGTCCGGACCTACAAGATTCTTGACGACGGACGTCGCCAGATCGGCGCGTTCTATCTGCCCGGTGATATCTTCGGCTTCGAGGCCGGCGAAACCCATATCTCCTCGGCCGAGGCGATCTGCGAGACGCGGGTCATCGTGGTCAAGCGCTCCGCGCTCATGGTCCGTGCCGACCACGAAAAGGATCTGGCACGCCAGCTTTGGGACGCGACGGCCCAGGAATTGCGCCGGTTTCAGGAGCACCTGATGCTCCTGATCTGCAGTGCCGAGGAGCGGGTCGTGGGGTTCCTGCACGAGATGGCGCGCCGCACTGTCAAGAATGCCGCCATCGAGCTTCCGATGTCGCGGCAGGACATTGCCGACTATCTAGGTCTGACGATCGAAACGGTATCGCGCACCTTTACGCAACTCGAGCAGAACGGCGCAATTTCCCTTCCGACCTCGCGCCGGGTCGAACTGCGCAGGCGCGCGACCTGCAATCGGATATTGGTGGGCTAAGGGTGTCGCAGGCCGTCCCGGCGGGACTCGGAGCGACACGCCCGGCTCAAGCGCTGACGCCTCGTGGCTTGGAACGCCGCGCGGCGGTTCAGATTTGATCTCGCGCAAGCAGCAAGACGGCCTTCGGCTCTATCCTGGATACTTCCTCCGAGGAGAGGCGCCGCCGTGATCATCGATCTTCTGCGCCGTGAACACCGCAACATTGATCTGCTCCTCACCGTCCTCGAGCGTGAACTGGCGCTTTTTGAGCGCGGGCATCGCCCCAATTATGAGGTTATTCGGGCGATCATCAGCTATTTCGAAGTCTACCCCGAGGTATACCATCATCCCCAGGAAGACCTGATCTTCTCCAAGCTAAGGCTTCGCGATCCGGATGCGGCCGCAAAGGTCGGTGATCTCGCACGTGAGCACACGGATGGGGCCGACCGCTTGCATCGCTTCGCCCGGGCAATCGACAGCGTGCTTGCAGGTCGTGAGATTCCTCGACAGGAGGTCGGCAACATCGTGCGAGATTTTATCGTGCGCGAGCGGCAGCACATGATGATGGAGGAGCGCGATTTCTTCCCCGCAGCCGTAAAGGCTCTATTGCCGCAGGATTGGGAGGAGGTTAGCTCGGCCCTGACCGATCATAGCGATCCGCTCTTCAGTGACGCCGCCGAAGAGACCTTCGCTACCTTGCGGGCGCATATTCTGCGATTGGAGCTGGAAGCAGAAGCTGAACGAGACCGAGTTAAGGGATAATCCGCGATAGCGGCGGGCGGTAAGGTGGACTACGCGCGGCGCCCCGATCGCGGGTTGATCCGAATCAAGCTCGACCATCCACCCGAATGCGATCCTAGCGTGGCTTGGTGCATGGTGACGACAGATGGACCGATCGCGGCAACGAAACGGACCGACGTTCGACAAGATGGGCGGCACCGGTGCTCCCGCCATGACGATCGCATCATCGATGCAGACCCTCGAACATCCCGCGCCGCGCCCACGCCACCGAGACGGCCCAACCGTCTCCTGGTACGGCCGCCTGCTGATTGTCAGCACGTTGCTGCTGGCAGCCGGCTGGGAGATACTCCGACTGCTTCTGACCATCGTCACGCTGGACTGAAGTCCGTCGATCGGATTTTGCCTCAGCAGGACATTGTGCTGTCGTCTTGAGACAGCTCTGTCGAATGGTGCCTGTTCGCGTCCCATTTCCGGAAATACAGCGCGTCCGCTCCTGGGATGCTCACGCAATGATATCTCTTTGCAAACTCCGCGACGGCGGCAGCAGCCACCTCGTTGATTCCAAACAACCGTTCATAATCGGACTCGGAGATCCTCAGAATGGCGCCCGCGCCGAGGCGGTTGAGCCGTGATCGCAACTCGGCAAGAGTAAGGTCTACGCCCATCAGCGCCGCCGCATCTTCAGACTGCGCTGGACTTCTGAAGGGTGCCTATGCCCAACAATGTATAGAGCGGGCGGTACGAGAAGAATGACGTAGCAGTCAGGACGAGCGCGAGGGACCCGGCGACCAGCCAACCTGCCCCAAGCGCGCCGTCCTTCACGATATAGGCGATCAAAGCCAAACCGATGATGATCCGGAAATACTGATCAATGCGTCCGACATTAGGTGTCATGGCAATGTGCCTCCTCGTTCCGGCCGCATACTGAACACGCTCCAACGCGCTGCCTTGATCATGGTCAATTGCACAGTGCGGCCGTCACAACCATCGAGATCGATCTGGCGTCGTCGATGTGTCGGCACCTGCGTGGACCGCACCGTTCATATGACGATCTCATGAATGATCTAGCGCAAGGATATCCGGCTCGTGCCTGCCTAGAATGCGCCACCATGAAAGCAACAATCGTCAGAGAACTCGGACAGCCCGACATTCTGTTGCCGTCGCTGGTTGCGGAAGGGCTGGCCGCGAACGATCGCATCAAGCTCCGCTTGAGTGCCCTTCAGGCTGCCGTTCAGCATGCCAGGGCTCCACATCGCGCCGTCGCCGATCTCACGATCGAAAGCCGGGCAGCGGGACTTGCGCCAGCCATGCTGGCAACGCTGATCGGCGGCGCTCATCTGGCAGGGGGCAGCAAGATTGTCGCTCCCGGCCTCGCGCCGTTGCTCAAGAGCATCGAAGGCGACGCAGAAACCATGATCCGCGCGGTCACCGCCGGTGATCCGACCGAGGGCGAGAAGTTCAGGATACGGCTCGGCACCATTCGAGCGGCCGGTCATCTCGAAGCGTCGACCGAAATCGAAATTGCCCGCATCGGGCGCCTTACCGGCGTCACGCAGGACGACGCGGACGGCCTTCATCGGCTCGTCATGGACCTGCATAAGGCCCTGAACCAGCTCGCCGCAAGTCGCTCCGAGGAGATCGTAGCGGGCGCCCGTGTCTTCGGGCTCCAGAAGGAGGATCGTGCACCGGTCGAAAGCTTCATGCGCGGCGTCAATGAGACCCGTGCCCTGAAGTTCAACCACCCCGGCCTCGAGGCCACAGCGGTCCGCTCGGGCGATCGCCTTGTGATCCAGAATGACATCGGCACCACTGACGCACATGTTGTCGTCATCGCGATCAGGGGCAATGCGGTGACGGTCACCTACACCGACGTGCACCGGTCGCGCGCCAAGTTCTTCGTGTCGCTGTTCGACGGGTTTTCGCTCAAATGGAGCGGTCTGGACCGGCACTCCGCCGCAGGTCTGGAGGAGGAGAGCGCGTTCTTCCTGGTCACCGGGCTGCTTGAAGCACCCTCTGCAGCGGATCGCGACGCCTTCCTGACAGCGATTGGCGGGTCGCTGGTCTTCTTGATCGACTGGAACAAGGCGCGAAAGCTGCTGCGCAACTGGGTCTCGAGGGATGATGCTGCCCGCATACTCGAATGGGCCGCCCGGCACAGGATCGGCCACCGCGCGTTCCTGGAGCTCGGCGGCGGTGAGCTGCTCGGCGCCGCCGTACGCAACGCGGCCCCAGCCCGGATAGGCTTCGGCGAGCGACTGGACCAGGTGCTCGGTCGAGATGCGGCGATCGACCTGCTGAAGGCGACGTTGCGGGTTTCGGCCGACGTGCTGCTCGCCGGGCAATCCTTCAGACTGGCGCGCGACCGTGTCGGCGCGGAAGTCGTCCAGCATCTCGAGCGTGTCGACCGCACGCTGCTCGCGGTGGTGCTGCGCCAGATCGGATTGGCCCAGGACCTTGCCGTCGCCGTGTCGCGCCACATCGGCGATACGAAGGCCGATACGCACGCCGGAAAGCAGCTTGCTCTCCGGGCCGGTCGAATTGAACAGAAGGCCGACCGGATTGCGATTGAGGCGCGCGGAGAGATCGCGCGCCTCAATGCCCGGCCACTCATTGGCGAGCTGGTCGATTGCGTCGAGCAAGCCATCGACGAGCTCGAGCAGGCTGCCTTTCATCGCCTCGCTGACACGGGAAGCCGCCGACACCGCGCTGCAATCGGCGCTGGTCGCGCTGTCGTCGATCTCGGTGACTGCGACCGAGGTGGCGGCGTCCGGACTTGCCGCAGCAGCGGAGGTGCAGGAAGGCCGGCGCGCCGATTCCGATGATGCGCTTGCTGCAGTGGCCCGCCTGATCGACGCCGAGCATGCGGCCGATGCCCAGGAGCGTGACATTACCGCGCGCGTCCTTGCCGGCGGTCTCGACGTGGCCGCGTCGCTTGCCGCACTGGAGTTGGCCCGCGCCATCGAACGATCCACCGATCGGCTCGCGAGCTTCGCACACATCCTGCGGCGCTACACGATGAATGATCTCTCGATCTGAGGACGAACTGCCATGAAGATCGTAAGAATTGGCGGTCAATCGCGTGAGCTGCCGTCTGCGGAAGAAGTCGGCGCGAAGGCGACAAACCTCGCACGTATGGCGGCGCTCGGCCTGCCGGTCCCACCCGCCTTCGTGCTACCCGTCAGGCTTTGCGCGGACGTCGTTGCCGGCAAGGCCCATGCGACCCGCAATCTGCGCGACGGATTGGCGGAAGGCATCGCTTTCCTCGAGCAGGCGACCGGAAAGTCGTTCGGAGATTCCCGCAAGCCATTGCTGGTCTCGGTGCGATCCGGGGCCGCACGGTCGATGCCGGGCATGCTGGACACCGTGCTGAACGTCGGCTGCACATCGACAGCCGTGCGCGGCTTGATCCGTGGGACCGGTCGGCCTCACCTTGCGTGGGATTGCCGCCGACGCTTCTTGGAGTGCTATGCCGAAACGGTGGCAGGGCTCGACCCTGCTCCGTTCGAGGCCCGGCTGAACGAATTGATCGCCGCGGAGGGCGTCGAGAGCGACCGCGATCTCGACAGCGAAGCGCTGGAGCGACTGGCGTCTGATGAACGAAAGGTGCTGGAAGACGACGATGATGGCTGGCTCGAGGATGCCGGCACTCAGCTCGAGCGTTCGGCCCGCGCCGTCTATCGCTCATGGATGAGCGAGCGGGCGCAGACCTACCGCCAGCTCGAACGACTGGGGCACCTCCATGGAACCGCCGTTACCGTGCAGGCGATGGTATTCGGCAATGGCAGTCCGTCGTCGGGTGCCGGCGTGGCATTCTCGCGCGATCCTTCGACCGGCGCGCCAGCAGCCGTGATCGATGTGCTGTTTGACGCCCAGGGCGAGGACGTCGTGTCGGGCCGTCGTACCCCCGATACGGAGGCTGCACTGGCTCGCGTGCTTCCCGCCATCGCGGACGAACTTCGTTCCATCCTGAAACGGCTGGAACAGGAGTTCCGTGAGGTGCAGGACGTCGAATTCACCATCGAGAACGGTAAACTGTGGATCCTTCAGACCCGCTCGGCCAAGCGGACGCCCCGCGCGGCGTTGCGAATCGCGATTGATCTCGTGCACGAGGGACTGATCACCCGCGAACAGGCGCGGGAGACGATCGCAGGCATCGATCTCGCTACGCTC
The DNA here is from genome assembly GCA_016839165.1 of Bradyrhizobium sp. PSBB068. NCBI lineage: Bacteria > Pseudomonadati > Pseudomonadota > Alphaproteobacteria > Hyphomicrobiales > Nitrobacteraceae > Bradyrhizobium > Bradyrhizobium sp. PSBB068. Next base: position 6,131,285 of record CP069300.1, read on the forward strand.
GTCGAAACATCGCTGCTTCCAGCACAACCCGCCATCACGGCGGGGATCGGTGCTTCCGGCGGAATTGCCGTTGGACGAGCGACCTTCGACTCCGGTACGGCACAACGCCTCGCTGCCACCGGCGATCCCGTCATCTTGATGCGGCCCGACACCAGCACCGCCGATATTGCCGGCTTCGCTGCCGCGGCCGGCATCGTGACGGCGGCTGGCGGCCGCACCGCGCATGCCTCGCTGGTTGCACGCCAGATGGGCAAGCCGTGCCTGGTCGGGTGCCGTGAGCTTCGCATCGACACCGGCGCCCAGCGCGCGCAGATCGGACAAGCCGTCATTGCAGCAGGCGACTGGGTCACGGTTGATGCCAACGAGGGCTGCGTTTATCTGGGCCGCGGCGACATCGTCACGCGCCGGCCCGAAGCTGAACTGGCCGAGGTTTCAGGCTGGCAACAGCCGCACGCGCTGAAGCAAGATGCGACCTCGTGAGAACGCGAGCGCACAACGTTTTGAGTCGGCACACGCGGGCGCGGCGCATCATGCCGCCGCCAGATCAGGCCTGCGGCGGTGCCCCGATTCGTCCGTTATCAGCGCCTACTCCGCTCCTCGCCCCACGCTGCGAGCGGACGCCGCCAACGCCTCATATCCGGCCGCGATCTTCATGAAGTGCTCGCGAGTGGCCTGATCCTGATATCGTCCCGCCTGACGCCTCGTCCGCTCGGCGCGGGACTCCCAGTAGGCCGCGTCGTCCTGCGGCCCTCTGACGGGCGGTTTCCTTTGCACTGCCCCGGCGGCCTCCTCCGCCGGTTTGCCCGACGGCTGTGGGTCCGCAGCAGCCTCGCGCCCGCATCGCTTCGACCGACGCCGCTTCGTATGTTCCGAGCGCTTCACGACAACCTCCGAATTGATAGCTATCCCGCAGCAGCACGGGCCCACAAGCCATGCAGATCAGTCCATCGCCGGCTCGGAGACCACAGCGCGTTGCTGGAATTGGTCGTATGCCTCCAGCGCGTCGGCGGCATACATCAAGGAAGGTCCACCGCCCATGTAGATGGCCATGCCAAGGGCCTCCGCGACCGCCCGGCGATCAACGCCGAGCTTGACCAGCGCCTCAACATGGAAACCGATACAGCCGTCGCAGCGGGCGGCGACGCCGAGAGCAAGCGCGATCAATTCCTTGGTCCTGGTGTCCAGGGCACCGCTTTTCGTTGCCGCCTGCGCTAGGGCCGAGAAAGCTCGCATGGCCTCAGGAATATCGCGGCGCAGATCGCCGAGATTGCCGGAAATATGCTTGCAGATGTTGGAATAGTCTTTTCTCATATCAATCCCAGTCTTCGGCATTAGGGTTAGCCAAGAAAGGGCGGACCTGCTGACGGGCGATTCGTCAAGGACCGCGCTTCGTCCAACGCAGCCCAGGGACACGATCCAGCCTGAAGGACATGCGTGTTCGGCCTGCAAGGATGCGCATCATCTGACGCGCACTTTCGCTGCCGTTCATTGCGCCAGATCAAGCCAGGCGGACTTTCTCGGCTTGCATCGGACCACGGCTGCGCACAGCGCCGCATCGACGACGCCATGAAACTCGACCAGCATGTCGTCGCCAGTGGTCTTCCAGCATGTCGTCGCCAGTGGTCTTGATGAGGCGGCTGAAGCCGACCATGTCGGCGGCGAGGATCGCAGCGAGCCGGCGTACTGGTCCTGGCACGTCCATCCGAACGATCTGCCCGGTTGCCTCACTGGCACCCAGCAAATCCCACGACGTCGCCCGAGCCGCCGCAGCGGCTCCGCTGGAGCCATCGGGAGTACCTTGGCGGGGCGGCCTGACGGCGTCAGGCCGCCCCGCCGGCCGCCTCAGAGCATCCCGAGCGCCTGCATATAGGTCTCCAGGATGGTCTCCTGCTCCTGGCGCTCGTTGGCATCCTGCTTGCGCAGACGCACGATGGTCCGCAGCGCCTTGACGTCGAAGCCGTTGCCCTTGGCCTCGGCGTAGACGTCGCGGATGTCGTCCGAAATGGTCTTCTTTTCCTCTTCCAGCCGCTCGATGCGCTCGATGATGGACCTGAGCTGGTCCTTGGCAAATCGCGTTGCGGGCTCTTCCTGAACGGCGGCAGACGTGGTGGCCATCGCGTACTCCTGAAATGGCAATGAAATGTCGCGCGAATACGCGCCACGCGCACCGCTTGCTGCGGGCGACCCTCGATTTTGGAGCCGGCTCCGTCAAGGAAACATCGCGCTCATCCACAGCGCGCCCACAAGAGATGCGAGCGCCGATGGAACTGACGTCACACAGATCGGGAATTAGTGCCCGCTTTGGGCCTTCTTCATCGCCGCGAGCTGGTCCGGCGTCGCGCTGCCCTGATACTTCGCCTTCCACTCCTCATAGGGCATGCCGTAGACCGCCTCACGGCTCTCGTCCTTGCTCACCGCAAGGCCCTTGGCGTCGGCCTCTTCCTTCATCCAGTTGGACAGGCAATTGCGGCAGAAGCCGGCAAGGTTCATCAGGTCGATGTTCTGCACGTCGGTCCGGTTGCGCAGATGACTGACGAGACGCCGAAACACCGCAGCCTCAAGTTCCGTTCTCGTTTTGTCGTCAATGCTCATGATCGTGATCCCGGTGTGTGACGCTCACCATATTGATATCAGGTGGGAATTGTCACAGATTTTGCCACATCGACGCGCAATACGGACCTGTCCGGCCACACTTGCCGCGATCCCACAGCGCGGGAGACGGGCACCCGCCCGTTGACAGTGCCTGCCGGGCACGCGAAATCCTCAATGATTTGATATAGCTTCGCCGCATGAGCCCAACAGATTCTCTCGCCTCAGCTCCCCGCATCATCCGCCTGATCATGGCCGGTCTCCCGCCGGTGCTGGGGCTTGTCGCGGCCTGCCTGTGGACGAGCCCGGCGGCCGCCGATTTCCGGCTCTGCAACAACACCTCAAGCCGCGTCGGGATCGCGCTCGGCTACAAGGATGCCGAGGGCTGGACCACCGAAGGCTGGTGGAACGTATCGTCGCGGACCTGCGAGACCTTGCTCCGCGGCAATCTTGTAGCGCGCTACTACTACATCTACGCTCTCGACTACGATCGCGGCGGCGAATGGTCCGGCCAGGCCTTCATGTGCTCGCGCGACAAGGAATTCACCATCAAGGGGACCGAGAATTGCCTGGCGCGGGGCTTTGACCGCACCGGCTTCTTCGAGGTCGACACCGGCGAGCAGCGTGCATGGACCGTCCAGCTGACCGAAGCCAACGAACAACAGCCGCAGAAAGTACCGGGAATGCCGGGCGGCGTGGCCCCGGGAAGCCCCGGGGCGATGCCGGGCCTGCCAAACCCGCCGCCGGGCGCAACGCCGCCGGGCGCGCCGGGTCTGCCGCCAGCCGCAACGCCGCCCGGAAACAAACAATGAGACGACTGCGTCGAATCAAGATCCTCGCAACGCTCGGCCCGGCCTCCTCAGACAGCGCGATGATCCGCAAGCTGTTCGAGGCGGGCGCCGACGTGTTCCGCATCAACATGAGCCATACCCCGCATGACAAGATGCGGGAGCTGGTGAAGACCATCCGCAACGTCGAATCGAGCTACGGCCGGCCGATCGGCATCCTGGTCGACCTGCAGGGGCCGAAGCTGCGGCTCGGCTCGTTCGCGGAAGGATCGACCCAGCTCAAGAACGGCCAGAGCTTCATCCTGGATTCCGACAAGACGCCGGGCGACAACAGCCGCGTCCAGCTTCCGCATCCGGAAATCCTCGCCGCGCTCCGCCCCGGCCACGCGCTGCTGCTCGACGACGGCAAGGTGCGGCTGATCGCCGAGGAGACCTCGCCCGAGCGCGCCGTGACGCGCGTCGTGATCGGCGGCAAGATGTCGGACCGCAAAGGCGTCAGCCTGCCCGACACCGATCTTCCCGTGTCCGCGATGACGCCGAAGGACCGTGCCGACCTCGAAGCTGCGCTGCCGGAGGGAATCGACTGGGTGGCGCTGTCCTTCGTACAGCGGGCCGAGGACGTGATCGAGGCCAAGAAGATGATCCGCGGCCGCGCTGCCGTGATGGCCAAGATCGAGAAGCCTCAGGCGATCGACCGGCTCGCCGACATCATCGATGCGGCGGACGCGCTGATGGTGGCGCGCGGCGATCTCGGCGTCGAGCTGCCGCTGGAACGGGTGCCGAGCCTGCAGAAGCAGATGATCCGGATGGCACGCCGCGCCGGCAGGCCGGTGGTGGTCGCAACCCAGATGCTGGAGTCGATGATCCAGGCGCCGGTGCCGACCCGCGCCGAAGTCTCCGACGTCGCCACCGCGGTCTACGAAGGCGCCGACGCCATCATGCTGTCGGCGGAGTCCGCCGCCGGCAAATTCCCGGTCGAAGCGGTCTCGACCATGAACCGCATCGGCGAAGAGGTGGAGCGCGATCCGACCTATCGCAGCGTGATCAATGCGCAGCGCGTCGATCCCGAGGCGACGGTGGGCGACGCCATTGCCGATGCCGCGCGGCAGATCGCCGAGACGCTCGACCTGTCGGCGATCATCTGCTGGACCTCCTCAGGTTCGACCGGCATCCGCGTGGCGCGCGAGCGGCCCAAGGTGCCGGTGGTCGCGATCACGCCGAACCTCGTCACCGGCCGCAAGCTGTCGGTGGTGTGGGGCGTGCATTGCGTGGTCGCCGAGGATGCGCACGATCTCGACGACATGGTCGACCGCGCCGGCTCGATCGCATTCCGCGACGGTTTTGCCAAGGCCGGCCAGCGCGTCATCATCGTCGCTGGCGTGCCGCTCCGCGCCCCCGGCACCACCAACATGCTGCGCATCGCCTCGGTCGGGCCGAACGGCGACGCGCAGCTGTAACAGGCGTCTTCGCGATCAGCCCTGCAACGATGCCTCGAGCGTGATCTTGGTGTTGAGCAGCTTCGACACCGGGCATCCGGCCTTGGCCTTGCCCGCCAGTTCCTGGAACGTCGCGTTGTCGGCGCCCGGGATCTTGGCTGACAGCGTCAGGTGCACCGCGGTGATGGCAAAGCCGTCGGCGACCTTCTCAAGCGTCACGTCGGCCCTGGTTTCCATATGCTCGGCGGTAAGCTTGGCTTCGCCGAGGATCAGCGACAGCGCCATCGTGAAGCAGGCGGCATGCGCCGCGCCGATCAGTTCTTCGGGGTTCGAGCCAGGTTTGCCCTCGAAGCGGCTGGCGAAGCCGTAGGGGTAATCGGCGAGCGCGCCGCTCTTGGTCGAAATCGCGCCCTTGCCGTCCTTGATGCCGCCCTGCCATTTGGCCGAACCATGGGTCGTCGTCATGCGTTGCTCCCTGAGCTTGGTTGAACCGGGCCACGAGCCTACAACGCCAATGCGACGGAAGTGTTCGCCGCGCTCGGACGTTAAGCGCCGACCAGCGCCTTCGCCGGCGTCGTCGCCTGCACCACAAGACCACGGGCGCGCGCATCCATCACGCCGACCGCGCGCAGCGCGAGCAGCGTCACGGTCTGCACCGCATCACGCAGCTTGATCGGATCGTCGAGATTGCTTGGCGCCAGCGGGCCGACCAGCGCCTCGTGCAGCGCGCCGAGCAAGGCAGTGGCGGCCAGCGCCGTGTCCTGCGCCGGCAGATGGCCGGCGCGCACGGCCGCATCGATGCGCATGGCGAGCTCGCCGGAAATATCGCGGCGGCTGGCGAGGCGAGACGCCGTGACGTCGACATCGACCGGCTCGGCGAGGATGCCCCAGGCGAGCTTGCGCTGCGACAATACATGGACCGCAATCGTCGTCACCGCGGCAGCGAGCGCCGAGGATGGTCCAGGCGCTGCGTCGGCGGCACGCCGGATTGCGGACAGCTCGTCACGCGAGACTTCCGTGATCAATTCCGAGATCAGCTCGGCCTTGGACGGGAAATAGCGATAGACAGTGCCGGCCGCGACATTGGCCCGCACCGCGACGGGTGCGATCTGGACCGCCGCCATGCCGCCCGCCGCCGCAGCATCGCGCGCTGCCGACAGGATGGCGCTGCGCCGGGCAGCCAGCCGTTTCACGACCTGATGTGTTCGCCGGTAGACCATGGCGTTCCGTCCCCCACCGTGTGCCCGGGCCCGGCGCCCACCGGCAGAACACACGCGTCTTCAATGTTTTGAACGATTGATCCCGCAATCGCCTGAAGAAGTGAACAACTATTCAGACCGAATGACAAGCTGGAATTGTAAGGATTTTGCGACAGCCGGATGCCACCTCGGTTGCGCGGCGGCTGCTCCGGCCCATGGACGCGTGGGGCGGAGCGGAATTCGGTGACATCTCGCCAGCTGCCGGCATCTCACGCGTTCCGATCGGGCCTTCCGATGGTCAATGGCGAGCTAACGTGGTCGCTCGCAATCGAGACATCTGGTCTCGCCCGGAGCCGCGAGATGGGGCGGCATTTACCGGAATTTATCGGAAGCCGTGGTCGAGTGCGCCGAACGTCGCCTGTGGCGTTGCCTTGATGTCCCCGGCCGAGCCAAGAAAGCGCATGTCACTGTCCGTCACCAGCAACGCGAGCAGCCGTAGCGCCGCGCGAGGATTAGTGCCGCTGTGTGCCGCCGTGGGGGCCTATCTGTTCTATCTGTCCGCAGGCGAAATCCTGCTGCGCGATTCCGACACGGAGTGGCAGATCAAGGTCGGACAGTGGATCCTCGAACACGGCGCGCTGCCGACATCGGACGTGTTCTCCTTCACTCGTTTCGGCGAGCCATGGATCTCGAGCTCGTGGCTGTCGCAGGTGGCGTACGCCCTCGTCTATGGCGGCGATTGGGCCGGGGCGGTGATCCTGACCTCGATCGCGATCGGCGCGACGGTTGCGATCTTCCTGCATCTGCTCAGCCCGTATTTCGATCCCGCGCGCGCATTCCTGATCGCGGCGCTGGCGCTGGTTCTATCGACGATCCACTTCTTCGCGCGGCCGCATGTGTTGGCGCTGCCGGTGTTGCTGGCGTTCATCGGTGGCTTGATGGCGTCAGCGGATCGCCGCACTTATCCATCATGGTGGCTGCTGCCGCTGATGACGCTGTGGGCCAATCTGCATGGCGGCTTCGTTCTCGGCCTGACGCTGATCGGTCCGATCGGACTTGAGGCGGTGTGGAGCGCGGAGCCCGGCCGCCGCCGTCAGCTCGTCGTGCGATGGGGATTGTTCGGCATCGCCGCGCTGGCCGCGAGCTGCGTGACGCCCTACGGCTGGAACAGCCTGCTCGGCGCGACCAAGATCCTCAGCCTCGGCAAGCTGCTGACGCTGATCGGCGAATGGATGCCCGCGGATTTCAGCAAGCCGAGCTTCTTCGAAGCCACCCTGCTCGGCCTGATCGGCCTCATCTGCTATCGCGGGCTGACCCTGTCGGTGCCGCGGATCCTGCTGCTGCTCGGGCTGGTCTGGATGGCGCTGAGCCATATCCGCAACATCGAGGTGTTCGCGTTCATCGCGCCGCTGGTGCTCGCGAAGCCGATGTCAGAACAATGGGGGATGGCGGTCGTCACCGCCGCCCGCTTCGAGGAACGCCGCTCCCTCCCCGTCGTCACGATGCTGGCTGCCGTCGCGATGGTGATCGGGGCGTGGGTGACGACGACGACTTTCGTCGCGCAGCATGAGTTCAAATTCCTTCCGGCATTCTGGCCCGCTGCGGCGGTCGACGTGCTCCAGCAGCACAAGGCGCAGCGCGTGTTCAATACCGCGCCGTTCGGCGGCTATCTGGTGAGCCGCGACATCAAGGTGTTCATCGACGGTCGCGCCGAGTTGTATGGCGAGCAATTCGTGCTCGACTATTACGCCGCGCTCGACGCCCGCGACACCGGCCAGCTGCTGGACCTGCTCGACAGATACCGGATCGACGCCACGCTGCTGAGCTCGGGCTCTCCGGCCGGAAACGTGCTCGACCACCTCAAGGGCTGGAAGCGGCTCTACAAGGACGACGTCGCCGTCATCCATGTGCGGTCGGACGACAAGGCCGCCGCGGCGCCGGCGGCCGGGAGCTCGAACTAGACTGATGATAGAAGGCGCGCGCGCCATGTCATTCTTCCGTCATTGCGAGCTAAGCGAAGCAATCCATCGGACCGCATACGCGGAACGATGGATTGCTTCGTCGCTTCGCTCCCCGCAATGACGCCGAGAGACGAGCGGCGGGCCTCTCAGTTCCCCGTCTGAAGCTCCCCGAAGCGATCCCAGGTCTTGCCGTTGAAGCGCATCAGCTGCATCTGGTCGACCGGCACATGGTCGACCGAGGACGTGTTGACCTTGATGCCCGGCAGCAGCATCGGCAATTCCAGATCCCTGATCGCGAACGCCTGCCGCAGAATGTTCTCGGTCGAGAGATCGTCGCCGCAGGCCTTCAGCACCGCCTCCAACGCCATCGCGCTGTTATAAGCGTTGACGTAGTTGGTGTCGTGCTGATCGCCTTCAGGCAGGTATCTGGTCATGAAGTCGCGCCAGCCCTTCATGCCGGGATCATCCTTCCAGACCGGATCGTCCGGATCCTTCACATAAGCCGTTGAGATGATGCCGGTGCCGGCTTCGACGCCAGCCGGCTGCATCACGGTCGAGATCCATACCGCAGTGTTGGACAGGAAAGTCATCGGCCGCCAGCCGATCTCGAAGGCTTTGCGGATCGACTGCGCGGCGAATTTCGGCGTCGCCGCGATCACAAAGACGTCGGCATTGGTGGCCTTCAGCTTGACGATCTGCGAGTCGATCGTCGGGTCCGATATCTCATAGGTCGCAACGGTGACGAGAGAATCATACTTGTCGCCTAGCACATCCTTGATACCTGCAAGATAGTCGCGGCCGTAATCGTCGTTCTGCGAGATCACCGCAAATCGCGCGTTCGGATTCTTCGCCAGCGCATAGCGCGCGTAGAGCCGCGCTTCGTAGCGGAACGGCGCCTGCACGCCCATCGTCGCCTGCGGGAATTGCGCAATGTCGCCGAACTTCGAGGCGCCGGAGGCCAAGAACAGCTGCGGGATGTTCTTGCCCTGCAGATACTTTGCGATCGCCGTGTTGTGCGCGGTTCCGATCGAAGAGAAGATCAGCGCGACCTCGTCGCTCTCGACGAGGCGGCGCGTCTGCTCCACCGTCTTCGGCGGAGCATAGGAATCGTCCAGCGAGATGAAGTTGATCTTGCGGCCGTTGATGCCGCCGTGCTCGTTGAGCATCCTGAAATAGCCGGCCTCGCCCTTGCCCAGCGCGCCGAACGCAGACACCGGCCCGCTATAGGGCATGGTCTGGCCGATCCTGATTTCGGTTGATGTGATGCCACGCATCTCAGCGGGGAATGAAACGGCAGGCAGCAGCAGGAACGAAATGGCGCCAAGCGCGCCGAATGCCTTGCGCATCGGCCTCCCCCTCTTCCTTGCCGCGCTTCTCGGACGACGCGGCCGTGCCGTTTGACGACTTGGCATGAAGATGCCACGGCGCCCCAATGGAGGCCAAGCACATTCGCCGCGGCGATCTCAGCGCTGGCCGCGTTCCTTGACCGGGATCACGAATTTCAGGCCCGACCAGACCGCGTCGACGGCGCAGACCTTGACGTCGATCAAGCCGCTCGCAAGCCCGGTTTCGCGAACCACCACATCGGTGAGATCGGTCGCGACGCCTGAGCTCTTCTTCGGCCACGACACCCAGATCATGCCGTCAGGCGCGATCGCCTCCCGGTAGCGCCGCAGCCTGGCCGAGAGCCCCCTGGCCTCGGCAGCGAAAAGATGCACGGCATCGAGTGGCGCCCGCGCGGTCTTCGCGATCCGCAGGTCGGCCGGCAGCTCGCCGACGATGTCGCGGTAAGGAACGGACAGCCCGTCGACAAAAATGCAAAAGCCCGGCTTGAGGCCGAGCTTTTGCACAATCGGTTTGCCGGACGTGCCGGCCATGGCGAGGCTTATGCCTGCGGCTGCGGTTCCATCCCGGTGTCCGGATCGGGACGCGGACGCGGCTTGCCGGCCGGCGGCACCGCGGACGCGCGCGGACCGATCGGCTCCAGGACCGACTCGCGGCTCGGCTTCTTGCCGTTCAGCAGGTCCTTGATTTCATCGCCGGACAGCGTTTCGAACTCCAGCAACGCCTTTGCCAAGGTTTCGAAATCGACCTTCTTCTCCGTCAGGATACGCCGCGCAGTCTCGTAGCCTTCTTCAACCAGACGCCTGACTTCGGCATCGATCTTCTGAGCCGTCGCTTCCGAGATACTCTGCTGGCGTCCCATCGACATGCCGAGGAACACCTCTTCCTGATTGTCGCCATAGGCGACGGTACCGAGTTGGTCGGAGTAACCGAGCTGCGTGACCATGGCCTTGGCCATCTTGGTCGCCTGCTGGATATCGCTCGACGCGCCGGACGTGATGTTGTCCTTGCCGAAGGTAATCTCCTCGGCGACGCGCCCGCCCATGGCGACCGCGAGCTGGGAGGTGAACTCCTTGTACTTCATCGAATAACGATCACCCTCAGGCAGGAACTTGACCATGCCCATCGCACGGCCGCGAGGAATGATCGTCGCCTTGTGGACCGGAATGCCGGCCGGGACGTTGAGGCCGACGATCGCATGACCGGCCTCATGATAGGCCGTGAGCATCTTCTCTTCCTCACTCATGACGAGCGACTTGCGCTCGGCACCCATCATCACCTTGTCCTTGGCCTCTTCGAACTCGGCCTGCGTCACCATCCGCTTGTTGCGACGCGCGGCAGTCAGCGCCGCCTCGTTGACGAGGTTCATCAGGTCGGCGCCGGAGAAGCCCGGGGTGCCGCGCGCGATGGTCTTGAGGTTGATATCCGGTGCCAGCGGCACCTTGCGGACGTGAACCTTCAGTATCTGCTCGCGACCACCGACATCCGGGTTCGGCACCACGACCTGACGGTCGAAGCGGCCGGGACGCAGCAGCGCGGGATCGAGCACGTCGGGACGGTTGGTCGCTGCGATCAGGATCACGCCTTCATTGGCCTCGAAGCCGTCCATCTCGACCAGCAACTGGTTCAGCGTCTGCTCGCGCTCGTCATTGCCACCGCCGAGACCGGCGCCGCGATGACGGCCGACCGCGTCGATTTCGTCGATGAAGATGATGCACGGCGCATTCTTCTTGGCCTGCTCGAACATGTCGCGGACGCGGCTTGCGCCGACGCCGACGAACATTTCAACGAAGTCCGAACCGGAGATAGTGAAGAATGGCACATTGGCTTCGCCCGCGACCGCACGCGCGATCAGCGTCTTGCCGGTGCCGGGAGGGCCGACCAGCAGCACGCCGCGCGGAATGCGTCCGCCGAGCCGCTGGAATTTGCCGGGGTCGCGGAGGAATTCGACGATCTCCTGCAGATCGAGCTTGGCTTCGTCGACGCCGGCAACGTCCTCGAAAGTGACGCGGCCGTGCGCCTCGGTCAGCATCTTGGCGCGCGACTTGCCGAAGCCCATCGCCTTGCCGGCGCCGCCCTGCATCTGCCGCGACAGGAAGATCCAGACGCCGATCAGCGCGATGAACGGCAACCAGGAGACCAGCAGCGAGACGAACCACGGCACGTTGTCGCCGGGCGCCTTCGCGGTGATCTGCACCTTGGCGTCATAGAGCCGCTTCACGAGCGTCGGATCGCTCGGCGCGTAGGTCTGGAAGCTCGTGCCGTTGTTGAAGGTGCCGTGAATCTCGGGCCCCTGAATCACGACGTCGCGGACATGGCCCTGATCGACCTCAGTGAGAAGCTGCGAGAAGGAGATGTCCGATGACGACGAGCGTTGGCCAGGATTCTGGAAAAGCGTGAACAACGCCAGCAACAGCAGGACAATAATGACCCAGAGGGCGAAATTCCGCAGATTGGCGTTCATGGTCTTCCTTCGGTGGTCGCGCGGATCGCGGCCTCTCTCTATCCTTGGGCAGGGTCTGTGGGAATCCCCAGGGAATCCATCCCGTCGATGCCCTACAATCTAGGTGCCGCTGGGGTCGATGCCAAGGGAACCACGCACGACTATTTACCGCATCCTAGCGCGATTCCCGGTCAAAAAATGACGCAGAATCCGGTGTTTTTCCGGGGTGGTTAAGCCGCCTTGCCGGATTATGACAACGGTTGAAACAATCGAACCCGGCTCAGCGGGAACGTGCCCGGCGGGGCGGCGCCGGGCTGATCCTGATGCGGCCGGAAGCGACGCTGATCACGGCTCCGGCAAGCGTCTGTTTCAGCTTGGATTCGCGTGGTCCCAAGGCCCCATCCAGGGCCTGATCGACCGCGGCGAGCAGGGCTTCGACCTTGCCGAGTTCGGCCGGCCCTTCGTGTCCCGCGCGGTCGATGGCGCGCTTGAGCAGACGGAGGCGGATCTCGTCCGGCATCACTGCGAACAATGCGGCGTCGAAGCCCGCGTCGGGGTTATCCTCGCTTTTCAACGCAAGATAGCGCTCGGCGCCATCGACCAGCACCTCCAGCGCGGCGTTGGCGCGCGCGATCCGCGCGGCGAGCCGCGCCAGGTTCCGCGCGTCGCCGCCTTCCTCGGCCAGCAGCGGCATCAGCGCGCGCAGCCGTGGGCGCGTGAAGGACGGATCGCGATTGGTCGGATCGTCGGCAAAGCCGATGCGCGCCTTCTGCAGCGTCGCGATCAGCTGTGCCTTGGAAATATCGAGCAGCGGTCGGATCAGTCGAATGCCGTCGCGCTCGGTCTCGCGCGCCATCGCCGAGAGGCCCGCGACGCCGCTGCCGCGCAGCATCCGCATCAACAGCGTCTCGGCTTGATCGTCACGGGTGTGCGCGGTCAGGATATGGGTGGCGCCGTACTTGCGCGCGGCTTGCGCGAGCAGGCGGTAGCGGGCCGCGCGCGCGGCTGCCGGCACGCCGGCCCCGGGTTTCGGTCCGCTCCAGCGCAGCGTCTGATGCGGCAGGTCCAGGCTTCGCGCCAGCCGCTTGACGTCGCGCGCCTCGCGGGCCGCTTCAGGACGCAGACCATGATCGACGGTGACCGCCACCAGCCGCGGTCCTTGCGCGAGAGCGCGGCGCCAGCGCGCGGCGAGCCACATCAGCGCGACTGAATCGGGACCGCCCGACACCGCGAGCACGATCGCCGGCGCGCGCACGAGGCCTGCGAACAGGCGCTTGGCGTCCCTTGCCGGGATGGCGGATTGGTCGTCAGGCATCGCAGAACCAGCGGATCGCGGGAAGGCCGGAAGCGGCCTCCCTGCTGGTTTAGCACTTCACGCGCTTCTGCTCGCGGTCAACCGCAGCCTTGACCCCGCCGGAGGCGCGCGGGTACTTCCGGGCGATCTCGCCGAACGCGGCGCAGGCGGCTTCCTTTTCCTTCAGCGCCGCCAGCGACTGGCCGAGCCGCAACAGCGCGTCGGGCGCCTTCGCGGACTTGTCGAACTTGGTGGTCACGCCGAGGAAGGTTTCCGCAGCGTCGCGATATTGCTGGCGCTGGAAATAGCTCTCGCCGAGCCAGTATTGCGAGTCGGCCACCAGTGGATCGGTCGGATATTTCACGGCGAAGTTCTTCATCGTCTCTTCGGCGAGCGCGTAGTCCTTGCGCTGCATGTAGCCGATGCCGAGGTCGAATTCGTCCTTCGGTGTCGCCGACGGCGGCAAGGTGGTCAGCGCCGCGCTCGCGCCGGGGGCGCGCTGCGGGCTGGTGTTGCCAAGCTCGAGCGGCTCGCCGGCCCCGCGGCCGCCGGGCGCACCGACCGCCGCCTCATTCTGCATCGGCATCTGGCCGCCGCCACCGAGCACACGCGGGGCGCCGGGGGCATTCGGGTTCTGGGTCGGATCGAAGGCGTCGCCGCGTCCACGGCGGCCTGGAGCCGCTGCCGGTGGCGGCTCCTGTACGATCGGCTGGGGCGCAGCGATCTGCTGCTGGTCATAGCCACCTTGCGGTTGCCGGCCATAGCCTTGCTGGGGCTGCCCGTATCCCTGTTGCGGCTGGGCGTAGCCCGGCTGGACTTGCGGGTAAGCCTGCGGCTGCTGTGCCGGAGGCACCGCCGCGACATTGGGTTGGCCGGCCGGAGCCTGTCCAGGAGCGCCGCCCGGCTGGCCGCCGAGCTGGCGCAGCCGCTCCTCGAGCTGGCGGTTGCGGTACTGCAACTCCTCGTTCTGACCGGTCAGCTGCCGCAGCTGGTTTTCAAGCCGCTCGATCCGCATCTCGGCATCGGAATCGTCGGATTGGGCAAACACTGGTGCAGAAACGGCGAACAGCGCCGCGATCGCCGCGGCGGAGGAAAGAAAATGAAACCTGGATGACATTTTGCCCTGACGACGAGATCGACGTGAAAAGCGAGCGACATTGAGGGACGGAGTACGCCGGAATTGTGACTGGCAGTTCAAATCCGGGATAGCGTCTCAAGACAGCGTCGCTGACACCGGTTTAGTACGGACGCTGGAACAAGCAAGCGGCCAATTGCACGCAGCCTCGTCCATCTTGATGAAAGCCGGTTTGTGCCTTCGCGCGGCCAAAACAAAACCGGCGCCCGAAGGCGCCGGCTTGGAAAACCCATCCAGGATCGCGTCAGGAGCTGGCGTTCAGCACGGTGACGGCGCGACGGTTCTGCGACCAGCAGGAAATGTCGTTGCAGACCGCGACCGGCCGCTCCTTGCCGTAGGAGATGGTGCGCATGCGGCTCGGATCGATACCGCGCGAGGCGAGATAGGCGCGAACCGACTGCGCGCGGCGCGCACCGAGCGCGATGTTGTACTCGCGCGTGCCGCGCTCGTCGGCATGGCCTTCGATGGTGAAGGAATAGCGGTTGTAGGTCTGCAGCCACTGCGCCTGCTTGTCGAGGGTCGCGGTCGCCTGCGGGCTGAGATCGGTCTGATCGCTCTCGAAGAACACGCGGTCGCCGACATTGACCACGAAGTCCTGCTGGCTGCCCGGGGTCGCGGCGCCCCCAATCGCACCATTGGCGTCCAACGGGTTCTTGTTGGCGCAGGCACCCATCGACAGCGCCACCGCCAGAACCGCAACCAGCTTCATACCCTGGAGATATTTCATTCCCGGAGCCTCCACGCTCACGCTCTTCGTACTACCCAATCGGTCTACAGGGCGATGGTTAAGCGAACGTTCCGTCAACCTTGACGAGACCTTGCTGGACCCCATCAAATGCCAGGCAATGCCGGAAAGCGCCCCCGATGGTTAATGGGTGGCAAATGTGGCGCGATGGTGAAGGGAAGGCAAGGTTCGCGGGAACCGGCCGCTTTTGCAAGACAATTTGGTCCGCGGGCAACAGCCGGCCAACGTCAGATCGATGCGAATGCCGGTTTTCTCAGGGATTCGGCACGATCGACGCGCGCTCGAACGGCCGGACCATACCATCGGGCTGCAATTGGCCTTCCCGATCGAACAGCATCCGGCGCTCGAAGGCACTCGAGCGCAGGAACGGATAGCGGGCCAGCACGCGTTCCCGCACCGTCGGCAGATGCGACGCCATTAACCCGACCGGCTTCACGAGCCCCGGGTAGAGGCGCGGCTCCGACCAGGTCTCGTGCAGGAACACGCGCCGGTAGAACGCCATGTGCTCGGGCCGGACCGGCGCCAGGCCGTAATCGGCATTGAAATGCACGCCCGCGGTCGAGCCGAGCCGCACCGTGACATAGGGCAGTTCCGGATTGTTCCGCGCCTTCTCGGGGTCCGCGACGAAGCGCGTCGAATCGATGAAGACCAGCCCCTGATCGAGTTTCGGCAGCAGCACATCGCCGAACACGTCGAGCGTCGGCGAGGAGCGCCACTCCGGTGTCACCACCGTGATGCGGATCGAACTGCAGAGCTCACCTTGCAGATAGACGCCGAACACCCAGGCATTCGGCGCATCATCGAACGCATCGACCACACGCTCATCTGCCGAGGGCCGGATCGCGCCCTCGCGCAGATAGGCGCGGTAACGCAGCCGGTAGATCTCGTCTTTCTGTTCCGGGGTCTGAGCGAGGCGGTAGTCGACTTGATCGAGAGGGTCCGCAAGCCTTCCTGTCGCGGGCTTAATGGCTTCGGCCGCGGACCTCATGCGGTACTCCCCTAACAACCCAACAACTTCAACGCGCGTGCCAAAAAGATTAACAGCTTCTTAATTTTCGTCAAAGCAATCGAGGCAATACGGTTAACTTCCGACCGCAAGGCTGCATTTCAAATCGTGCGGTCGAATGTTCCCACAACTATCGATTGAGCCTATTGCGCTGGATCAAGCAATTGAGCGCGAGGGAACCACTTGCAGCTGCTCATCGGTCCGCCGGCCATGCGACGCATTGAGCAGCTGGCGGATGCGGACCGCGGGAACCGGCCGGCTGAACAGGTATCCCTGGGCTTCGGTCACCGCGCCGTCGGCGCTGATCAGTTCGAGCTGCTCGTTGGTCTCGATGCCCTCGACCACGACCGACATGCCGAGGTCCGCCGACAGCCGCGCCACGCCGCGCAGCAGGGTCAGCGGCCGATCGCTGTCGATGCCTTCGAGGAAGGAACGGTCGATCTTGACCTTCTGCAACGGGAAATTGTGCAGGTAGCTGAGCGACGAGTAGCCGGTGCCGAAATCGTCCAGCGAAATCCGCACGCCGAGCGAGCGCAGTTGCGACAGCACGTCGTGGGTCAGCTCGGTGTTGTGCAGCAGCGAGGATTCGGTGATCTCGATCTCGAGCCGGTGCGCCGGCAGGCCGGAGACCTCGAGCGCGTAGCGAACCTCGCTCAGCACGTCGCGCTGGTGGAACTGCTGCGGCGAGAAATTGACCGCGACGCTGACCGCCTCCGGCCACTTCATGCATTCCATGCAGGCCTTGCGCAGGATCCAGCGGCCGAGATCGACGATCAGGCCCATGTCCTCAGCGACCGGAATGATGTCGACCGGAGAGACGGTGCCGCGCGCTGGATGGTTCCAGCGCAGCAGCGCCTCGCAGGTGCTCACCTTGCCGGACTTCAGATTGATCAGCGGCTGATAAAACAGCTCGAATTCCTCGTTGGCCAGCGCCTTGCGCAGGTCGAGCTCGAGGATGCGGCGGGCCTCGACGGTTTGCGCCATCTCGTCGCGGAAGAAGCAGAAGGTGCCGCGGCCGTCGGCCTTGGCGCGGTAGAGCGCCATGTCGGCGTTCTTCAGCAACGTGTCGGCGCTGACACCAGGCGCAGTCATCGCGATGCCGACGCTGGCGCCGATCTCGACCAGGTGGTTGTCGATCTTGTAGCGCTCGCTGAGGCGGTCGACGATGCGCCGCGCCAGTGCGGCGGCGTCCTCGTGCGATTGGATGTTCTGCTGGAACACGACGAACTCGTCGCCGCCGAACCGCGCCACGAAATCCTCCGGACGCAGCATCTCGCGCAGCCGCTCGGCGACCGCGCAGAGCAGCTGGTCGCCGCAGGGATGGCCGAGCGTATCGTTGACCTGCTTGAACTGGTCGAGGTCGACGAACAGCAAGGCGGAGCGGTGGTCGCCGCGCTGCATGGCGAGCAGCCGGCCGATCTCGTCGCGGAAATTGACGCGGTTGGGCAGCGCAGTCAGTTCGTCGTAACGTGCGAGGTGGCTGATCCTCGCCTCGGCGTCCTTGCGCTCGGTGATGTCCTCGACCAGCACCACCATGCCGCCGCCGACCATCGGCTGGAACGTCCAGTCGAGCGAGCGGTTCTGGGCCGGATCGGGATCGCTGGTGACGATGTCGCCGCGCTGCGAACTCTCGATCTCGTAGAGAATCTGTTGCGCGGCCGCGACCGAGATCACGCCGGACAGCACGCACGCATTGCAGATGTCGGTTGCGCTGGCGCCGCGCTGCACGAAGTCGTCGGACAGCTCCATCATCTCGATGAAGCGGTGGTTCATCACCGCAAGGCGTCCGTCGGCGCGGAACATGCACAAGCCGTGCGGCATGTTGTTCAGCGCGGTATCAAATTGATGCGCCAGCGCCGCCTCGCGCTCCTTGGCGATCCAGGCATTGACGTAGATGCGCTGCAGGCTCGTGGTGAGGTGGCGGATGGCGCTGAAGAATACCAGGCTGAGCAGCGCAAGCGCGATGTGATAGGGACCGCCGACATACATCAGCGCGGCGATCAGGGGACCGATCGACATCAACAGATGCAGATGGAAAATCTGCGGCCGGCCGAAGGTCCGTCCGACCCCCGCCGAGGTATAAGCGACCACCGTGGTCACGCAGAGCATATGGGCTGCGGCATCGTTGGTAGTGACCAAGACGGCAGCGCCCCACAGGCCGAGCGCAATGCCGTAGGCGAGGCTGCCGATCCGGTAGCGCTTCTCCCACGTCACGGATTCTTCGACGGTGAGCCGGGAATTGCGCTGCTGGTAGCGGTACATCTGCCACGCGCGCGCCAGACCGACCACGATGAACAGCGGCACGCACAGCCAGGACAACAGATTTCCGGTGACGAACGCAATCACGGCGCCCGCGATCGCAGGGCCGAAAGCGCCGAAGATCATGGGCGCAGGGTTCATGAACAGGGAATCGACCAGCGCCGCGGAGATCGTCGGCGACATCGACTGGTCCGGTTCTCCCGTCTGACTTGCAAACTGCATTGTGAGAGCGCATGTCCTTTTCAGCTCGCACTCTTACTGGTCGCTGGTGAAGTCTTTCTGAGGGAATATCGTTAGCGAGTCCTTGCAATGGACCGCCAAAGGCCGGAATACACCATTAAATTCAGTGCGCTAGATGATAAGCGCCGACGGCTACCGTGGTTCCCCGTGGCCGTCGACGAAAGCTCATGACAACAGCGGCGACCAGGCGGGATCGGAGGCAAAACCCGGGGTCGGCACCCGCAGCTCGTTGCGCCCGGAGACGTCGATGGTGAACAGCGACGGTCCGCTGTTACCGCCCGGATCGCGGAAGAACATCACGACGCGCCCGTTCGGCGCAAACGTCGGACCCTCATTGTGGAAGCCCGAGGTCAGGATGCGCTCGCCCGAGCCGTCCGGCTTCATGATGCCGATCGCGAACTGCCCGCCGCCCTGCTTGGTGAAGGCGATGTAGTCGCCGCGCGGCGACCACACCGGCGTCGAATAGGTGCCGTCGCCGAACGAGATGCGCTGCGCCTGGCCGCCGGTTGCCGCCATCACATAGATCTGCGGCTTGCCGCCGCGATCGGACTCGAAGCACAGCCGGGTGCCGTCGGGTGCGTAGGACGGCGAAGTGTCGATCGCCGGCGTGTCGGTCAGCCGCGTCATCGACTTCGAGCGCAGATCCATCACGAACAAATTGGAGTTGCCGCCCTGCTGCAGGCTCATGATGACGCGCTGGCCGTCGGGCGAGAAGCGCGGCGAGAACGACATGCCCGGGAAGTTGCCGACGATCTCGCGCTGGCCGGTCTCGATGTTGAGCAGATAGACGCGCGGGTCGCCCTGCCCGAACTCCATATAGGTGATTTCCTGGGTCGACGGCGAGAAGCGCGGCGTCAGCACGAGATCCGAGCCGCGAGTGAGATAGCGCACATTGGCGCCGTCCTGGTCCATCAGCGCGAGCCGCTTGACGCGGCGATCCGCCGCGCCGCTCTCGTCGACGAACACGACGCGGGTATCGAAATAACCCTTCTCGCCGGTCATGCGCTCGTAGATCTGGTCGGAGATGATGTGCGCGATGCGGCGCCAGTATTCGGCCGAGGTGTCATACTGCTGGCCGGCCAGCTGCTGGCCGGTGTTGACGTCCCAGAGCCGGAATTCCGCCTTCACGCGGCCGCTGCCCTGGCGCGTCATCCGGCCGGTCACCAGCGCCTGCGCGTTGATGCTCTTCCAATTGTTGAAGTTCGGCGCCGCGTCGATGTTGATCTGCTTCTCGAGATAGGCGGCCTGATCGATCGGCGCGAACAATCCGCTGCGTTTCAGATTGTTGGTGATCACCTGCGTGACGCCGACGCCGACTTCGGCATCGCCGGGCGTGCCGGCAGCGAAATTCGGAATTGCGATCGGCACCGGGGCAAACTCGCCTCCTGGAATCTGAATCTGCTTGCGCCCACCCTCCTGTCCGATGGCTTGACGGAAGGGGCCGCCAGCCAGCGCTCCAAGCGCGGCCATGCCGGAAATCATCTGTCGGCGGTTGAGGCGATCTCTCATCGCGCACCAATTATTCTTGTCTGTCATCGTCGGTAGACTTTGGTTGATGTTGGCAAAAGCATCGCCGCTAATCTCACGTATTATTCTCTTTGAACACTGGTGCGAATGCCTTCCATTCGTCGTACCAGCCCGCGGGCAGATTGTACGGCTGGCAGGCGATAATCGCGCGCATGGCGCTTTCCTGATAAACGCGCATATAGGGCGTCGCCGGCGTGTCTACTGCTACCGGCATGCGTGCGAGCGTGCCGTCGCGCTTCAGATCGATATCGAACACCACCTGGGTCCGCTGCTCCTCGAGACTGCCGTAAGGTTTGTTTTTCCAGCAGCGTTCGACCTGCTGCCTGAACATCGCGCCCCAGCTGGCGGAATTGTCGGCGGACTTGCCCTTTGCCGTACCGAGCGCCGCGTTGGCGTTCATTGTGTCACCGGTGATCGACGCGCGTGTCGGATCGCGCTTGTCGAGTAGAGCCGCGATCTTGCTCTGGTCGAACACGCGATCCTTCGGCTTCTGCTCCTGTGGCGGCTTGGCGGCCTGCTGGACCGGCTTAGGCGGCGGCTTCTTCTCTTCCTTCTTGATCGCTTCCGCGATCGGATCTGGCTTCACCGGATCGGGCTTCTTCTCGACCGGCTTCGGCTCTTCCTTCGGCTTGTTCTCGACCTTCTTCGGCGGATCCGGCTTCCTGTCTTCCGGCTTCTCCACCTTCGGTGTCGGCGCCGGGGCCATATCGGTCACCACCGGCGGCTTCTTGTCCTCGATCTTGCCGACGGCATCGTCAACCGGCTTGGCTTCGGCGACCTTCTCGACCAACGGCTTGGGATTTTCCTTCTTGCCGTCCTTTTGGCCGGCCATGGCTTTGGAGAGCTGGCTGGCGTCGATCACGTCGACCGCGACCGCGTCCTCTTCCGGCATGACGAAGGCCCTGGTCGAAAACGACACCAAGCCCCACCCGATCACGAGGACGTGCAGGACAATCGATGCCGCCAGAGTCTTGTCGACCTTGACCTTCAAATCAGGCTTCCCCGTGCCTTGTCGCACATGGTGGTTATCCGCCTTCCGGGATGATGACGATGTTCGCCTTGAATCCCGCGGCCCGGACTTCCCCGAGCAGTTTCATCATATCCGTGTAACAGACGTCCTTGTCGCCGCGCAGATAGACCACTTTTTCAGCGTCCGACCGGGCGTCTCCGATCGCCTTGATCTTGGCCGGGAAATCGACTGCCGTGACCGGCGCGTCGCCGAGATACAGCTCGACATTCGAGTTGCAGCCGCCGCCGGTCCGCTTGACCGACAATGTCAGCGGCGGCTGGTTCGACGAGATCGACTTGCCGCCGCTCGCGACCGGCAGGTCGATGTCGATGTTCGACGTCATCAGCGGCGCCGCCACCATGAAGATGATCAAGAGCACCAGCATCACGTCGACCATCGGCGTGACGTTGATCTCGGCCATCACCGGCTTGCGCCCGCGGCGGCGCCTGCCGCCACCGCCGGACCCTGCCATGCTCATCGCCATGATCGTGCGCTCACAACAGTGACCATCATTGGTCTCAGCCCCGCTCGTCGATCTGACGCGACAGGATGGCCGAGAACTCGTCGGCGAACCCCTCCAGGCGCGCGGCCTGCCGGTTCACCTCCGAGGTGAACTTATTGTAGAAAATAGTCGCCGGAATTGCGGCAATCAGGCCGATTGCGGTCGCAAACAGCGCCTCGGCGATGCCGGGCGCCACCACCGCCAAAGAGGTATTTTTCGAGGCCGCGATCGACTGGAAGCTCGACATGATGCCCCAGACGGTGCCGAACAGGCCAACGAAGGGGCCGGCCGAGCCGACGGTAGCGAGCACCAGGAGCCGGCGTTCCAGCCGCTCCACCTCGCGGGCGATCGAGACGTTCATGACCTTCTCGATTCTGGCCTGCAGGCCGGCAAACGACCGCGACTGGCTCTCGAAGGAGCGCTTCCATTCGCGCATTGCGGCCACGAAACAGGCCGCCATCGACTGGGTCGGCTTGGCCGAGAGCGCCCGGTAGAGTTCCTCGATCGACTGGCCGGACCAGAACGCCTGCTCGAACTTGTCCATCGCCCGCTTGGTGCGGGCGTAGAGCAGGATCTTGTCGATCGCGATCGCCCAAACCCACACCGAGCAGGACAGAAGTCCCAGCATCACGCATTTGACGACCCAATGGGCCTGCCAAAACAACGCGATGAGCGACACATCGCTCGATGCCAGTGGCAGAGTTGACTGAGCCACATCGGCGGGATTCATCGGCAATATCCTCTCAACGCAAGTGTCCCCAATTCGGCGGGCCGCCAATCGGCGCCCCTTCCACGGCCACGCGCCCGGCGCGGCAAAACTGCGCGAGAGCCTCTTACATCTGTCGCATGGGGGGCCCGTCCAAAGCCGGGCCTTGCTTCCCCTGCCAACATGTCAAAACGAGGGCTTTTCACGCGTCATTCCGACCCTAACCAGACGCTAATCATGGTTAAGGCGAGGTTACCAAAGGGAAATTTGGAGGCGGGAAACGCCGCCGGCGGAGGGCGTTGGCGAGTTCCCGGGATGAACGGTTTGCCGCCGGGTGGCGGGGTGGCTCCCCGTCGTCCTGGCGAAAGCCAGGACCCATAACCACCGCATTCGGTAACGGACGGGATCGTGGACCCGGCATCGCGCAGCAATTGAGATTTGGGTAATGGGTCCTGGCTTTCGCCAGGACGACGGTGGTGGAATGGTCGCGATCCCACTGCCACACCACCGGTGTCCCGGAATCCATTCATCCATCCGATGCGCCGCCTGATCGATTCCGGGCTCTCGCTTCGCAAGCCCCGGAACGACGACGGAATGGTGATCGCCTCGCTAACCTCGGCTCAGGTCAAATGCCGCACAATCGCCAATCCGGCAAACAGCCCCATGATCGACAGCGCCACCGAGCCCACGACATACAGCGCCGCCAGCCCCAGCTCGCCGCGCTCATAGAGCAGTGCGGTGTCGAGCGAGAAGGCGGAGAAGGTGGTGTAGCCGCCGAGGATGCCGGTCATCAGGAACAGCCGCCAGGGCTGCGAGGCCTCGCCCCTGAAGGCGAGATAGCCGGCGATCAGGCCCATCACGGTCGAGCCGGTGATGTTGATGATGAAGGTGCCCCAAGGAAATGCGGTGCCGATGGAGCGCGCACAGGTGACGTTGACCAGATGACGCAACGTCGCGCCGAGACCGCCGCCGAAGAAGACGAGGAGATAGCTTGTCAGTTGCCCCATGAGGGCTTTGTGCCGCATGGCGGCCGATGTCGCAAGAAAACAAAAAGGGCGGCAATCGATGATGCCGCCCTCTTCCAAAAAATCTCGTCGTCATTCCCCGGTGCGCAATTGCGCACCTGAGGGCGGTCCGCAGGACCGAACCCGGAATGACAGCCGATGTGTTTAGCCGGCCTTGCCGAACAGCTCGTCGACGTAGTCCCAGTTGACGAGGCTGTCGACGAACGCCTTCAGATAGTCCGGACGGCGGTTGCGGTAGTCGATGTAGTAGGAGTGCTCCCAGACGTCGACGCCGAGGATCGGCACCGCGCCGTGGACCAGCGGGTTCTCGCCGTTCGGGGTCTTGGCGATCTCGAGCTTGCCGCCCTTGACCTGCAGCCAGGCCCAGCCGGAGCCGAACTGGCCGACGCCGGCGGCGGCGAAGTCGGTCTTGAACTTCTCGAAGCCGCCGAGGTCTTCGTTGATCTTCTTCTCGAGCCGGCCGGGCAGCTTGCTGCCGCCGCCATTCGGCTTCATCCACTTCCAGAAATGGATGTGGTTGTAGTGCTGACCGGCATTGTTGAAGACGGCCGCGTTCTTGCCGAACGAGCCCTTCACGATCTCCTCGAGGGACTTGCCTTCGAATTCGGTCCCCTTGATCGCGTTGTTGCCGTTGGTGACGTAGGCCTGGTGATGCTTGTCGTGGTGAAACTCCAGCGTTTCCTTGGACATGTAGGGCGCAAGGGCGTCGTGGGCGTAGGGCAGATCGGGTAGCGTGAAGGTCATGGGGTAATGTCCAACAGAGGGTGGGAGACTACACTTAACGGGTCCCCCTTATAGAAGGTTCCACGGCGGAGAAACACCGCATTTTCAGATCGTGTATGACTGGCCGGCAGAGCCCGAGACCACACCCAGGACGGCGACGATGAGCATCGAAATCGACATTCTCAACGGAGATGCGTCATGGCAGCGCGCCGAGCCGCTGCTTCGGGCGGTCTGGAGCCCGGAAGTCATGCGGAATAAGAGCTGGGCCGATATCAGATGGGCTCACGCGGATTTGCGCGTGCTGCTCGATGCGCCCGACGACAGCGGGCTGGCCTGCCATGTCGGTATCTATTTCCGGACCATCACCTGGAATGGCCACAAGGTGCATGTCGGCGGCATCGGCGGAGTTGCGACCCGCGAGGACTGCCGACGACGCGGCTATGCGTCGCTCGCGCTCGACGCCGCCGTACACACCATTCGTGCCAATGACGCGGTGAAATTTGCAATCTTATTCTGCGAGCCGCACAATTTCGCGTTCTACGAGGCGCGCGGCTGGCATCCCTTCAGCGGCGAAGTCACTTGCGAACAGCCCTCTGGGCAGATTCGGTTCGAGGCAATGGCGCCGTTCGTCAACGACATCGTCCGCGCCCCGCGCCAGGGCAGGATCGACCTATGCGGCCTGCCGTGGTGACCCCTGCACGCGCGCGGGTGGTTCGCGGAGGCCGCGCACCGTAACATGTCGATCATCATTTATTGATTCCGAGATGATCGATTGACGTCGAACAGCGCCCGCATCGGCAACATGCCCCCTCTCCCGCGGGTCGCCGACGCATGACCATTGAAGCCTCGATCGACGATGCACGTTCCGCCGCGGCCGCGCCTGCGGTAGCGGTCGATCACCTGCTCACCGCACCGATCCTGCCGACGCTTCTAAGGCTCGCGGTCCCCAACACCATCGCGATGTTCGGCTCGACGCTGGTTGCGGTCGCCGAGACCTCCTATATCGGCCGGCTCGGCACCGAGCCGCTGGCCGGCATCGCGCTGGTGTTTCCGTTCGCGATGCTGAACCAGATGATGTCGGCAGGCGCGATGGGCGGCGGCGTCTCCTCGGCGATCAGCCGCGCGCTCGGCGCCGGCGACCGTGACCGCGCGGCCGACCTGGCGCTGCATGCGGCGATCATCGGGGTTGGCCTCGGCCTGTTCTTCACCGTGATGATGCTGGGCTTCGGCAGCAACTTCTACGCGCTGCTCGGCGGACGCGGCGGCGTGCTCGAACAGTCCTTGCATTACTCGCAGGTGCTGTTCTCCGGCGCGATCTCGATCTGGCTGGTCAACACGCTGGCCTCCGTCGTACGCGGCACCGGCGACATGCGAATTCCCTCGATGACGCTGATCACGGTTTCGATGGTCCAGATCGCGGTCGGCGGTGTGCTCGGGCTCGGGCTGTTCGGCGTGCCGAGCTTCGGTATGCGCGGCGTCGCTGCCGGCCAGCTCACCGCCTTCACGTGTGGCGCGATCTTCCTGGCCTGGTATCTCGCCTCTGGCCGCAGCCGCCTGAAGCTCGACATCGCCGCCTTCAGATTCCAGCGCGCGATGTTTCTCGACATCCTCAAGGTCGGCGCGATCTCCTGTCTGTCGCCGCTGCAGAGCGTGCTGACCATCCTGATCTTCACCAAGATCCTGGCGGGCTTCGGCACCGAGACGCTGGCCGGATACGGCATGGGCTCCCGGCTTGAATTTCTGTTGATCCCGATCGCATTCGCGGTCGGCGTCGCCTCCGTGCCGATGGTCGGCATGGCGATCGGCGCCGGACTTGTCACGCGGGCCCGCAAGGTGGCGTGGACCGCCGGCACGGTCGCCGGACTTGTCGTCGGATTGGTCGGGCTTGTGGTCGCCCTCAAGCCGACGCTGTGGATCGCGCTGTTCACCACCGATCCCGGCGTGACGGCCGCGGCTTCGTCGTACTTCGCGCTGGCCGGACCGGGCTTCGGCTTCTTCGGCGTCGGCGTTTGTCTTTATTTCTCCTCACAAGGCGCGGCCAAGGTCGGCGGGCCCGTGCTGGCCGGCACCATCCGTCTGTTCATGGTCGGCATCGGCGGCTGGTGGCTCGCAACCGCGAGCGCCCCGGCTTGGACGCTGTTTGCGCTGGTCGGGGCGGCGATGATGGCATTCGGCCTCGCTACCATCATATCGATTCGGCTAACCCGCTGGGAATAGCATCGCCTTACCTGAGCATGGCGGCCGCGGAAACTATCTACAGAATTTTTTGGATCATACGCGCCTGATCGCGCGAATATGACATTGCAGAAATCTTTCGACTTGTTATGCAGGCCGACCTTTTGGGGAATTGCCATGACCTGCAAACTCGGATTCGTGATCGCAATCATCGCAACGGCGCTTGCCGTACCTGTCGCGCATGCACAGGGCGCGCCTGAACCTTTCGGCGTCTGGCAGACCCAGGCGGGCGACGCCCGCGTCAAGATCAGCAAATGCGGCGGCGGCATCTGCGGCGTGGTGGTGAGCCTGCGTGACCCGATCGATCCGATGACCGGCAAGCCGCAGGTCGACAACAAGAATCCCAACCCGTCGCTGGCCAACCGGCCGATCATCGGACTGTCGTTGTTCTCCGCCATGCAGCCGGTCGCCGCGGGCAAATGGTCCGGCCAGATCTACAATGCCGACGATGGCGGCACCTATGCGAGCAGCGTCTCGGTCACCAGCGAGAGCACGCTGCGCGTCGAAGGCTGCGTCGGGGCCCTGTGCGGCGGCGAGACCTGGACGCGGGTGGGACGGTGATTTCTGGCTAGGACCGCGAAGAAGGTGCGCTCCCTCTCCCGCTTGCGGGGGAGGTGCGTCGAGTTTGCGGCATCAATCGAAACTAAATCGCGCGTGCCTTCAGCACGGTAGCGGCGGAGGCATAACCGCCGCGGGCGCCGTCGATGAAGTGAACGTGGTCGGCGCGCATCACCGACGGCGTAAAGCAGGTCATCATCGCCGCATCCTGTTCGTGCAGGCCGTAGCGCACGACGCCCTGCGCGGCTGCGGCGACGAGGCGCTGCTCGAGCTCCGCGGCGAGCTCCGCCGTGCAGTCCAGGATCATGCGCAGGCCGTCGTCAAACTTGCGGAAGTCGGAATTCTCGACCAGCTGCCGCACATAGGCCTTCGGCACAAATTTGCCGACCGGGATGTTGAACCGCATCAACGTGTACGCCCACAGCGTGAAAGCGAGCACGACCGCACGCCGCAGCGCGAGCGAGCCACCGCGCCGCGCACGCGCTTCGTATTCCAGCCCTTGCGGCGGCCAGCGCAGCGGCGGGCCATTGGCGGGCACCGGCCGTCCGGCATCGGGACTTTTCTCGACGCGCCCGACGATGTCCTCGATCACCCTGCGGAAGGAATCCGGATCGGCACCCTTCGCCGGCAGCACCAGTACCGAGAGGATGACACCACGCGCCGAGGGCATCACCTCGAAACGGCAGGACAGGCCCGACAGATCGGGCTGCGTACCGGGCGGCGCCGGATCGACCGCGAACTCACCGCGCTTCATCGCGGCATCGGCGTAAGCCAGACCGCCGCCGGAGAACATCGCATAGGAGAGATTGGCCGACGGCCCGAACCGCGCGACGCGCACATCGAAGCCCGCGGCGCGGATCGCGGACATCGGCACCAGCGCCACCCGCAGCACCAGGTCGAGGTCGTCGCGCACCCAGCGCGCGGTCGCGGCCAGCGCTTCGCGCGCTCGCTCGAGATCGGCGGGCGCAACCGCGAAGCTCGCACCGTCGCCACCGAACACGAACGGAAAATCGCGACCCTCCAGCGCATTGGTGACGGAAGCGACCACCGCGGCACCGGCCATGTTGACCGCCTTGTAGCGCTGCGCTGCGATCGCCTTGGTCGATTCCACGATGTCGGCGACGCCGACCGTCCAGTCACCGGGCAGCGGCGCATACAGCGCCGGATCCATCAGGCGCGCGAAGCCGCGAAACACCGGAATGCCGCTGTAGAAGACCTCGCTGCCGCCCGCCATCGCAACGCCGTGTTGTTTCCTTGCCCAGAGCAGACTCTCTAGCAGATACGCGGGGAATTGGGGCGGGGTTTTGCCGCGTAGCCCGGTCCCGTCATCCCCGCGCAAAGGCTTCGCCTTTGTCGCTGGAGGAGCCGCGAAGCGGCGTCTCGAAGGATCGACAGCCACCAGCCGGGCCGATTCATCCTTCGAGGCTCGTCCAGCGGCGCAAGTGCCCGCAAGGCTCGCGCCTCAGGATGACGGGACTTGCACCATCCGCGGGACAAGGCATCCGACCATGTCGATGAATTTGGTGGCGTCACGCCGCCTCGCCCGCCCGCCGCCACGGCGGAAACGGATCGCGCAGCTTCTGCCATGCCTGCGGGTCCATGCCGGGCTTGCCGGTGACGAGGCAGGCATCGAGCCGGCGGCGAATGTCGTCTTCGCTCATCCCGGAGCCGATGAAGACCAGCTCCTGGCGGCGGTCGCCATAGAGATCGTTCCAGCTCCGCTGCATCATCAGCCGCCAATCCGGCTGATCCGGCCAGCGCTCGCGCGGGATCGCGGCCCACCACGAGCCGAGGCCTTCGGTACGCACGATCGCGCCGGCCTGGCTCATCTCGCCGCACCAGTCCGGGCGGGTCGCGATCCAGAAATGGCCCTTGGCGCGGATCACGCCCTGCCAGCTTTCGCGCAGGAAGGCATGGAAACGCACCGGATCGAACGGCCGCCGCGCGCGATAGACGAAGCTTGTGATGCCGTATTCCTCGGTCTCCGGCACATGCCCGGCGAACCCATAAAGCTCCTTGTGCCAGAGCGGGTGCTGCTGCGCGCGCTCATGGTCGAAGCGGCCGGTGTCGAGCACACGGTCGAACGGGATGTTCGCGAAGCTCGCCTCGACAATGTCGGCATCCGGGTTGAGCGCGCGCACGATCGTAGCCGCGGCCTCGCGCTGCGCCGGGGTTGCCGCATCGATCTTGTTCAGCACGATGACGTCGGCGAACTCGATCTGCTCGACCAGCAGGTCGACCAGCGTGCGCTTGTCGCCGTCGAGCGCCTCGCCGCGCTGGCTGAGGAAATCGGTCGAGGCATAGTCCTTCAGCAGGTTGGCGGCGTCGACCACCGTGACCATGGTGTCGAGCCGCGCGACGTCGGACAGGCTCTGCCCATCCTCGTCGCGAAACTCGAAGGTCGCAGCGACCGGCAGCGGCTCGGAGATCCCGGTGGACTCGATCAGCAGATAGTCGAACCGGCCGCTCTCGGCGAGCGCGCGCACCTCCTTCAGGAGATCGTCGCGCAGGGTGCAGCAGATGCAGCCGTTGCTCATCTCGACCAGTTTCTCGTCAGTCCGGGACAGGTTCGCACCGCCATCGCGAACGAGGTCGGCGTCGATGTTCACCTCGCTCATGTCGTTCACAATCACCGCAACCTTCAGGCCGCGGCGGTTGTTCAGGACGTGGTTCAGCAAAGTGGTCTTTCCAGCCCCGAGGAAGCCGGACAAGATGGTGACGGGGAGTTTTTGCATCGAGATCAAACAGTTGCTGGAGGGACAGGCGGCGGCGGGACATGCGGCATTCACTAGATGTAATGTTATAACATAACAACAATAGTCCACGGCCTTGTCAAGATGGAAGCTGCCTTCAGCGGAGACGGCGGCTTGTCGAATGCGCGCACCGGCCCCGTCGCGAAAAGCATCCACTCAAATGTGGGCCGCTTCACGCGCGCGTCTCATCTCAGGTTGTAGGTTTGGAAGAATGCCCGCCTGAACCCGAAAGGAACACGCCGTGACCCTCGCCTACGGATTCGTCAAGACCAAGGTGACCTCCGAGCCCACGCTGAAGCCGTCACGCCACGGGCACGAGACGCAATATCACCTGCACTGCAATCTCGATGTCGACGGCGAGCAATGGGACGTTGCAATCAATGTCGGCACCAATGACGCGGACGATCTGCTGAAATACAAGCTGGTGTTCGACTTCCGCCATCCGGTCATCCAGACGCTTGCGGCTGCGGCCGGCGGTTCGCAGGATCTAACCGGGCAAAGGAAATTGCCGGCGCTCGATTTCCTGCGCAGCAACCTGCTCGACAACACCGGCAAATGGCGCGACAGCGACGTGATGGACGGCTCCGACGACACCGAGCCGGCGGCGACGCTGAAGCGGCTGCTGTCGCGCGCGCATCGGGAGAGCCGCGACGTCTACATCTTCGGCCGCTTCTACGCGCAGGGCGACGGCCTGCACGACGTCCATCTCAACCAGGGCTCGAGCAAGGGTTTCATCCATCGCCCGGGCGATGACTCCAACGACCACAACGACATCTGGCAGGACGGCGCCGTCATGGTCGATCTCGGCGAGCCGGAATGGGCGGCCTATTTCTCCGCCTTCACCCAGCAGTTGGTACCGACCGACGATCTCGGCAATCCGCAGCCGGACGCAACCACGATCGGCTGAACAGGGCTACCCCTTCCCCAAGCCGCGCAGCACTAGCTGGTTCATACGGCTGGCGAACGCGGCGGGGTCGGCAGGCATCTCACCGTCGAGGATCTGCGCCTGCTCGAACAGCAACAGCGCGAGGTCCTTTGCCTGTGCCGTGTCGGTCGCGAGCGCTGCGACCAGCGGGTGGCGCAGATTGATCTCGAGGATCGGTTTGGTGATCTCGCCGCGGTTTTGCTGCGCCAGCAGCCGCTCGAGCGCGCGGTCGCGCGCATCGCCACCGGCGACGAGGCACGACGCGCTCGCAGTCAGCCGCTGCGAGGCGCGCACGTCAGAGACGCGCTCGCCGAGCGCATCCTTGATCACGGCGATCGTGGTCGCGGCATCGGCCGCGGGCTCGTCCGTCTTGTCCTGCTTGTCGTCGGCGAGCGGAATCAGGCCGAAATCGACATCGCCCTGGCTCAGCGACTTCAGCGGCTTGCCGCCGAAATCGATCGGCGCCGAGGTCCAGAACGCATCGACGGGATCGGTCAGCAGCAGCACTTCGATGCCGCGGGCGCGCGCCGATTCCAGCTTCGGGTTCGATTTCAGCCGCTCGACGCTGTCGCCGACCAGGTAATAGATCTCAGTCTGGTTCGGCTTGAAGTCGTCGACAATCTGCTTCAGCGAGCGGTTCTCGCCCGACGTCGTGGTGAAGCGCGAAAGCGCCAGCAGCTTCTCGCGGCGCTCGAAATCCTCCCACAGGCCTTCCTTGATGACAGGGCCGAACGCATCCCAGATCTTGCCGAAGCTCTCGGGCTCCTTCTCGCTGAGCGTCTCCAGCTCGCCGACGACGCGGCTGGTGACCGCCTTGCGGATCTGCGCGAGTTGCGGATTGTTCTGCAGCATCTCGCGCGAGATGTTGAGCGGCAGATCCTCGCTGTCGATCACGCCGCGGATGAAGCGCAGGTAGGCCGGCAGCAGCTCGGCGTCGTCGGCGATGAAGACGCGGCGGACATAGAGCTTGACCTTGCCCTTGCGCTCGACCTGGAACAGGTCGAACGGCTTTTGCGACGGCGCGAACAGCAGCACCGCGTAGGACTGGCGGCCCTCGGCGCGGTAATGCAGCGTCATCGCCGGCTCGTCGAACGCGCCCGCGATCTGCTTGTAGGCCTGCGCATAATCCTCCGGCTTCAGCTCGGATTTCGAGCGCTGCCACAGCGCGCTCGCCGAATTGATCTGGCGCGGCTCGCCCTCCTCCGGCACCAGCAGGATCGGAAACTGGATGTTGTCGGAATATTCGCGGACGATGCGCTCGATCTCGTAAGCCTCGAGATATTTGGCGGCGTCCTTCTTCAGATGCAGCACGATCTCGGTGCCGCGCGCGACGCGCTGGGCTGCCTCCTCGCTGGCCGGCGCGATCTCGAAACCGCTGCCGCCTTCCGACGTCCACACCCAGACCTCGTCGGAGCCGGCGCGGCGGCTGGTGACGATGATTTTGTCGGCGACCATGAAGGCGGCATAGAAGCCGACGCCGAACTGGCCGATCAGATTGGCGCCGTCCTTGGCTTCGGTCAGCTTCGACAGGAACGATTTGGTGCCGGAGCGCGCGATGGTACCGAGATTGTCGATCAGCTCCGCCCGCTCCATGCCGATGCCGGTATCGACCACGGACAGCGTGTCGGCCGCCTTGTTCGGGATGATCCTGATCTCCGGCGGCGTGCCATCGGTGATCAGGCCGGGATTGGCAATCGCCTCATAGCGCAGCTTGTCGCAGGCATCAGACGCGTTCGAGATCAATTCGCGCAGGAAGATGTCGGTCTCGGAATAGACCGAATGCACCATCAGGTGCAGCAATTCGGCAACCTCGGCCTGGAACGGCTGGGATTCAGCGGCGGCAGTTGTGGTCATGCGGGAAACTCGGACAAACGTGAGGTGGCGGAAAGCCCTGATATAGCGCGATCGCGCCCCGTGGCAAGATTTGCGAGCCGAGGGAACCGTCAATCCGATATCGCGGAGAGATAGCGCTGCACCGATCGGTCGAACGCTGCCTTGGCATCGGAGGCGATGTTCTTGCCCCACCAGGCGCCGTAGATGCGATCATACGCCAACAGCTCGACCGCGCGCGCGACGCGGCGGACCGCTGACGCATTGAGCGGGATGTAGTTCGGATAGGAATACATGAAACTGACCGAGCGGCGGTCCATCGCCACCATCGCAATGTCGCCGGTGAGCAGCGCACCGCGCCCGTCGGCGCCCCTGCGCCAATGCAGCATGGTGGCGCCGGCGAAATGCCCCCCGGCCCGCACCAGCACGATGTCGTCGGAGATGCGATGGCTGTCACCCTGCCACGGT
Organism: Bradyrhizobium sp. PSBB068; assembly: GCA_016839165.1. Classification (NCBI taxonomy): domain Bacteria; kingdom Pseudomonadati; phylum Pseudomonadota; class Alphaproteobacteria; order Hyphomicrobiales; family Nitrobacteraceae; genus Bradyrhizobium; species Bradyrhizobium sp. PSBB068. The sequence continues at coordinate 6,163,985 of CP069300.1, forward strand.
ACGATCGACCGATAGGGCCGCGTCACCCATTGCGCGTCGTCGCCGTGCAGATAGACCGGCGCGTCGTCGAACGCGGCGCTCCAGTCGGCGACCGCACCATAATAATGCGGATGCGAGATCGCGATCGCCTTCAGCCCGCCGAGCGATCTGACATGTGCGATCGCCTCGGCTGTCGCCAGCGGCACGCAGTCCCACATCACGCAGCCGCCGCGATCCGGCACCAGCAGCGCGCGCTGCCCGATCGCAAATGACGGCTCGAGCGCCAACCCGACGAGGCCGAGATCGTCGCGCCAGACGAGCTTGTGCCGGCCTGCGAGCTGCTCGCGAGTCAGCCACGCCTGCCCGTTCCAGTTGACATATTGCCGCTCGTCCTCGCAGATCGGGCAGCACGGCGGCGGCGCCGCGGTTTCGGGAAATTGGGCGCCGCATTGTTCGCAGGTCCAGAGAGGCATGAGAGCACACGCGTTGGGGTGAAGCCGTACGCCTGCTGTACGTCAGCAGCGGAAGACGTTCAATGCCGGCGCCCCAGTTCCATCTGCATCTCGGCGACCAAGCTGTTCGGCCAGTGGGGTATCGACGGCACCTCGCTCACCGACGTCGCTGGGGTGGCGAAAGTACCGCTCTCCAGCATCTACGACTATTTCGAGGACAAGCGCGCGCTGGTGCTCGACGTGCCCGAAGGCAATTACGAAGCGCTGTATCAGAAGACCGAGCCGCTGCTGGTGAAGGGCGGCGACCCGGTCGAGCAGCTTCGCATCACGGCCGCAAATACGACCTGGTGAAGAAGGGCGGGACGCTGTTCACCACCCTGCACAACGGGTTCGTTCAGCACTAAAGCGCGAGAGGTTGGGTTGAATCGTCATCGCGCTTTGGTTCGTTGCTTGAGCATGATCTTTTCGGAAAACCGCTTCGCACTTTTCCGGGTCATGCTTTAGGCGTGCCCTCGACGCGCCGGCCGTGCAAATGACGACGGTTTGGTACAAGCGATCGTTGCAGAAAATCGTTACACAGTCTTGCCGATCATGTTCTAGTGTGACACGGCGACGCCCCGCGGCCGGACGCGCGGGCACCGGGGATGGGAGCGAACCGATGGACGTCAAGGCTGTTCTGCCGCCGCGAGGCCGCGACTATCGGCTCGATCTTCTGCGCGGCTTCGCCAATTGGGCGATCTATCTCGATCACATCCCGAACAACGCGGTGAACTGGATCACGCAGAAGAACTTCGGCTTCAGCGACGCGGCCGATCTGTTCGTGTTCATCTCCGGCTACACCGCATCCTTCGTCTACGCGCGCATGATGCTCGAACGCGGGACGGTGATCGGCGCCACCCGACTGATCAAGCGGGCCTGGCAGATCTATGTCGCGCACGTCCTGCTGTTCGTGATCTACATCGCCGAGATCGGCTACCTCGCGCAGCGCTACCACGACCCCAATCTGGAGAACGAATTCAACGTCGCGGGCTTCATGCAGAATCCGGCCGAGACGCTCTATCAGGGCCTGATCCTGGCGTTCAAGCCGGTCAACATGGACGTGCTGCCGCTCTATATCGCGCTGATGCTGGTCTATCCGCTGGTGCTGTGGGCAATGCTGCGGAAGCTCAATCTGACGCTGGCAGCCTCGTTCCTGCTCTATCTCGCCGCACGCCATTTCGGCTGGAACCTGCCGGCCTATCCGTCCGGCACATGGTACTTCAACCCGTTCTGCTGGCAGTTCCTGTTCGTGTTCGGCGGCTGGTTCGCGCTCGGCGGCGCCAGCGAATCGATCAATTTCATCCGCTCGCGCGCCTTCCTGTGGCTCGGCGGCGCCTATCTGCTGTTCGCACTGGTCATGACCCTGGCGGGCCGCTTCCCCGAACTCGGCCAGGCGATGCCGCCCTGGCTCTATGATGCGTTCAACCCGAACGACAAGACCAACCTCGCCCCCTATCGCGTGCTGCACTTCGTGGTGCTCGCCTTCTTCGTCACGCGCTTCCTGCCGCGCGAATGGCCGGGCTACGAATGGCCGATCATGCAGCCGATCATCAAATGCGGTCAGCAGTCGCTCGAAGTGTTCTGCACCGGCGTCTTCCTCGCGGTGGTCGCGCATGTGGTGCTGGTCGAGGTGTCCGGCAGCCTCTGGATGCAGATCGTGGTGAGCATTGTCGGCATCGTGCTGATGACCGTGCTCGCTTATTACCGCTCCTGGTCGAAGAAGGTCGACAAGGCGCCCGCGAAGAAGCAAGTGGCTGCGCAGGCGCCGGCGGCCGCAAATCCGGCGGAATAGCCGGCAGGCCTCTCAAGGCCGGCGCGGGTGGCCAGCGGCGCTCTCGATGCGCTAGAGTGGTGGGATGTCCCGCGCCTTTGTTCACGACCATCCCGACATCCTGCAACTCGAAGCCGACGTGCTCGACGCACGGCCCGGCGCAATCCTGGTCGAACACTCGCCGTTCTTTCCGGGCGGTGGCGGCCAACTCGCCGACCGCGGGTTCTGAGATGGTCGGGCGGCGAGCTGTTGGTGACCGGGCTCGCGCGTGACGAACGCGGCCTCTGGCACATGGTGGAGGATGATCGCCTGATCTTCGGCAAGGTCATGCTCGAGATCGAGCCGACATTTCGCGCGTTGATGTGCGAGCTGCACACGCTCGCCCATGTCATCAACGCGCTGGTCTACACGCGGTTCGGCGGCGCGCTTCTGACCGGGGCGCAACTCAATGCCGACGGCACCTTCCGGGTCGATTTCGACCTGCCCGGCGCCGACAATGAAGGCCTGCGGGCGCTCGAGGCGCCGCTGAACGACATCATCCGGCAGGACCTTCCGGTCAGTGCCGCCTTCATGGCGCATACCGAGGCGCAAGCCATCCCCGGATTGTTCCGCAGCAAGGCCGTCGCGCCGCCGGTCGGCGAAGACGGCCTCGTCCGGATCGTCGAGATCCTCGGTCTCGACCGGCAGGCCTGCGGCGGCACCCATCTGGCCTCGACCGGGCAATCGCGCCCTGCGCGTATCGTCAAGATCGACAACAAGGGCCGCCAGAACCGCAGGATCAAGCTCGCGGTCTGACCGGCCCCGGCAAGCCTTGCACCGAGCAACCCTTACGCCACCAACGTCCTGGTCGTGCCTGGGGACGGCGTTGCGAGCGGGTGCTCGACGGGGCGCGATCGGCTTGTTAAGTCGCGTCTTCGCAAGGATGATTTGAGTCGAGGACATGACCGTAGCGATCGAGATGGGACAAACGACGGCCGGCGCCGCGGCGGCCATCGACCTCGAGGAGCTATTGGCCACGCGCCTGCTGGTGCAGGGCAATTCGGGTTCCGGCAAGTCCCATCTGTTGCGCCGTCTGCTGGAGCAGAGCGCGCCCTGGGTGCAGCAGACCATCATCGATCCCGAGGGCGACTTCGTGACCCTGGCTGAGCGATTCGGTCACCTCGTGATCGACGCCGAGGATCACACCGAGCGCAGCCTGCAGGTCGCCGGCGAACGGGTACGCATCCATCGCGTCTCCACGGTACTCAATCTCGAGGGGCTCGACGCCGAGAATCAGATGCGGCGCGCTGCGGCCTTCCTCGGCGGCTTGTTCGACGTTGCCCGCGACCACTGGTATCCGATGCTCGTGGTGGTGGACGAGGCGCAGCTGTTCGCGCCCGCGATCGCAGGCGAGGTGTCCGACGAGGCGCGCAAGCTGTCGCTTGGTGCGATGACCAATTTGATGTGCCGCGGCCGCAAGCGCGGGCTTGCCGGGATCATCGCGACCCAGCGGCTGGCGAAGCTCGCCAAGAACGTCGCGGCCGAGGCCTCGAACTTCCTGATGGGCCGGACCTTCCTGGATATCGACATGGCGCGCGCCGCCGATCTGCTCGGCATGGAGCGGCGGCAGGCGGAAGCCTTCCGCGATCTCGAGCGCGGACAATTCATGGCGCTGGGACCGGCGCTTTCGCGCCGACCGCTCGGCCTGCGCATCGGTCCGACCGACACACAGCCGCGCAATGCGGCCCCGCGCCTGATGCCGCTGCCTGAAGCGACACTGGAGGACGCGCGCGCCATCATCCTCGCGGCCCCGCCGCCCGAAACGACCGCCAGGCCGCCGCGCCGGGCGCCGGCACCCGACCTGCTCAGCCAGCTGATGGCCGCCAGGCCGGCGGTGCCGGAGTTCGATCCCGAGGCCGCGGAGCCGTCGCCGAGCGCCGAGCAACTGGCCGAGCGGCGTGAGCGGCTGGATCGTATCCTGCGCGCCATTCTCGCCGAGCCCGATGCCGGCTTCCGCGCCATCGGCGTGCTCTATCAGGAGTTCGTGGTGCGCTGCCGGATCGAGGGTCTCGGAGCCGTGGTGCCGGAGCTGACCGATTTCCGCCGCATGCTGACGCGCGCCCGCGCCGGACTTGGCACCGAGATGGCGGAAGACGACGCCTGGCAGGATGTGCAGCTGCGCGCCGCGATCCTGCCCGAGGACATGCAGGGCGTCTTCATGATGATCGCGCGCGCTGCGAAGGAAGGCTGGCCCTGCCCGAGCGATGCCGCGATCGCCCGCGCCTACGGCACGCACTCGCTGCGCCGCGCGCGGCATCTTCTGACCTATATCGAAGAGCAGGGCCTGATCGTCTGCCAGCTCGACGGCGCCGGAAGGCGGATCGTGACGCTGGTGGAACTGGCCTGGGCGACCGCGGCCGCCGACCCGAACGCCGACGACGTGGCAACGGAGGCGGCCAGCTCGCCGCTGTGATCGAACGGTGAGCCGCGCGCCGCCGGGCACGGTGCGTACCCCGGAAGCACGGCATGAGACGAACATGAAACGAAAAGGCCCACCGAGTGGTGGGCCTTTTGTCTCTGCCGACGGGCGGAACCACCTACCTTGGTGGCGGCCCCGCATGCCTATCCTTCAAACCTTCACGCGTGCTGTGGCTGCGCCAGCTGACTGACCTGCGTCGCCGGCGGATCGACAACCAGGGTGCCGCCATGGCCATCACTCGAGGCCGTGAATGTCGAGGCCATGTAGTTGCCCAGCAGCGCAACACTTGCCGTGACGGTGCCGTCCGTCACCGTGAGCGTTCCTCGCGTGGTGTTTCCGCTGAAGGTCGGCGTGTGAACATTCGCAAAACTGATGTTCGCGAAATCGATCGCGTCCGAACCCATCATGCCGGCGACGGTGCCGTTAAAGCTCGCGGAATTGTCGAGCTTCAGCGTTCCTGTCGAGCTCTGGAACAACACGGTGGCGTTCGAAGCCCCCGGCAATTCCAGCGTGGCACCCGATGCGATGGTCGCATTGCTGGAGCTCTCCCCCGTCACGTTGAATGGCTGCCAGGCCCCCCACGCGATGCCGTCATTGGCCCGGATCCAGAGCTGATCGGTGCCCGAGCCGGCCAGATAGGTCGCCGTGGCAAGTTGTGCCGCGGTGAGGTCGATCTCGGTGTTCGCCGGCTGCGTCGCGTTGTTGACGATCCACGCTCCGTTCGTGTTGGAATCCCACAACGCATATTTCGTTATGGTATCGCCATCCGCGTCGGTCGCGCTGAACAGGCTCGATGCGGCGAAGGTCTGGCCGGAGACCGTCACCACGTTCGAGGCCGACACCGTCGGCGCCTGGTTGGTTGCGGTCGCCGAGAACGCCGTCCAGTTCCCCCACAACATGCCGTCATTGGCGCGCACGTAGAGCAGATCCGCCGGCGAACCGCCGGGGCCGAACACGTAGCTCACCTGCGACAGGTTCGCCGCCGACACATCGATCTCGGTGTTGGCCGCCTGCGCGACACCATTCACCACCCAGTGACCGTTGCCGCCGGTGTCCCAGAACGCATACTTGGCGATCGCGTCGTTGTCGGCGTCCGTGGCCGTGAACAGGCTGGTAGCCGCGACCGAATGGTCGTGAATCCCGGTCGCGCTCGACGCCGTCACGACCGGAGCCTGGTCGGGCCCCGGTGTTGCCGTGAACGCCGTCCAGCTGCCCCACAAAAGGCCATCGTTGGCCCTGACGTATAGGAGGTCGGGCGGGGTGCCGGTCGGCCCGAACACGTAGCTCACCTGCGACAGGTTCGCCGCCGACACGTCGATCTCGGTGTTGGCTGCCTGCGCGACACCATTCACTGCCCAGTGGCCGTTGCCGCCGGTGTCCCAGAACGCGTACTGGGTAATGGCGTTGTGGTCGGCATCCGTGGCCGTGAACAGGCTCGTGGCAAGCGCTGACGTCTCTCCGTGGACTGCTGCCACGTTCGGCGCCGTCACGACCGGCGGATGATCGGACCCTGACGGTGCCGTGAACGCCGTCCAGGCGCCCCACAAGTAGCCATCGTTGGCCCTGATGTACAAGGTATCGGATGGCGCCCCCGACGGCCCGAATACGTAGCTCACCTGCGACAGGTTCGCCGCCGACACATCGATCTCGGTGCTGGCCGCCTGCGCGACACCATTCACGACCCAATGGCCATTGCCGCCGGTGTCCCAGAACGCGTACTGGGTGATGGCGTCGTGATCGGCGTCCGTCACCGAGAACAGGTTCGAGGCGAGTACTGACGTCTCTCCTGCGGTTACGGTCACGTTCGGCGCCGTTACAACCGGCGCCTGATCAGGCCCCGGTGTTGCCGTGAACGCCGTCCAGGCGCCCCACAAGAAGCCATCGTTGGCCCTAACGTACAGCGTATCGGGTGTCGACCCTGTCGGTCCGAACACATAGCTCACCTGCGACAGGTTCGCCGCCGACACATCGATCTCGGTGTTGGCTGCCTGCGCGACACCATTCACCACCCAGTGGCCATTGCCGCCGGTGTCCCAGAACGCGTACTGGGTGATGGCGTTGCCCGTGGCCGAGAACAGGCTCGTGGCGAGCGCTGACGTCTCTCCATGGATCGCGGTCACGTTCTGCGCCGTAACCACCGGCGGAGTGTCGGCCCCCGGTGGCGCCGTGAACGCCGTCCAGGCGCCCCACAGGTAGCCATCATTGGCCCTGACGTACAGCGTATCGGGCATCGAGCCGGGCGCACCGAACACATAGCTCACCTGCGACAGGTTCGCCGCCGACACATCGATCTCGGTGTTGGCCGCCTGCGCGACACCATTCACCACCCAGTGGCCATTGCCGCCGGTGTCCCAGAACCCGTACTGGGTGATCGCGTCGTGGTCGGCGTCCGTGGTCGTGAACAGGTTCGAGGCGAGTACTGTCGTCTCTCCCTGGGTTACCGTCACGTTCGGCGCCGTCACAACCGGCGCCTGGTCAGGCCCCGGTGTTGCCGTGAACGCCGTCCAGGCGCCCCACAAGAATCCATCGTTGGCCCTGATATACAGCGTATCGGGTGCCGAGCCTGTTGGTCCGAACACGTAGCTCAACTGCGACAGGTTCGCCGCCGACACATCGATCTCGGTGTTCGCTGCCTGCGCAACACCATTCACCGTCCAGTGGCCATTGCCGCCGGTGTCCCAGAACGCGTACGTGGTGATGGCGTCGTGGTCGGCATCCGTGGCTGTGAACAGGCTCGTGGCGAGCGCCGATGCCTCTCCATGGATTGCTGTCACGTTCGGCGCCGTCACAACCGGAGCCTGGTCAGGCCCCGGCGTCGCCGTGAATCCGGTCCAGGCGCCCCACAGCATTCCGTCGTTCGCTCTTATGTACAGCGTATCGGGCGCCGACCCTGTCGGCCCGAAGACATAGCTCACCTGCGACAGGTTCGCCGCCAACACATCGATCTCGGTGTTTGCCAGCTCGGTGATGCCGTTCACCACCCAGTGGCCGTTACCGCCCGTGTCCCAGAACGCGAACTGGGTGATCGATTGCCCAACATCCGGATCGGTCACTGTGAACAGGGTCGATGCCGCAACCGACGTTTGGCCGTGCGCCGCAGTGACGTTGCTGTTGTTGGCGATCACGGTCGGCGGCGTATCGACAAACGCCTTGGCCGTGAATTGAGTCCAGCCGCCCCAGGCCGTGCCGTCATTGGCCCGTACGAACAGCGTATCGGTCGAACCGCTCGGACCGAACACGTAGCTCACCTGCGACAGGTTCGCCGCGGGAACATCGATCTCCTGGTTGGTAGCCTGGGTGACGCCGTTGATAGCCCAGTGTCCGTTACCTTGCGTGTCCCAGAACGCATATTGGGTGATGACATCGCCATCGGCGTCCGAGACGCTGAAGAGGGCGGAGGACAGCACGGAGCTCTCACCAAGGATTGCCGTGACATTGGCTGCCGTCGTAACCGGCGGGTTATCTGCATGCGTCGTGACCAGAGTGCCGGTACCGCCCGTGTCCACGCTGACGCTGAACCGCACAGCGGGTGTCTGATCGAGCTGCAGACTGTAGGAAGAACCACCCTCCGTGACCCGCAGGACATTGCCCGGGAGCAAGGTCGCCGAGCCGCCGGAAGAGAAAGTGACGCCGGCCAGATCGATGCTGTCGCCCAGCACCAGCCCGCTGATCGTAGTGGTCGGCATCGACGTGCCGTCAATCTTGAGCTGCCCGCCGGAACCGCTGAAGGTGATGCCGCCGCTCGCGACGCTTCCCGCCTGCAATTCAACCTGGCCGCCGGCAATCGTGACAGGCCCCGTGGAGCCGCCCGACGATACCAGCTCGATACCTCCGGCGAACACCCCGATGTTGTTCGTCACCGCGCCGGCAACATTGAGCACACCGCCGCTCGAAACACCGACGAACGCCGCTGAACCACCGGCCAGAACGTTCAAGATACCGCCGGCGGAGACGCCGGTGCCCGAGCCGATCGCGCCGGAAATGAGACCGCCCGACAGCACGTTCTCGACGCCGCCGGCGCGGACCCCGACCATGCTGAGCGTCGTGCCGGCCACGTTGAAGATGCCGCCGCTCGACACGCCGACATAGCTGGCCGAACCGCCTGCCGATACGTTGACCGTACCGCCCGAAATGCCGGTGCCGGAACCGCTCGCGCCGGAAATCGATCCGCCCGACAACACGTTCTCGATGCCGCCGCTGTAGACGGCTGTGTTGCTGAGCACCTGGCCTGCAACATTGAAGGTGCCGCCGCTCGACACACCGATGTGAACAGCCGACCCGCCGGCCGAAACGTTCAGGATGCCTCCGGAGGCAACTCCGGTTCCCGAGCTCGTGACACCGGAGATCAGTCCGCCGGACAGGACGTTCTCGACGCCGGTGTCCGTGACGTACGTGTTGCTGGTGATCGTGCCTGCAACATTCATGGTGACGCCACTCGACACCGTAATGTTGTGCGCCGTACCACCGGCGGAGACGTTCAGAACGCCACCGTTCCAGGCCGTCACGTAAGCAAGCGAACCGCCTGACGACACGTTGAGTGTGCCGCCGGAAATGGCGGTCCCCGAGCCCGACGCGCCTCCGACAACGCCACCCGCGAGGACGTTCTCGATGGCGCCGGAAGATACGGTCACGTTGCTGAGCACGGTGCCCGCCACGTTGAACGTGCCGCCGCTCGAAACGGTCAGGAAGGCCCCGGTACCACCGGCCAGAACATTCACGGTGCCGGCAGCGGAAATGAGAGTCCCCGAGCCGAACGTGCCGGAGATCAATCCACCGGACAGCACGTTCTCGACACCGCCGCTCGAGACCGTCACGTTGCTGGTCATGGTGCCGGCAACGTTGAGCGTGCCGCTCGACACCACCACGTTGTGCGCCGTGCCCCCGGCGGACACATTCATCGTGCCGCTCGAAACGGTCAGATGATCCAGTGCTCCGCCCGCAAACACATTGACGGTGCCGCCGGACACACCTGTCCCAGAGCCGGGCACGCCAGTAACAACACCACCGGAGAGGACATTCTCAACACCGCCGCTAACGACGCTCACATTGCTGAGCACCGTGCCCGCAACGTTGAAGATGCCGCCGCTAGACACGCCGACGAATGCCGCCGAGCCGCCGGCCAACACGTTGAGCGTACCGCCCGAAACTCCCGTTCCAGACCCGATCGCCCCGGAGATAGATCCGCCTGACGACACGTTCTCGACGCCGCCGCTGTAAACGGCGGCATTACTCAGCACATTGCCGAAGACGTTGAATGTGCCGCCGCTCGACACACCAACATGCGTAGCCGAACCGCCGGCCAGCAAGTTCAACACGCCTCCGGCGGAGACGCCGGTTCCGGAACTCGTGGCTCCGGAAATCAGCCCGCCTGACAGCACGTTCTCGACACCGCCGCTGGCGACGCCGCCCTCGCTGACGACCGTGCCCGCGACGTTCAGGGTGCCGCCACTATACGCCTTGATGAAAGCGGCCGAACCGCCCGCCGACACATTGACAGTGCCGCCCGAAATTCCCGTTCCGGAGCCGAACGTGCCCGAGATGAATCCGCCGGACAGGACGTTCTCGACACCGCCGCCGAAGACCGCCGTGTTGCTGGTCATCATGCCCGCGACATTCAAGGTGCCGCCGCTCGACACCAGGACGGCGTGCGCCGTACCGCCGGCGGAGACGTTGAGCACACCGCCGTTGCTGACAACGGCGTTTTGCTCGGCTCCGAAGACATTCTCGGTGCCACCACTGAGTACGGTGCCGACCGTCGTTCCGCCGGACAGGACGTTGAGCGTCTGACCGCTGCTGATGACCAGCCCCACGTCGGTCTGGCCGCTGCTCACGGTGATGTTGCCGCTGCCACCGCTGCTGGTGAAGAGGAAGATGTCGGTGCCGGTGGCATCGCCCGCGCGGCCGAACGGATTGGTAAAGGTCTGGCTCGGGTCCAGCTGAAGCGTCAGCGTGCCGTTATCGGTGGTCGCTATCTGAAGAACGTTGTTCGCGCCGAGGCCCACGCTGGTGACGTGCGAAGCGCTCTCGCTGGTAAGGTTGATCGTGTCGCCGACGACGAAGCCGGAGATGGTGGCTCCGGGCATCGTGGTGCCATCAATCTCCAGCTTGCCGCCATTGCCCGAGAACCCGGTCCCACCGGAAACGCCAGGCCCGGAGAAGTCAAACTCGCCGGCGGAGCCGCCAACCTGGAGCTCGACCGTGCCGCCCCAGACGCCGATGCTGCCCGCCGATCCGGCAACATTGGCGATGCCACCGGAAAATACATCGAAACGCGTCGCCGAGCCGCCTGCCTGGAGATTGAGCGTACCGTAATCGCCCGTGAACGTGCCGCCCGACCCTGAGATCAAGCCGCCCGACAACACGTTCTCGACGCCACCGCTCGAGATCACACTATTGCTGAGAATGACGCCGGCCACATTCGCCGTGCCGCCGCTGTTCACGCCCACAAAGGCTCCCGACCCGCCGGCAGAGATGTTCAGGGTGCCTCCCGCATAAACCCCCGTGCCCGAATGCGGGGCGCCACTGATGAAGCCGCCCGAAAGGACGTTCTCGACGCCTCCCGAAATACCGACGGTGCTCAGCGTTTCGCCGGCGACGTTCAGGACACCGCCGCCATAGACCGCGATAAAAGCCGCGGAACCACCGGCCAGGACGTTCTCCACGCCACCTGAAAAAACGCCGGTGCCCGAACCGATACCACCGCTGGTAGAGCCGCCCGACGATATGTTCAGCACGCCGCCGCCGCCGACGCGGATATGATCCACCACGCCGCCGGCCAGCACGTTGACAGTGCCGTTGTCGCTGTTGAAAACGCCTGTGCTGCCGCTGCCGGTGCCGCTCATCGCGCCGCCGGCGCTGATCGTCGCGCTGCCGCCGCTCGAAATCGTGGTCGCGGCTGCGTAGCCGCCGGAATCGACCAGGAGCTGACCACCGCTGCTCAGCGTCGTCGAGACCGCCGAGCCTCCGTTGAGGACTTCGAGCGTGTTGCCGCCCGTTTCGATCAAACCTGAGCTGGTAACACCCGAGCTTACGAAAGTGGTGCTCATGGCAGCGCGCCCCCCCAATGAAAAAGGCTAGTCAGTTCTTGAAAAAATCGGCTAGAGCTTGAATCCGGGAATAGTCCTGATCACCGATTTGACGTGATCCACCGTGATCAGCCTTGTGCACTCGAACTGACGCGGCGTCCCCTTGTGGCGGGGACACCAGAAGAAATCCTTGTGGTCGAAGCGAACTGCCGGATCGTTCCAGCAGCTGTTGCAGGCGTGATAGTTGACGACGCGATAGGGCGTAGCAAATTCGTTTGTCGGATGCGTGAAGCCCGAGATCATGACCACCGGCGTGCCGACCGCCCAGGCCAGCCACGCAAGTCCGCTCGATAGACCGACAAAAAATTCCGCGTGCTTGATGAGATTCGCGCGCTCCTGAATCGGCCGGTCACCGGTCCAGTCCTCCGCGCCGTTCGGAATGTGATTCCATACCAGTTCGTGACCGTGCGTCGGCTTCTGATCGATGCAGATCACGCGATAGCCGGCCTCTTTGAGAAAACTGGTCAGCTCACGCCAGCCGTTGGGGTTATTCCAGTACTTGCATTGCGTGGTACTCTGTACCGCGATGCAGACGTAAGGCTCGGGGATCGGCCTTTGGTCATCGGCCAGCGAGATGCGCGGCGCGACTTCAGTCGGATCGACGCCGAGGATATATCCGGCGGTCCGGTGCAGTCCGACAAAGCGGAAGTCGCATGGTTGATAGACGAAGTTCTTGTCGTCGAAAAACAATCCGACGCTGTAGGTGGCGTAGTAGCGGTCGGTTTGAATCTCCTCGTGCGTGACGAAGTTGATGTCGGGGTACGCATCCCGAAACAGCGGAATCAACTTTTCCGCCATTGCACAGGTCAGCCTGCAATTGTGAGCTTCCCTGAACTTCGCCACATAGGGAAACCAGCCGATCGTATCTCCCAGCGTCCCGATCGGAAGCTGGATCAAAACGTGACGATCCGTCGCGTTGTACTCGTGCGAGAAGACGACATCATCGCCCTGCAAGACTTCGATGCGGAAGCGAATGTAGTAGCGCTTTGAGCTGTTGACGCGACCGCCCGCGAACTGCGTCTCGAAGAGAAGGTTGCCGGTCTCGGCGTCCCAGAGCCGCACGCGCCATGGGATTTCTCCCTGGGGACAAAACACCCGGGCGCCGTCGTTGAAGTCGAAGCGCAGCCCCTTCGGACCCAATTGGGTCGGCTGTTCGGCTGCAGGGGGATAGGCAGGCTTCGGCGCGTCGGCACCCGACGAAACGGCTTCCGACTTGCCCGATATAGCGCTCGTCGAACGATCGACGATTATTTTGGGTTGGTCGGTGACATCGTCAATCGAGCGCTTCAGCCCAATCGCCGGCGCAACGGCAATGGCATTCACGAAATATCCCCTGCCCTGAAATAATAAACAGCCTCTTAAAAAGTGCATGGAAGGTAAGCGAGATTGACAACCGCGTCAACGGACGAAAACCTTAGCGGGTACCCCTTCGCAGCCGTTCCTTAACGGCATACACAAAGAAACACACCACGATGAGCCGCACTCCCAGCAAGATCCCGTTTGTGATCGCAGCATCGGCGCATGGCCCGCTGATCGTCAACCGGCTGGACTATCACACGGCGGGCGGCCACACTTTTGGAGTCGGGATTCAGATTCTCGAGCATGGCGCGTTCGACGTCACTGAAATCGAGCTGACGAAGGGTCTTCTTGCACTGCGAAGAACCTACCGGGGCGATGGCGTGGTCGCGATCGACTGCGGGGCGAACATCGGTGTTCACACCATCGAATGGTCCAAGCACATGGACGGCTGGGGCTCGGTCGTTGCCATCGAGGCGCAGGAACGGGTCTACTACGCGCTTGCCGGCAATATCGCCGTCAACAACTGCTTCAATGCGCGGGCGATGCACGCGGTGATTTCGTCGGAAACCGGGAAAACTTGGGTGCCGACTCTCAGTCATCAAGAGCCCGCCAGTTTCGGCAGCCTGGAGATAACGCAACGCTCCGCCACGGAGCAGATCGGTCAGAAGATCGATTATTCAGCGGCCAGCGGCACCGAAACGGCGATGGTCACCCTGGACTCCCTGAATTTGAGCCGCTGTGACCTGATCAAGATCGACGTCGAAGGGATGGAGTTGAAGGTGCTGGAGGGGGCCAGCGTCACGATCCGGCAGCATCACCCCATCATTCATGCGGAATTCATCAAGACCGACAAGGCCGCACTCGTTCACAAGCTGAACGATCAAGGATACCGGACATACGACGCCGGCCAAAACTGCCTTGCGATCCATGAATCCGATCCAAGCCTGAGCCACGTGGAAGCCCGAACCACGTCGTGACTGCCTGACTTGCTGCACTCCATCACCGCTCTCGCAGAGCATCCTGCCGGTAGCGCACGATCGGCGACAGCAAATAGCTCATGATGCTGCGGGCGCCCGTCCTGATTTCGACGGTGACGGTCATTCCCGGCGAAAGATTGATCTCCTTGTCATCGACGACCATCTTGGTCCGGTCGATCGAGACATGCGCGATATAGACCGGCCCCTGTCCCTTTGGCTCGCTGCTGCTCCCCTCCGTCGCTGCGCCATTGGGCTCGCGGGCGGAATCCCGCGCCTTGTCGCGGGAGACGGAATCGGGCGAGACGCTGACGATCTTGCCGTGCAGCAGGCCGTAACGCGTGAAGTTGAAGGTATCGACCTTGATTTCGGCGTCCTGGCCCGGGTGCACAAAGCCGATATCGCGATTTGAGACCATCGCTTCGATTTCAATCAGATTGTCGCTCGGCACGACCACCGCAAGCGTCTGGGCCGGCGTGACGACACCGCCGACAGTGTGCACGGCCAATTGCTGCACCACGCCGTCGATCGGCGCCGCGAGCTTCTGAAGGTTGGTCCGGTGCTCGGCTTTGGACACCTCGTCCTTGAGGCTGCCGGCCTTCTGCGTCGCCTTGGCCAGATCGTCGTACAGGCGGTGGCGGTACTCCGAGACAAGCTTGGCGCGCGTCTCATCGAGTGCGGCCACGGCTGCGTCGGCTTCCTGGAGCTTGCTCCGCTGCACCAGGATGTCCTGCTGCATCCCGACCAGTTCCTGAAGCTCCTGCAAATATTGCAGCTTTGAGCCGTACTCCCGGTCCGCCAGATACTTGCGAACGCTGACGCGCTCCTGCAGCACCGGCAGCAGAGCTTCGATCTTGGCGATGCTGGCGTCGATCGTCTTGGTCTCCGCCACCTTCTGCACCCGCTGCCGATCCAGCTCGGACAATTTGGCGCGCTGCTCGGAATCCTGACTTCGCAGGTATTCCATGTGCATTTGGACCAGGGCGGGCGGCGCGTCGTCCGGCGCGCCGTCAAGCCCGCTCGTGTTTCCATCAAGCGCGGAACGCGTGCGTGCGATGTCCAGCAATGCGGCGAGAAGATCGTTTTTCTGGTGCTGAAGCTCCGCCTGGTTGCTGGTCGGATCCAGCTCGATCAGAATCTCGCCGGCCTTGACGGTTTGGCCGTCGCGGACGTGAATCGCCCGCACCACCCCGATCTCGAGCGGCTGGACCAGCTTGACGCGGTCGCCCGGCACGATCTTGCCGGGGGCGGAGGCCACGATGTCGATCTTGCCGAGGCCGGCCCAGGCCACGGCGCAACAGAACAGGGCAGCCAGCAAGACGGCAGTCAGCCTGGCAGTGGGCGATGGCGGCGTCTCGACGATTTCGAGGGCGGCCGGCAGGAAAGCCAGCTCGTCCCGGGTTTTGCGCCCGGCCGCAGGCGCTTCACGAGCCGACTTCATGGATCCCCGCCTGCAACCGGTAAAGCGACGCGTATCTTCCGCCCGAGCTCAGCAGCTCCTCGTGGGACCCCTGTTCAACCAGCCTGCCGCGATCGATGGTGATGATTCGATCAGTACGCCGCACGGCGGACAGCCGATGCGCAATGACAAAGACCGTTCGCCCCTTCACGATCCGGTTCATATTGTCCTGAATGACTCGTTCGCTTTCGTAGTCCAGCGAACTGGTCGCTTCGTCGAAGATCAGGATGCGCGGATCGGTGATCAGGGCGCGCGCGATCGCGATGCGCTGCCGTTGCCCTCCCGACAGACTGGAGCCGCGCTCGCCCACGACGGTGTCGTAGCCTTCGGGGAGCTCAAGAATGAATTCGTGGGCTCCCGCAAGCTGGGCCGCGGCGATCACCTGCTGCATCGGAGCGGCCGGGTCGGCGAGCGCGATGTTTTCCCGGACGCTGCGATTGAACAGCACGTTTTCCTGCAGCACGACGCCGACCTGGCGGCGCAGCCACGCCGGATCGACCATCGCAAGGTCGACGCCGTCGACGAGGACCCTGCCCTTCTCCGGAACGTAAAGGCGCTGAACGAGCTTCGTGAAGGTGCTCTTGCCTGAACCGGACGGGCCGACGATGCCGACGACCTGGCCGGCTGGAATGTTGATGTTGATCTCGTGCAGCACCTCGGGTCCATCCACTCGATACCGGAAGGACACGTGCTCGAGCGTGACCTGCCCCTTGATGGGGGGCGGCACGGCGCGACCGGGGTTGAACGTCTGCTCCGCCGGCGTGTTCAGGATATCGCCGAGCCGCGCGATCGAGAGCCTGGCCTGATGGAAGTCCTGCCAGAGCTGCGCCAGCCTCAGAACCGGCGCGCTGACGCGTGACGCGAACATGTTGAAGGCGATCAGCTCGCCGACCGTGAGGCTGCCGTCGATCACCAGTTTGGCGCCGGCATAAAGGATCACCGCGGTGACGAGCTTGCTCACGAACTGGACCGACTGGCTCGCAACATTGGCGAGGCTGAGCACACGGAAACTCGCCGCCACGTATTCGGCAAGCTGCTCCTCCCAGCGGCGCTGCATCTGCGGCTCGAGCGCCATCGCCTTGATGGTTTCGACCCCGGTCACGCTCTCGACCAGAAACGCCTGGTTCTCGGCCCCGCGCTCGAATTTGGTGTCCAGCCGCTGACGGAACAGCGGCGTCGCGCCGGCGGAGATGCCGACATAGAGCGGGAAGGATCCGAGCACGATCCAGGTCAGGATCGGCGAGTAGACGAACATCACCGCGATGAAGACGACGGTGAAGAACAGGTCGATCACGACCGTCAGGGCCGAGCCGGTCAGGAAGTTGCGGATGTTCTCGAGCTCGCGGACCCGCGCAACCGAATCGCCGACCCGGCGAGCCTGAAAATAGGCAATGGGCAGTCCGATCAGGTGCCGAAACAAGCGGGCCCCCAGTTCGACATCGATCCTGTTCGTCACATGGGAGAACAGGTAGGTCCTCAATATTGCGAGGGCCGTCTCGAAAACCGCGATGCCGATCAAGCCTACGACGAGCACATCGAGTGTGCTGAGTGTGTGATTGACCAGGACCTTGTCGATCACCACCTGAAAGAACAGCGGCGACACCAGCGCAAACAGCTGCAGGAAAAAAGAGGCGATCAGCACCTCCACGAAATGGTACCGATATTTGTGGATCGCTCCCAGAAACCATGACAGGTCGAAGCGGCGTGCAAGATTGACCAGCCCCGCCCGGCGGCTCACCAGGATCAACTGGCCGGTCCACACTGCCTCCAGATCAGCCCGCGTTATCAACTCCGGGCGCTCCGACAGCGGCGATTGAACGAGGATCTTGTCGGCGCCCACCTTGGCAAGGATCAAATGACCACCGTCGCGCAACAACGCGATGGCGGGAAGCGGCGCCTTCTCCAGCCTTAGCCAGTTGGTGGTCACCTCCCGGGCCTTGACGCCGGTCGAGCGCGCGTGGCGCAGCATCTCCGGCGTTCCGAACGGGCCATTGCCGACTTGATGACGAATCTGGTCGACATCGGCCGCGATGCCGTGAAAACGCAGCAGCATCGCGAGTGCAACGATCCCGCTGTCTGCTGCCGTACCACTCCGCGTTTCAATCATCTCACGATTTAATCTGCTCAGTAGCTGAAAATGACTGCCGTCGAACGCGAGCCGACACTGTCGTGAGCGCGCCCCCTGCCCTTTCGGCCTCGCCGTCAGCGCAAGCTGACTATTCGTAACGAACCGGTAGAGCAGCAGATGAATATGACGGCCAGAGTACTATGGCTCTCCGGCGAGATGCAATTGGCGTTGTCCGCGACCAAGCAGAATTCGCGAACAACATCATGCCGATCCCAGAATCGATCGTTGGAACCGTTCGCAGCCGAAGCAGGCTCCGTAGTCTTACGGGTCGCCGTGCTTGATATCGCCTCCAACGGGGTCACCCGGATGAGCTCGTCGGCCGTTCGGTGCAATAGAGAGCATGCCTTTCTGGTCTTGCAGGATACAGAAATGACTGGTCACATGAATATTAATTATTATTGGTACGCTACCATAGATTGAAGGCTCGACCAATATGACTTGGAATTATTCCGTAACGTTGAATGATTCTTCGAGCGCAGGCGGATCGGCCGAGGCCTCTCTCGTTTACGATCTCGAGCAGGCCCTCAATGTCTGGCAGCGATACATCCTGGGCAATGGCACCCTGGTGGTGCAGCTCAACATCCTGCCCACCACCGTTGGCCGCGCCGATGGCGGGCCTACCTCGAGCTACAACGTCGGCACAAACGGCGGGCTCGCGGTGTATGAGCCGTCAAGCCAGTACGAGCTGACCACCGGACAGCATGTCGCCGGCACCACAAGCGACATCACCATCAACATCGATCCCGGCTACTTCCAATATATCGACATGGATTATGGCCTGACCTACGCCAGTCAGGTGCCCGCAAACGTGATCAATCCGATCGACGTTTTTCTTCATGAGCTCATGCACGGCTTCGGCATGACGGGCTGGTACAACCAGAGCGGCCAGCTGCCCGGCGCCTACGAATCGACGTTCGACACCCTGATCCAAAAGAGCGGCATGGGCGCCTACTTCGTCGGCGCGAATGCCGAGGCCGCCTACGGTGGCCCGGTGCCCCTGACCACGAACAGCACCACCCAGAACTACTACCATTTCGGCAACCAGCAATCCGACCTCTACGCCACCCCGTCGACGGTCAAGGACCCGCTCACGCTGGACTTGATGAACGGGATCGTTTTCTTCTCCGATTACCAGTACGCGATCTCCAACCTGGACATCGGAATTCTGAAGGATCTCGGATACAGCATCCGGACGACACCGGTCGTGACGGCCGGCGATCAGGCCGCGGGCCGAAATCAGGTTTTCGCGGCCTCATCGCTGTTCTCGGTGAACATGGCCGCCGGCGATTCCGTTACCGAATATTCCTTTTGGGACAGCAACGGCAACGGTCACTGGACGGTGGGAGGAACAGTCCAGGGCACCAAGACCGAGATCGACATCAGCGCGTCGCAGCTGGCGCAAACGAGCTATCAGGCTGGACCCGGCGCCGACACTTTGTGGGTAAGAGCCTTCGACGGCTATTTGTGGAGCGACTGGAAATCCTTTGTGATCTCGCCGGCCGATCACGCGCCGGTGGTCACGGCGGCGAACGTCACCGTTCCATACACGCAACTCGCGGCGACCGGTTCGTCCCTGTTCTCCGCCAGCGACTCAGACGGCGACACGATCACCAAATATGGGCTGTGGGACACCGAGGGTCACGGGTACTGGATGATCGGCGGCGTTGCGCAAGCCACCGACGCCGAGATCGACGTCTCGGCGGCCAGCCTCTCACAGGTGAGCTATGTATTCGGAACGGCCCCGGACACGCTCTGGGTCCGGGCCTATGATGGATATCTCTGGGGAGCATGGGTCCCGTTCACGGCCACGCAAAATGTGGATCACCCTCCGGTCGTCTCGGCTTCCGGCTTCACGGCGGCGCACGGACAAGCTTCGGTCGCGGCTTCCGGGCTGTTCAGCGCCACCGACCAGGATCACGATGCGATCACCCAATACGCACTCTGGGACAGCAACGGCAACGGCCACTGGGTGGTGAACGGTGCCGTTCAGGCCACCGAAGTGGAAATCGACATCACCGCGGCGCAGCTTGCCCAGACCAGCTACCAGTTTGGCCAGGCTCCAGACCAGCTCTGGGCGAGGGCCTATGATGGATATCTCTGGGGAGCATGGGTCCCGTTCACGGCCACGCCAGGTCCGAATCATGCACCGGTGGTCAGCGCGTCTGATGCCACCGCCACACACGGTCAGGACATCGCCGCGTCCCATCTGTTCAGCGTCAACGATGCCGACAACGACACGATCACCGCCTATCAACTCTGGGATTCAACGAGTGATCCCGCCAGCGGGCACTGGGTGGTCGGCGGCGTCGCGCAGGCTGCCGGCATCGCGATCGATGTGTCGCCCGCTCAGTTGACGAGCACCTCGTTCCAGTCGGGCTCCGGTTCGGATGACCTCTGGGCGCGGGCCAATGACGGCATCACATGGGGGGCCTGGAAAGAATTCCACGTCACCGCGCCGATCGACCAGGGTCCCGTGGCCAGCGCGTCTGATGTGACCGCCACACATGGTCAGGACATCGCCGCGTCGAACCTGTTCACGGTCAGCGATGCCGATGGGGACTCTATCACAGCCTATCAGCTCTGGGATTCAACGAGTGATCCCGCCAGCGGGCACTGGGTGGTCGGTGGCGTCGCGCAGGCTGCCGGCATCGCGATCAATGTGTCGCCGGCTCAGTTGACGAGCACCTCGTTCCAGTCGGGCTCCGGTTCGGATGACCTCTGGGCGCGAGCCTTCGATGGCATCACATGGGGGGCCTGGAAAGAATTCCACGTCACCGCTCCGATCGACCAGGGTCCCGTGGCCAGCGCGTCTGATGTGACCGCCACGCATGGTCAGGACATCGCCGCGTCGAACCTGTTCACGGTCAGCGATGCCGATGGCGACACGATCACCGCCTATCAGCTTTGGGATTCGACCAGCGATCCCGCCAGCGGTCATTGGGTGGTCGGCGGTGTGGCGCAGGCCGCCGGCATCGCGATCAATGTGTCGCCGGCTCAGTTGACGAGCACCTCGTTCCAGTCGGGCTCCGGTTCGGATGACCTGTGGGTGCGGGCCAATGACGGTTTCACATGGGGGGCCTGGAAAGAATTCCACGTCAACGCACCGCTTGACCATGCTCCTGTCGTCACCGCAGCTGACTTCCACGCGACCGTCCTCAACCAGAACGTGGCCGCCACCAGCCTGTTCTCGGTCGCCGACGCCGACGGGGACAGCATCACCCAATATCAAGTCTGGGATTCGACATCGTCAGCCGGCAGCGGCCACTGGAGCATCGGCGGCGTCGCGCAGCCCGCCAGCACCGCTATCAACGTCAGCCCCGCCCAGCTCGCCGGCACGACCTTCCAGGGCGGCACCGTGACTGACGACCTCTGGGTTCGCGCCAACGACGGCATGATGTGGAGCGCCTGGCAGGAATTTCATTTCATCGTCTAGCGGGAGGCTCGAGCCAAACAAAAATGGCCCGCGAGATGCGGGCCATTTCATCGGAACCGTTGGGTCCGAACTTGGTTGCGGGGATAGGATTTGAACCTATGACCTTCAGGTTATGAGCCTGACGAGCTACCGGGCTGCTCCACCCCGCGTTAAACCGTTGCATGCCTTGCAGAAAGAGTGCCCGAACCTGCCGGCCAACGCTGCTAACGGCGCCGATCGATCCGTCCGGAGAGCTTCCTGAGAAGGCGACCCAGGCCGAAGCCGTCGGGTGCGGGGCGTATGTATCAACGTGTGCCCGGTTTGGAAAGCCCCGGATGCGGGTTTTTGAGGATTTTGTGACGTCCAAATCACCGGTTTTCCTGACAAATTTACCGCCGGGAACCGGGCCTTGCCAGATCGTGCGTAAAAGCGGAGCTTGGCGCCAACAAAATCCGTCAAGGAAACGTCATCCGAGGGGAAACGCTGATGGACCGGCCATTGAAGAGCCCGGGGCTGCACGCGCTTGAGGAGGCCTTTCACCGCCAATTCGAGCTGTCGCGCAGCGAGCCGGCGCCGACCTTGCAGGCGCGGCTGGACCGGCTGCGGCGCCTGCGCGCCGCGCTGACCGAAAACGAGGCCCGATTCGCGGCCGCGATCTCGGCCGATTTCGGCCACCGCTCCACCGTCGAGACCGCGATCGCAGAGACCATGCTGGTGCTCGGCGAGATCAAGCATGCCGCCAAGCACCTCAAGGGCTGGATGGCGCCCGAAAGGATCCCGACCACGGTACAGTTCGCGCCGGCCAAGAACCGGCTGATCCCGCAGCCGCTCGGCGTGGTCGGGATCATCGCGCCGTGGAATTATCCGCTGCAGCTGACGCTGGCGCCCGCGGTCGCGGCGATCGCAGCCGGCAACCGCGCCATCATCAAGCCGAGCGAGCTGGTGCCGCGGTTCTCCGAATTGCTGATGGAGGCGATCGCGAAGAAATTCGACACCGCCGAACTCGCGGTCACCGATATCGACGACGACATCGCGAAAGCCTTTGCCGCGCTGCCGTTCGATCATCTGATCTTCACCGGATCGACCCGGATCGGCCGGCTGGTCGCCGAGGCCGCCGGCCGCAACCTCACACCGGTCACGCTCGAGCTCGGCGGCAAATCGCCCGCGATCGTCGACGGCTCCGCCGACATCGACGAGGCCGCGCAACGCATCGCCTACGGCAAGCTGCTCAATGCCGGCCAGACCTGCATCGCGCCCGACTACGTGCTGGTGCCGCAAGCCTCGGTGCAGCCGTTCGCGATGCGGTTGCAGGGCCACATGCAGCACATGTTCGGCACCGATCCGAAAAATCCCGACTACAGCTCGATCGTCTCCGACCGGCATTACGCCCGGCTCGAGGCCCTCGTCGCCGACGCCGCCGCGAAGGGCGCGACCATCATGCAGCCGGCTGCGCCGAACGATCCCGAGTGGAAGGAGCGGCGCAAATTCCCGCCGACGGTCATCGTCGATGCGACGCCCGACATGACCGTGATGCAGGAAGAGATCTTTGGGCCGGTGTTGCCGGTCGTCGGTACCCGCGACGCAGCGGAAGCGATCGCCTTCATCAACAAGCGCGACCGCCCGCTCGCGCTGTACTGGTTCGGCACCGATCACGCCGCCCGCGACGCGGTGCTGGCGCGCACGGTGTCCGGTGGCGTCACCGTCAATGACTGCCTGTTCCATTTCGCGCAGGCCTATCAGCCAATGGGCGGCGTCGGCGCCTCAGGCAGCGGCGCCTATCACGGCGAATGGGGATTCAGGACGCTGACCAAGCTGAAGCCGGTGTTCTACCGCTCGCGCTTCAACCGGCTCGCTGATCTCTATCCGCCCTATGGCGCGAAGGTCGCGCGGCTGGAGAAGCTGATGCGGTTGTTGTCTTAGCAGTCATTCCGGGACGCGCGCAGCGCGAGCCCGGAATCCATTCATCCACGTCACTGCAACGCGATGGATTCCGGGCTCGATGCTTCGCATCGCCCCGGAATGACAAATAAAAGTAAGCATGGGGAAACAAGAATGACTGACACATTCGATTTCGTGGTGGTGGGCGGAGGCTCCGGCGGCTGCGCGGTGGCAGGGCGGTTGTCGGAGGATCCGGCGACCTCGGTGGCGATGCTCGATGCCGGCGGAAAGAACGACAATTGGGTGGTGACCACGCCCGGCGCCATCATTCTGATGCTCTCGAGCAAGCTCAACAACTGGGCGTTCGACACGGTGCCGCAGAAAGGCTTGAACGGCCGCATCGGCTATCAGCCGCGCGGCAAGGGCCTCGGCGGCTCGTCGGCCATCAATGCCATGGTCTACATCCGCGGCCATCGCGCCGACTACGACCACTGGGCTTCGCTCGGCAATACCGGCTGGAGCTACGCCGACGTGCTGCCCTACTTCAAGCGCTCGGAGAACAACACCGAGCTCGACGGCGAGTATCACGGCAAGGGCGGGCCGCTCAACGTCACCGGCCTGCAGTCCGACAATCCGGTCAAGGAGATGTTCCTGCAGGGCGCGCGCGAGGCGCAGTTCCGGATCCGCGACGATTTCAACGGCGCCGAACAGGAAGGATTAGGCATCTATCAGGTGACCCAGAAGAATGGAGAGCGCTGGAGCGCGGCGCGCGGCTACATCCATCCGCACATGGGCCGCCGGCCCAATCTGCGCATCGAGACCCAGGCACATGCGACCCGCATCATCTTCGAGGGCAAGCGTGCCGTCGCCGTCGAATACATGCAAGGCAAGGAGAAGAAGGTGCTGCGCGCAAAGCGCGAGGTCATCCTCTCGGCCGGCGCGTTCCAGTCGCCGCAACTGATGATGCTGTCGGGCGTCGGCGATGCCGCAGCGCTCGGCAAGCACGGGATCGCCAGCGTGCATCACCTGCCGGGTGTCGGACAGAACCTGCAGGATCACCCTGATTTCGTGTTCGGCTTCGCCTCCGACGCACCTTATTTCTCGGGACTGTCGTGGGGCGGCATCGGCCGGATCATCAAGGGCATCGGGCAATACCGGCGCGAGCGGCGCGGCCCGATGACCTCGAACGTCGCCGAATGCGGCGGCTTCCTGAAGACGCGGCCTGACCTCGACATCCCCGACATTCAGCTGCATTTCTGCATGGCCATGGTGGAAGACCATGGCCGCAAGCCGCGCTGGGGCACCGGCTTCTCCTGCCATGTCTGCCTGCTGCGCCCGGCAAGCCGCGGCAGCGTGTGGCTGAACAGCGCCGACCCGCTCGCAGCGCCCGCGATCGATCCGAATTTCTTCGGCGAGGACAGCGACGTCGAGACCATGGTCGCCGGCTTCAAGATGACGAAGCGGCTGCTCGACGCGCCGGCGCTGCGCGCGCTGCAGCAGAAGGACATGTTCACCGCGGATGTCCGCACCGACGACGACATCCGCGGCATCCTGCGGGCGCGCTCGGACACCGTCTATCACCCGGTCGGCACCTGCAAGATGGGCACCAATGATCCGCTCGCGGTGGTCGATCCGACGCTGCGCGTGCATGGGATCGAGGGCCTGCGCGTGGTCGATGCCTCGATCATGCCGACGCTGATCGGCGGCAACACCAATGCGCCGACCATCATGATCGGCGAGAAGGCCGCGGACATGATCCGGGCAGAGATGCGCGCGGGGTGATTTCCTTCGTCATTCCGGGGCTCGCCGTAGGCGAGAACCCGGAATCCATTCATCCACCGAACCTGCGGCCCAATGGATTCCGGGCTCGCGCTGACGCGCGCCCCGGAATGACGGCGAGCGTCGGCGACGAGGATGATTTCTTTACCGGCATCGAATAGGCCAGACATCGACAGGTTGCCGGAAGCGGGCGATTGATCGCTACAATTGTCCTTGATGCAAAACCGGTTTCATCAACCCGGGAACCGTAGGAGATCGGGCAGGAAATCCTTACCCATGAACCTCTTCGACCTCGCCGTGACCATCGGCTTGCTGTTTGCGGTCGTGACCGGCTTCACGACCGGCCTGCTGCGCAGCGCGGTCACCATCCTGGCCTATCTCGTTGCGATGCCGCTCGCGGTCGCAGCGCTGGCGATGATCGGGCCCCACATCGCGACGCTGCCGTCCTCGCCCTTTCCGCCCAACGGCGTGCTGCTGTTCGGCCTGTTCCTCGTGATCGGCGTCATCCTCGGAAAGATGGCGCGGACAATGCTCGACGACACGATGGGCGCAGAGATCGGGATCGGCGACCGACTCGGCGGCGCGCTGCTTGGCGCCGTCAGGGTCGGCCTCGTCGTGACCACGCTGGTGCTGGTGTTCGACCAGCTGGTGCCGCTGGCGAGACAGCCGCAATTCCTCAACGGATCACAATTGCGCCCCTGGTTCTCCGCGGCCGGACAGGCCGGCTTCCGGTCGCTGCTGCCCGAAGCCACCATGGCGATCGAGCGGCTGCGGCGCGAGCAGCGCATCTAGCTCGCCGCGTTCGCCCGGCTGTTCCTGCCCGGCATGCACTTATGCATTGCACATCCCTTATCGGCGCTGCCTAGCTTGGCTAGAATGCATCCATCAAACCTTTACAAACCGACCCGACATCACAGGGAGCGAACTCGTGGATCTTGGAATCAAAGGCCGCCGTGCCATCGTCTGCGCATCGAGCAAGGGACTGGGCCGCGCCTGCGCGATCGCGCTCGCCAATGAGGGGGTGCATGTCACCCTGACGGCGCGCGGCGCCGAGGCGCTGAAGCAGACCGCCGACGAGATCCGCAAGGCGCATCCGTCCGTCACCGTGACCGAGATCGTCGGCGACATCACGACGCCGGCGGGTCGCGAAGCCGTGCTCAAGGCCTGCCCTGAACCGGACATCTTGATCAACAATGCCGGCGGCCCGCCGCCCGGCGATTTCCGCAACTGGACCCGCGACGACTGGATCAAGGCGATCGACGCCAACATGCTGACACCGATCGAGCTGATCAAGGCGACCGTCGACGGCATGATGGCGCGCAAGTTCGGCCGCATCGTCAACATCACTTCGGCGGCGGTGAAGGCGCCGATCGAGATTCTCGGCCTGTCCAACGGCGCCCGCGCCGGCCTCACCGGCTTCGTCGCCGGCCTGTCGCGCAAGACCGTGATCAACAACGTCACCATCAACGGCCTGCTGCCAGGCCCGTTCGACACCGACCGCCTGCGCGGCACCGCCAAGCCCGAGGCCGAGAAGCGCGGCATCTCGGCCGACCAGGTCCTGAGCGAGCGCGCCAATCTGAACCCCGCCGGCCGCTTCGGCCGTCCCGACGAGTTCGGCTATGCCTGCGCCTTCCTGTGCGGTGACAAGGCCGGCTTCATCACCGGGCAGAACATCCTGCTCGATGGCGGCGCCTTCCCGGGCACGTTATGAGAGCCGTCTGGTACGAGCGAACCGGCGCGGCGCCGACGGTGCTCACCGTCGGCGAGATGCCGACGCCCGACGCAGGTCCCGGCGAGGTCCGGGTTCGCCTCGAGGCCTCCGGCGTCAATCCGGCCGATGTCGGCCGGCGCAGCGGCAATTATCGCGCGATGGAGTTTCCCCGCGTGATCCCGAACAGCGACGGCGCCGGGATCGTCGACCAGATCGGCGAAGGCGTGACGCGCTTTGCCGTCGGCGACCGTGTCTGGCTGTTCAACGGCCAGCGCAACGGCCGTGCCTTCGGCACCGCAGCCGAATACATCACGCTCGCCGACTATCTGGTGACGCCGCTGCCACATGACGTGTCGTTCGCGGCAGGAGCCACGCTCGGCATTCCCTGCATGACGGCATGGTGCGCGCTGTTTGCCGACGGTCCGGTCGCGGGCCAGACGGTACTGGTCACCGGCGGCGCCGGCGCGGTCGGCCACTACGCCGTGCAACTGGCGAAGTGGGGCGGCGCGCGGGTGATCGCGACCGTGAGTTCGCAGGTCAAAGACGTCGAGGCGCGGCTTGGCGGCGCCGACATGGTCGTCAACTATCGGACCGAGGACGTCGTCTCCAGGGTGATGGCGTTCACCGAGAACCGCGGCGTCGACCGCGTCATCGACGTCGATTTCGGCGGCAACCTCGCGACCACGCTGAAACTCATGGCGCTGAACTCGACCATCGCGGTCTACGCCACCAACGGCAACCGTACACCCACGCTGCCGGTGCGCGAATTGATGGAGAAGTGCATCACGGTGCGCTCGCTGGTGCTGTTCGCGCTGCCGCCGCCGCTGCTCGCCGCCGCGCAGGCCGACATCACGAAATGGCTGGAATCGGGCACCCGCGTGCACAACATCGCCGGGCAATTCGCGCTTGCCGAGACCGCCGATGCCCATCTCGCCGTCGAGAAGGGCGACAAGATCGGCACGGTGATCGTCGACTGCGCCAGATAACAAGAACCGAGGATACGCCGCATGCACTGGACCGTAGGCAAGGTCAAAATCACCAAGGTCGTCGAACTCGAGACCGTCGGCAGCACACGCTTCATCCTGCCGCTCGCGGGCCGAGAGGAGATCCAGAGCCTGCCCTGGCTGATCCCGCATTTCGCCAATGAGGACGGCCGGCTGAAAATGTCGATCCATTCGCTGCTGGTGGAGACCCCGGAGCACCGCATCATCGTCGACACTGGGCTCGGCAACGACAAGCAGGGCCGCAACGTGCCGACCTGGAACAACCGCAGCGATCCGTTCCTGGAGAAACTGACCGCGGCGGGATTTGCCCCCGACAGCATCGACACCGTGCTGTGCACGCATCTGCATGTCGACCATGTCGGCTGGAACACCAAGCTCGCCGGCGGCAACTGGGTGCCGACCTTCGCCAATGCGCGCTACGTGTTCGGCAAGACCGAGTATGAGCACTGGCGCGACCACAGCGACGATGCGGCGCATGCCGCCGTGTTCGCCGATTCAGTGAAGCCGATCGCGGATGCCGGCAAGGCCGAGCTGGTGCCGAGCGACCACCGGCTGACCGAAGAGATCACGCTGATCCCGACGCCGGGACACAGCCCCGGCCATGTGAGCATCCACATCAAGTCGGCCGGAGAGGAAGGGCTGCTGACCGGCGACGTCGCGCATCATCCCTGCCAGATGTACCATCTCGACTGGTCGTCGACCGCGGATTCCGACCAGAAGCAATCGGCGGCTACGCGGCGCGACCTGTTCTCGCGCTTTGCCGACACGCCGACGCTGGTGATCGGCGGACATTTCGACGCCGGGCACATCAAGCGCGATGGCGACGCATTCAGGTTCATCGCGCCCGAGAGCTGAGCTAACTCAGACTGGCACGCGCGAGGAACAGCGCGTCGGCCTCGCTGGCCGCGATCGCTGCCGGATAGGGCAAGGCCTTGGCACGGCCGGGCAGGCTGCGCTCGAGCTCCGCGCGTTCCTCGTCGTCATCAGCGATATAGACCGTGACCCGGATCAACCGGCCGAGCTCGGCCTTGTGCGCCTTCATCCACAGCACCATCGGCTTGCCGGCGGCGACCTCCGGCTGATCGTTGACGTTGACGATCACGGCGAGCGGCCGGTTCGCGGCCAGCAGCTCGGAATATTCCACGGTCCAGTCACAACCATCCTGCTCGGTCTGCAAGCAGCCGGTCGCGATGAAGATGCCGGGTTCGGCTTCGTGAAAGAATTTCATGGGCGAGACTCCTTGGTGCGGATGAGGTGTGATCATGACTTTCTGGCGAACGCAGATCCCGGCAGTGTCCGCCGCGCCTGCAACGCAGCGGCTGCAAGCGTTGCCGCCGCCAGCAGCGCGAACAGACCGGCCAGCGTGGCCGCGGCGGAAAAACCGCGGGCGAGCGCACTCGCCAGCATGGCGTGAAAGGTGTCCGGTGCTATGCCGAGACCGCCCGGCATTTCGTGACGCCGGATCGCGATGGAGGCAAGTTCAGCCGCGTTGCCGACCTTGGCATTCATCAGGGCGGTCGTGAGCGACGCAGTTGCGGTGGTGGCCAGCACTGTGCCGAGCAGGGAGATGGAGATCGTCATGCCGCTCTGCCGCAGGGCGTTCATCGTCGCGGACGCGATACCACTGCGCTCGCGCGGCGCCACCGCCATGGTCGCAGCGCCCGTCGCCGGCACCGAGAGCCCCAGGCCCGCACCGAGCAGCGCGAACAGTGGTGCGATCACGGCATAGGGCGTCGCTTCCGTGAACGAGCTCATGCCGAGCATGGCAACGCCAAGCAGAACATACCCAACGATCATCAGCCGGCGCAGCCCGAAACGCGCCGCCCAGCGGCCGAACAGCAGCGATCCAGTCGCCGCGACGACAAACACCGGCGCGATTCCGCTGCCAGCCTGGGCGGCCGACCAGCCCTGCGCTTGCTGCAAGAACAGAGAGAACGGGAACAGGCTGCTGTAGCCGGAAAAGCCGAGCGCGAACGAGGCGAAGTTCACCGCCGCGAAGGCGAGATCGCGAAACAGATCGACCGGCACCAACGGGCGCGCGGCGCGCCGCTCGACCATGACGAACAGCGCCAGCGCAGCTGCCGCGACGGCGAAGGCCGTCAAGGTGGCCGGCGCAGTCCAGCCACCGCCGGCGGCGATAAAGGCGTAGGTCAGCGCGCCGAGAAACACGACGCTCAAGACTTGGCCGGCCGGATCGAGCTCGGCGTGGTCGGGATCGGCGCTCTCGTCGATGCCGTATAGTCCGAGGCCGAGTGCGACCGCGCCGACCGGCAGGTTGATCAGGAACACGCTCCGCCAATCGACGGTGTCGACCAGGATGCCGCCCAGCATCGGGCCAAGGATGAGCGACACGGCGCTGAAGGACGACCAGCCGCCGATCGCATGCGCGCGTCCGGCCGGATCGGGGAACGCCTGGGCCAGGATCGACAAGGCGCCCGGAATGACCAGCGCGCCGGCAACGCCCTGTAGCGCGCAGCCGGCAATCAGGACCGCAAGCGACGGCGCGGTCACGGAGGTGGCCGAGCCGAGCGTGAACAGCACGACGCCGAACAGCCAGGCGCGCTTGCGGCCGTAGCGATCGCCGATCGGCCCGGCCGAGAGCATGCAGGCGGACAGGCTCAGCGCGTAGGCACCGACCACCCACTGCAACCCGGCAAGCTCAGCCCCGAGGCCGGCTTGGATGGCAGGCAGCGCCACGGTGACGATGCTGATCGCAACCGTTGCCATGCAGGTGCCGAGATAGACCGCAAGAACGGCCGCGGATTTGCGGGACAGGGACATGGGCATGCCGCCGATTGTTGGACACGGCGGCACAAATACGTATTGACTGACGGTCGGTCAATATAACCAAGCTATTTCAAAGTCATTCTAAATATGCGATTCAAAATCGGACATCAGGCGCAGGTGGATGCTGACGGCATGATCGGGAAGCGGCAGACGGCGGCGCCACGCGGCGCAGCGCAGCGTTGGAGACGGACTCAGCCCGCCGAGGTCAGGGTGGACGACCTGATGTCGGCGGCAGCCGCCCTGTTCATCGCGAAGGGCATCGAGGCCACCACGATCGACGACATCGTCGCCCGAGCCGGCGTCGCTAAGGGCACCTTCTATCATTACTTCTCGACCAAGGCCGACGTGATCATCGGCCTGCGCGCACGCTTCTCGCAGGACTTCCTCGCCCGCGTCGCGGCGTCGATCGCCGAGCGTGCTCCCGACGATCATGCTGGGCGGCTGTCGGCATGGCTGCGTGGCGCGGTTGGAACCTATCTCGCCAATGTCGAACTGCACGACGTCGTGTTTCACGATTTCCCGCATCATCAGCGTCAGTCGCAGGAAAAGGACGACGTGATCGCCCAGATCGTTGCTGTGCTGGAGGATGGCCGGAAGGCCGGCATCTGGGCCTTCCCGGATGCCCGCAGCGCAGCGTTGATCGTGTTCGACGGAATGCACGCAGTGGCCGACGATGCGATCGTCGCCGGCACGCGCGATCCGGAGCCGCCATGCCGGCTGCTGGAAGACATGTTCACACGGATGCTGGCGGCGCCGCGCCAGCAATCATGACAGGCATTTGAACAAACCGTTCAAGGCCGCCACGCTGGGAGGTGATGGCTGCAATGCCGCGACCGTGAAGCGGTTGAATTTCCGCCCGCGCTGTTCCATGAAGCGTGTCGAGGTATACCAGCAACAATCCTCAGGACACCGTAGGGAGTGATCAACATGAAGCTTGTTCGTTATGGCGAAAAGGGTGCGGAAAAGCCCGGTCTGATCGATAAATCCGGCCAGCTGCGCGACCTCTCGGCCCATCTGAAAGACCTGACCGGCGACGCCTACGCGCCGGAATCGCTGAAGAAGCTTGCTGCCCTCGATCCCGCCTCCCTGCCCGCCGTCTCCGGCAAGCCGCGCTTCGGCGCCCCGGTCACCGGCATCTCGAAGTTCGTCGCGATCGGCCTGAACTATTCCGACCACGCCAAGGAAACCGGCGCAGCGATCCCGACCGAACCGATCATCTTCATGAAGGCGAACACCTCGCTGTCCGGCCCGAACGATGCGGTCGAGAAGCCGCGCGGCTCGACCAAGCTTGACTGGGAAGTCGAGATCGCCGCGATCATCGGCAGCCGCGCCAAGTACGTCTCGGAAGCCGACGCGCTCAACCACGTCGCCGGCTATTGCGTCTGCAACGACGTCTCCGAGCGCAACTTCCAGACCGAGCGGCTCGGACAATGGACCAAGGGCAAGTCGCACGACACGTTCGGACCGGTCGGCCCTTGGCTCGTCACCAAGGATGAAATCGCCGACGTGCAGAACCTGTCGATGTGGCTCGACGTCAACGGCCAGCGCCGCCAGACCGGCTCGACCAAGACCATGATCTTCACGATGGCGAAATGCATCTCCTACGTTTCGCAGTTCATGACGCTGCTGCCCGGCGACATCATCACGACGGGCACCCCGCCCGGCGTCGGCCTCGGCATGAAGCCGCCGACCTTCCTCAATGTCGGCGACGTCGTGACGCTCGGCATCGAGGGCCTCGGCGAGCAGCGCCAGGAAATCGTCGCGGCTTGAGGTCCTGTTAGCACCAGCCGTCATTGCGAGGAGCGAAGCGACGAAGCAATCCATTCATCCGCGCGTGTGGGCAGATGGATTGCTTCGCTCGCAATGACGGTTCAATCCGACAGCATAGGGGCCTCCCATGAAACTCACCTTCTCTCCCGCCTCCCCGTTCGCTCGCAAGGTGCGCATCGCGGCGATCGAGCTCGGCCTGATCGACAAGATCGAGCTGGTGCCGGCCAGCGTCGCACCGGGCACGGCCAACGAGGAATACTCGAAGATCTCGCCGCTGAAGAAACTGCCGGTACTGATCCTCGATCATGGCGACGTGATTTTGGATTCCTACGTCATCGTCGAATACCTCAACGAGATCGGCGGCGGCCGGCTGATCCCGGGTTACGGCCCGCGGCGCTGGAAGCTGAAGACCGATCATTCGCTGATCAACGGCATGCTCGATTCCATGCTGCTGTGCCGTTACGAGAAGATGGTGCGACCGCAGGGCTCGCTGTGGCAGGCTTGGCATGACGATCACTGGAACAGGGCCTGGGCCGGCATGGCGCGATTCGAGCAGCGCCCCGACGTGCTGGACGGCTCGTCGTTCGACATCGCGCAGATCGGCCTCGTCTGCGTGCTCGGCTACGCCGACTTCCGCTTCGCCGATTGCGGCTGGCGCAAGGCCTATCCGAAGCTCGACGCGTTCTACCAGCGCATGCTGGAGCGGCCGTCGGTGAAGATTTCCGCGCCGCCAGCGGCATAGCGTGCAAGGTGGGGGGATGAGGATGCGCCATCGCCTCCCCCGCCTGCTGCTTATCGGCGCGAGCCTCGTGCTCGCGTTGACGGCCTCCATCACCACACTGAGGGCCGACGACATGAAAGCTGGACATGACCAGCCCTGCGGGTCGCCGACCGCGCTCGACGATGGCTGGCCGATCGCGTCACCCGACAGCGTCGGCATGGATGGCGAGCGGCTGTGCGGCATCGCCGCGCGGCTCGGCCTGCGCAGCAGCGAGGTGCATTCCGTCGTTGTGGCGCGGCACGGCAGACTGGTGTTCGAGCAATATTTCGCCGGCATCGACCAGCCATGGGGGTACAAGGAAGGCCGCACCGAATTCACGGCGACGACCAGGCACGACATACGTTCGGCATCGAAGAGCGTGACGTCGCTGCTGGTCGGCACCGCCATCGACCGCAAGCTGATCGCCGGCGTTGACGAGCCCGTGGTGAAATTCTTCCCCGAACACCGGTCGGTAAAGTCGGCCGGATGGGACGCGATCACGCTGCGCCATCTCTTGACGATGTCGTCAGGCATCAAATGGGACGAGACGCTGCCCTGGACCCATCCCGACAACGACGAGCCGCATCTCGCCTTCGATGCCGATCCGATCGGCTATGTCCTGGCCAAGCCGATCGCAGCGTCGCCGGACACGCTCTGGACCTACAATGGCGGCGGCACGGATCTGCTCGGCAACATCATTGAACAGGTCTCCGGCAAACCGCTCGAAGCCTTCGCGCGGGAGACGCTGTTCCAGCCGCTCGGCATCACCGATCTTGAGTGGAAGACCTATCCGAAGAACGGCAAGATTGCCGCCGCTGCCGGCCTCCGCTTGCGGCCGCGCGATGCCGCGAAAATCGGCCAGCTCTTGCTCAATGGCGGGAAATGGAACGGACAGCAGATCATCTCGGCCGAGTGGATCGCGCAATCGATCGTGCCGCGCTTCCAGGCCGTCGGCTATTTCGGCGGCACGCTGTTCTATGGCTATCAGTGGTGGATGGGCCGCTCGCTGTCCGACGGCAAGGAAGTGAAATGGGTCGGCGCCTTTGGCTGGGGCGGTCAACGCATCATCGTCGTGCCCGATCTCGATCTTGTGATGATGACGACGGCAGCCCAGTACGGCCAGCCCAAGGAAGGGCTTGCGGCGATGGACATCCTTGCCAACATCATCATTCCCGCCGTGCGCGACGCGCACTGACCCTTTTCTACGCGTTTTCTTCACGCGAACCGGACTCCACTTCGCTCGAAAACGCTAACGCCAAGGAATCACCCATGAGCCTGAAATTTGCGGCCGGCGATCTCACCATTCATCGCATCGTGGAGGAGGAAGGCAAGTTCCTGCCTGCGCAAGACATGTTGCCCGAACTGACACCGGAGCTGCTTGCGGAGAACCGAGCCTGGATGAAAGCGGCCCGGGCGCTCGACGACAGCGACACGTTG
Source organism: Bradyrhizobium sp. PSBB068 (assembly GCA_016839165.1). Taxonomy (NCBI): domain Bacteria; kingdom Pseudomonadati; phylum Pseudomonadota; class Alphaproteobacteria; order Hyphomicrobiales; family Nitrobacteraceae; genus Bradyrhizobium; species Bradyrhizobium sp. PSBB068. Next base: position 6,198,167 of record CP069300.1, read on the forward strand.
ATCCTTGCGTTCCAGTCCTACGTCGTGAAGACGCCGCACCACACCATCCTGATCGACAGCTGCATCGGCAATCACAAGCCGCGGCCGGGTCGGCCGAGCTGGAACATGAAGACCGACGACAGCTATCTGCGCGGCCTTGCGTCCGCCGGCTTCTCGGTCGGCGACATCGACTACGTGATGTGCACGCATCTGCATGTCGACCATGTCGGCTGGAATACGCGGCTCGAGAACGGCCGCTGGGTGCCGACCTTCCCGAACGCGCGCTATGTGTTCGACAAGACCGAGTTCGACTACTGGACCGAGACCAATGCCAAGGCGGAAGTCCCGCCATTCGTCGACAGCGTGCTGCCGGTGGTCGAAGCCAAGCGGGCCGAGCTGGTCGGCAATGATTTCGCGATCGGCGACCACATGCGCATCCTGCCGACGCCCGGCCACACGCCGGGCCATCTCGCCTTCACCTTCGGTCGCGGCAAGGACGACGCGGTGTTTGCCGGCGATTTGATGCACTCGCCGATCCAGACGCTCTATCCGGAACTGTCGCCGAAATTCGACGTCGACCCGGCGCAGGCGGCGAAGACACGTCGCAGCTTCCTCGAGCGCTATTGCGACACCGACACGCTGTGCTGTCCCGCGCACTTCCCCTCGCCATCGGTCGGCAAGATCAGGCGGAAGGGGAATGGGTTTGTGTGCGAGACGGCGTGAGGTGAGCTGAATTCGCGGCGAACTCGCAACCACTCAACCCTGGAGGGATCGTTTCTCGCCCTCCAGGGGAGGATAGAAGAGCATTCGCTCAATCAAACAAACTCGGCGTGTGGTTCACCGCCGCGCCTTCGATCTGCAGCATCTTCAGCTTGGTGACCACGCCGCCATTGGCCGAGAAGCCGCCCGGCTTGTTGCCCGCCGCCAGCACCCGGTGGCAGGGCACCACGATCGGGCACGGGTTGCGGCCGAGCGCCTGGCCGACGTCGCGCGACAGCTCGACGCCGCCGAGCTGCTTGGCGATGTCGCCATAGGTCACGGTCTTGCCCGGCGGAATCTTCCGCGCGATGTCGTAGACGCCGCGGTTGAACTCCGGCACGCCGTCGAGATCGAGCACGATGTCGGCGAGATCGTTCGGCTTGCCGGCGAGCAGCTCGATCATGCCGTCGATCGCGTGCTGCACCTCGGCCGGCGGCGCCGCCTCGGTGAGGTCGCCGTTACGCTGGGCAATCCGCTTGCGGGTCTTCTCTTCGTTGCCCATCGGCAGCTGCACGCCGGTAACGCCATGCTCGCCCCAGACGACGCCGCAGGCGCCGATCATGGTCTCGAAGATTGCAAAATGCTGGCCGGTCATGGCTCACTCCAGATATTCGTTAGGCTCACAAACTGAAGCCTGCTGTTGATCTGAAATCTAGGCTTGGAGAATGTTGCTATCCACCCGAATTCCGTGGGAACTTGGGCTCAATCAACAACATCTCCTGCCCTCCGCGAGCCCTTCAAATGCACAGCCTCCACGTCAACGGTTTCGACATGCCCTATCTCGATATCGGAGCGGGGCCGCCGCTGGTCTGCGTGCATGGTTCGCTGTGCGACTTCCGGATCTGGTCGGCCGTGCTCGGCCCGCTGATCCGCCACCATCGCGTGATCGCGGTCAGCCTGCGGCATTTCTTCCCCGAGCATTGGGACGGCGTCGGCGACACCTATTCGATCGCGCAGCATGTCGACGACGTGATCGCCTTCATCGAGGCCTTCGATACCAAACCGGTCGACCTGATGGGGCATTCCCGCGGCGGGCATATCTGCTTCCGCGCCGCGCAGCGGCGGCCGGACCTGCTGCGCAGGCTGATCCTGGCCGAGCCCGGCGGCGAGCTCGACGAGAGCCTTGATCCCGACTTCAAGCCGGGCCCCTCGCCGCTGGCGGCACGTTTCGCGGCATGCGCCGCGGAAATCGCCAAGGGCGACATCGACGGCGGCCTGCAGATCTTCATGGATGCGCTCGAAGGTCCCGGTGCCTGGAAACGGATTCCGGCGACCTCCAAGCAGCTGTTGCGCGACAACGCGACCACGCTGATCGGCCAGACCCGCGACCAGCGACCGCCCTTCTCGAAGGCCGATGCAGAGGCGATCAGGACGCCGACGCTGTTAATCGGCGGCGCCAACACCAAGGGCGTGCTGCCGAAGGTGCTGCACGCCCTCGCCGCAAACGTGCGGGGATCACGCACCGAGATGATCCCGGGCACCACGCATCCGATGTTCGAGCAGGCCCCGCAGCGCTATTGCGAGATCGTGCTGGAGTTTCTGGCAAGCTGACCGCCCGCGCGCACGAACCTCGTCGCTTGCGGGGCGAGGTATCGTCCGCCTGTTCGCACTTTTCCGGATCATGCGTTAGTGTCTCCTTCCGCTCATGCCTGGGAGGACAATCATGAAATTATCCGTCAAATTGCTCGCGTCGGCCGGTCTGCTTTCGCTCGCCCTCGCCTCGTCCCACGCCCTTGCCGCCGCGGATGAAAAGCTGCGCGCGGCCGCCGAACAGGCCCAACCGGCGGTGATCGAAAGCCTGCACGACATGGTGCTGATCGAGTCGGGCTCCGGCGATGTCGAAGGCCTGAAGAAGATGGCCGACTACACCGAGGCGCGGCTCAAGGCGCTTGGCGCCAAGACCGAGCGCCGCAAGACCACCAAGGGCGCCGGCGCCGATATGGTGATCGGCACCTTCGAAGGCACCGGCAGCAGGAAGCTGATGCTGATCGCGCATATGGACACGGTCTACGAGCACGGCATCCTCGACACCCAGCCCTACAAGGTCGACGGCAACAAGATCTATGGACCCGGCATTGCCGACGACAAGGGCGGCATCGCCGTCATCCTGCATTCCCTGAAGATCCTGAACGATGCCGGCTGGCGCGACTACGCCAAGCTCACGGTGTCGTTCAATCCGGATGAAGAGGTCGGCTCGATCGGCTCCGGCGAGATCATCGCCGAGCTCGCCGACCAGCACGACGTGGTGCTGTCCTGCGAGCCGACGGTCGCACCGCCGGTGGCCAAGAATGAAAGCCTGCTGCTCGGCGCCAGCGGCACCGCGACCGGCACGCTGGACGTGAAGGGCAAGGCCTCGCATGCCGGCGCCGCGCCGCAGCTCGGCCGCAACGCGCTGATCGAGCTCGCGCATCAATTGCTGCAGACCCAGGACGTCGCGAAATCGATTCCGGGCACGCAGCTGAACTGGACCACCGCGACGGCCGGCACCGTGCGCAACCAGATCCCCGATCATGCCTCTGCCGGTGCCGACATCCGCCTCACCATTCCGGACGGCGTGCAGAAGCTGCAGGCGGCGCTCGACGAGAAGGTGAAGGACAGGCTGATCGCGGACACCGAGGTAACGGTGAAGGTCGCCGCGGGCCGCCCGCCCTTCGTCGCTGACGATCGCGGCCGCGCGCTCGCCAAGCAGGGACAGGCGATCTACGCCGAGCTCGACCGCACGCTGGATATCGCGGAGATGACCGGCGGCGCGACCGATGCCGGATACGCCGCGCGCAGCGGCAAGGCGGTGGTCGTCGAGAGCTTCGGGCTCGCCGGCTGGGGCTATCACGCGCGCGACGAATACATCGACACCAACTCGATCGTGCCGCGGCTCTATCTGATGACGCGGATGCTGATGGAGCTGGGCAAGGCGAAGTAGCGGGGCGAGATCAGCGGCAATGGCGCTGAGACGGTAGCACCGATCTTTTAGGCCAGCGCCCGGGCCCCCCCCCCTCTCCCCACCCTCCCCCGCAAGGGGGGAGGGAGCCCAACCCATGCGCTCGCCTCACTTAGCTAATCATCCGCCGGCACTGGGGCACCCCCTCTCCCCCAACCGTCACTTGCGGGAGGCGGATTGCCAAAATATCGAAAACAACCCCATGCACAGTAGCTCGAGGTTGACTGGGCGCCAGACCCGGTGAGAACGTCTGGCACGTTCAAGCCGCAGGAAAGTTTCTCACTTTCAAACGCTTAGACCCAATCACCTGGAGCCTTGACCGGACGCACAACCGGCAGTAGTCTGTTTCCGAATACGGAATTCTGTATTCCGAATTGGACAGCCGGCATGATCCCGTTGGACCCGCTTCCGAACCTCATCGACCAAGTCTACGGGCGGTTGCTCGAGGCGATCATCGACCGCACGCTGCTGCCCGGGCAGCGCATTACCCAGAACGAGCTGGCCGATCGGCTCGGCGTCTCGCGTCAGCCGATCTCGCACGCGCTGCATCTGCTGCATCGCCAGGGCCTGGTCGCGGAAAGCGGCAAGCGCGGCTTCGAGGTGACGCAGCTCGATCCGCAGCGCATTCGCGAGCTCTATGAAGTGCGCGGTGCGATCGACGCGCTCGCGGCGCGGCTTGCCGCGACGCGCGTGAAGGAGGATGCCGCGGCCCGCGCGCAGCTCGAGAGCGCGCTCGAAGCCGGGCGCGCGATCGATGACCACGCACCGCTGGCGCGCCTGATCGCGCTCGATGTCGACTTCCACAGCGCGATCTATCGGCTCGCCGGCAATTCCGCGATCGAGGAGATGATCGCGCCGCAATGGCCGCATATGCGCCGCTCGATGGCGACCGTGCTCGCCGAACTCGATTACCGCGACAGTGCCTGGACCGAGCACGAGACCATCGCCGCGCAGATTTTTTCCGGCAATGCCGCCGCCGCGGAGGCTGCCGCGCTGGCGCATGCGCAGACGGCTGGACGGATGACCGAAGAGAGATTGAGAGCGACCGACGTGGCGGCGTGAACCCGAACCTGACGGCGCCGCAAGAACGAAGACCAATAATCAAGGGAGGAAAGCACCATGAAACTGACCCAAGAGCAGGTCGAATTTTTCCATCGCGAAGGCTGGCTGTTCCTGCCCGAGCTGTTCAGCCAGGAAGAGGTCGATTTCCTCGCCCGCGAGGCGGTCGCGATCTATGACGCCAACCGCCCCGAGGTGTGGCGCGAGAAGAGCGGCGCGCCGCGCACCGCCTTCGCCGCGCATCTCTACAACGAGGCGTTCGGCATCCTCGGCGCGCATCCGCGCATGATCGACCCGATCGAGCAGCTGTTCGGCGAGAAGGTCTACATGCACCAGTTCAAGATCAACGCCAAGGCGGCCTTCACCGGCGACGTCTGGCAGTGGCACCAGGATTACGGCACCTGGAAGCGCGACGACGGCATGCCGGAGCCGCGCGCGATGAACATCGCGATCTTCCTCGACGAGGTGATGCCGATCAACGGCCCGCTGATGCTGGTGCCGCAGAGCCAGACCGCGGGCGACCTCAAGGCCTCGCACGATCTCGAAACCACGTCCTATCCGCTGTGGACGCTGGACGAGGAGACGGTGACCCGCCTCGTCAAGCAGGGCGGCATCGTCGCGCCGACCGGCAAGCCCGGCGGCATGCTGATGTTCCACGGCAATCTGGTGCATGGGTCGAGCGGCAACATCACGCCCTATCCGCGCAAGATCGTCTATTTGACGCTGAACGCGGTCTCGAACTACATCCGCACCCCGACGCGGCCGGACTACATCGCGCATCGCGACTTCACGCCGATCCAGACGGTCGCCGACGACGCGCTGCTGCGGCTCGCCCGTGCGCCGCGGCAGGCGGCGGAGTAAACGCGCAACTGTCATTCCGGGGCAACGCGCAGCGGCGAGCCCGGAATCCATTTGACCGCGCACTTGTTGTGAGATGGATTCCGGGCTCGCGACTTTGTCGCGCCCCGGAATGACGAATTCTGAATTTGTCGCGTCCTGCGCGACCACACCATCGGTAACAAGCATCATGAACCTGCATCACCTCCTCAAAACCCGCGCCGCCGCCGGCAAGCCGGTGCGCGTCGTCCTGATCGGCGCCGGAAAATTCGGCTCGATGTTCCTGTCGCAGGTGCCGCATACGCCGGGGCTCGAGGTGCCCGTGATTGTCGATCTCGACCGCGAGCGTGCCCGCGAGGCGTGCCGCACCGTCGGCTGGGACGACGCGCGGATTAGCGCGACCACCTTCACCGACGATGGCGCGCGCGCGATCGCCGGCGGCGCATTCGATGTCGTGGTCGAAGCGACCGGCAATCCCGCCGTCGGCATCCGCCATGCCCGCGCGGCCATCGCGGCCGGCAAGCATGTCGTGATGGTCAATGTCGAGGCCGACGTGCTGGCCGGCCCGCTGCTCGCCGAAGAGGCGCGCAAGGCCGGCGTGGTCTATTCGCTCGCCTATGGCGACCAGCCGGCGCTGACCGCGGAAATGGTCGACTGGGCGCGCGCCACCGGCTTCCACGTCGTCGCCGCCGGCAAGGGCACCAAATATCTGCCGGCCTATCACGACGTGACGCCGGAGGGCGTGTGGCAGCATTACGGGCTCACCGCGGGCGAGGCGCAATCCGCCGGCATGAATCCGCAGATGTTCAACTCCTTCCTCGACGGCACCAAATCCGCGATCGAGATGGCGGCGATCGCCAACGCCTGCACGCTCGACGTGCCGTCGGAGGGATTGTTGTTTCCGCCGTGCGGCGTCGACGATCTGCCGCATGTGATGCGGCCGCGCGACAAGGGCGGCGTGCTGGAGAAATCCGGCATCGTCGAGGTGGTGTCGTCGCTGGAGCGCGACGGCCGCCCGGTGTTCCGCGATCTGCGTTGGGGCGTCTACGTCGTGCTGGAAGCGCCGAACGACTATGCCGCCGATTGCTTCAGGCAGTACGGCCTCAAGACTGACGCATCCGGGCGCTATGCGGCGATGTACAAGCCCTATCACCTGATCGGGCTCGAGCTGAACATTTCGGTGCTGTCGGCGGCGCTGCGCAATGAGCCGACCGGCCAGCCGCGCGGCTTCCGCGGCGACGTCGCAGCGGTGGCCAAACGCAATCTGCGCGCCGGCGAGATGCTCGACGGCGAAGGCGGCTACACGGTGTGGGGCAAATTGATGCCCGCCTCCGCCAGCCTCGCCGCCGGCGCACTGCCGATCGGGCTCGCGCATCGCGTCAAGCTGAAGAACGACGTCGCCCATGGCGCCGTGGTGCGCTGGAACGACGTCGAGGTCGATGAGGCGAACGACACGATCAAGACCCGCAAGGCGATGGAGCGCGCGTTTTCGCGGTAGCGCTCTCTTTCACTCAGCTCTTCACCTCTCCCCGCTCTTTGCGGGGAGAGGTCGGATCGCATCGCAGATGCGATCCGGGTGAGGGGCGAGGCACGCTGCTCAACAAGCGGCGAAGTGCTCACCGGATGGAAGCCCCTCACCCCAACCCTCTCCCCGCAAGAGCGGGGCGAGGGAGAAGAGAGAGCGCGCACCGACCAACTACGGCAACAACCGGCTCGCCTTCGCCAGCTTGAACCACTTCCGGAACATCACCTCGGTATCCATCATCTCGGTGAAGCCGGCCTGGTTGATCTTGACCGTCGACACGATCGACGGCGGACCGGATTCGGTCTGCCCATGGCGCATGCTGTAATCGGCATACTGGAACGACAGGCCGACGAACTCCTCGAGGCCAGGCGCGATCAGATCGTGCGTCCTGCGCAGCTCGTCCCAGAGCGGAATCCATTTCGGATACTCCTTCGCCAGCGACAACGGCACATGCGCGCCCGGCGTCATGTCGAGCGCATCCGCGATCGCCGGCCAGATGTTCTCCCAGGTGAAGACGTCGCCATTGGTGACGTTGAACGCTTCGTTGCGCCCGGCCGCGGCATCGCCCGACCAGGCGATCGCGCGCGCCAGCAGATCGACGTCGACCGCCTGCGCCACGCGTGGCGCACCGCCGGGATAATCGAGCGGCCTGCCCTGCGCGCGCAGCACCGCCGCATAGACGCCGAGCGGCGGGATCAGGTCCATCGCGCCGCCCATGGCTTCGCCGATGATCAGCACGGGACGCAGGATGCTCCAGTGCCAGCTCTTGCCCCTCTGCAACTCACGCAGGAAATTCTCCTGCACCCAATAGAAATTCGGCTGCTCGTACATTTCCGAGCGGCCCTCGCGCGCCGGCACCGTCAGCGGCCGGACATGCACGCCATAGGCCTTGGTGCCCTGCAGCAGCGCGACGTGCTTGAGAGCTGGCGCTGCGGGTTCGAGCGCGCCCATCAAATTGCGCAGCATGCGGTCGTTGGTCTCGATCTGCCCGGCGTCGCGCCAGCCATCGACCAGGCTCGGCGCCTCATAGAGTGCGGCATAGATCAGATGGGTTGCACCGCCGAGCTCGGCCGCGGCGCGGCGGCAATCCTCGGCGCTGGTGAGATCGATCGGCACGTGCCGCGCGCCGTAGAGATCGCGCGGCTTGCGGCGCGACAGCGCGATGCGCTCGCAATCATCGGATGCACCGAAGTGCCGCAAGGCGGCGCTGCCGACCAGGCCGGTGGCGCCGGCGACCACGACTTTCTTGTTGGCCATGTCCTTGAACTCCCGTCCCTCACTGCCTGCGTAGCAGATCGCCGAAGGGCCCGCAGCCCGTCGCACGGGTATCGGATGAGACCTTCAGCATCGATTCGCCGGCCCCGGGCCGGATCGCCGGGCTCTCGTTTGATGGTTTCAGGATGCGGATGCACGCGCGTCGCTGCACCGAACCCGTTCCGCATTAAAAAAGCCCCGGAGAAATTCTCCGGGGCTCTTTTTTCGGTTCGATTCGGACGAGAACGGCTCAGTTGTCGTCGCTGCCGCCGAACTCTTCCATCAGCTTGTCGTAGCTCTTGGTCACGATATCGATGTTGCCCTTGTTCTCGACCGCGGGCGGCGGCGATTTCAGGGCTTCGTTGAGGTCGGCCAGCGCGTCCTTCTTGTCCTTGGCCGACATCTTCTTGTCGGCCTGGACCTGGGCGATCTGCGCCTTCACGACGGCCTCGGGGCCGACATATTTCTTGGTCTGCGGATCGAAGCCGCCGAGCACCAGCGAGATGTTGTCGACGACGCTGTTGTACTCGTCGTAGCTGGCAAAACCGTTCTTCTTGGCGATGGCCTCGAGCTGGGCAACGACCTTCGGATCGGGCTTGGCGTCCTGGGACAGCTTGGCGGTGATCGGGTCCATTTCCTTCGCCGCGGCGATCGCGCCGTCGACCTGCTTGTCGGTGAGCGCGATCTGCTTGATCGGCGGGGCCTGATCCTGTGCGGGAGCGGCGGCCTGCGCAGGAGGTGCAGCTTGCGCGGGCTTCGCCGCCGGTGCCATCTGCTGCTGCTGCTGCTGCTTGGCCTGCGCGAATGCGCCGCTGCTCGACGCTGCGGTCATCGCGAGCGCAAGACACGCGACGCCGAGCGCAGCAGTTACGGGACGGACGATCTCACGCATGGAAGTCTCCTTGTTGGGGCAGTTTGCCGAGCTTCTTGAGTGGAATGGGTACGGAAATCGAAATGAACGGCCCATGAACTTTGGTCGTAGA